>NZ_CP083951.1:3066270-3745656 GCF_006440675.2 Mesorhizobium sp. B2-8-5
GACGCCGAGACGCTTGAACTCGTCGCGCGCGCCGGCGTTGACGGCATTGGTGTACTCGCTCATCTCGTGCCAGACGAGAGCTGCGGTGAACTTGCCGTCCTTGATCTGCTGCTCCTGCGCCTCTGTCAGCGTCAGCGAGGCCGCCGGAACCGGCTTCTCGCCGTTCGGGCCGGTGGTGACGCCTTCGGCGGCGAAGGCGTGAGCGGCGAACAGGTTCGCCAATACAGTCATGATACTCAATGCTTTGCGCATATCGGTTCCCCTTTTTGTTCAGGAAGAGAGCTCCGGCCCGGTAAGCCGAGCCGGAGCGTGGGCTTCACTTGGCCGCGTCGAGCACCGACTGCGGTGCATCGCGGTTCAACGAATCCTTCCAGCCCTGGGAGACATTTTCCTTGGTTACGGTCAGCGCCGGCGCCACGACGAAGGCGGGCGTCTGCTGGCCGAGCAGGGACTTCATGCCGGAGGCGGCCATGGCGCGGCCGAGTTCATAGGCCTTATCGGCGACGAGTGCCGCGACATTGCCGCCCTTGACCATGTCGAGGGCGACCGGCTCGGCAAGATCGAGCGTGACGATCTTGGTGTGCGTGTTGCCGGCGCCGCGCAGCGCCGAAAGCACGCCGTCGGCGGGCTCGGCCCAGGTTACATAGATGCCGTCGAGTTCGGGATGCTGCAGCAGCATTGCATTGGCCAGTTCCTCGGCACGGGCCGGGTCGGAAATGCCCTGTTCGGCGACGATCTTGATGTCGGGATAATCCTTCTCGATGGTCTTCTTGAAGGACTGGTCGCGCTGGTTGGTGACGTAATAATTGGCGTCGTGGAAGATATAGCCGACCTTGCCCTTGCCGCCGATGGCCTTGGCCATGGCATCGGCCGCCTGCTTGCCCATCTGGTAGAGATCGTCGGTGACGATCGAGGCGTAGTCGGTGCCTTGCTTGTAATCCTTGGGCAGGTTGGACAGGAACACCAGCTTGACGCCATCCTTGACCGCCTGGCGGAAGGCTTCGGCGGAAGTGACAGGGTCTAGAGGCAACGCCAGGATGACGTTCGGCTTGGCGGCGAGCGCGGTCTCGATGTCGCTGCGCTGGCGGGCGGCGTCGAACTGCGCGTCGGTCTTGACCGCGATCGAGATGCCGGCCCGGGCGAACTCGTCCGTGGCGCCCGCGGTCACCGCGTTGGTGAAGTCGGAAGAGGTGTGCCACAGAAGGGCTGCCTTGTAGCCCTTGTCCTTCAGGGCCGCGATGTCGGCATCGCTCAGCGTCAGGCTGGAACTCGGGGTGGCGGTCTCGCCCTGCGGTCCGACCGTCTGCGCGTGAGCCGCGCCGGCGGCGAGCATCAACCCGCCGGCCAGGGTGGCGGCAATCCATTTCTTCATCAGCATGTTTCAGTCTCCCATTTTCTGCTTCGTTGATCTTTCAGTCGGCCACGCCACAATAGCGGGCCATGAAGGCTGCGAAGCCGACGATGCCGGCGAGGTATTCCTCGACATCGACGTGCTCCTCGAAAGTGTGGCAGTTGCGGATGTCGCCCGGCGCGCAATAGACGGCGGGAATGCCCAGCCGATTGACGAAGAACGAGGATTCCGACCAGAAGGGCGCGCCCTCGATCATGCCGCGTCCGCCCATGGCGCCTGCCATCGAGTCCGAAAGCAGGGCGACTTCGGCGCGCGTCTCGTCGATCTCGGCGGCGGTGCCGCCCAGCCTGTGGTCGCGACCGGCCGGATAGGCGAACTCGACGGTGATCTCCGGATCGGTGATCGCGCCGCGCACCGCGGCCTCTATCTCGGCGGCGGCCGTGTCGAGGTCCTCGCCCGGCAGGAGCTTGCGGATCAGCGACAGCGTGCATCGCTCGGGCACGGCGATATAGCCGCCGCCGGTTAGGCCGGTGATCAGCAGGAAGCCGCGCCCGGTGAGCTTGTGCTCGGCGCGGGCAGCCACCGCGTCCGAATGCTTCCAGAGCGCCGTCATTGCGGCATGCGCGGCGCGCAGCGCATCCTTGCCGAGCTCCGGCACGCCGAAATAGGCCGACTTGCCGGTGATCGTGATGTCGGTGATGAAGAAGCCGATCTGCGCGGCGTAGACGGCAAGCCGCGTCGGCTCGACATAGACGGTGAAGTCGGGCGCCGCGACCTCGCCGGCCTCGATGCGCTCGACGAAATGCTTGATGCCGGCGGAGACGCCGGTGCCGGGCTGACCGCTTTCCTCATCGCCGACGAAGGCGAAGGCGACATCGCCCTTGAGGCGAATGCCGGCCTTGTAGAGCAGCGAGAGCGCCGCCAGCGAGGCGGTGATGCCGGCCTTGAGATCGCCCGAGCCGCGGCCCCAGACCGCGTTGTCGACGATGGGCGCGCCGAACGGGTCCTCGCGCTCGGTGCCGGCCCAATGCTCGCGCCAGCCGTCGACATGGACGGTGTCGGTATGGCCGATGAACAGCAGGCGCTTGCCCTGGCCAGTTCCCTTGCGCTCGCCCCAGATGTTCGGCCTGCCGGGCAGGAAATCCGCGCGGCTCAAGCCGCTCAGTCCCAGCTCACGCATTTTCGCTTCGAGGAAGTCGACGAAATTCGCTTCATTGCCGGTGATGCTGTCGCGGCCGATCGCGCCCCTGAACAGCGCCAGCGCCTGGTCGGAATCGAGAGCGGCGCGCAGCCGGGTTGTGATGTCGCTGGTCACAGCACGACCTCCTTCAGGGCAGCCGCCTGGGCGGTGGGAAGTGAAATCCGGCCGTCCGGCGCGTCGACGCCGAAGAGCGTGTTGTGCAGCTGGCCAAGGCCGATCGCGGCGGCGCCGATCAGCGCCGCCCGCGCGCCCAGCTCGCCCGCCTCGACGGTGACAGGGTAGGGGAAGCAGAGCGGTATCAAGGCTTTGACGCGTGAGAGGATTTCCGGCCTGAGGCCGATCGAGCCGCCCAGTATTACCTTTTCCGGATTGGCGACGGCGGCGATCGCGGCGATGCCTTGCGCCAGATAGCGCGCCGTCTCGTCGAGCACTATGAGCGCTGCCTTGTCGCCTGTTGCGGCATTCTCGAAGATCGCGGGGACCGCGACCTGGGTGCCGGTCAGGGATCTGTAGCGCTCGGTCATCGCATGCGTCGCCACCGCCCGCTCGAAAGCGCCGGTGCGCAGCGATTCCGCGGCGAACGGATCGGCGCCGATCGGCATGAAACCGATTTCGCCCGCCGCATGGGTGGCGCCGCGCACCAGATGGCCGCCCAGCATCAGGCCGCTGCCGACGCCGGTGCCAAGCGCGATATAGGCGAGATTGTCGATACCCTGGCCCTGGCCCAGCCAATTCTCGCCAAGCACGGCGAGATTGACGTCGTTCTCGATCATCACCGCGACGCCGAGCGCCTTCTCAAAGGCGTCAAGCACATTCATGGCATCGAAGCCGGCGATGTTCGGCGCGAGCAGGATGCGGCCGGTCGCGGGGTCAGGCGCGCCCGGCGCGCCGATGACGGCAAGGCGGATTTTCTTGCGGGGAATCCGCTCCCTGGCCGCGGCCTGGAAGGCGAGCGCCGCGATCTGGTCGATGATGAACTGGCCGCCGCGCGGATCGGTCGGCGTCGCCGCTTCGGCGAAGATCTGGCAGGCGAGGTCGGTCAGCGCCACGCGCACCTTGGTGCCGCCCAGGTCGACAGCGATAATGTAGGCGGCGTCGTGGACAAGCTCATAGGTGACGGCGGTGCGTCCGACATGGCCGCTGGTGCGTCCGGTCTCCTGTACCCAGCCTTCCTGCTCGAGGCCACGTACGATTTCCGAAATCGTCTGCTTCGAAAGGCCGGTGAGCTTGGAAATCGAGGCCCGCGATATCGGCCCGCCGTGGACGATCGCCTCCATGACGGAGCGTTGCGAGAACTGGCGGGAAATACGCGGCAGATCGCTCACGGCGGGCCTCGGATTAATTCGTTCTGTAACCGAACTTATTATTCAGGCATTTGCTTGTCAACGACCTTGTTGCGTCGCCTGGGAACGGCGATCGGATGTGGATGCTGGCGGAGCTCCGCCGACAATTCAGCCGGACAACCGCTATTGCGATCAATGGCTTACGAAAGAATGTTGCTGGCTTCTGGGGATGCCTGCCGCTACTCGGCCGCCAGCTTGCGTCGGGCAAGGCTGATCTCGTCCAGCGGGAGTTCCGGCTCGTCATGGCTTTCTTCGTGACCGCGGAACGAGCTCAGCCAATGCGAAAGATCGTCGAGGTAGAGATAGATCACCGGTGTGGTGAAGAGCGTCAGCGCCTGACTGACGAGCAGTCCGCCGAACATCGTGTAGCCGAGGGGCTGGCGGATCTCCGCCCCGGTGCCGTTCTCCAGCATTAGCGGCAGCGCGCCGAGCATCGAGACCATGGTGGTCATCATGATGGGGCGGAACCTGAGCAGGCAGGCCTGGCGGATCGACTCCAGCGAACTGAGATGCTGGTCCCGTTCCGCCGCGATGGCGAAGTCGACCATCATGATGCCGTTCTTCTTCACGATGCCGATGAGCAGGATGACGCCGATCAGGCCGATCAGGTTGAACTCCATGTGGAAGACGAGCAGCGTTCCCAGCGCGCCAAGCCCGGCCGAGGGAAGGGTGGACAGAATGGTCAGCGGGTGGATGTAGCTTTCGTAGAGGATGCCGAGGATCAAATAGACCACGACCAATGCGCCGAGGATGAGCACCGGCACGGATGACAGCGACTGCTGGAAGGCCTGGGCCGTGCCCGTGTAGCTGGTCTGGATGGTGGCGGGCAGCCGCATCTCGGCGGCGGTCCTGTCGATCGCGGCGGTGGCCTGTCCCAGCGCTACATTGGGCGCCAGGTTGAAGCTGATCGTCACCGACGGGAACTGGCCTTCATGGTTGATGACCAGCGGCTGCACCGGCTTCGTCGTCCACTTGGCGATGGCCGAGAGCGGCACCTGCGAACCGCTCGATGTCGTCAGATAGATCTGGTCGAGCGCCTTGAGGTTGCCGCGCAGCGACGGCAGCACCTCCATGATCACGTCATAGGTCGAAAGCTGGGTGAAATATTGGGCGATCTGGCGCTGGCCGAAAGCGTCGTTGAGCGTGTTGTCGACGTCGTTGGCCGTCAGGCCGTAGCGAGCAGCCTGGTCGCGATCGACCTGCAGCGTGAGCGTGGTGCCGGAACTCATCTGATCGGTCGAGACGTCCCGCAATTCGGGCAGGCGCTGCAAGGCCGTCAACAGCTTGGGCGCCCAGCTGTCCAGCGTGTCGAGGTCGCTGCTTTCCAGCACATACTGGTATTGCGACGCGGACAGCTTGCCGCCGACACGCACGTCCTGCGAGGCTTGCATGAACAGGCGCGCGCCCCGAACGGCCGCGAGTTTCGGCTGCAACCGGCGGATGATCTGGTCGGCCGAAGCGTCGCGCTCGTCGCGCGGCTTCAACTGGATGAACATGCGGCCGGTGTTCTGCGTGTTGCCGCTGCCGCCCGTCGATGCCGCGAAATGCGCAACCGCCGGATCCTTGGAGACGATCCCGGCAAACCGCGCCATATAGGACTGCATCTGGCCGGCGGAGACATCCTGGCCGGCGATCACCTGGCCGAAAATCAGGCCGGTATCCTGCTGCGGAAAGAAGCCGCTCGGGACAAGGGTGAAGAAATAGCCGGTCAGCGCCACGCAGCCCAGGAACACCAGAAGGGTGATGAAACGATGCGCAAGCGCCCGGTCGAGGCCGCGCTCATAGGCGCGCAGCATGCCGTCGAAGACGCTTTCGCTCCAGCGGTAGAGCCTGCCGTGGTGTTCCTCGGCCGCCGGCTTGATGAAGCGTGAGGCGAGCATCGGGGTAAGCGTCAGCGAAACGCAGGCCGAAACCAGAATGGTCATGGCCAGCGTCACCGCGAACTCCTTGAACAGGCGACCGATGATGCCGCTCATCAGGAGCAATGGGATCAGCACCGCTACCAGCGAGATCGAGATCGACATGATGGTGAAGCCGATCTCGCTGGCGCCGCGGATCGCTGCCTGCATTGGCTTCTCGCCATGCTCGATGTAGCGGACGATGTTCTCCAGCATGACGATGGCGTCATCGACGACGAAGCCTATGGAGATGGTCAAGGCCATCAGCGACAGATTGTCGATCGAATAGCCGGCGGACCACATCAGGCCGCAGGCGCCGAGCAGCGCCAGCGGGACGGTGAAGGCTGGGATGGCCGTCGCCCAGACATTGCGCAGGAACAGGAAGATCACCATCACGACCAGCCCGATGGTGAGCATCAGCGTGAACTGCACGTCCGCTACCGAAGCGCGGATGGTCTGGGTGCGATCCGAAAGCACCTGCAATTTGAGCGAGGCCGGCATCGAGGCGGTCAGCATCGGCAGCTCCGCCTTGATCTTGTCGACCGTGTCGATGATGTTGGCGCCTGGCTCCTTGAAGATGACGAGGACGACGCCGCGCGTCGTGTCGGCCCAGCCGGCCTGGGTGTAGTCCTGCGCGTCGAGCACCGCCCGGCCGACATCCTTGACCCGCACCGGCGCGCCGTCGCGATAGGCGATGATGGCGTTGTTCCAATCGTCGGCCGCGGTCATCTGATCGTTGGAGAAGATGGTGAAGGAGCGCACCTCGCCCTGGATGTTGCCTTTGGGCAGGTCCACGGTGCCGATCGAGAGCGGGGTGCGCACCGCTTCGAGCGACAGGCCCCTTGCCGCCAGCTTGGCCGGATCGAGCTGGACCCGGATCGACGGCGTCTGCTGGCCGCCGACCAGCACCTGGCCGACGCCGTCGACATGGCTGATCACCTGCGCAAGCTTGGTGTAGACGTCGTCGCTCAACGTCGTCAGCGGCAAGTCCGTCGAGCTCGCCCCGATCAGCATGATCGGCGAGTCGGTCGGATTGACCTCCCTATAGGTGGGCGGATTGGGGAGGTTCTTCGGCAATTGTCCGCCGGCGGCGTTGATGGCCGACTGCACCAGCCCGGCGGCCGATGCGATGTCGACGTTGAGAGCGAATTGCAGCGTGACCTGGCTGGAGCCTGACAGGCTGCTCGACGTCATTTCGGCAATGCCGGGGATTTGCGCGAACTGCGTCTCGAGCGGCTGGGTCACCGACGACGCCATGGTGATCGGGTCGGCGCCCGGCAGGCTGGTTGACACCTGGATCGTCGGGAAGTCGACGTTGGGCATCGGCGCGACCGGCAGGTTGAGATAGGCGACGACGCCGACGAACAGCACGCCGATCATCAGGAGCGAGGTAGCGACCGGGTAGCGGATGAAAGGCGTGGAAACACCGATCGCAGCCATCAGCTTGCACCTCCGGGCTGCGCGGTGCCAGCCTGCGTCTGGCCGGCACCGGGTGGGGGCGTGGCGTCGACACTTGCGCCGTCAACCACGCGGTATTGGCCGGCGATCACGACACGCTGCCCTTGGCTCAGACCATCGGTCACGACCGTCTCGCCGCCATCCGAAGGACCTGTCTTGACGGTCTGCCGATGGACCTTGCCGTCGTCGCCGACGACATAGGCGAAGAGCCCGTCAGGGCCATGCTGGACGGCTTCGTCCGGCACCACGATCGCGCCTGACATCGTGCCGATGCGCATGCGCGTGTTGACCGAAAGACCCGGCCACAAAGCATTGTCCTGGTTGGCGAATGTCGCCTTGAGCGAAATCGTGCCGGAGGCCTGGTCGACCTGGTTCTGGACCGCTTCCAGCTTACCGCTGGCCAGCACCGTCTTCATATCCGCGCCAAGCGTGTCGATCGGCATGGGGCCGGCCGTGAAAACCTTGTTGATGGTCGCGACCTCGTCCTGCGGCTGCGTGAACGACACGTAGATGGGTTGAAGCTGCACGAGAGTGAAAAGCCCGGGACTCTGGCCGGCCTGCACGATGTTGCCCGGATCGATGGTGCGGAAGCTCGTCTTACCGGACAGCGGCGCCGTGATCCTGGTGAAGTCGAGGTTGAGCTGCGCCGCCTCGATGGCCGCCTTGTCGCCCTCGATCGTGGCGGCGGTGGTCGTGACCACCGCCTGCTGGTTGTCGACATCCTGCTGGGTTTCGAATGTCTTTTGCAGGAGCGTGGAGAGGCGTTTGAGGACCACTTGCGCATTCTTGAGCGTCGCTTCGTCCTCCGCCTCCTTGGCCTTTGCCTGGTCGAGTGCGGCCTGATAGGGGCGAGGGTCGATCTCGGCAAGCAAGTCGCCTTGCTTGACCATCTGCCCCTGCTCGACCGGGACCTGGTCGACGACACCGGCGACACGGCTCGAGATGCTGACGCTGTTCAGCGGCGTCACCGTGCCGAGCCCGTATAGATAAAGTGGGAAATCGGCCCTCCGCACCGTGGCGACAGTGACCGGAACCTTGGGCGCGGGCTGCGCCGACGCCGCGCTCGCGGCAGCCTTTGCCTGGGCATGGTTGCGCCATAGGCCATAGCCGCCGCCAAGCAGAATGAGTACGGCCAAAAGCACGATGCTCCGAGAGCGATGCTGCCGTTTGCGACTGGCTTGCTGCGTTGATGAAATGCTCATGACGCCGTCCACCTGGGGGCCAGAATATCTAGCCTTTTCAGCATGGTTGGAGGTTGGGATCGACCTCGTCGATCGGCGGGACAGTAGTCCTGTCGACGCTGCGCTGTCAGCTTACAGATCGGTCATGTTGCGCTGCGGCATTCAACGATGCGTGAGGCCGCCTTGACCGGACCATCGCGGCAAAATCAAATTTTGTTCATAGCCGAGGCTCGATCCGGAGCGACAATCAACTGCTTAAGCGGGAAACAGGAAAGCCGCGCCCGGATCGAAAAACACCGGGCGACGAGACGATGCAAACCGCCGCGAGCCGGCGTTCGCCGAAATGCACGCGATCATAGATGCGATCCGCTTACGCAAGCCGGAAGCGGCGGAGGCCGCGGCCCGGCGGCGTGTGGAGACGGCTTGGCAAATCGCTTGCGACGCGCTTCGGCTCGGCACGCTTTAGGCGGCTTGTTTCAGCTCAATTCCGGTCGACGGGCTTGGAGCGCATGCGCGAAACCGTCTCGCGCTCGGCGCGCTTGGAGCGCAGTGGCGGCAAGCCGCGGTCGATGAGGTCCATGTCCTCAAGCACCATGTCGCCCATCCGCTTGAAGGCGATGTCGAGCGCCCCGGCGCGGTGCGCCGAGCGCAGGAAGCCGGGGAGGGCGCGGACAGGATGGTCCTGCGCCAGCGGCTCCTCCGGGAAGACGTCGCTTGCGGCAATGATATGGCCGCTCTTCACCGCCGCCATGAGTGCCGCGAAATCGACGACGCCGGCGCGGCTGAGCAGGATGAAGGCCGCGCCCTTGCGCATTTTGGCAAATGCGTCCGCGCCGAGGAAACCCTGGTTCTCGCTGGTGACCGAAGCGACGACGAAGACGAAATCGCTTTGCGACAACACCTCATCCAGCGAGGCCGGCTCGACGCCATTGTCGATCAGGATCGACGGCGGCAGCCACGGATCGTAGACCTTGGTGCGGGTGCGGAAGCCGGTCAGCAACCGGTTGAGCGCGCGGCCGAGATCGCCGAAGCCGATGATGCCGACATCGGCGCCGGAGAGAAGCCGCGCGGTCTGGTTGCCGTCGCCGCCCCAGATCTCCTTGCCTTGCCGGAAGGCGAGATCGGCGTCGACGATGTTTCTGGCGAGATTCAGCGCCATGGCAAGGCCGAGCTCCGCGACCGGCTCGGCAAAGACCAGGCCCGTGGTGACGACATGGATGCCGCGCGCAAACAGCGTCTCATAGGGCATGTTGTTGAGCAGGTTCGTCTCGACATTGAAGATGCAGCGCAGCGTCTTCAGCTTCTCCAGCGTCTCAGCTGAAATCGGCGGCTGGCCGATGATAAAACGCGCCTCGGCCAGAGTATCGGCGGGCAAGGCGGCAACGCCTTCCGGGGTGGTCTCGACAATGCGATAGTGTTTGCGCAGGCGCGCCAGCTGTGGCGGCGTGAAGATGAGCTCCAATGTGCGCGGTTCGGGCGCGCTGATGACCAGCGGCAAGGCTTTGTCGGGCATGTTTTTCCTCCGGGCGCGATTGGATCGCGTCAATCACGCATTCAAGTCTTACTCCCGATGAAACGATTTACAAGAACGAAAAATCGATTTATCGATTACAGTAGCGAGGCAGAAAATCGGCTGCCTGCCCTCGGGAGGAGGTCAATGGCACAACACCAAATCCGGCAGCGGCGTCCGTCGATCCACGACGTGGCAAGTCATGCCGGCGTGTCCGCGGCCACTGTCTCCAAGGTGCTGGCCGGCGTCACCACGGTCAAGCCGGAAAACGCGCAGCGTGTGTTCGACGCCGTCGAGCGTCTGGGCTATCGCGTCGATCCACTAGCCTCCGACATGCGTCGCGCCAAGCGCCGCATCATCGGCGCCATCATGCCCGAGTTCGAGAGCGAGTTCTTCGGCCAGATGGTCACCGAGCTCGAAGGCCTTGCCGAACAGCGCGGCTACACGTTGGTCGCCGCATCGAGCCGTGAATCCGAGGCGCGCGAGAAGGAAATCCTTGCCCGCATGCATGACTGGCGTGTTGCCGGCGTCGTGCTGGCGCCGGTGCGCAACGAGCATGGTCCGGCGGCCGCCTTCATGAAAGCCCACGGCATGACCGGCGTGCTGATCGACCGCGTCTTATCCGACGACGCCTTCGATACGGTATCGGCCGACAGCGCCTCCGCCAGCGCCGAGGTGGCGCGAATGCTGGTCGGCAAGGGCCACAGCCATATCCTCGTCATCGGCCTTGCCGAGCAGGCGGCGACAGTGCGCGCCCGCCTCGAGGGTTTTCGCGCGCAAGCGCTGGCGCTCAACCCATCGGTGCGCATCGACGTCATCACCTCGGAAGTCAGCGTCGAGCCGTTGAGGGCTTCGCTGCGAGATTACTTTGCCAGGGGAGAGCGGCCGACCGCCGTCTATTCGCTGCTTTTGAAGGGCACGCTCGTCGCGCTGTCCGAGTTCCGCCGGCGTGACTGGCATTGCCCGAACGACATCTCGCTGGTCGGCTTCGACGATGCGGAATGGATGCAGGTGACATGGCCGGCGATCGCCGCAGTGGTGCAGCCGGTGCGCCAGATCGCCAGCGAGGCGATGAACCTTTTGTTTCGCAGGATCGAGGGCGCCGTGGGACCACCCACGGCGCGGCTCGAGCCCTGCCAGGTGTTGATGCGGGAATCCGTTGGCTCGCCAGGCAGCGGTCCGCATTCCGGGGGAGGAGACCGACAACAGCCCCCATTGTCGTGAACGGAAGCTAGCGCCGGCCCTGGCCGAGGCATCCGGCGCCAAGGATCAACGGAGGATCGAATGACATCGCATTTTTTGAAGATAAATCGATTTACCCTTGCCGTGGGTATCGCGCTTGCATTTTGCGCCGTCGGTACCGCCAAGGCCGAGGACGGCGAATATGGTGTGCTGATGAAGACGCTGGCCAACCCGTTCTGGGGCGCGATGGCGCAGGGCGTCGCGGACGGCGCCAAGGAAGCCGGCGTGAAATACTTCCAGCAAGCGGCCGAGAGCGACCAGGCGGCCGAGCCGCAGCTCAACCTTTGCAACACGATGCTCGAGCGCAAGCCGGTGGCGATGATCACCGCCGCGATCAACTCGACCAACCTTCTGCCTTGCCTGAAGTCGGCGCAGGACGCCGGCATCAAGATCGTCGACCTCGACAACAATCTCGACCAGGCGGTGCTGGACAAGGAAGGCGTCAAGGTGACCTTCCATATCGGCTCCGACAACATCGCCGCCGGCGCGCAGGGCGCCGAATACCTCGCCAACAAGCTCGGCAAGGACGCCAAAGGTCCGGTGCTGGTGATCGAAGGACTCTCCGGCAACATCACCGGCGAAAAGCGCGCCAAGGGCTTTGCCGACAAGCTGAAGGAACTGGCGCCAGGGCTCGAAATCGTCGCCTCGCTGCCGGGCGACTGGGATCGCGGCAAGGCCGCCTCGATCGCCACCGACACGCTGACCGCGCATCCCGATCTCGTCGCCATCTTCTGCGCCAATGACGGCATGGCGCTGGGCGCCGTGGAATCCGTCTACGCCGCCGGTAAGGGCCCGCAGGTGACGATCATCGGCGTCGACGGCAATTCGGACGCGGTGAAGTCGATTAAGGAAGGCCGCCTCAATGCCTCGGTTGCGCAGCTTCCCTATCTGGTCGGCAAGCAGGCGGTCGAGAACGTCAAGAAGGCGCTGGCCGGCGAGAAGGTCGAGGACAGCATCGCCGTGCCGACGCTGGTGCTGACCAAGGACGTGATCGACGCCGGCAAGGAGCCGATGCTGCAATATGTGAAGTGAGTAGGAAATAGGCAGTAGGAAATAGGCAGCGTGCCGCTCGGATCGCTCTCCTATTTTCCCTACTGCCTAAGCCCTACTGCCTTACTGCCCTCTCTCAAGGTGCAAGGACATGGCTTCTGAACAGCCCGGCTTCTGGGCTCGGGTGCAGCGCGCATCCGTCGAAAGGCTCCACATCAGACTTGAGTCGCTGGTGGTGCTTCTGGCGCTGAGCACGGCGATGGCGCTGCTGTCGCCCTATTTCCTGTCGCTCAGCAATTTCCTCAACATCCTGCTCGCGACCTCGACGATCGGCGTGCTGGCGATCGCCGCCACTTTCGTCATCGGCTCGGGCGGGCTCGATCTGTCGCTCGGCTCGGTGATGGGTCTTGCGGGCGTGGCCGGCGCCTTTGTCGCCGTCAATCTCGGCTGGCCGTCGGTGTTGGCGGTGGTCGCCTGCATCTTGGCCGGCGGGATCGCCGGCTACATCAACGGCCAGCTGGTCACCCGCGCCTTCGTGCCGGCCTTCATCGTCACGCTCGGCATGCTGGGCCTGGCGCGCGGTCTGGCGCTGGTCATCTCGAAGGGCAGGGCGATCTACGGCCTGCCGCCCGAGATCGTCTATATCGGGCAGGGGCGGCCGTTCGGCGTCCCGATGCCGGTGATCATCCTGGTGCTGACGGCCATCGTCGCCCATGCGGTGCTAGCCTATACGCGTTTCGGTCGCCACACGCTGGCGCTGGGAGATAGCGAAGGTGCTGCGCGAGCCGCGGGCATCCGCGTCGAGCATCACCGCCGCATCATCTACACGCTGTCGGGCGCGCTGGCCGGGCTTGCCGGCCTGCTGTTCACCGCCCGGGTCAATGCCGGCGATCCGACCGCCGGCATCAACTACGAGCTCACCGCCATCACGGCGGCGATCATCGGCGGCACCAATCTGTTCGGCGGCCGAGCCTCGATCCTCGGCACCATGATCGGCGCGCTGATCATGGGCGTCTTGCAGAACGGGCTGACGCTGCTTGCCGTGCAATCCTATTACCAGCAGATGGCGATCGGCGCGGTGCTGATCCTCGCGGTCTTCATCGACCAATACCAGGTGCGGAAGGAGTCGCGCGTATGACCCTGCTCTCGCTCCACAACATCCGCAAGAGTTTTGGCGCGGTCGACGTGCTGCATGGCGTCGACCTTTCGGTCGCAGCCGGCGAGGTGGTCGGGTTGGTCGGCGACAATGGCGCCGGCAAGTCGACGCTGATGAAGACCATCACCGGCATCTACCGTGCCGACACCGGCTCGATCGAGTTCGACGGCAAGGATATCCTGGCGCTGGACCCCGGTCAGCGGCGGCGCCTCGGCATCGAAATGATCTACCAGGATCTTTCTTTGGCCAAGCAACAGGACGTGGCGTCGAACATCTTCCTCGGTCGCGAACCGACGAAAAGGCTGTTCGGCCTGTTCCCCGGCTTCGTCGACAAAAGCGAGATGGATCGCCAAGCGTCGAAAATGATCGAGCGGCTGGGTGCGCATCTGCCGTCGATAAACCGGTCGGTCGGTTCGTTCTCCGGCGGCCAACAGCAGACGGTGGCGATCGCGCGGGCGCTCACCTTCAATCCGAAGCTCGTCATCATGGACGAACCGACTGCGGCGCTTGCCGTGCGCGAGGTGCAGAGCGTGCTCGATCTCATCCGGCGGCTGAAGTCCGAAGGGATCGCCGTCATCCTGATCTCGCACCGGCTGAACGACGTGCTGTCGGTCACCGACCGCATTGTCGTGCTGCGCCACGGCAGGGCGGACGCCGATCTCGTCACCGCCAACACCAATATGAACGAAGTCGTCAGCCGCATCGTTGGCGGCGGCGATACGGCCGCAGCGGCGGCGCATGAGCAACGAGGCTGACATGAACACCTTCGGACTACACACTTTCGCCATCGCACCGGTCTGGGACCTTGCCCGCATCGAGCCGCAGATGGACAGGCTCAAGGAATACGGCATCGGGCTGATGGAGATCCCTTTGCTTCGGCCTGAGGAGATCGACACCAAGCGGACGCGCAGCTTTGCCAATCACTATCGTGTTGAACTGGTCCCCTCGCTCGGCCTGCCGCGCGCGCTCGATGTGGTCGAACGGCCGGACGAGGCGCTGGATTTCCTCGAACCGGCTTTCCGGGTCTGCAATGAGGTCGGCGCGGAAGCGCTCGGCGGCGTCACCTACGGCACGATCGGCAAGACCACCGGTCGCGCGCCGACGCAAAGGGAAATCGACGGTATGTGCCGTTTCCTCGAACGCGCGGCGAAGGCGGCGAAGTCGCGCGGCCTGAAGCTCGGCATCGAGCCCTGCAACCGATACGAGACGCACCTGATCAACCGCGGCATCGACGCGGCAAAGATCATCGAGCGCATCGGCGCGCCCAACATCTTCATTCATCTCGACACCTATCACATGCATATCGAGGAAGAGAGCTTTGCTTCCGGTTTCGAGGCGGCGGCGCCCTATCTCGGCTATGTGCATGTGTCGGAAGCCAACCGCGGCGTGCCGGGGCGTGGCATGCTGAACTGGGCGGCCTGCATGAAGGCCATCGCCGACATCGGCTATCAGGGCGCGATCACGCTCGAAAGCATGAACCATGTCGACGTCGACATTGCCGGCGGGCTCGCGGTGTGGCGGCCGGTGGCGGAAGATCCGCGCGACGTCATCGAGGTTGGCCTGCCGTTCCTGCGCGAGGAGGCGAAGAAGGCGGGGCTGACGCTGGGGTGAGCTCATATCTTCCTTCCCCCACACAAGGGGAGAAGGGAAAAAGCAGGCGCCTCTCAGAACGGATAGTGCTGTCCGGGATCCTCGATCGTCACCCAGCGCAGGTCGGTGAATTCGGCGATCGAGGCCTTGCCGCCGAAGCGGCCGTAACCCGAGCCCTTGACGCCGCCGAACGGCATCTGCGCCTCGTCGCCGACGGTCGGGCCGTTGATGTGGCAGATGCCGGCCTGGATGCGCGCGGCTATCGCCATGGCGCGGCGGATGTCGCGGCTGAACACGGCGGAGGACAGGCCGTATTCGGTGTCGTTGGCGACGCGCACGGCCTCGTCGTCGCCTTTGACGCGAATGACCGGCTTCACCGGACCGAAGGATTCTTCCGCATAGACGCGCATGGCGGGCGTCACGTGATCGAGAAGTGTGGCTTCCACGACCGTGCCGGTGCGCTTGCCGCCAGCCGCCAATTTCGCGCCCTTCGCGGTCGCATCGGCGATCAGTTCTTCCATCTTGTCAGCGGCCTGGCTGCTGATCAGCGAGCCGAGCACGACATGGCCGCGCGGGTCGCCGGCCGGCAATTGCAAAGCGCGGGCGGCTAGCTTGGAGACGAATTCGTCTGCGATCTTCTCGTCGACGATCAGCCGCTCGGTCGACATGCAGATCTGGCCCTGATGCATGAAGGCGCCGAAGGTCGCGGCATTGACCGCTGCGTCGATATCGGCGTCGTCGAGCACGACCAGCGGCGCCTTGCCGCCGAGCTCGAGCAGGGCCGGCTTAAGATGCCGCCCGGAGAGCTCGGCGATGATGCGGCCGACCTTGGTCGAGCCGGTGAAGTTGACGCGCTTCACCGCCGGGTGTGCGATCAGCGCCTCGACGATAGCCGCCGCGTCCTTCGGGTCGTTGGTGAGGACATTGACCACGCCCTTGGGCAGGCCGGCCTCGACCAGCACCTGGCCGATCAGGCGGTGCGTGCCTGGGCACATTTCGGAGGCCTTCAGCACGACCGTGTTGCCGCAGGCGAGCGGCATGGCGAGCGCGCGCGTGCCCAGGATGACCGGCGCGTTCCATGGCGCGATGCCGAGGCACACGCCCGCCGGCTGACGGATCGCCATGGCAAGCGTGCCGGGCTTGTCGGACGGAATAACCTCGCCGGAAATCTGCGTGGTCATCGCCGCCGCCTCGCGCAGCATGTTGGACGCCAGCATGACGTTGAAGCCGGCCCAGGGACCGGTGGCGCCGGTCTCTTCCATCATCAGTTTCGTGAACTCGCCGACCTTGGCGGCCATGACGTCGGCTGCCTTGGAAAGCAGCGCGCGGCGCTCGCCAGGCCCGGTCTTCGACCAGGCATCGAAGGCAGCGGCCGCGGCATCGACGGCCGCGTTGGCGTCGGCAATGCTTGCGGCCGCGGCGCGCGTCGCGAGCTTGCCGGTGAATGGGTCCAGGCGCTCATAGGAGGCTTTGCCGGTCGCCGCCCGCTCGTCGCCGTCGATCAGAAGTCCGATGTCCATTGGGTCTCTCCTCGCTCGCGATCGAGCGTTGCAGATTGTCTCAGAAGCCGAGCACTTCGGCGTTTATAGATGCTTCGAGGCCGCCGTCGACCGGCACGTTGGCGCCGTTGATCCAGCGCGCGCCGTCCGAGCAGAGGAACAGCACGACCGGCGCGATGTCGCCCGATGTGCCGGCGCGGTCGACGCGGGCAATATCGCTGTCGACTTTGGCGTCACCGAGGACCGAGCGGAACTGTTTCAGGATCGGCGTCTCGACCGGGCCTGGGCTGACCGCGTTGACGCGGATGCCACGGCTCTTGAACAGGTCGTGATGCGCGGCGCGGAAGGTCCACAGGAGCAAAAGCTCCTTCGAGACCGGGTAGCCTTCCTCGTTCTTCACCGCATGGTCGGCAATCACCTTGGCGACGTCGGGAAAGCCTTCGATGCTGACCATCGAGGCAGCGCGGTTCAGATTGGCGCGCCAGCCGTAGCCGGCAATGGAGGCAACGTTGACGATGGCGCCGCCTTCGCGAAGCCTGGGCGCCAGCGCCTCGGAAAGCGCGCGCAGGCCGTAGAAATTGACGGCGAGCGTCGGCGCCGCGCCCATATTGCCGGAAAGGCCGGCGACGTTGCAGAGCGCGTCGATGCGCTGCGGCAACCGCGCCACGAGGTCGTCGACGCCGGCTTTGGACGAGATGTCGGACTTGACGAAGACGCCCTGATGTCCGGCCGGCTCGCGCAGGTCGACGCCGATGACGTCGGCGCCGAGTTGGCCCGCGAGTTCCGCCGTGCGGGCGCCGATGCCCGAGGCGACGCCGGTGATGAGGATCGTCTTGCCGAACAGCATGCTCATGCCTTCTCGCTGTGTGCCGCAGTGGGTGCTGGTGAAATGGCCTCGCCGGTCGGATCCGCCACGCTGGCGGGAAGCCTGACGCGGTAGCCGACCGACAGCAGGCGCCAACCAAAACGCTCTTCGAGCGTGCCCCAGAGGCCTCGCGGCAAGAGCAGCGAGAAGACGAGCGCCGTAGCGCCGAGCCCGATCAGGTACCAGACGCCGGTGCCGCCGAACCAGGTTTCGATGAGGAAGAAGAGCAGCGCGCCGAGGATGGCGCCTTCGAAGGTGCCGATGCCGCCGACCAGCACCATGAAGATCATGTAGGCCGTCCACTGCACGCTGAAATAGGTCTTTGGCTGGAAGGTGATCGCGGTCGCCAGCCACAGCGCGCCGGCAACGCCGATGCCGAAGGCGGCGAGCACGAAGAGCAGCCGCTTGGTGCCGGTGACGCGCACGCCGACGGAGGCTGCCGCATCCTCATTGTCGCGGATGGCGCGGATGGCCGCACCGGTGCTGCCGCGCAACAGGCCGAACAGGATCGCGAGCAGCGCCGTCATCGAGGCCAGCGCCAGCCAGTAGATGGTCAGCCTGCGTGTCGACACATCGTAGACGTTGAGCGAGATCAGCGACGTGCCGGTCTCGCCCTGGATCAGCCGGTCGAGATTGACGAGCAGGTGAGTAAGGGCGGCGATCACCCACATGCCGATGGCGAACTCGCCATTCTTCAAGCGCAGCATGAACAGCGAGATCGGCCATGACACCGTGCCGACAATGACCGCCGAGATGAAGAGCGAGACGAACGGATTGAGCCCGGCATTGGCGAGCCGGATGGCGAAATAGGCGCCGAGCCCGAAGAACACCTGCTGGCCGACCGACACCAGTCCGCCGAAGCCGGCGAGCGCATTCCACATGGCGGCGAGGATCACATAGATGAACAAAGCGGTCATGCGGTCGACGGCGCCGGCGGACAGGAACTGCGGTGCGATGGCGAGCAGCAGGATGACGGCCGCCACGCCGATGCCGGCAAAGCGCGAGGCGGCGGTGCCGCGCTCGATGACAGGGGAGGCGGCGCTCATGATGCCTTCTCCGTGGAGATGCGCAGCAAGCCGCGCAGGCCGAGGCCTGAGGTGTAGAGGCGGATGAACAGAACGATCAGGAAAGCGACATGACCGCCGATGAGAAAACCTTGCGGATGTATCTTGGCGCCGAGCGTCTGGGCGAGCGCCAGGACGATGCCGCCGATCAGCGTTCCCCAGAGCGAACCGGCGCCGCCGATCACCGCCGCCTCGAAGGCGAACAGAAGTTGCGTGGCGCCGGCATAGGGATCGAAGGTGGCGCGCATGCCGAGGAAGGCGCCAGCGAGACCGACGGTGACCATGGCGATCGCCGCGGCGATGGCGTTGGCGCGGCGCGCATCGACGCCGACCAGCCCCGCTGTATCAGGGTCTTCCGAAGTCGCACGGATCGAGCGGCCGAGCCCGGTGCGGGTCAGAAACAACTGCAGTCCGCCGAGCAGGACGACGGCGGCGACGAAGATGATCACCGCGAGCTTGCCGACATAGATGCTGCCCGGCCATTCCCAGGAATCGTAGGACAGGCTGCCTATGAAAGGCGCCAGCGAGCGCGTGTCGGCGCCGAATTGTTCGAACAGCACATTGTCGATGACGATGGCGAGACCGAAGGTGGTGAGGATCGGCAGCAGCGCGCCACCGCGCGCGCTGCGCTCGAGCAGGAAGCGCTGCAAGGCCCAGCCGATCGCGGCCATCAACGGCAGCACGATGAGCAAGCCGAGGAAGGGCGGGATGTGGAAGCGCGAGGCGAGCAGCCATAGCGCGAAGGCCGACAGCACGGCGAGGCTGCCATGCGCAAGGTTGATGATGCGCATCACCGAGAACATGAAGGAGAGGCCGCAGGCGATCAGCGCGTAGTAGCCGCCAAGCAGGATGCCCTGGACGATCTGGTTCATCATGCCGGCACGCCTGTGGCGCCTTTCCGGTGCAGGCCGAAATAGGCTTTGGTCACCGCATCGCGCGAAACGGTCTTGCTGTCGCCGGCGAGCGCGATCCGGCCCTCCAGCATGCAGATGACCTTGCTGGAGACGGAGAGTGCGCGGTTGAGATCCTGTTCGACGAGGATGATCGTCGTGCCGGACCTGATCAGCCCCTGCAGCGAGGCGTAGACGCGGTCGACGACCAGCGGCGACAGGCCGAGCGAGACTTCGTCGAGCAGGAGGAGGTCGGGATTGCTCATCAGCGCGCGGCCGATCGCCGTCGCCTGCTGCTCGCCGCCCGAGAGATGCCCGGCCTTGGCGTGACGGCGCGGTTTGAGGTTGGGGAAGGTTTCGAGCACGCGCTCGACGCTCCACTCGCCGGGACGACCGGCGCTGCGGCCAAGCAGGAGGTTTTCCTCGACCGTCATCTGCACGAAGAGCCGCCGGCCCTCGGGCACCAGGGCGATGCCCTTGCGGACACGTTCATGCGAAGGCACGCCGGAAAGGTCGGCGCCGCCGAAGACCACGCGGCCGGAGGCTGCCTGATGCGCGCCGGCGATTGCCCTGAGCAATGTCGTCTTGCCCGCGCCATTGGCGCCGACCAGCGCCAGCGTTTCGCCGCGTTCGACGCCGAAGCTGACGCCGCGCACTGCTTGAAGCAGGCCATGCCGGACAACGAGATCCTCGACCGACAGCAGGCTCATTTCGGGCCTCCGCCGAGATAGGCGCTGATCACCTGCGGGTCGGCCATCACCGCCTGCGGCTCGCCGTCGGCGATGATCTTCCCGGCATCCATGCAGATCAGCCGCTCGGCCACCTGCAACAGGATGTGGACGATGTGCTCGATCCAGACGATGCCGATCTTGCGGCGGCGCAATTCGCGGATGGTCTCGACGAGTTCGCCGGCCTCGCCGTCGGTCAGGCCGCCGC
Organism: Mesorhizobium sp. B2-8-5; assembly: GCF_006440675.2. Lineage (NCBI taxonomy): Bacteria > Pseudomonadati > Pseudomonadota > Alphaproteobacteria > Hyphomicrobiales > Phyllobacteriaceae > Mesorhizobium > Mesorhizobium sp. B2-8-5. The sequence continues at coordinate 3,086,445 of NZ_CP083951.1, forward strand.
CGATCTCGTCGAGCAGAAGCAGCGTTGGTTTTGCGGCGAGCGCGCGCGCCAGTTCCAGCCGCTTGCGGTCGAGCAGACCGAGCGTCTCGGCGCGCCGGTTGGCGACGCCAAGCATGCCGCACAGCTTCAGCGAGCCGAGCGCTTCCTCATAGGCCTCGTCGCGGCCGAGCCCGGCGCCGTGCGAGGCAGCGACGAAGACATTCTCGAAAGCGGTCATGCCGCCGAAGGGTTTCGGCACCTGGTGGGTGCGCACCAGACCCAGCCGGCAGCGCCGCGTTGCCGGCAAGGCGGTCACGTCATCGCCCTTGAAGGCGATCGTTCCGGCGCTCGGCGGATAGGCGCCGGAGAGCACGCTGAGCAGCGTGGTCTTGCCGGCGCCGTTGGGGCCGACGATGCCGACCGCCTCGTCGGCGCCCATGGCGAAGTCGATGTCGTCGAGCACCACAAGCGCGCCGAAGCGCTTGTGGATGCCGGCGGCGCTGAGGATCGCACCGTTGGGCATGGCGTTCACGATGCGGTCCCTCGACAGATCAGCCGTTGTAAGGCTGGAGCTTGGCCTCGACCGGCACGTTCGGGTCGGTGGCGTTCTCGGTCACGACATAGTCGAGCGGGAATTTCGAGCCTTCCTTGGCGGCGACCCATTGCGTGCCGATGATCGGGCCGGGCGAGACATTGGGGACCGGGCCGCTTGTGAAGTCGACCTTGCCGCCCATGGTCTCGGTCTTGAGCGTGCTCAACGCCTTGGCGACAGCCGCCTTGTCCTTGGCGTTGGCGCTTGCCTTAAGAGCTGCGAAGCCGGCATCGAGCAACGACATCGAGGCGCCGAGCTGCTGCGTCCATTGCTTGCCGCTCGCCGCCTCATAGCCATCGGCAAGCTCGGTGCCCGAAACGCCGGTCAGCGACGACTTGTAGGGGAAAGCCTTGTGCCAATAGGCGGCGCTCGAAATCTTCATGCCGAGGTCGCCGAGCGCCTCGATGTCGGACGGGAACAGGCCGGTCTTGGCGACCTGGGCGATCTTGATCTGCCGGGTCAGGCCTTGCTGCGCGGCCTGGCGCCAGAAGGCGGCGAAGTCGGGCGGGATCGGGAAGGAGTTGAAGATCTCGACGCCTTCCTGCTTGAACAGCGCGATCTGCGAGGAATAGTCGGTGGTGCCGGTCTCGTAAGCGCCGGGATCGACGATGGTGAAACCCTGCTTGGCGAGCAACGGCGCCAGATGTGCGCGGATGGCGTTGCCGTCGGCGTCGTTGGGGTACATGACGCCGACCTTCTTGTTGGTCTCGATCAGGTTCCACTGCGAGATATAGGCCTTGAAGAATTCCTCGACGCCGAAGCCGAAATGATAGGTCCATTTGAACGGCGAGGGCTGGCCCGGTTTGGCGCCTCGGCCGAAATACCAGGCCTCCCAGGGCATGACCGTCGACAGGCAAGGCACGCCGGCTGCCTCGCAGGCGTCCGCCACCGGATTGATGACCTCCGGCGTCGAGACGGCGAGCATCAGGTCGATGGCCTGGTTGTTGATCAGGTCCTTGGCGAGCTGGCCGGCGCGGGACGGATCCGACTGGGTGTCCTGGTCGACAATCTCGACGCTGTATTTCTTGCCGCCAAGCTCGATGCCGTTGGCCAGGGCCTTGCGGGCAAGATCCAGCACGTAACCGTCGGTCTCGCCGAAGCCGGCGAGCGGGCCGGTGCGCGGGCTGACGAAGCCGACCTTGAGCGTGTCGGCGGCTTGCGCGAAGGCCTTGCCGCGGCCGAATGCCAGTGCGGCGCCGCCGGCCACCGAAGTGGCGATGAACTGGCGCCGTGAAATGCCCGACAGAGCGGGTTTGCTGCCGATAATATGAGACATCTGCTCCTCCCTCAGTCGCCGTTCGACGCGGCGGCAAACGGGTCTTCCGTTTGCGGCCGGACGGCACGGCTTTCGATCCTCCGAAGGCCACATTGCACTAGCGGTTTGGTTCGGTAAAATGATATTTTACGGTGTTTCATTAACCCCTGGGTTAGTGGAATTCGAACCGATAAGCCGATCGTCAGGCGTGGTGCCGTGCTGCCTCGCGGATCGTCTGCAACAGGATGGTGAAGGCGGGTGAGGGCGCGGTGTCGGTGCGCATGGTCAGGCCCACCGGCCCCTTGGTCTCCGCCGTATCCACCGGCAAGGCGACGAAGGCGCCGCTGGCGATCTCATTGGCGACCACGCCCGCCGAGATGATCCATACCGCGTTGCTCTGGCGCATGAAGGAGCGGCCGAAGGAATCGGAAACGGTTTCGATTTCCGTGGCCGGCGCGGTCATGCCGTTGGTTATGAAAAGCCGGTCGACGAAAGGCCGGATGACGGATTCCCGCGTCGGCATCAGGACGGGAAACTCGTCAAGCCGCGCGAAGATGTCGGCGTCCGGCTCGGCCAGGGGATGTCCGGCCCGCACCACGAACAGCACCTGCTCGGAATAAAGGTGCTCGAAGAAGAAGCCGGTCATGTGCTCCGGCGCCGCGAGGCGGCCGACGACGAGATCGAGCGCGCCGACGCGCAGCTGTTCGAGCAGCACCGCATTCTCTCCGGTGACGATCTTGAGCGCGGCGCCGGTGTTTTCCTCGAGGAACAGGTTCATGGCGAGCGGCATCACCCGCGCCGATACGGTCGGCAGCGCGCCGATGCGGATCGGGTCGCGATTGAGGGCGCCGTCCTGGCGCACGGAATCGACGCCGCGTTTCAGCGCCGAAATCGCCGAGCCGGCATGTCCAAGGAAGATTTCGCCGAGACGCGTGACGCGAATACCGCGCCCGTCGCGTTCGACCACGGCTATGCCGAGCGCTTCTTCGAGCTCACGCAAGGTCTTGGTCACGGCCGGCGCGCTGACATGCAGGAAGTCGGCCGCGCGCGCGACGCTGCCTTGCCGCGCGACTTCGAGAAACGCCTGAAGATGGCGGAAGCGGATCCGGCTTTCGGCCATGGTTCGATAACCTCAGAGTTAATGAAACGCCGCAAAATATCATTTTACCGAACCAAACCGCTCGTGCAATGTGGCTTCGGAGGATCGAAATCGTGCCATTCGTCAGCATAGGCGGCGTCACGCTGCATCACCGCCATATCGAGGCGCCCGGCACATCGCGTCCGATCGTCTTCATCAATTCGCTGGGCACCGATTTCCGCATCTGGGACGACGTCATCGCGCGGCTTGCTGGTGAAATGCCGATGCTGGTCTACGACAAGCGCGGCCACGGACTGTCGGACTTCGGCGGCGGCGTACGTTCCATCGACGACCATGTTGATGATCTGGCAGCCCTCATCGACCATTTCGGTTTCGACAAGGTCGTGCTCTTCGGCCTGTCCGTCGGCGGCATGATTGCGCAGCGGCTCTATACCCGCCATCCCAAATATGTAGAGGCTCTGATCCTCAGCGACACGGCGCACAAGATCGGCACCGCCGAAAGCTGGAACACGCGCATCGCGACTGTCGAGCGCGACGGCATCGAGGCGATCGCCGAAGGCATCATGAAAGTGTGGTTCACGCTGCAATTCCATGCCAAGCGTGCGGCGGACCTGGCCGGCTGCTGCAACATGCTGACCAGGCAGGCACTGCCTGGTTACATCGGCACATGCATGGCGGTGCGCGATGCCGATTTCACCGACAGCGCGCGACGCATCGCGGTGCCGACGCTTTGCATCGTTGGCGATCAGGACGGTTCGACGCCGCCGGATCTTGTCCGCTCGCTGGCCGGAATGATCCCCGGCGCACGCTTCGAAGTGATCCGCGATGCCGCGCATATACCGTGCATCGAGCAGCCCGAAGCGCTCGTCACCCTGATCCGCGATTTCGTCGCCTCATTGCCTGAGGGAAAGTCTGCTCATGGATGATGTCACGAAGAACCGCTACCGGACCGGGCTCGAGGTCCGCCGCTCCGTGCTCGGCAGTCCGCATGTCGACCGCGCCGAGGATGCAGCGACCGATTTCGACCGGCCGTTCCAGCAGTTGATCACCGAAGCCGCCTGGGGAACGGTATGGGCGCGACCCGGCTGGTCGAAGCGCGAGCGCTCGATCGTGACGCTGGCGCTGCTTGCAGCGCTCGGCCATGACGAGGAAGTGGCCATGCATGTGCGCGCCACCGCCAATACGGGCGCCTCGCGCGACGACATCTGCGAGGCCTTCCTGCATGTCGCGATCTATGCCGGCGTGCCGGCCGCCAACCGCGCCTTCAAGATCGCCAAGCAGGTGTTCGCGCAGATGGACGGAGCCGATCATGGCTGAGACCGGCTCCAACCAGGCGCTGGAAGCCGGCGCCTTCTTCCAGCGCGACCGCCAATGGCATCCACCGGCGTTGACGCCGAACTACAAAAGCTCGGTGCTGCGTTCGCCGCAGAAAGCGCTGCTGTCGTTCGACAACACTCTGTCGGAATTGACCGGCCCGGTGTTCGGGCACGCGATGCTCGGCGAGCTCGACAACGACCTGATCCACAATTTCGCCAGACCCGGCGAGAGCGCCATCGGCGAGCGCATCATCGTCCATGGACGCGTGCTGGACGAGCGCGGCAAGGGCGTTCCTGGCGTGCTGCTCGAATCCTGGCAGGCCAATGCAGGCGGCCGCTACCGTCACAAGAAGGACGGGTATCTTGCGCCGCTCGATCCGAATTTTGGCGGCTGCGGCCGCACCATCACCGGCGAGGACGGCGGCTACGCGTTTCGCACCGTCAGGCCCGGACCGTATCCCTGGCCGAACGGGCCGAACGACTGGCGGCCGGCGCACATCCATTTTTCCGTGTTCGGCCACGGCTTCGCGCAGCGTCTGATCACGCAGATGTATTTCGAGGGCGATCCGCTGATCTGGCGTTGTCCGATCGTCGGCGGCATTTCCAACAAGGTCGCGGTCGAGGCGCTGATCGCGGCGCTCGATATGCAGTCGACTATCCCGATGGACGCGCTTGCCTACAAGTTCGACATCGTGCTGCGCGGGCGGCGCTCGACGCTGTTCGAGAACAGGCCGGAGGGCAATTGATGACGCAGTCGCTCGACCGGCTGAAGGAAAGCCCTTCGCAGACCGCTGGACCCTATGTGCATATCGGGCTGACGCCCAATTTCTGCGGCATCGGCGGCGTCTATGCGAGCGACCTCGGTTCGGCGATGGTCAACGGTGAGACCAAGGGCGAGCGCATCGAGTTGCGCATCCGCGTGCTCGACGGCACCGGCACGCCGCTGAAGGACGCGCTGGTCGAGATCTGGCAAGCGGACGCCGAGGGGCTCTACAACTCACCGGCCGAGATGCGCGGCGCCGCCGATCCAAACTTCCAGGGCTGGGGCCGGCAGCCGACCGACATGGAAACGGGCGTCTGCCTGTTCCGGACGATCAAGCCGGGCCGGGTACCGTTCCGCGACGGACGACCGATGGCGCCGCATATCACGCTGTGGATCGTGGCGCGTGGCATCAATATCGGCCTGCACACCAGGCTCTACTTCTCCGACGAGGAGAAGGCCAATGCCGAGGACCCTATCCTTGCGCGCATCGAGCATCGCCTGCGCGTGCCGACGCTGATCGCCGAGCGTCAGGGCAATACCTACGTCTTCGATATCCATTTGCAGGGCGAAAAGGAGACGGTCTTCTTCGACAGCTGACCGTGGCCGCCATGACCGTTTCGCCCTTCGATCACCCGCTGCTTTCCGGCCTGCTCGGCGACGAAGAGGCGGCCAGGTATTTTTCCGCCGAAGCCGACATCGCTGCGATGCTCGCTTTCGAGCGAGCACTGGCCGAGGCGGAAGCCGAGTGCGGCGTCATTCCACGTGATGCCGCGGCAGCGATCGTGAAAGCACTGGGATCGTTCCGGCCGGATACGACCAAGCTGAAGGCGGGCGTCGCCAAGGACGGTGTGGTGGTGCCGGAGTTGGTGCGCCAGATCAAGGCTGCTGTCGGAGCGCCGCACGATACGCACGTTCATTTCGGCGCGACCAGCCAGGATGTCATCGATAGCTCGCTGGTGCTCAGGCTGCGCGGCGCGGTCGACCATATCGGCCTGCTGCTCGGCGAGAACATCGTGCGCCTCACCGGGCTGGAACTGGACTTCGGGAGCCGCGAGCTCATGGCGACGACGCGCATGCAGCCGGCAATACAAATAACTGCGCGCGATCGGGTCGTTTCGTGGCGGGTGCCGCTTGAGCGTCACCAGGAGCGCTTGAAAGAGCTCTCGGGTCGGTTGCTAGTGGTTCAGTTCGGCGGCGCCGCAGGCACGCTGGAAAAGCTCGGCGGCAAGGCCGGCGCGGTGCGCGCCGCGCTTGCCGCCAAGCTCGGTCTTGACGATGCGCCGCAATGGCATAGTCAGCGCGATACGCTTGCCGAATTCGCCGGCTGGCTGTCGCTGGCGACCGGCGGTCTCGGCAAGTTCGGACAGGACGTCGCGCTGATGGCGCAGACGGGCTCCGAGATCAAGCTGTCCGGCGGCGGCGGTTCCTCGGCCATGCCGCACAAGCAGAATCCGGTGAAGGCGGAAGTATTGGTGGCGCTGGCGCGCTTCAACGCCACGCAGCTCTCCGGGATGCATCAGGCACTGGTGCATGAGCAGGAGCGCTCGGGCGCGGCCTGGACGCTGGAATGGCTCATCCTGCCGCAGATGGTCATGGCGACCGCGGCCGCGCTCAGGCTTGCGGCCGAGTTGGCCGGACAGATCGAGAGCCTCGGTCATTGATGCGCACACGGGTCGCCATCATTGGGTCCGGACCGTCCGGCCTGCTGCTCGGTCAGTTGCTCGCCACCATTGGCGTCGAGACGATCATGCTTGAACGGTCGAGCCGCGAGCATGTGCTTGGACGTGTGCGCGCAGGTGTGCTCGAACAGGGCACGGTCGACCTGCTCGGCCAAGCGGGCGCGGCGGACAGGCTGCACGCCCAGGGCCTGCCGCATGCCGGCATCTCGCTCGCCTTCGATGGCCGCGCGCATCGCATCGACATGACAACGCTTACGGGCGGCAAGCATGTCACCGTCTATGGCCAGACCGAGGTGACGCTCGATCTGATGCAGAAGCGCGAAGCGGCGGGACTCCCGACCGTCTTCGAAACATCGAATGTCGCGCTGCATGATTTCGGCAGCGCGTCGCCCTTCGTCACCTACGACAAGGACGGCCTCACGCATCGCATCGACTGCGACTTCATCGCCGGCTGCGACGGCTACCACGGCGTCAGCCGCAAATCGGTGCCGGAAGGCGCTCTGAAGACGTTCGAGCGGCAATACCCATTCGGCTGGCTGGGCGTGCTGGCGGAGGTGCCTCCGGCCGACCACGAACTGGTCTATGCCAATCACGAGCGCGGTTTTGCGCTCTGCTCGATGAGGTCGCCGCAGCGCAGCCGCTACTATGTGCAGGTTCACGCCGACGAGCGCGTCGAGGCCTGGTCCGACGACCGGTTCTGGGACGAGTTGCGCGCGCGCCTGCCGCCGCGGATAGCGGCCGCCGTCACCACTGGGCCGTCCTTCGAGAAGTCGATCGCGCCGCTGCGTTCCTTCGTCGCCGAGCCGATGCGCTTCGGCAGGCTGTTCCTGGTCGGAGACGCCGCCCATATCGTGCCGCCGACCGGCGCCAAGGGCCTCAACCTCGCTGCCAGCGACGTGCGCTATCTGTTTGCCGGACTTCGCGAATTCTACAACGGGAAGTCAGAGGCCGGGCTAGACGCCTATTCGTCAAAAGCGCTGGCGCGCGTCTGGAAAGCGGTGCGCTTCTCCTGGTGGATGACGACGATCCTGCACCGTTTTCCGGAGACAGGCGAGTTCGGCCAACGCATCCAGGAAGCCGAGCTCGACTATCTCGTGCATTCCAAGGCTGCATCCACGGCATTGGCCGAAAACTACGTCGGCTTGCCCTATTGATCCGCCTGGACGGTCAGATCCGCTCCAGCGCGATGGCGATGCCCTGGCCGACGCCGATGCACATGGTGGCCAACGCGCGCTTGCCGCCGCGCTCGCGCAGCTCGAGCGCCGCAGTACCCGTGATGCGCGCGCCCGACATGCCGAGCGGATGGCCGAGCGCGATCGCGCCGCCGTTGGGGTTCACATGCTCCGCCTTCTCGGAAATTCCGAGTTGGCGGAGCACGGCAATGCCTTGGGAGGCGAAGGCTTCGTTCAATTCGATGACGTCGAATTGTTCGGGTGTCAGGCCGAGGCGGGCGCAAAGCTTCTTCGTGGCCGGCGCCGGTCCGATGCCCATGATGCGCGGCGCCACACCGGCGACGGCACCGCCGAGGATGCGGGCGATCGGTGTCAGGCCATGCTTCTTCGCGGCTGCCTCGGACGCGATGATCAGGGCAGCAGCGCCGTCATTGACGCCGGAAGCGTTGCCGGCGGTGACGCTGCCGCCCTGGCGGAATGGCGTCGGCAGTTTGGCCAGCGTCTCGATGGTGGTGCCCGCGCGGGGGTGTTCGTCCTTCACGACGATGATCGCGTCGCCTTTCCTTTGCGGGATGGTCACCGGCGTGATCTCCTTCGCCAACCGGCCATTGGCTTGCGCGGCGACCGCCTTGTCCTGGCTGCGTACCGCGAAGGCGTCCTGGTCGATTCTGCTGACGGAAAAATCCTCGGCGACGTTCTCGCCGGTCTCCGGCATGGAGTCGACGCCATACAGCTTCTTCATCAGAGGGTTGACGAAGCGCCAGCCGATGGTGGTGTCGTAAATCTCGGCATTGCGCGAGAAGGCCGTGTCGGCCTTCGGCATGACGAAGGGCGCGCGGCTCATCGATTCGACGCCGCCGGCAATCATCAGCCCGGCCTCGCCTGATTTGATGGCGCGCGCGGCGATGGTGACGGCATCCATGCCCGAGCCGCACAAACGGTTGACGGTCGAACCTGGAATGTCCTGCGGGAGGCCGGCAAGCAGCAGCGCCATGCGCGCCACATTGCGATTGTCCTCGCCGGCCTGGTTGGCGCAGCCATAGACGACGTCATCGACGGCCGCCCAGTCGACGCCGGCATTGCGCCCGACCAGCGCCTTCAACGGAATCGCGCCGAGATCGTCGGCGCGGACGGAAGACAGCGCGCCGCCGAAGCGGCCGATGGGCGTGCGGATGTAGTCGCAGATGAAGGCTTCGGTCATCTAGGCAGCTTTCCCTTTGGCGGCCCCTTGATGCGCCGCCTTGGTGCGGGCCTGCAGGTCGCGCAATGTCTTCAGCTCGAGTTCGGTCGGCGCCGGCGTCTCGTCAAGGGCCTGCGCGAACTTGACCGTCCAGCCACAGGTTTCCTGCACCTGCTCGCGGCTGACGCCCGGATGCAGCGAGACGACGGTGAATTCCTTGGTCACCGGGTCCGGCTTCCAGAAGGCGAGGTCGGTGATCAGCAAAGTCGGGCCGGCCGTGTCGATGCCGAGGCGCTCGCGATGATCGCCACCGTCGCCATGGCCGAAGGAGGTGAAGAAGTCGATCTTCTCGACCATGCCGCGCTTCGACTGCGCCATGGTGATGTAGACCTGCCTCGACGAGGTGGCGATCTCCGGCGCGCCGCCGCCGCCGGGCAGGCGGGTCTTGGGATGCGCATAGTCGCCGATGACGGTGGTGTTGATGTTGCCGAATTTGTCGAGCTGGGCGGCGCCCAGGAAGCCGATCGAGATGCGGCCGCCCTGCAGCCAGTAGCGGAACATCTCCGGCACCGCGACGGTGGTGACCGCCGTCTCGCACAACTCGCCGTCGCCGATCGACAGCGGCAGCACGTCGGGCGCCGTGCCGATGGTGCCGCTCTCATAGATCAGCGTGATGTCGGGAGCATGCGTCAGCCGCGCGACATTGCAGGCGGCCGACGGCGCGCCGATGCCGACGAAGCAGACATCGTCGCTTTTCAGCGCGCGGCTGGCGGCGATCGTCATCATCTCGTTTGGGGTGAAGCCCATATCCTTCGCGTCGCTCATGCGGCTTTCCTCAGATGCTCGACGCGACCGGCAAAGTCGTCCGCGCTGCTCTCGATGACGTTCTTCTGGATCCAGGCCTGGAAGCGGTCGCGGTCGGCGGCGATCTCGTCCCATTCCAGATAGGCGGCGTTGTCGCGCTCGTAATAGCCATGCGCGTAGGAGGGGTGCGAGCCGCCCGGCACGACCGAGATCGCCGCGATCGTCCAGTTCGGCAGCACGGTAAGATTGGGGTGGAGGTCATCGAAATTGTCGACCACTTCCTCGACCGTCACCACGGCGCGCTTTGCGGCAAGAACGGCCTCCTTCTGGATGCCGATAATGCCCTCGACCAGCACGTTGCCTTTCCGGTCCGCCTTCTGCGCATGGATGAAGGTGACGTCGGGCCGGATCGCCGGAACGGCGGCAAGCACCTCGCCGGTGAACGGGCAGGTCACGGATTTGATGTTCGGATTGACCGCGGCGAGACCGGCGCCGCGATAGCCGCGAAACACCGCGCAGGGCAGGCCGGCGGCGCCCGCCTCATAGCCATTGGCCATGCCGGCGTGGCTGTGTTCCTCGACCTCGATGGCGCGGGGAAAGCCGTTCTCGATGGCGTCGCGGGCGCGCCTGAGCAGGCCGACGCCCGGATTGCCGACATAGGAGAAGACGACCTTCTTCGCCATGCCCATGCCGATCATCTGGTCGTAGATCAGGTCGGGCGTCATACGGATCAGCGTCAGGTCGCGAAAGCCCTGGCGGATCGCCTCATGCGCGGCAGCGGTCGGGATCAGATGCGTGAAGCCCTCGAAAGCGACGGTGTTGCCGTCATGCAGATTCTCCGCGACCGCCTCTTTCAGCGGCAGGAACTTGACCATCTCCGGGCTCCTTGGTGCGAAAAGTTCGTATTGCGAACATATGTTTTATATGAGATACTTTTAACTCCAACCTTTGCATTGAGTCAACGCCGGCCTGGAGGCCGCTCGTGGAAGAGGAAGCAATTTCACGCGACCATGTCGGTTCGCTCGAGCGTGGCCTGGCGGTGATGGAAATCCTCGCGCGCCACCCGGCCGGCATGACGCTGACCGAGATGGCAGAGGAGGCGGATCTCACGCGCGCGGGGGCCAGGCGCTTTCTGCTGACATTGGTCGCGACGGGCTATGCGACGCAATCCGGCCGACTGTTTTCGCTGTCGCCGCGCCTTTTGACCGTCGCGCGGACCTGGCTCGGCGGTGCTTCGCTCTGGACCTTCGCTGCGCCTGTCATGCGTGAGGTGGCCGGCAAATTCGACGAAGCCTGCAACGCGGCCGTGCTGTCGGGCGAAGACGTCGTCTATGTGGCGCGCATCCCTGGACGGCGTATCCTGAGCGTGGCGCTCGACGTCGGCACGCGGCTGCCGGCCTATTGCACGTCGATGGGGCGGGTGCTGCTTTCCGGCCTGCCGGCGGATGACTTGAAGACTTTCCTTGCTGAGGCGTCCATCGAGCGGCGGACGCCGAAGACGATCACCGGCCGCGCCGCGGTCGGCAAGGCCATAAACAAGGCGAGGGCGGAGGGCTTCGCCGTCGTCGACGAAGAGCTGGAGCTCGGCCTGCGCTCGATCGCGGTGCCGATCGTCGATCGCGCCGGCCGCACAGTCGCCGCCATCAACGTCTCGACCCAGTCGGCGCGTTTCTCGGTCGAGGCGATGGAGCGCGAGATCCTGCCGGTGCTGCGCAAGGCCAAGCAGCGCGTCGAGGAATTCTTCTTCGTTTGATGCCCAACCGACCGTTGGGCCGAAGGCCGTTGACGGTTCATTTCAGATACGCTAATGAACAGGATTATACAGGTTCATTGAACAGGTATCGATATGGCTCGTCGCGCGATGCAGATCACTCCCGGCACGGGCAAGCCCGAGCAGATCGCAACGGTTCTGGAACATGAGATACGCTCCGGCCTGCTCGGCTTCGGCGACCGCCTGCAGAGCGAGAGCGAACTTGTCCAACGCTTCTCCGTCAGTCGCAACACGGTCCGCAAGGGGCTGGAGGAACTGTCGAGCCGCGGGCTGATTACCACCAAGGTCGGCATCGGCTCCTTCGTGACCTTCGACGGCATGCCGGTCGATGACGCGATCGGCTGGTCGCGCGCGCTTGCCAATGCGGGCGCCAATGCCGAGACCCGCACATTGCGGCTCGAGATCATCGACGACGCGGAACTGGCGGCCAGGCTTGGCGTCGAGAGCGCGTCCTTCATTGCGGTCGACCGCGCCCGCACCAATGCCGATGACGGCCATGCAATCTCGATCGAGCGCAGCCGTCTGCCGCTGTCGCCCGAATTGGAAGACATACCCCTGCGCGGCTTGCGCAAAGGCACGCTGCACCAGACGCTGCGCGGGGCAGGGCTGGTGCCCGATCACGGCGAGGAATGGGTCGACATCGAGATGTTGAGCGCGGCCGACGCCGCGATCCTCGCCTGCGCCCCCGGCACGCCGTTCCTGCGCACGCGCCGCCTGACGCGCGCCGCCGACGGGCGCGCCATCGAATTCGTCACCAGCCTGCTCAACCCCGCGCATTTCGCGCTTCACCTGGAGTTCTGAGCATGGCGGCCGACGCGATTGATCGGGCAATGGGCGCACTGATCGGCGGGGCGCTGGGCGATGCGCTGGGCATGCCGACGCAGCTTCTGTCGCCGGCCCGCATCGCCGAGCTCTACGGTCATGTCGAGGATTTCGTCGCGCCTGCCGCCGACCACCCGGTGTCGAAGGGACTGCCGGCCGGCGCGATCACCGACGACACCGAGCAAGCGCTGCTGCTTGGCCGCATCCTGGTCGAGTCCGGCGAGCGTTTCGACCATGCGCGCTGGGTCAGCGCGCTGCTCGACTGGGAGCGCGACGTCAAGGCGCGCGGCAGCTACGACCTGCTTGGACCATCGACCAAGCGCGCCATCGACGCCATCAACAGCGGCGTGCCGGCCGAAGAGGCCGGACGCAACGGCGACACCAATGGCGCGGCAATGCGCATCGCGCCGGTCGGCATCATGATGCCGCCGGAGCCGCTCGACGCGCTGGTCGCTAAAGTCGCGGAGACCTGCCGGGCCACGCACAACACCTCGATAGCCATTGCCTCGGCCGCGGCGGTCGCCGCCGCGGTCAGTCTCGGTGTCTCGGGTGGCGACTGGCGAGCCGCTTCCGGCCATGCCGCCGCGGCTGCAAGACTGGGTGCAGCGCTCGGCCATTGGGTCACCGGCGGCGACATCGCCGCGCGCATTCTCTGGGCGCAGTCGCTTGTCCGCGGCAAGGCGGAGAAGGAAGCAATCAAGCTGATCGTCGACCTGGTCGGCACGGGCGTCGCCAGCCAGGAATCGGTGCCAGCGGCATTCGCGGTGCTGGAGGTCGCGCAAGGCGATGCATGGCGGGCTGCGGTGATCGCGGCCAATCTCGGCGGCGACACCGACACGATCGGGGCGATTGCCGCCGGCATGGCCGGCGCCTGCGCCGGCCTGTCGAGACTGCCGCAGGATCGCATCCCCGAATTGCATGGCATCGACATCGCGGATGTCCGCGCGCTGGCCGGGGCTCTGGTCGCGGTCCGGACGGCCAAGACCGGTCCAGGCAAGGAGAACGCGGCGTGAGTGGGCGGCTCGTCCATGTCGGCAGCGCGGTGGTCGACTATGTCTACCGCATCGATGCCTTGCCGGCGGCCGGCACGGAAAAGACCGCGACGAGCTACGCCCGCGTCGCCGGCGGCGGCTTCAACATGATGGTCGCGGCAAACCGCACCGGCATGAAGGTGGTGTTCGGCGGCCAGCTCGGCACCGGGCCGGACGGAGACTTCCTGCGCGCAGCCTTCGCGGCCGAAGGCATCGAGACGCTGACGCCGCCATCGCCTTCGATGGACAGCGGCAATTGCGTCGCCATGATCAGCGGCGACGCCGAACGCACCTTCGTCTCCTGGCCGGGCGCCGAGAGCCGGCTCACTCCGGACATGATGAAGCCGGTCCAAGTCGTTGCGGGTGATTGGGTTTTCACCTCCGGCTACACGCTGAGCTATCCTGGCAGTCGCGACGTGCTCACGGACTGGATCGAGGCGCTGCCGGCCGGCATTCCTTTCGTCTTCGATCCGACACCGGTGATCGCCGATATTCCACGGCCGATCCTGGACAGGGTGCTGGGGCGCGCGACCTGGCTGAGCTGCAACACCGACGAGGCCGCAGAGATTGCCGGCGCCGGCGACGCCCAAACCGTCGCCATCCGGTTGCTCGCCGAGCATTGCCCCAGAGCCGAAGGCGTCGTCATCCGCGCCGGCGCGCATGGCTGCCTGGTGCGCATGGCCGACGGCGGTACCCGGGCGGTGCCCGGCTTCGAGGTGGAGGCCGTCGATACCAATGGCGCCGGCGACACGCATATCGGCGCCTTTGTCAGTGGCCTGTCGCACGGTATGCGCCCTTGCGAGGCGGCCCGTTACGCCAACGCCGCCGCGGCCCTTTCCGTCACCCGCCATGGCGGGTCTTCGGCGCCGACCGATGAAGAGATCCAGGAGTTCCTGACCCAGCGCGGCGCAGCGACGGCCGCGCTTGGCCGAGCGGAAGCGACTTAACAAGCCCGTCAATCGGGCAAACAATGAGAGGAAAATACCATGCGCATGCCCAGCCTGACCGCTTTTCTGACGGCCACCGCCGTCTTCGTCTCCGCATTCACGGTTTGTGTATTCCCTTTGGCAGCACAAGCGGCCGAGGAAGTGCATGTGCTCAACTGGAAGGGCTATGGCGCCGACGAGCCGTGGGCGGTCGCCAATTTCGAGAAGGCGACCGGCTTCAAGGTGGTCAACGACTTCTTCAACTCCGAACAGGAGATGCTGACCAAGATCCGCACCAATCCCGGTCTCTACGACGTCGTCATGATCAATGCCGCCTTCAACGATCAGGCGATGGCCGGCAAGCTGATCCAGCCGATCGACGTCTCGAAGCTTTCCAACTATGCCGACATCGCCAAGGACAAGGCCGGCTCGCCGATGCTCAACCATGACGGCAAGGTCTATGGCGTGCCGTGGGTCTGGGGCCTGACCGCTCTCGCCATCAATGACAAGTCCTTTGACAAGCCGCCGACGAGCATCGCCGAGATGTGGAACCCGGCGCATAAGGGCCGCGTCATCATCCGCGACGACGCCGTCGAGGCGGTGCAGTTCGGCGCGCTCGCCTCGGGGCAGAACATCAACGACATCAAGGATATGGAAGCGGTCAAGGCGAAGCTGACTTCGCTGATGCCGCAGATCAAGACCTTCTGGAGTTCGGAAAACGACTGGAACCAGATGGTCGCTTCCAACCAGATCGATATCGGCACCTATTGGAGCGGTTCGGCCGATCGCGCCAAGACGCATTTCAAGCTGCCGGTCTCGCTGGTCATCCCGCAGGAAGGCTCGGTCGCCTGGCTGGATGCGTTCTCGATTCCCGTCGGCTCCAAGAACGTCGCCGGAGCCGAGGCCTTCATCAACTACATGATCGACCCGAAATTCTATGTCGAGTGGGTCACCAAGGTCGGCGCGCCGGTTTCGGCCAACACCAAGGCGGTCGATGCGCTGCCGGAGGACGCCTTCAACCGCAAGGTCATGGGCAGCCCGGACGTCGCCAAGCGCATCCAGTTCCAGGCGCCGATCACCGCCGAGCAGCGCGAGAAATACCTGGCGCTGTGGCAGGAGCTGAAGGTCAACGTGAAGTAATCGGCGTCTTTCGGGGAGGAGAGGCAGAATGGCTGACCAGCTTGCGATCGGTTCGCGCCGCGGACTGAAGCCGGCGCTGCCGCTTCTCCTTCCCGCCTATCTGTGGCTGACGGTGGCGATCTTCCTGCCGCTATCGGCCATGGTCTTTTTCTCGTTCATGACCGACCTGCCGCTGGCCGGAAAGGAATGGTCGTTCACGCTCGGCAACTACGCCGCCTTTTTTTCTCAGAGCCTGTATTCGCGGCTTCTGCTTTCATCGCTGCGGCTCGGCCTCGAAGTGACGCTGTGGTGCGTCGTCATCGGCTATCCGGCGGCCTATGTGCTGGCCAAGGTGCTCAAAGGGCGCAGCCGCGAGGCGATCTTTCTGCTCGTCATCCTGCCGTTCTGGTCGAACGGGCTGGTGCGGATATTCTCCTGGGCCATGGTGCTGCGCGAAGGCGGCATCCTCGACACGGCGCTCAACGCGGTGCTGCCGTTCAAGATCAACATCGATCTCATGTATTCCTATCCGGCCGTCATCATCGGCCTGGTGCACTCTTATGTGCCCTACATGGTGCTGACCTGCTACCTCACGCTGCAGGCGATCGACGACTCGCTGATCGAGGCGGGACGCTCGCTCGGCGCCTCGCGGCGGCAGGTGCTGTGGCGGATCATCATCCCGCTGTCGATGCCGGGCCTGATCGC
Source organism: Mesorhizobium sp. B2-8-5 (assembly GCF_006440675.2). Classification (NCBI taxonomy): domain Bacteria; kingdom Pseudomonadati; phylum Pseudomonadota; class Alphaproteobacteria; order Hyphomicrobiales; family Phyllobacteriaceae; genus Mesorhizobium; species Mesorhizobium sp. B2-8-5. The sequence continues at coordinate 3,102,658 of NZ_CP083951.1, forward strand.
GGGCTCAGCGCTGATCTTCGTGCCGGTCGTCGGCACCTTCATGGAGCCGCGCATCCTCGGCGGCCGCACCGGCACCTTCTACGGCACCGTCATCGAGGACCAGTTCGTCGCCGTGTTCAACTGGCCCTTGGGCGCCGCGCTCTCCTTCATCCTGCTCGCGGTCGTGCTGATCATCCTGGCGCTGGCGGCGCCGGTCCTGCGGAGGACCAGCTGATGGCGACGACACGCATCCTCGAATGGCTCGGGCGCTTCTACATCGTGCTTCTGCTCGGCTTCCTCTATTTGCCGATCGTCATCATGGCGGCGATGTCCTTCAATGCCTCGCCCTTCTACCAGCTGCCGTTCGAGTGGACGACGGACTGGTACGCCTCGCTCTGGCAGAACGACCAGCTGATCGCGGCGACCTGGAACAGCATCGAGATCGCCGTCATCACCACTTTGATCTCGACGGTGCTGGGCTCGATGGCCTCGTTGGCGCTCTATCGCTACGAGTTCCGCGGCAAGAAAGTGCTGCAGGCACTGCTCTTCCCGCCGATCGCCATTCCGTGGCTGATCACCGGCACGGCGATGCTGATCTTCTTCTTCGGCGTCGGCATCGGTCGTGGGCTTGTCGCCATCCTGCTCGGCCATGTCGCGCTGGCGCTGCCTTATGTGATCGTCGTCGTCTCCGCGCGGCTGCAGACCTTCGCGCCTGAGCTGGAAGAGGCGGCGCGCTCGCTCGGCGCCAACCAGTGGCAGGTGACCATGCGCGTGACCTTGCCCTGGATCATGCCCGGCGTGATCGCCGGCGGGCTGTTCGCCTTTGCCGTGTCGTTCGACCAGTTCGTCGTTTCGTATTTCCTGTCGACGCCCGGCCAGACCACGCTACCGGTCGAAATCTACGCCGCGATCCGCAAGGGCTTCACGCCCGAGATCAACGCGGTCTCGACGATCATCATCGTGGTGTCGATGGCGCTGATGCTGCTCACGGCGCGCTTCTTCAAATTCGGCGGAGAAAAATGATGGCTGGCGTCCAGGTCGCGAACGTCTCCCGCAGTTTCGGCGCGCACAAGGCGCTGGACGACGTGTCGATCGATTTCGCCGATGGCGGCTTCTACGCGCTGCTTGGTCCGTCCGGAAGCGGCAAGACCACGCTGTTGCGTCAGATCGCCGGCTTCGACTTTCCGGACGCCGGCCGCATTGCCATCGGCGGCGAAAGCGTCGAGCGCGTGCCGGTCGAAAAGCGCCGCATCGGCATGGTGTTCCAGAACTATGCGTTGTTCCCGAATATGAGTGTCGCCGACAATGTCGCCTTCGGCCTGTCGGTGCGCGGCGAAGCGAAGGCGACGATCGCGTCGGAGGTTCAGCGCGCGCTCGATCTCGTGCAACTCGGCAAGCTTGGCGCGCGCAAGCCGCACCAGCTCTCCGGCGGCCAGCGCCAGCGCGTGGCGCTGGCGCGGGCCATCGTCACCAAGCCGCGCGTGCTCCTGCTCGATGAGCCGCTCGGCGCGCTCGACAAGGCGCTGCGCGTCGACATGCAGATCGAGCTGAAGCGCATCCAGCGCGAGATCGGCATCACCACCATCTTCGTCACGCACGACCAGGAAGAGGCGCTGACGATGAGTGACCGCATCGGCATCCTGCGCGACGGCAGGCTGGTGCAGGAAGGGCCGCCGGAGGAGATCTACGACAGGCCGCAAAGCGAGTTCGCCGCGACCTTCCTCGGCGACGCCAATATCTTTCGCGGCGATGCGACCGGCTCCGGGATCAGGCTGCCGGACGGCACGACGATCGCGGCATCGACAGGCGCATCGGTGCCGGCCGGGGCCAAGGCGAGTTGCGCGGTCCGGCCCGAACGCATCCGGATTTCGACCGGCGCGGGGAAGGCTGATGAAGGCAACGCGAACACGCTCAAGGGACAAGTCTCGAAACGCATCTTTGCCGGCAACAACAGCACCTATTTCGTCGACCGCGATGGCCAGACGCTGAAAGTGATCGTCCAGAACACGGGCGCCGAGCGGCTTGCCGAAGGTCAGCCCGTAGTTCTTAGCTGGTCGCCGGACAGCACGGTGCTTATCGCGGCCTGAGACTGCCGATCCTCGCAGCCGGGCTGAGATCGCTCAAATCTCCGGGATGCTCTCGCGGAAGATCACCTGCAGCCGCGGCTGGTGGAGCTCGTAGGGCAACCCCCTGACCGAGTGGGACAGGATGTTGAGCGCCTCCCTGGCCTCGACGCGCGGGTTCTGGTCGATCACCGCGTCGAGCGTGCCGTCGAGCAGGAGTTCCTTGGTGCCGTCCGTCACCTCATGGCCGAGGAAGATGATCTCTTTGGCGCGTCCGCGTTCCTTCAGCGCGCGGGCGATGCCGGTGTTGCCGGCGCCGACATTGTAGATCGCGGCGAGGTCGGGGTGGCGCTCGAGCAAAGCGGAAGCCTCCGAATAGGCTTTTTCGCGGTCGTCGAGCATTTCACGCATCTCGACGATCTCGAGGTTGGGGGACTCTTCGGCGAGGATATGGCGGAAACCCATCTCGCGTTCCTCATGGCCGCGATAGGCGAGCGAGCCTGCGAACAGCGCCACCTTGCCCGGACGTCCGGCACCCATGAAGCGGTTGAGAAGATAGCCGGCCAACCGCCCAGCAGCGCGATTGTCGATGCCGATATAGGCGACCCGCGGCACATGCAGGATGTCGGAGGCGATGGTGACGACCTTGATGTCGCTGGCCGACAGCGAGCGGATTGCCTCGCGCACCGTCGGATGGTCGAGCGCGATCACGCCGACGCCTTGCGTCTGGCCATGCAGGTCCTGCAGCAGGCGGGCGAGCCGGTCGGGGTTGAAGCCTTCGATGGTCGTCACGCGGACGTCGAGATCGGGCCGCGTCAGCGCCTGCGCCTCGATGTGCCGGTGCAGCAGCTTGATGAAGGAGTTGGTGCCGGCGGGCAGCGCGAAGTCGAGCCTGATCGTCTGTCCCGGCGCGGTTCGCTGCGGCACGCCGTTCGGCGTCTCGGCGATATAGCCAAGGCGCTGCGCCATCTCGATGACGATCTCGCGCGTGCGGGCCCGCACGCCTGGCCGATTGTTGAGCACACGGTCGACCGTGGCCGGAGAAACGCCGGCTTCCCGGGCTATGTCTGTCAGGGTTGACCGCACGTCGAGCACCTCATCGCAAGCATCAAAATCACGCAGCTTCCACTCAGTTCCGGAAAGCGCCTCGGCGGCGACCGTGATTCTGATGTGAAATGATGTAACCGCCCTTGGCTTGCGCGCAAGCCGGCGCGCTACATAAGGCGGCGAAGGTCCGGCCAAGGCGGTCGGATCGAGGCGAAAGCCCCTCAAATCCAAGCAATGGGTGCGATGTGACGGGTTCGGCGGACTGCATTTTCTTCCTCAATTGCGATCTTATGACGTGTTTTGAGTATTTATGATGTTGACAGGCTTCACGCGCTGTCGTCAATATCCCTCACGTGGGCCATGGAGGAACAGGCCCCGAGGGAGGAATTCGATGTCTCATTTGATCCGCATGTCGCGGCGCCGCCTGCTGGCGTCCGGAGGAAAGGCGGCGGTGTTTGTCGCCGCGACTGGTATTGCACCGCAGTTCATTCGTCCCGGCCGCGCCTTCGCGGCGGATGCGCTGGCGCCCGGCATGATCGGCGGGCCGACCGGCTTCGACGGCGCCGAACGCTACCAGTACGGACCCGACACGCCGGAAGGGCGTGCGGTCGAGGCTGCCAAGGCCCTGAAGGCGGCCGGCAAGGCGCCGGCGAAGATCGTGCTTGGCCTCTCCGACGGCTCGATCGGCCAGCTGACCAAGCCGTTCCCGGCCGGCGCGCCGTCGATCAAGGACCTGTGGGAGAAGGAAACCGGCATCCAGATCGAGATCGTCGGCCTGCCGAACGGCCAGGAATTCACCAAGACGATGCAGGACATCTCCACCAAGGGTGAGGCCTACGACATCTATTCGACCGAATGGAACCGCCTCGGCGATCTCGCCGAAACCGGCGGCATCGCCAAGCTCGACGACTTCGTCGCCAAGCACAAGCCGGAATGGGACGACCCCAAGCAGGGTTACGTCAACGGCGCCAAGGGCGTGTCGCTGCTCAACCAGTATCGCGGCTCGACCTACGGCGTGTCGCTGGACGGCGACTTCCAGACATGGGTCTACCGCGCCGACCTGTTCGGCGACGCCGCGGAGCAGAAGGCGTTCAAGGACAAGTACGGCTACGACCTTGCGCCGCCGAAGACCTGGAAGCAGCACAGCGATGTCGCGGCCTTCTTCCAGCGGCCGGACAAGGGCCTGTTCGGCTCCACCGACCTGCGCAACCAGGGTTGGGGCTACACCAACTGGTACCAGCGCTATGTCTCGATGGCCTCGCCCAACCAGTTCCTGTTCGGCGACGACGGCAAGCCGCTGATCAATTCCGAGCAAGGCATCGCCGCCACCAAGGAGTATGTGGATTCGCTGGCGCATCATTCGCCGGACGCGATCTCGTGGGGCTGGCCGGAGCAGTATGGCAATTTCGCCAAGGGCGGTGCGGCGATGACCTGTGCCTTCTCCAACCTGCCGAAATTCCTCGACAATGCCGGCAACAAGGATTCCGCCGTCACCGGCAAGATAGGCTCGATGCTGCCGCCGGGACGCGAGATCGACGGCAAGCTGATCAGCCGTTCGGTGCTGTGGTTCTCACTGACCGGCATGGTGTCGTCGCAGTCGAAGAATCCGGAGACTGCTTACCTTCTGCTGCAGTGGCTGGGCTCGGCCCGCATCTATGCCTGGATGAGCGCCAATCCGGGCGGCTATCTCGATCCGTTCCGGCTCTCGGATTTCTCCGATCCACTGGTCCGCCAGACCTATCACGCCTACCACATGGACGTCGTGCGCGAGACGGTGGCGCGTACGGTGCCGACCATCAACTATCCCGGCGCCACCGCCTTCCACAATGCGCTCGACGAGAACCTGATGGCGTCGCTGACCAAGGCCAAGACGCCGGAGCAGGCCATGGCCGATACCGAGCGCGAGTGGAAGAAGATCGCGCGCCGCATCGGCGAGGACAAGCTTCTCGAAGCCATCAAGACCAACAAGGAGGCATGGCCGACCGTTCTCGATCCGATCAGCTGATCCGTCTCCCTGGATCAGAAAAGGAGGGGAGGGGCGACTGCTCCTCCCCTTCGCCAGCAACGCCACCAGCAAAGCAGCCAGATGAAGCGTTCCGTTCCTTTCGAGATATTCCGCTACGCCGCGATCCTCGCGGCGATGGCGGTAACGCTGGTGCCGATCCTGTGGATGGTGTCGATGGCCTTCAAGCCGATCGGCGAATGGTCGGCGACGGGCGCCGACCTCACCTGGTGGCCGAAGCAGCCGACGCTCAGCAATTTCCAGTTCGTGTTCGGCCATTCAACCAACGACCTGATCGTCGCGCTCGACCACACGGCGCTGAAGCCGATCCTGTCGTCGCTGCTTTCGGCGGTGTTCGGGACCGCGATTGCCATGTCGGCCGGCACTGCGGCGGCCTACGGCCTGTCGCGCTTCGGCTCCGGCCAGAACCTGCCGCTGGCGCTGATCCAGCTGAGGCTATTTCCGCCGATGGCCGTCATGATCCCGGTGATGATCATGTGGGCATTCCTCAATCTCAACGACACATGGTGGGGGCTGGCGCTGATCTACGGCATCGTCACGCTGCCCTTCGCCTTCTGGCTGATGAAGACCTTCTTCGACGACATGCCGCGCGAGATCGAGGAGGCAGCACTTGTCGAGGGCTGCTCGCGGCTGCGCGTCTTCACCCGTATCACGCTGCCGATGATGCGCGCGCCGTTGGCGAGTGCCGCGCTCTTCGTGTTCATCCTCAACTGGTCGGATTATCTCATCGCGCTGCTGCTCACCACGCGCGAATGGGTGACGATCCCGGTCTACATGGCGTCGCTGTCGTCCTCGATGACCGGACAGCTCTATGGCGCCAAGGCCGCGCTCGGCCTGATCGCGGCGGTGCCGCCGGTCATCATGGGCATCGCCATCCAGCGCCACCTGGTGCGCGGGCTGACCTTCGGAGCGCTCAAGCAATGAGCGCGGTGACGGCGACGATTTCGGAGGACGAGATGGGCGCGCGGACAAAGCCCGCCACGCCTGACGAGGGCTCGAGGCTGGGCTTCCGACTGACCTTGCCGGCGCAGATCCTGGTGCTGTTCATCTCGGCCTTTCCGCTGCTGATGCAGCTTTACATCAGCGTCACCGACTGGTCGCCGCTTTCGGGCGCCGGCTGGTGGAACGCCTGGGAGATGTGGAACAGTTTCGCCAACTACACCGATCTCGCGGCCGACACCCGCTTTTGGAGCGCGCTGCAGCGCACGGCGATCGTCATGCTGGTCTGCGTGCCGGCGGAGTTCCTGCTGGGCCTGGCTCTGGCGACCCTGTTCGCCGACGAGTTTCCCGGCAAGCGGATCTTCTATTCGATCCTGCTGATGCCGATGATGGTCGTGCCCGCGGTCGCCGGCTACATGTTCTTCATGCTGTTCCAGTCGGGCGGCCCGGTGAACGACATCCTGTCGCGGATCGTCGGCACGCCGGTGACCGTCGCCTGGCTGTCGGATCCGAACCTGGCGCTGATCGCGGTCATGATCGCCGACATCTGGCAGTGGACGCCGCTGATGTTCCTGATCCTGCTCGCCGGCCTGGTCGGCGTGCCGGAAGACCAGATGAAGGCGGCGACGCTGCTCGGCGCCAATGCCTGGCAGCGCTTCATCACCATCGTGCTGCCGAAGATGAAGACGATCATCATCATCGCGCTGGCGATAAGGGTGATCGAGAACTTCAAGATATTCGACACGCTCTACATCATGACCGGCGGCGGTCCCGGCGTCGCCACCGAGACGATCTCGGTCTACATCTACAAGGTCACCACGCAGGACCTGATCTGGGGCTATGTGGCGGCGATCGCGCTGGCCATCCTGATCGTGCTTTCGATCGTCGCGGTCTACGCGATGAAGCGCATGGCGCAGGCGCGGGAGGTGCCGGCATGAGCGCGATCCACCTCAAGAACCTGGTCAAGACATTCGGCGACTTCACCGCGCTGAAGACGATGGACCTCGAAATCGCCGACGGCGAGTTCATGGCGCTGCTCGGGCCGTCCGGCTGCGGCAAGTCGACGACGATGAACATGATCGCCGGCATGGAGGAACCGACCAGCGGCAAGATTCTGTTCGGCGAGCGCGACATGGTAGGCGTGCCGATGGGGCGGCGCGGCGTCGGCTTCGTCTTCCAGAACTACGCCATCTTCACCCATATGACGGTTCGGCAGAACCTCGCCTACGGGCCAAGGATGCGTGGCGCCGCCAAGGCCGAGATCGATCGCCGCGTCGGCGCCATCGCCGAGATGCTGCAGCTTTCGCCGCTGCTCGACCGCAAGGCGGACCGGCTGTCAGTCAACATCCTGCAGCGCGTGGCGATCGGCCGCTCGGCGATCATGGAGCCGGCGATCTTCCTGCTCGACGAGCCGCTGTCCAATGTCGACGCCGCCTTCCGCGCGGTGATGCGCACCGAGCTCAAGCAGCTGCAGCGCCAGTTCAGGCAGACCATGGTCTATGTCACGCATGACCAGCTCGAAGCCATGACCATGGCGGACCGCATCGCGGTGATGGATCATGGCGTGCTGCAGCAGGTCGGCACGCCGCTCGAAGTCTACAACAATCCGGCCAACGTCTTCGTCGCGCGCTTCATCGGCGCGCCCGGCATGAACCTGCTGAAGGGCAGGCCGGCGGAAAGCGATCGCGGACTGGTGATCGATCTCGGACCTCTCGGCGTCACGCCGCCCTTGCCGGATGAACTGGCTTCAGCTGCGAGAGCGGCGCGCGGCGACGTGCTCTACGGTTTCCGGCCCGAGCAGGTGGCGCTTGCCGAGCGCGGGCTGTCGATGCCGGTAAGCTTCGTCGAACGGATCGGCGCGCGCACCATCGTCCATCTCGGCGAAGGCGAGAGCGCGGTGAAGGCGGTGTTCGAGAACGATGTCGGGCTGTCGGTCGGGGAGACGGCGGTCGTCGCGCCGCTGGCCTCGTCGGTGCGCGTCTTCGACGCCGCCAGCGGCCTCGCAGTGAAGGCGGGCTGAGACATGGCCGACATCGTTTTCCGCAATGTCACGAAGCGCTACGGCAGCACGCTTGCCGTCAACGATGCTTCCTTCACCGTCAACGACAACGAGTTCTTCTGCTTCTTCGGGCCGCCGCTGTCCGGCAAGTCGACGATCCTGCGCCTGGTGCTGGGATTGGAAGCGCCGGATCAGGGCGAGATCCTGATCGGCGGCAAGCCGGTCAACAGCGTCTCGCCGGCCGAGCGCAACGTCGCCATGGTGTTCCAGAACCTGGCGCTGTTTCCGCATATGAGCGCGCGCGACAATGTCCGCTTCCCGCTGGTCGAGCGGAAGGTGGCCGAGGCCGAGATAGAGAAGCGGCTGGCCGACGTCGCGGCCAAGCTGCACATCGGCCACATCCTGCACAAGCCGCCGGCGCAGCTTTCCGGCGGCGAGCGGCAGCGCGTGGCGATCGCGCGCGCTTTGGTGCGCGACCCGGCAGCCTATCTGATGGACGATCCGATCTCGGCGCTCGATGCCAGGTTGCGCGAAGAGACGCGCGTCGAGCTGAAACGCATCCAGCGCGAGCTCGGCAAGACGCTGATCTATGTCACGCATGACCAGGAGGAGGCGATGTCGGTCGCCGACCGCATGGCGATCCTGGAAAATGGCCGGATCCGGCAGATCGGCGCGCCGGCCGAGATCTACGATCGGCCGGCAAGCGCCTATGTGGCGCGCATGCTCGGCTCGCCGATGATGAACATCCTGCCGTCGGTGCGCGGCGTGGGTGGGATCGAGGCTGCTGAAGGGACAATACGCATCACCGGTGCCAAGGCGCCGGCCGAGGCGATCGAGATCGGACTCAGGCCGGAAGACCTCAAGGTCCGGCCCTGGACGGACAACGGGACGGTGGAAGGCCGCCCGGCGCGGGTGTTCGAGGTCGAGCCGCTCGGCGGCTACACCGTGGTGACGCTCGCGGCAGGGCAAGCGCGGCTTAGGGCACTGCTGCGCGGCCAGCCCGATATCAGGCCGGATGCGATGGTGACGATATCCTGCGAGCCGGGTCGCGTGCATTATTTCGGCCAGGATGGAGGCGCGCTGTGACGGCGGCCGCGAGGAAAGAATTTTGGGAGGAAGAGATGGCAGGCAAAGGCTTCGAGCCGGACGTCAAGGTTCGCACCAGGGATTACAAAATCGGCTGCGTCGGCGCCGGCATGATCATGGCCGAGTGCCATCTGGCGGCTTACAAGGAAGCCGGCTTTCCGGTGGTGGCGATCGCCTCGCGCACAAAGGCGAATGCTGAGAAGGTCGCCACCCGCTGGGACATTCCGACCGTTCACGACACGCCCGAAAAGCTGATCGAGGATACCAACGTCGACATCATCGACCTGGCATTTCCGCCGGACCAGCAGCCGGCGCTGATCCGCCACGCGCTGAAGCAGAAGCATATCAAGGCGATCCTGGCGCAGAAGCCCCTGGCGCTGTCGGTCGAGGAAGCCGTCAAACTACGCGACGAGGCGGCGAAGGCCGGCAAGATCCTCTCGGTCAACCAGAACATGCGCTACGACCAGTCGATGCGCGTGTTGAAGCAGATCATCGACAGCGGCGCGCTCGGCGACATCGTCTTCGCGCAGATCGACATGCACGCGATCCCGCATTGGCAGACCTTCCTTCAGGGCTACGACCGGCTGACGCTCGCCAATATGAGCGTGCACCATCTCGACGTGCTGCGCTTCCTGTTCGGCGATCCGGACGAGATCACGACGCTTACGCGCAAGGACCCGCGTACTCAGTTCGACCATTCCGACGGCATCACCGTGTCGACGCTGCGCTTCCCGTCGGGTGTGCTTGCCGTGTCGCTCGAGGACGTGTGGTCCGGCCCGCGTCAGGACGGCTACAAGGACGACCAGCACATCAACTGGCGCGTCGACGGCACGAAGGGCGTCGCCAAGGGCACGATCGGCTGGCCGACCGGTGCCGCCTCGACGCTGACCTACGCTTCGGCCGAGACGACCGGCGGCGAATGGGTGAGCCCGAGCTGGGAAACGATGTGGTTCCCGCACGCCTTCATCGGCGTCATGGAGCAGTTGCAGCACGCGGTGAAGACCAGCACGCCGCCGGCGCTCTCCGTCGCCGACAACGTCAAGACCATGGCGCTGGTCGAGGCAGGCTACCGCTCGATGGCCTCGGGCCGCACGGTCAAGCTCTCCGAAATCCCGACAAACTGAATCAACCCAATCAACTGAAATTACTGGCAACTGAATCGCTTACAGGGAGGAATTCACATCATGATGCAGGCAGGTATTTTCACGGGCTATTTCCCGTACGGCCTCGAAGAGACGGCGCAAAAGATCCGCGGCCTCGGTTTCAACACGGTGCAGCTCGATCTGCATTTCAAGGATGTCGACCTGTCGGCCGGCCAGATCACCAAGGACAAGGCGAAGAAGGTGCGCGACACCTTCCGCGACCATAACCTGCCGGTCTGCTGCGTGTCGGGCTATACGAACATCATCCACCCGGACAAGGCGGAGCGCGAGAAGCGTGTCGGCTATCTCAAGGAGATCATCCGCAACGCCCGGCATTTCGGCTCGCCTTACGTGATCTCGGAGACCGGCACCTACAACACCGAGTCCGACTGGGTGCATCACCCGAAGAACAAGACCGAGGAAGGTTTCGAGGAATGCCGCAAGGTGATCGCCGACCTTGCACAGACGGCTTACGACCACGGCGCGGTGTTCCTGCTCGAAACCTATGTCAACAATGTCGTCGGCTCGGTCGAGGAAACGGTGAAGATGTTCGCGCAGGTCGACCATGCCGGCCTTGGCCTGCTGATGGATCCGACCAACTATTTCGAGACCCACAACATCGACCGGATGGACCAGATCCTCAACCAGGTCTTCGACACGCTGACCGACAAGATCAGAATAGCCCACGCCAAGGACGTGAAGCGCTCGGGCGACGACAAGTCCGAGAAGCATGCCGATATCGGCGACGCCGACGCGATGGAAAGCCACACCTTCCGCGGTGTCGGCGAAATCGAACTGCCGGCGCCGGGCCTCGGCTCGCTGAACTACGACCTCTATCTTCAGCGGCTCGCCGAAAAGCATCCGAACATCCCGATGATCATCGAGCATCTGTCGGAAGACGACGTGCCGCGCGCCAAGAAGTTCCTCGACGGGAAGCTGCGCGCCAGCGGTCTGTGAGATCGCAGGGCGCCGCCCGTTCCGGAGCGGCGCCCGCATTTGCAAGATAGGAGGAAACGAGATGTTGAAGTTTGGATTGAAGCTGGCGGCCGCGGCCGCCGTGTTCGCCAGCGTCGCGTTCGGCTCGGCGGCGCAGGCCGCTGACGGCCAGAAGACGTTCTATCTTTTGTCACATGGCGGCCCGTCCGACGCGTTCTGGATCGACTGGAACGCCGGCGCGACCAAGGCCTGCGACCAGCTCAAGGTGACCTGCAAGATCTCTTTCAGCGGCGGCGACATGGCGGCCCAGAAAGAGGCTTTCAACTCGGCGCTGGCCGCCAAACCGGACGGCATCGCCACGACGTCAGCGCAGCCCGGGCTGTGGACCGAGGAAGTGAAGGCCGCCAAGGCTGCCGGCATACCGATCGTGTTCTTCAACACGGACGACCCGGCGACCGGCCGCCAGGCCTATGTCGGCGCCGACCTCAAGGAAGCCGGCGCCATCTGGGCGAAATATCTCGTCGACCGCAAGATGGTGAAGCAGGGCGACAAGGTGTTCCTGCCGGTCGAGGTTCCGGGCGCCAGCTACCAGCAGCTCGAGACGGAAGGCATCGCCGGCGTCTTCGATCCGCTTGGCATCAAGTATGACGTGGTCGACTGCGGCACCGATCCGGCCGGCATCATCGCCAAGATGACCGACTACATGGTCGCCAACAATCCGCCGGCGATCATCGCGCTGGGCGACTCCGTGGCGGCCAGCGTCAAGCGGGTGTTCGACGGCGCCGGCATTCCGGCCGGCAAGATCCCGGTGGTCGGCTGGGGCAATTCCAAGGAGACGGCGCAGGCGGTGAAGGACGGCTTCGTCAACGCCGCCGCCTGGCAGTATCCCTCGGCGCAAGGCTTCATGCCTGTCGCGCTGCTCGGGCTTGCTGCTTCGGGCGAGCCGATCGGCTACGACATCCACACCTTCGGCCTCTACGACGCCTCCAGCGTCGAGCCGATCCTGAAGCTCTACGACAAGAAGTGAGGAACTGGCGCCCGCCGCGTGAACGGCGGGCGCCACGCAGCAAGCATGGTTCAACAGGTCATGGCAGTCACCGCGGAAGACGGCGCACGAGGGGCAAGGAGCAGGTCGAGGCTGATGCGCTCGCCGCAATTCTCGTCTTTCGTCATTCTCATCATGCTTCTCGTGGTGTTCGGCGTCGCCGACAGCAATTTCCTGTCGCCGCTCAACATCTCCAACATGATGGCGTTCCTGCCGGAGCTCGGCATCATCGCGCTCGGCATGACGCTGCTTCTGACTGCCGGCGAATTCGACCTGTCGGTCGGCGCGGTGTTCGGCCTGGCGCCGGTGGTGGTGATGCTGCTGGTGCAGAACGCCGGCGTCGATATCGGCGTGGCGCTGCTGGCCGGACTTTTGCTGTGCATCGTCATCGGCGCGATCAACGGCGTGATCGTCACCAAGATCGGCATCTCGTCCTTCCTGGTGACGCTGTCGATGCTTTTGATCGTGCGGGGTGCGGCGCTCTACATCACGCAGGGCTTTCCGCTGAAGTCATGGGACCAGCCCGGGTTTTTCGTCACGCTGCTCGCCGGCAGCTTCAATGTCGGTTCGTTCCGCTTCTACACCTCGCTGTGGTGGTTCATCGGCCTGTCGCTGCTTGCGATCTACATCCTGCGCTACGCCAAGCTCGGCAACTGGATCAGCGCCATCGGCTCCAACCGCAACGCGGCGGTGGCGCGCGGCGTGCCGGCCGACGCGGTCAAGATCTGGCTGTTCGTCCTGACCTCGGTGCTCGCCGGGCTCGCCGGCATGATCAGCGCCTTCCGCATTTCGGCGGCTTCGCCGGTGGCAGGAACCGGCTATGAGCTCGAAGTGATCGCCATGGTCGTGGTCGGCGGCACGGCGCTGACCGGCGGTCGCGGCACCATCCTCGGCACCATCGTCGGCGCGCTGATGCTGCGCGCGATCCGCAACGGCATCGTGCTCGTCGGCGTGCCCGGGCTCGCCTACAACATCTTCGTCGGCGTCATCATCCTCGCCATGCTCATCCTGCACGCACTGCTGCAGAAAAACGCCGCAAGGAGCTGATGATGATGCAGGAAGTGCTCCGGCTGCAGAATCTGCAAAAATCCTTCGGCAGCGTGCGCGCGCTGAAGAATGCCTCGCTGACGCTCAAGGAAGGCGAAGTGGTGGCGCTGCTTGGCGACAACGGCGCCGGCAAATCGACGCTGATCAAGGCGATCTCGGGCGTTTTCCCGATCGATCGCGGCGACATCTATGTGCGCGGCGAAAAGGTCTCGATCCGCTCGACGCGCGAGGCGATGGACCTCGGCATCGAGACCATCCACCAGGACACATCGCTTGCGCCGGACCTCAGCATCGCGCGCAACCTGTTCCTTGGCCGCGAGCCGGTCAATCTCAAATGGCTGGGCGTCTTCGCGCCGCTCGACCTCGCCAAGCTGCGCAATGCTGCCTCAGCGCTGCTGAAGCGCGTCGGCATCTCGAAGAAGCTCGACGCCGACGCGTTGGTCTCGACGCTTTCCGGCGGCGAGCGGCAGTCGATCGCGATCTCGCGCGCCATGCAGTTCGCCGCCAAGGTGATCATCCTCGACGAGCCGACCAACAATCTCGGCGTCGAGGAAACGCATGGCGTGCTGCGCTTCGTCAAAGAGATGCGCGAGGCCGGGCATTCGGTGCTGTTGATCACCCACAACATCCACCATGTGTTCGAGGTCGCCGACCGCATCATCGTCATGCGCCGCGGCGAGATCGTCGCAGAGCAGACGGTCGCCGACACCGATCTCTTGACGGTGGAAAGCCTGATAACCGGCGCCGACCTGTCGGCCCTGATGAAAAGGGCGCAGTGACGGCATGGTGAAGCTCTACGAACAAACGCTTTCGCGCCGGCAGGTCGCCGAACGCTCCGGCATGCTGTCGCAATTCGCCGGGGTGCGGCTGATGACGCTTGGCGACGGCGTCGAGCGTGGCATCCGCATGCTCGAGTTCCGCACCGGCTCGGGCCTGCGCTTCACCGCGTTGGTCGACCGCGCGCTCGACATCGCCGATTGCGAGTACAAGGGCCAAGCGATCGGCTGGCATTCGCCGAGCGGGTTTCGCAACCCAGGCCTGCACGATTATGAAGGCGAGGACGGCTTTGCCTGGGGACGGTCCTTCTCCGGCCTGCTGGTCACCTGCGGCCTCGACCACATTCTCGGCCGCAACGAGGTGCCGGCCGAAAACTACAATTATCCCGGACGCAAGACCGTGACGCATTCGCTGCATGGGCGCATCGGCACCATTCCGGCGCGGCTCACCGGCTATGGCGAGGCCTGGAACGGCGACCGCTGCGTGCTGTGGGCGGAAGGCATCGTCCAGCAGGCGAGCGTGTTCGGCGAGGATCTGCACCTCATCCGCCGCATCGAGGCCGATGTCGGCGGCAGCGAGATCCGGCTCTCGGACCGTGTCGTCAATCACGGCTTCCACCGCACGCCGCATATGTATTTCTACCATGTCAATGTCGGGCATCCGTTGCTCGACAAAGGCTCGCGCTATTTGGCGCCGATCCGCGACGTCGTCTGGGCCGCGCATGCCGGCGAGCGTTACGAGGCGCAGAAGATCGGCTACCGCACCATGCCTGAGCCACAATTCGGCTTCAGCGAGCAGGTCTGGCAGCATGAGCTGGGCGCCGACGCCACGGGCGAGGTGCCGGTGGCTGTCGTCAACGACCGGCTCGGCCTCGGCTTCGAGGTCGTCACCCGCAAGGACCAGTTGCCTTGCTGTTACGAGTGGCAGAATTTTCAGGCTGGGCAGTATGCGCTTGGCATCGAGCCGTCGACGCACCATGTGCTCGGCAATCTCGCCGCGCGCGAGCGTGGCGAGATGATCTGGCTGGAGCATGACGAAACCCGTGCCTATGACGCGGTGTTCCGCGTTCTCGACGGCAAGGAGGCGATTGCTGGCGCTGAACGCAGGATCGCGGCCATCGCCCGCCAGCCCGAGCAGGATTATCCTCAGCCGTCCGGCAATTTCCCAAGACTGGCGGGCAGGGCATGAGCGCGACAATTATCCATAGCAAGCCCTCCGGCCGGCGGACCGGATTTGATTGGAGACCGATGTGACGATGGCAAACAAGCGCGACTACAGCCTTGTCGGCGACAGCACCCGCCGGGCGATCGAGACCGGACTTGCCTCGGCCGAGTGGTATCACACCGACGTGGCGCGCAAGACCATGAAGGAATTGATGCAGCGCTCGGACGGGCCGGCGATCCGCGACACCATCATCTGGATCGCCGCGATCCTGGGCTCGGCCGCCGGCATTGTCTGGTTCTGGGGCACCTGGTGGGTCGTGCCGTTCCTGTTCGTCTATGGCGTGCTCTATGGCTCTTCGAGCGACTCGCGCTGGCACGAATGCGGCCATGGCACTGCCTTCCGCACGCGCTGGATGAACGACGTCGTCTATCACATCGCTTCGTTCATGCTGATGCGCAATCCGGTGCAGTGGCGCTGGAGCCACGCACGCCATCACACCGACACCATCATCGTCGGCCGCGACGCCGAGATCGCGGTGATGCGGCCGCCGGATCTCATCAAGGCGGCTTTGGCCTTCACCGGAATCCTCGATTTCCGCTATTCGTTGCCGACGCTGGTGCGCCAGGCCTTCGGCACATTGTCGGACGACGAGAAGAGCTACATCCCGGAGATGGAGCAGCACAAGGCGGTGACCGCGGCGCGCTGGCATATCGCGGTCTATGTTGCGACGATCGCTGTCGCGATCGTGCTTAAATCATGGATACCGCTCGTATTGATTGGCCTGCCGCGCCTCTACGGCACCTGGCACATGGTGACGACCGGTCTATTGCAGCATATCGGGTTGGCCGACAACGTCACCGACCATCGGCTCAACACCCGCACCGTCTATATGAACCCCATCAGCCGGTTCATCTACTGGAACATGAACTACCATGTGGAGCACCACATGTTTCCGATGGTGCCCTACCACGCGCTGCCGAAACTGCATGAACTGATCAAGCACGATCTGCCGGTGCCGAACCCGTCGATGTGGCACGCCTATCGCGAGGTCTGGCCGGTGCTGCTCAGGCAGCTGAAATATGAGGACTATTATCTCAAGCGCGAATTGCCGCCGACGGCAAAGCCCTATCGCGGCGAATTTCATGATCTCGACATAACGGCCGCGGCCGCCGAATAGGCGTGGCGC
This sequence comes from Mesorhizobium sp. B2-8-5, assembly GCF_006440675.2. Taxonomy (NCBI): domain Bacteria; kingdom Pseudomonadati; phylum Pseudomonadota; class Alphaproteobacteria; order Hyphomicrobiales; family Phyllobacteriaceae; genus Mesorhizobium; species Mesorhizobium sp. B2-8-5. Next base: position 3,119,091 of record NZ_CP083951.1, read on the forward strand.
AGCAATCCAGAGAAAGACGATGGCCGGAGAGGGACGATGGCGGAGTGGGTCGAAGCATGCGCGATCGGCGATGTGGACGAGGAGGATGTGATCCGCTTCGACCATGGCGGCCGTACCTTCGCGATCTACCGCTCGCCGGATAATGATTTCTTCGCGACCGATGGGTTCTGCACCCATGAAAAGGCCCATCTGGCAGACGGGCTGGTGATGGACGACATCATCGAATGCCCCAAGCACAATGGCCGCTTCAACTACAAGACCGGCCAGGCCAAGGGCGCGCCGGTCTGCGTCGACCTCAAGACCTATCGGGTCAAGGTCGAGGCCGGTAAGGTGATGATCGATATCGGCTGAAAGCCGTCAGACAAAAACGGGATGTACCGATGAGCCGAAAGAGACCGACCGTTGCCGATCTGCGCGCCATGAAGGGCAAGCGGCAGCTTACCATGCTACGCGTGCTGACGCTGGAGGAAGCCGAGGCCGCCGAACGGGCAGGGGTAGACATCGTCTCGGTGCCGCCGGAACTGGTGCTCAATCCGCAATATCGCGATGCCGCGCCCAGCCTCTTCACCATGCCGGGCGACAATTTTTTCGAGATCGGCACCACCGACGATTTCGTGCGCTGGTCGTTCCGGCTCTACAAGGCCGGCGCCGACGCGGTCTATTGCAGCGCCGGCTACGCCACGATCAAGCGGATGGCCGACGATGCCATCCCCGTCATCGGCCATGTCGGGCTGATCCCGTCGCGCGCCACCTGGACCGGCGGCTTCAAGGCGGTCGGCAAGACTGCCGATACGGCCATGCAGGTGTTCGAGGCGGTGAAGCAACTGGAGGCCGCCGGCGCCATCGGCGCCGAGATCGAAGTGGTGCCGGTGGAGGTGGCGAAAGCGATCTCCGAGCGCACTTCGCTGATCATGCTGTCGATGGGCGCGGGTACGGGCTGCGATGCGCAATATCTGTTCGCCGAGGATATTCTCGGCACCAATCGCGGTCACATGCCGCGCCATTCGAAAGTCTACCGCAACTTCGCCGCCGAATACGACCGGCTGCAGGCGGAACGTATCGCGGCGTTTTCGGAATATATTGCCGACGTCGACAGCGGCGCCTATCCGGAAGACAGGCATATCGTGCACATGGACCCGGACGAGCTCACCCTCTTCATGAAGAAGGTGGACGCAAAGTCCTGATCCGCCGCGAGCTTCAGCCTGCAGCTGGTAAACCTCGCCAGATTCCGCTGGCGAGGACGGCATAGAGCGCCTCGGAATCAATGCCGAGCGGTCTGTCTTCCTTGAGTGTTGCCACATGCGAGCGCACGGCCGCGTGGATGGCGGCGGTGGCCGGCGCCAGCACCAGACCTTCGCGCAAATCGACGGCCTGCGCCGCCGCCATCAGTTCGAAGGCAATCAGCCGCCGCCACAGCACGGTCATCTCGGCGCATTTGGCGACAGCGAGCGGCGTCTGCGTCGCGTGATCCTCGACGCCTTCGGACACCGGCAGGAAATCGAGCATCACCGGATTGGCCTTATGACGGATCGCGGCCAGGATAGCCGTCACCGTTTTCTGCAGCGGGACGAAGCCCGCCGAGGCGCCGCCGATCGGCGAAAGATATTTCGGCAGGCCGTGGCGGGTTGAGCCGGTGAGCTGGATGAAGCGCGCGGCTGACGCCGCCGCGCATTGCGCGATCGCCAGGCCAAGCGTCTCGAAGGCGAGCGCCAGCGACGCGGTGTGGAAGTTGCCGGTCGACATGACCAGCTCATCCTCGGCAAGCACCAGCGGATTGTCGGCGGCGGCGTTGAGCTCGATCTCGACCGCCAGCCGCGCATGGTCGATCGCCTGGATCAGCGCGCCATGGATCGAGGGCATGCAGCGGATCGACAGCGGATCCTGGATCGTGGTCGGTGCCGGCGCTTCATCGCGCGCCAGCAGGTCGCGCAGCGCCTTTGCCGCAAGCTGCTGGCAGGCGCCAGGGCGTGCCTGGTGCTGGCGCAGATCGAGGATGGTGCGGTTGGCGCCAATACCTTCCATCGTCAGCGCGCCGGCCTGCTGTTGCTGTTCGAGCGCCGACAGCGCATCGGTTAGCGCCAGCGCCCCGGTGCCGGCCGAAACCGCCGAGGCGTTGATCAGGGAGAGGCCGTCCTTCGGCGAGAGCGTGACGGGCGCAAGCCGGGCCATCATCAGCGCCTTGGCGGCAGGCATGCGGCGGCCCTGGTATTCCGCTTCGCCTTCGCCGATCAGTACCCTGGCGATCGCCGTCATCAGCAGGAGGTCGCCGGCGCCGATCGAGCCAAGCGATGGCATCACCGGATGCACGCCGGCATTGAGCGCCTCGACCAGCGCCGTGAACACGCGCGGCGACAGGCCAGAGCCGCCGGAAGCGAGCATCGCAAGGCGGGCGAACATCGCCGCCCGCACCGCCGGCACGGGCAGGGCCTCGCCGACGGCGGCGCTGCGGCCTTCGATCAACTGGCGCTGGAAGGCGCTCGCGTCGCCTTCGACCGCGGTGACGAGATTGGCGCCGAGGCCTCTGTTCAACCCGTAGATCTGCTGGCCGCCGGCCGCGGCGGCATCGAGGACCTGGCGTGCCTTGGCGAGCTTTTCGAGGACGGCAGGCGTGACCTCGACCTTGCAGGCATTGCGCGCGGCGGCAACCACATCCTCGATGCTGACGCCGGCGCCGGTGAGAACGAGCGGGCTCATGCGAAGCGCAGCCGCTGGCCGATGCCGTTTTCGCCGGCCTTGGCGAGCATGGCCTTGCCGAGCGCAATGTCGGAGAGCGAGAGGCCGCGATGCCAGAACAGGATCGTCTCGCCATCGCTTTGCCGGCCCGGCTTCAGGCCGGCCGCGATCTGGCCCAGTTCGGCGTGGAGCGTCGCCTCGCTCAGCCGTCCCGTCTCGACATGGGCGCGCAGCGAGCCGAACTTGCCGCCCTTGCACTGCCCCCAGTCATCGACGACGATCTTTTGCATGATGTCGGTGAGCGACAGTTCGACGGCGCTCATCGTGCCGTAGGGCACGACCAGCGCGCTCCGCTTGATCCATTCGGTCTTGAGCAGCGGCTGCGGCTCCGGCAGCCGCGAGGCCTCGACCACGATATCCGCGCCTTCGACGCAGCTTTTCCAGTCTGCCACGGCCAGGACCGGCTTGCCGAGGTCGGCGGCCAGCTTCGCGGCGAAGGCGTCGCGGCTTTCCGGCCGGCGCGAATGGACGCGGATCTCGTCGAAGTCGAAGAGATGGTCGAGCAGGCGCACATTCCAATAGGCGGTGCCGCGCGCGCCGATATGGCCGAGCACCTTGGACGACTTCTTCGCCAGGTGCCTGGCGCCGATGGCGGTGACGGCGCCGGTGCGCATGTCGGTGATGACGGTGGCGTCGAGGATGGCGCGTGGCGCGCCGGTGCGCGGATCGAAAAGGTTGAGGATGCCGAATTCCGACGGCAGGCCGTGCTTGTAGTTGTCGACATAGTCGCCGACGATCTTCACGCCGGCGGCGTCGAGCGGCGCCACATAGCCGCGCAGCACGTTGAAGTGGCCGTGGAAGGACGGGTCGGGCTCGAGATGGACGCGCGGCTCGATCACAGTCCGGCCGTTGCCCTGCGCGACGAGCCCGGCTTCCACGGCGCCGATGATCTCGGCGTCGGTCATGGCAAGCGCTTCGATGTCGAGAGCATTGAGGTAGTCGATATAGATGGGCTTCATGCGTTTTCCTCGGCCACCCCGGGCTCATCCATAACAGGCGAAACGGCGACACGGAAGTTTGTTGGATAAGCTCTGGACTGGACCACGCTTATGCTGTTCAACCAGCGCGTCATGACCAGCATCCCCGACAACGAAGACGTGTCCCGGCCGATGGATTCCGCAAGGCAGTCGCGGCGCGTCGCGCTGATCGTGGCGGTCGCCTTCTTCATGCAACTGCTGGATTCGACGATTATCTCGACCTCGCTGCCGCAGATGGGGCAGTCCTTCGGCGTGCCGGCGGTGGCGATGAGCATCGGCATCACTGCCTATATGCTGACCATGGCGGTGTTCGTGCCGCTGTCGGCGTGGCTTGCCGACCGGTTCGGCGCGCGCAACATCTTCCTCGTGGCGATCGCGCTGTTCACGCTGGCCTCGATCGCCTGTGGCTTTTCGCGAAGCCTGACGGAGTTCGTCGCGGCCCGCATCGTGCAGGGCCTTGGCAGCGCGCTGATGACGCCGGTGGGTCGTATCCTGGTGCTGCGCAACGCCGAAAAGTCGGAATTGCTCAACGCCACGGCGCTGATCACCTGGCCCGCCCTGTTCGCGCCGGTGGTCGGTCCGGTGCTCGGCGGCTTCATCACCACCTATCTCTCCTGGCATTGGAACTTCTTCATCAACGCTCCGCTGGGGCTGGCCGGACTTGCGCTGGTCGCCCGGTTCGTGCCGGGCGATCGCGTATCCGAGGCGAAGCCATTCGATTGGCCGGGCTTTTTCCTCACCTCGCTCGGCCTTGCGGTGATGCTTTACGGGCTTGAACGCCTGGCGCATCCCGAGGACGGCTTGCTGCCGACGATAGGCTCCATCGGCATTGGCATAGTGATCGGCTGGTTCGCCGTTCGCCACCTCTTGCAGGCCCGGCATCCGCTGCTCGACCTTTCGGCCTTCAAGATACTGACCTTCGCGATCTCGACGCTTGCCGCGGGCACGGTCTTCCGTGTCGCGATCAACGCCACGCCCTTCCTGCTGCCGCTGCTGTTCCAGGTCGGCTTCGGGCTGCGTCCAGTCGATGCCGGTCTGTTGGTGCTGGCCTATTTCCTCGGCAATCTCGGCATGAAGACCGTGACCACACCGACGCTGAGGCGCTTCGGCTTTCGCACCGTGATGGTGGTGAACGGAGCGATCGCATCGCTGGCGATCATGGCTTGCGGCGCGATCTCGCCGCAGACGCCGCTGGCGCTGACCGTCGCGCTGATGCTGGTTGCTGGCCTCACGCGCTCGATGCAATTCACCGCCCTGAACACGCTTGCCTTCGCCGATATCGGCGCGCCGCAGCGAAGCTCGGCCGCGACGCTCTCCAGCATGCTGCAGCAGATAGCGATGCTGTTCGGCGTGGCGATCGCGGCGGCGATCCTCAATTTGTCGCAGATCGTCAGGGGCGAAGCCGTGCCCGACCTTGCCGACTTCAGAATCACCTTTGTCTCGATCGGCCTGCTCGGTCTCGCCGCGGCGATGCGCTTCCTGGTCCTGCCGGCCAATGCCGGGGCTGAGGTTTCTGGCCATTCGACGAACAATTGAGGTCGCGCCGGTCGCATTTCGCGGACTTAAATTGCGCCGGCTCCGCTGCCGTCGAACGGGCTCTTCCGCCGACCGGGCTATCGGCGCAACGGATAGCCAAAAGCCCAAGAGTTTCCGGCTATTGCGCCAGTTTCGGCAATCGATGCGTCCATTTGGAAAATAGTTGGAGAGGCGCGGTTCTTGAACGCGGATTCATTTGACGAGCCACTGTTGAGCCGATTAGCTTTCGGGCGGGATGGGAGCCGACACGGCCTTGCCATCGGGGCGAAAGACATAAGCGATGAATGCGATCGGCTGGCCGGACTGGAGGCGCCTTAATCAGGAAGGCATCGTCTTTGCCATCGCCATCCTGCTGTTCGCCGCCGCTGCGCTGGGCCTGCCCGGATTCCTGACAGCCGACAATCTGGTGGCCATCGTCCGCTCGGTCTCGGTGCTTGGCATTCTGGCACTCGGCATGGCGGTCGTCATCATCGGCCGCGGCATCGACCTGTCGGCGGTGGCGATCATGGCGATGTCGGTCGCCTGGTACCTGCAATTGCTCAACACCGGCACCTCGGACGGGCTCGCCTTCGTCTATGTGCTGGCGGGCGTGCTCGCCATCGGCCTGCTCAACGGCTTTCTCGTTGCCTATGCCGACGTCCCGGCTATATTCGTCACTTTGGCCACCGGCTCCTTCGTGTTCGGCTATGTGCGCTCGCAACTGATCACCCAGGATGCCGTGCCGGTGCCCGGGGGGCACTGGGTCGAGCTGCTCGGCGGCGTCCGCTTCCTCGATATTCCGGTCGAGGTGTTCGTCTTCGCCGGGCTGGCCTTCCTGGTCTTCCTGTTCCTGCGCTACACCAAATGGGGCCGCTTCATCTATTTCGCCGGCGACAATCCGGTCGCCGCCCGCAACATCGGCGTCCCGGTGCGGCCCATGCTTGTGCTGCGCTATGTGCTGTCGGCTTTCGTGGCCCTGATCGCCGGCCTGCTGACGGCGGCCAGCCTGCATTCGATCAACACCCGCATCGTCAATTCGACGCTGCTCTACGACATCGTGCTGGTTGCGGTGATCGGCGGCATCGGCCTTTCGGGCGGCAGGGGCGGGGTGCGCAACGTGCTGGTGGGAGCGGCGCTGATCGGCATCCTGCTCAACGCCATGACCATCATCGACATTCCGCTGCTCTACCAGAACCTGATCAAGGCGGCGATCCTGTTAGGGGCCATCATCGTCGACGGCATCATCAATCCGCGCGACGAACAGACGGCGCAACAAGGCGACATTTAGAGCAGATGGGCTAGCCCATCTTGCTCTCGGGGTACCCGGAGCGATCGCGATGATCGGCCGGCAATGAAAACCGAACCAGAGGATGTGACATGAAACTACTCAGAACATTGATGGCCGCCGCCACGGCGCTCGCCGTTACCGCCTTCGTGGCGCCGAGCTTCGCCGCCGACGATCCGGGTCCGGCCGCCTATGCCAAGTCGCTCAACGGCAAACGTGTCATGCTGGTGCCGCTGGCGATGGGCTTCGACCTGGCGCAGGGCTGGGCGCACTATCTGAAGAAGGAAGTCGAGGCCTGGGGCGGCACCTTCGAGACCCGTGACCCGAACTGGGTCGTGGATGCCGGCGCGCAGGCGATCACCGACGCCATCGCTTCGGACACGCGGCCTGACGTGCTCATCATCCATGCGCCCGACCTCAACTCCTATTCGAAGCTGATGAAGAAGGCGCAGGCCGCCGGCACCTATGTGCTGCTGGTCGACAATCCGGCCAACTTCCCGGCCGACGCCTTCGTCGGCAGCGACTGGGACAAGCTCGGCCAGCTCGAAGCTGAAGCGGCGATCAAGGGCTGCGGCGAGAATTCCTCCAAGAAGATCGGGCTGGTGCAGGGCGACCAGGCGAACTCCTCCAGCCTCTACCAGTATGCCGGCATCATGAAGGTGCTGGAGAAGCATCCCGACTTCCAGGTGGTGGCAAAGCCCGACTCGAACTGGGACGCGACCACCTCGCGCAACGTGACGACGACGATGCTGCAGCAGCACCCGGACATCTGCTCGATCATCGACTTCTGGGATGGCGACGCCACCGGCGCCTCGGCCGCGATCCGCGACGCCAAGCTCGACGGCAAGGTGTTCCTGGTCACCACCGGCGGCGGCGAGAAGGCGGCCGATTGCGACAAGCTCGTGGACGGCACCTATGGGGCCGTGGTGATGACCGATCTTGCCCGCCAGTCGGGCGACATGAACGCCGTCATCAAGTTCCTGCTGCAGAGCGGGCAGCCGGCGGGCACCTCGCACACCTATATCTACACGCTGGAGAAAGCGACGACCAAGGCCGACCTCAAGCCCGACAGCTGCTGGGACCTGAAGGCGCTGCAGGCCGAAGCGGCGGCGAAATAAGCAGCGCAGCCAGACAGCATCCGCGAGGTGGCCGGATCATTCCGGCCACCTCTTTCCCACTGATGACAGCAGCAGCCGATGAATTTTCGTGAACGCGTCCAGGCCTGGCGCTACAATCTCGTGCCCGACCATCTGGTCGGCGAGATCCTGACCAAACGCTGGACCGACAACGCCATACCTTTCCTGGCGCTGGTGGCGACGCTCGGCGTGTTCGGCTCGATCATTCCGGGCTTCTTCAAGCTCACCTCGCTGCAGGAATCGACCCGCCAGCTGGGCGAGTTCTCGCTGGTGGTCATCGGCATGACCGTGGTGATGCTGGGCGGCGGCATCGATCTTGCGGTCGGCTCGATCTTCGCGCTGTCCTGTTTCTCCGCCGTCTACGTCTTCTTCATCCTCGAACAGTCGATCTGGCTGGCCCTGGCGGCGGCACTCTGCACGGGGCTCGTCTTCGGCGCCATCAATGGCTACCTGGTCGGCTATCTCAGGCTGCGCGCCTTCCTCACCACGCTGGTCACCTTCATTTTCGGGCGGGCGCTGTTCGACATCCTCGTCACCACCTATGCCGCCGACGTGCAGCTTTCCCAGGCGAGCTCCGATGTGCTCGACTTCATCGGCGACGGCACGTTCTGGGGTCTGTCGGTCTCGGTCTGGCTGGCAATCATCCTCGCCATCGTCACGCATATCGCGCTGACGCGATCGCGCCCCGGCTGGCATGTGCTGGCGGTGGGCGGCTCCCGGCGCTCGGCGCATAATGCCGGCATCCGCGTGCGGCGCACCGTGTTCATGACCTATGTCTTCTCGGGGTTCTGCGCCTCGATCGGCGGCTTCCTGATCGCCTGCCGGTTGAGTGGGGCGGGGCCGGGCACCGGCCTCAATCTCGAGATCATGGCGCTGACGGCAGCGGTGGTCGGCGGCGTCAGCCTCGGCGGCGGACGCGGCTCTGTGATCAAGGGCCTGATGGGCGCCATCATCGTGCTCACCATGACCAACGGCCTGATCCGGCTGGGTTACGGCACCGGCACCAACCAGATGGTGCTCGGCATCCTGCTCGCGGTCGCCGTCACCATCGACATCCGCTGGCTGAAGAACCGCCACAAGGTGCTGAACGAGGTCTATGTCGCGCCGGTCTACCTCAAGATGGGTGAGACGCAGTCCGCGTCGCCCGGCTCGGGCACGCCTTACCAGCTCGACAATCGGCTGTCGGCGGCCGACCATATCGGGCTTGGCGAACTCGAAGGACCCGAAGACGTCATCGTCGACCGCGACGACCATCTCTATTGCGGCACGCGCCATGGCGAGATCGTCCGCTTCTTCGCGCCTGACTATGTGAAGTCGGAAGTGTTTGCCCATATCGGCGGCTTTCCGCTGGGCCTGGCCTTCGACAAGGAAGGCAATCTGATCAGCTGTGTCGGCGCCATGGGGCTCTATTCGGTCTCGCCGGAGCGGGACGTGAAGCGCCTGTCGGCCGAGACGACGCGCTCATGGACCTCGATCGTCGACGATGCGCGGCTGCGCGATCCCAACGATTGCGATATCGCGCCGGATGGCCGTATCTATTTCACCGATTCCACCAAGCGCTATGACGCCCACGATTGGGCCTTGGACTCGATCGAGAACCGCGCCACGGGCCGCCTTCTGGTCTACGACCCGAAGGACGGTTCGACCAAGACGCTGCTCGACGGCTATCGCTACACCAACGGCGTTTGCATGGCGCATGACGGCAAGTCGCTGTTCTTCGCCGAAAGCTGGGCCTGCCGCGTGCACCGCTACTGGCTGGACGGGCCTAAGGCCGGTACCGCCGAATGCGTCATCCGCGACATGCCGGGCTACCCCGACAACATCAACCGGGCTTCCGACGGCAATTACTGGATGGCCTGGCTCGGCATGCGCACACCGAGCTTCGACCTGTCGCTGCGCCACCCTGACATGCGCAAGCGCATGACGCGCCGCCTGCCGCAGGACGAATGGCTGTTCCCCAACATCAACACCGGCGGGGTGGTGAAGTTCAACGAGAAGGGCGGCATCGTCGAGACGCTCGGCGATCTTTCCGGCAACGCGCATCCGATGGTGACGTCGATGCGCGAGCACAAGGGTTATTTGTTCGTTGGCGGCATCCTCAACAACCGCATCGGGCGCTACAAGATCACCGGCGCGGATCCGAACTGGACGAGCCCCGCTTCCTATTGGGGAGGCAAGCTATGATCCTCGATCCGATCCTGGATGTCTTCCGCGGCAAGGCGGTCACCATACCGCCGCTCGACGGCGCCTTCCGTCCGAACACGCGGCTGGACGACGCGCCGGCCTTCGCCGAGCTGACCGAACCGGACAACCTACTGGTCGCCGACGAGCGGCTGCTCGCATCCAGCGGCAACGCTGTCCTGGCGGTTGCGGCCGATTCTGAGTCCGTCGTGGTCGAGACCTTTCAATCCCCCGTCACCGCGCTGGCGCTGTCACCAGCGGGCGAACTGACGGTCGGGCTGGAGAGCGGCAAGCTGCTCATCGCCGGCAAGGAGGTTTCGCTGCCGGCTGAAATCCGTTGCATCACCGCGCTTGCCTATGCCGATGACGGTACGCTTTGGCTGGCCAATGGTTCGGCACAGTATCTGCCGTCGCAATGGGCGGCCGACCTGATGAAGAAGGGCGCGTCCGGCTCGCTGTGGCGGTGCGGGCCAGGGGATGTCGGTTTCCAGAAGACCGCTGGCGGCATTGCCTTTCCTTATGGGCTTCACCCACTCGGCAGCGATGTGCTGGTGAGCGAAAGCTGGCGCCATCAGCTTGTGCGCTTTGACGGCTTGAGCGGGAGCCGGTCGACAGTGCTGACGCATCTGCCCGGCTATCCCGCGCGGCTCTCGCCGGCCGGCGACGGTGGCGCCTGGCTGACGCTGTTTGCGCCGCGCAACCGGCTGATCGAATTCGTGCTGCAGGAAACGCATTATCGCCAGGACATGATCGACCAGGTGCCGCCGGCCTACTGGATCGCGCCGGCGCTGGCCTCCAACCGCAGTTTTCTCGAGCCGCTGCAATGCGGAGGCATCCGCACCATGGGCATCCACAAGCCGTGGTCGCCCAGCCGCTCCTATGGGCTCGTAGTCAGGCTCGACCGGACCCTGCAGCCGCAATTCAGCCTGCACAGCCGCGCCGACGGCACGCGCCACGGCATCTGCAGCGTCGCGGAACAGGGCGGCCGCCTGTTCATCGCCTCGAAAGGCGGCGATTGCGTGCTTGCCGTCGACCTCGCTTCGGGAGGCTTCTGATGGAACCGATCGTCCGTCTCGAAAACGTCACCAAGACTTATCGCGGCGTGCCAGCGGTGAAGAATGTCAGCTTCGATCTGAGGAAAGGCGAGATCCACGCGCTGCTCGGCGAAAACGGCGCCGGCAAGTCGACGCTGACCAAAATCATCGCCGGCGTCGTCGACGCCACTTCGGGCAAGATGTTCCACAAGGGGCAAGAGATCGCTTACGCCTCGCCGCATGCCGCGCTGGAAGCCGGCATTGCCATGGTGTTCCAGGAGACCAGCCTGGTGCCGTCGATGACGGTGGCGCAGAACCTTTATCTCGGCACCGAGAAATTCCTCAACCGGCTGCGCGGCACCTACATCTCGGCGCAGCAATTCCTGCAGTCGCTGAATTTTCAGGTCGATCCGAACGCGATGGTGGCGACGCTTGGCGCGGCCAAGCGGCAGATGGTCGAGATCGCGCGCGCCGTCCACCACAATGCCGAGATCATCATCTTCGACGAGCCGACGGCGACGCTGACGCCTGAGGAGAAGCGCCATTTCTTCGCGCTGATCCGCCGGCTGAAGGCGCGCGGCGTGTCGATCGTCTTCATCAGCCATGCGCTGGAAGAGGCGCTGATGATCGCCGACCGCATCACCATCCTGCGCGACGGCGAACTGGTGATCACCGACGAGGCATCGGCCTTCGACCGCGACAGAATTGTCGCCGCCATGGTCGGGCGCTCGCTGTCGGGGCAGATCTACCGCCAGCGCGACGACACGAAATTGCGCAAGGCAGGCAAGAAGGTGCTGTCCGTGCAGGACATCTCGATGAGCAACATCGTGCGCAACAATTCCTTCTCGATCTTCGAGGGCCAGATCACCGGCGTGTTCGGGCTGATCGGCTCCGGCCGCACCGAGACCTTCAAGATCGTGTCGGGCATTTACAAGCGCGATTTTCGGCGCGGTGGCGCGATCGAGCTCGACGACAAGCCGGTGCGCTACCTCGTCCCGAGCGAGGCGGTGGCCGACGGCATCGTCTACGTCACCGAGGACCGCAAGAGCGAAGGCATCTTCGAGACGATGGGCATCGCCGAGAACCTGTTCGGCGGGCTGCTCGCAGCGGGCCGCGAAAAGGCCTGGGTGATCAACCAGCAGGAGATGCGGCAGCTTTCCGCCGAATGGACCAAGACGCTGAACATCAAGGCGATCAACGACAATGCTCGCGTCGTCGAGCTCTCCGGCGGCAACCAGCAGAAGGTGGTGATCGGCAAGGGACTGGTGCAGCAGCCGCGCATCGTCATCTTCGACGAGCCGACCCGTGGCGTCGATGTCGGCGCCATCGCCGAGATCCACCAGATCATCAACCGGCTGGCCGACGAAGGGCTCGCCGTCGTCGTCATCTCGTCCTACCTGCCGGAGATCATGAACCTTTCCGACCGCATCCTTGTCTGCCGGCAGGGCCGTATCGTCGAGGAGTTCTCGCCGGCGGAGGCGACGGAGGAGAAGATCATGTATGCGGCGGTTCATTAATTGTCAGGGCAAGGAATAATCGCATCGTTAGATCGAGCCACCCACGGGAGATTAGCCGAGGCGTCCGTCATTTCGTCATCCACGGGCGGAGCAAGGAGCGAAGCGACGCAGCGCAGACCCGAGGATCCATTCCGTGACTTTTAGGCGTCGCTACGGTCCAGAACTCTGCTCCGCTGCACCCTTCGTGCGAGGTCATGGCATGGATTCTAGGGTCTGCGCGCGTCGCTTCGCTCCTTGCTCCGCCCTAGAATGACGACGCTGAGGTGCTTCGGCCAATCTCCGCAGTCGCGTGCTTTCCGGCGCTAAAAACTAGCCGGACAAACTGCTTAGCCGTCTATGCGCAACCCTTGATTTAACGACCTCGACGGCGATTCAAACGAAAGGACCACACCATGGCCACTACAAAGCTGCTCAGTGATGCCGAGGTCGACAAAATCCCGGCGGTGAAGGCCGTGTTCGACGATATCCGCGCGACGCGGAAATCCGACTTCGTCAACAATTTCTGGCGTGGGCTGGCCAACGATCCGGCGGCGCTGAAGCGAGTGTGGGAGCAGCTCAAGGCGGTGATGGTCGCCGACAGCGCCATCGATCCGCTGACCAAGGAAATGATCTATATCGCGGTCTCGACCGCCAATGGCTGCTCCTATTGCGTCCACTCGCACACAGCCGCGGCGCGGGCCAAGGGCATGACCGACGCGCAGCACGGCGAGCTTGTGTCGATCATCGGCCTGGCCGGCCAGACGAACCATCTGGTGACATCCCTGCAGATTCCAGTCGACCCGCAGTTCGAGGTGAAGTGAGTCGGGGGAGCGTCACGGCGTTTCCGTGTCGCTGCCAGCAAAAAAATATCGTCCGGCGGCGGCCGTTCGCGCGTTTCACAGGCTTGTGTGCTTGAATCAAACTTTGCCCCGGCGCTGTTAAGGAAGTGACATGTAACGGCACTAAGGAAGCCGCACGCGCAGTCGTTCGCCCTTGGTTTCCGGCACGGCTTTCGCGGCGGAGCCGTCATGAAAATCGTTCAGATCACCGATACCCATTTCAGCCCGACCAAGCCGCATTTCAGCGGCAATTGGGAGCCGCTGGCCGACTGGATCGAGCAAAGCGGCGCCGATCTCGTCATCCACACCGGCGATCTGACCGTCGACGGAGCCGACAAGGATGACGACATCAGCTTCTGCATGGGACTGATGCGGGAGGTATCGAGATCCGTGCTGCTGGTGCCCGGCAACCACGACGTCGGCCATCTGCCGGGTTCGCTGCAGCCGGTCGATGCGGCACGGCTGGAGCGCTGGCGCCGCCTGGCCGGTCCTGACTACTGGTCCGAGGATGCGGGAAACTGGCGGCTCATTGGGCTAAACAGCCAGGTGATGGGCTTCAACGATGCCGCGGAGGAAGCCCAGTTCGAATGGCTGCGGGAAACGCTGGAAAGCCGTGGCGGCCGCCGCGTCGCGATGTTTGCCCACAAGCCGCTTTTTGTCGACGATCCGGACGAAGGCGATACCGGCTATTGGAGTATCCGGCCGACCCAGCGCAGGCGTCTCTACGATCTGATCGCCGCCCACGACGTGGCCCTGCATGCGAGCGGCCACCTGCACTGGGCGTGGAAGGGCAAATACGCCGGCACCTCCCTGGTATGGGGGCCGTCCGCCGCCTTCATCGTCGACACCATGGAACGCAAGATGCCGGGCGAACAACTGATCGGCGCCGTCATGCATCATTTTGATGACGCGGTCGCGAGCGAGATCGTCGCCGTTCCCGGCATGACCCTTCATGTTCTCGATGACGTGGTCGAGGAAGTCTATCCGCACGAGGCCCACAAGGTCCGCAGGAAGGCTGGGTGATGGGCGTGCTGTCGCTGCGTGGCCTGAGCAAGGCCTTTGCCGGCAACGCCGTACTGAATGGCGTCAGCCTCGATGCGGAACCCGGCGAATTCATCGCCCTGGTCGGCCCGTCGGGGTGCGGGAAAAGCACCTTGCTGCGTATTCTCGCGGGACTCGACCATGCCGATGCCGGTGAGATAATGGTCGGTGGCAAGGACATGTCGAACATTGCCGCGGCCAACCGGAACATCGCCATGGTGTTCCAGTCCTACGCGCTCTACCCGCATCTGACGGCTGGCCAGAACATCGCCGTCCCGCTTGCCATAAAGCGGCTGAGCCTCACGCAGCGCCTGCCGCTGATCGGCGCTTGGCTACCGGGCCAGGGGGAGATACGCGCCGGCATCGCGCGCGATGTGCGCGAGATGGCCGCCTTGCTGAAGATCGACCATTTGCTCGACCGCAAGCCCGGACAGATGTCTGGCGGGCAGAGGCAGCGCGTGGCGCTGGCGCGCGCGATGGTGCGCCATCCCAGCATCTTCCTCATGGACGAACCGCTTTCCAACCTGGATGCCAATCTGCGCGTCCATGCGCGCGGCGAGATCGTGGAATTGCACCGGCGCGCCGGTGTGCCAACGCTCTATGTGACGCATGACCAGGCCGAGGCGCTGTCGATGGCCGATCGCGTCGCCGTCATGATCGGCGGCCATCTGCTTCAGCTCGCCACGCCCGAGACGATCTACAACGACCCCACCCATATCGAGGTCGCGCGGTTCGTCGGCCAGCCGAGGATCAATATCCTGCAGGCGATCGCCGAAAACGGTCGCGTCGACTTCGAAGGCATGCGGCTGGCTTTGCTGGAGAAGGTGGCGAACGGCCCGATCAGCCTCGGCATTCGCCCGGAATTCGTCAAACTGTCCCCCAGCGGGCGGAGCGGCGTTGCCGGGCGGATTGAACGGCTGGAATTCCTCGGCTCGGAAGTCATTGCCCATTGCCGGCTCGACGTCTCCGGCGACAGCGTCATCGCCAAGCTGGCGCCGCAGGAGGCGAAGGACCTGATCGGCGGAATGCCGGTGGGCATCCTTCTGGCTCCTGAGCAGGCGATGGTCTTCGGGCCTGAGGGACGCCGGCTGCGCATCGCGGAAGTGGCGGGCGCACGGCAGGAGCCGGCCTATGTCTAGCGTCGCGCTGGCGGGCAATGTCCTGAGCGCCGCGGCACTGCGTGCGCGCAGCGAGGACCGGACCGCCTGGCTGCTGGCGCTGCCGGCGATCGTGCTGCTCTTCCTGTTCGTGCTGTTGCCGGTGGTTGCCGTCGTCTTTCTGGGCTTCACCGATTTCGAGCTCGGCTACGGCAAATTCCGTATCGTCGGCTTCGAGAACTACGCGCATCTGTTCAGCGACCGCACCTTTCGAAAATCGCTGTGGAACACCACTCTCTACACGGCGATGGTCGCCCCGGTCTCGATCGCGCTCGGCTTGGGTGTCGCGCTTCTGATCGAAGGCGAATTGCGCGCGCGGGCTTTCTTCCGCACCGTCTACTTCCTGCCCGTGGCCTCGCTGATCGTCGCGATGGCAACCGTCTGGCAGTATATCTTCCATCCGACCATCGGGCCGCTCAACGCGCTGCTTTCGCTTGTCGGCATTCCCGGCCCGAACTGGCTCGGCGCCTCGAACACCGTCCTCTACAGCCTGTCGATCATCGGCGTCTGGCAGTCGGTCGGCTTCAACATGGTGCTGTTCCTGGCCGGCCTGACGGCGATCCCGCGCGAGCTCTACGCAGCGGCTGAAGTCGACGGCGCGAAATCGGCGCTCGACCGGTTCTTGCTGGTCACCTGGCCGATGCTCGGGCCGACGACGCTGTTCGTCGTCACGATCAGCATCACCAATGCGGTCAAGGTTTTCGAGACCGTGAAGATGCTGACTGACGGAGGCCCGAACAAGGCGTCCGAAGTGCTCCTCTTCACCATCTACCAGGAGGGCTTCGTCTATATGCGCGTCGGCTATGCGTCGGCGATGACGGTGGTTTTCCTGGCGAGCCTCGTCGTTTTGATGTTCCTGCAGTATCGCGTCCTCGACCGGCGGGTACACTACACATGACCAGCATCCCGGTCGGCCGTATCGTCCGCTTCACGCTGCTTTCGCTCGGTGCGCTGATGATTCTGGCGCCCTACATCCTCATGATCTCGACCGCCGGCAAGACGCAGAGCGACATCTTCACCGCGGCGCTTTCGCTGATCCCGCAGCATCCCTTCTTCGCTGAGAATTTCGCCAAGGCGCTGGAGAGGGTGCCAATGGCAACGCTGCTGTGGAACGGCATCGTCGTGTGCGGACTGATCTTCTTCCTCCAGGTCGCGGTCGCGATCCCTTGCGCCTACGCGATGGCCAAGCTGAAATTTCGCGCGGCGCGCATGATGATGGTGCTGGTCATGCTCGGCCTTCTGGTTCCCATCCATGCGACCGCTCTGCCGCTCTATGTCGCGTTCGACCGCATGTCGCTGCTCAACAGCTACACCGCGCTGGTCGCTCCGTTCACGATCTCGGTGTTCGCGATCTTCATGTTCCTGCAGTTCTTCCGCGCCATGCCCGACGACCTCATCCACGCGGCGCGGCTCGACGGCATGTCGGAGCTCGGCATCATCGCGCGCGTCATCGTGCCCAACGCCTGGCCGGCCGTCACCGCCTTCGCGATCTTTTCCGTCGTCGCGCACTGGAACGATCTCTACTGGCCGCTGATCGTCATCAGCAAGCAGGCCTACGCCACGCCGCCGCTCGGCCTGATGTATTTCCGCGCCGCGGAAGCGGGCGACGACTACGGTGCGCTGATGGCCGCGACGCTGATTATCACCCTTCCTCTCGTCGTCGCCTTCCTGCTCGCGCAGAAGCGCTTCGTCGAAGGCATCACCATGACCGGTCTCAAAGGCTGACCGGCCAACAAGGAGCACGAGCAATGAAGCATTTCTCCAGGATTATTGCCATGGCGGCGGTGTCGCTGGCATCGGCCCTTCCGGCCTATGCCGACACGACACTGACGGTCCACTATCCGATGCCCGGTTTCTTCAAGAACGTGATGGACACGATCTCGAAGAAGTTCATGGAAGAGAATCCCGACATCAAGATCCAGTTCGCCAGCCCGTCCGCGACCTATGAGGAAGGCATCCAGACCATTCTTCGTCAGGCCGGCACCGACGAGATGCCCGACATCACCTTCATCGGCCTCAACCGCCTGCGCATGCTCAACGAGCGCGACGTCGCCGTCGACCTCGGGCCGCTGGTGAAGAAGGACGGCAACATGGCCGAGCAAGGCTTCTCCGACACCATACTGAAGCTCGCGCAGGTGAACGGCAAGCAGATCGGGCTGGCCTTCGCCACCTCCAATCCGATCATGTATTACAACGCCGACCTGATGAAGGCGGCCGGTGGCGATCCGGACAATCCGCCCAAGACCTGGGACGAGGTGATCGCCCTTGGCGGCAAGATCAAGGCGCTCGGCAACGGTGTCGACGGCATCGACTTCCGCTGGCAGGGCGATGATTGGATGTTCTCGGCGCTGCTGTTTGGCGCCGGGGGCAAGATGCTGAACGGCGACGAGAGCAAGGTCGCTTTCAACAGTCCAGAAGGCGAGAAGGCTGTCGAGCTTATCGAGCGGATGGTGAAGGAAGGCGGCATGCCGGTCTTCACCAAGCCGGCGGGCGAGCAGGCTTTCGCGGCCGGCAAGGTCGGCTTCGAATTCCAGACCACAGGCGCGCTGGTCAACACGATCAAGAATGTCGGCGACAAGTTCACGCTGCGCACGGCCAAGATTCCGCTGATCGATCCGGTCAACGGCCGTTTGCCGACCGGCGGCAATGCGGTGGTCATCCTGACCAAGGACACCGCGAAGCAGGAAGCCGCCTGGAAGTTCGCCAAGTTCGCCGCCGGCCCGTACGGCGCGTCGGTGGTGGTGCCCGGCACCGGCTATGTCCCCAACAACGAACTCGCCGCGAAATCACCTGATTATCTCGGCGATTTCTACAAGAAGAACCCGCTGTTCCAGGCCGGCCTCAGCCAGATGCCGCTGATGGTTCCGTGGTACGCCTTCCCCGGCACCAACGGAGTCAAGGTGACGCAGACCATCGTCGACAATCTGTCCCGCATCGTCGACCAGTCGGCGACGCCGAAGGAAGCGCTTGCCGACGCCGCGAGCGACGTCGAAGGCATGTTGCCGACGCAATAACTGCTTGCTCCGCAAGCCGTCGCGCCTACCCGGCGCGGCGGCTTGTGGAGCGCTATACCGGCCGGTAAACCTTCTCCGCCGTGTTCCAGAAGATGTCCGCCTCGGCCTTGGCGCCGTACCCGGCAACCGCAGCGCGGTGCGCCTTGATCAGCTCGGCATGGCTGGTCCACAGTTTTTCGATCGGGAAGTTCGAGCCGAACATCAGATGGTCAGCCCCGAGGATTTCGATCGCGTTGTCGACGATGTAAGCGATCAGATCCGGATCGTTGCGGTGCACGAAGGTGCCGAGGCCGGAAAGCTTGGCGTAGAAATTGGGCGCGGCCGATAGCGTGCGCAAGCCGGCCTTCCAGGCTTCTGTCGTTTCGGGCGCCATATCGGTCAGCATGCCGGCATGGGTGAGGATGAAATCGGTTTCGGGGTTTTCGTCGACCAGCCTCAGCCCATCTTTCATCTGGGCGGGGAAAAGCTGCAGGTCGAATGAGAGGCCGTAGTCCTTCAGCCGTGCCACGTTTTTCCGCACCTTCGGATCGATTACCTGGTCGGCGGAGGCGGCGAAGCGAAAGGCTTGCGTTTCGTGCCAGTGGAGCTGCATGCGCACGCCGCGCAGCAGCTTGTATTTCATCAGCCGGTCGATCTGGTGGCGCACGTCATCCACGGTCATGTCGGCGTAGCCGACGATGGCATGCGGCCAGCCGGTCTCGTCGGCTGTCTTCTGCAGGAAGGCGACTTCCTTCTCGAAGTCCTCCTTGGCCCAGTTGGTCTGGACATAGACGGCCTTCTCGACGCCCGAGCCTTTCTGGTCTTCGAGGAATTCGCCGATCGGATAGTCGCGGCGGATCGGCTCGTAGGGGCCGAAGATGCGCGGCACCATGGGGCCGACCAGCCAGGGCTGGTCCTTCTGGCGCCAGATGTGGAAATGCGCGTCGATGGCTTTCTGCATCACGATACCCTTTTCCAGATGACTGAAGCCGCAGGCGCAGGACGGGCGAGCGACAGGATGAAATCGGTCAGGCTGCCCACCGACGAGCCGTCGACCAGATCGTCGAGCATCGGCAGAATGGCGCCGAGTGCCGCCGTCGCCGGCCGAAAGCGCGGATCGCCGGCGAGCGGGCTCGCCAGCGACAGCCGGAAGGCGCGGGCGCTGAACCGGCGCATCGCGGTTTCGAGGTCGGAATGGTCGCCGCGTTCCAGTCCGTCGGACAGGATGACGACGCAGGCGCCGCGCGCGAAGGCGGAGAAGCGCGGCACCGACAGGAAGGCAAGCAAAGTCGGCCCCATGCGCGTGCCGCCGTCCCAATCGTCGACGAGCCCTGCAGCGCGCGCTAACGCTTGCTCGCGGCCGCGGATGCGCAGCGCCGAGGTGATGCGGGTGAGGCGGGTACCGAAGGTGAAGACTTCGGCACGGTCCGCGCCTTGAACGGCAGCGTGGGCGAGCTTGAGATAGTCGGCGGTGTGCTGCTTCATCGAGCCGGAGACGTCGATGAGCAAAAGCAGCTTGCGGGGCACGGTCTGGCGACGACGCAGCTGCGGCGCGGGGATGTCGCCGTCGGCGCTGACGATTTCGCTGAGTGAGCGGCGGAGATCGAGCGTGCCGCGCGAGCGGGTGCGCGCGGTGCGAAAGGAACGGCGCGCGGGCAGGGCGCATGCGAGCCTGCGGCGGAATGAGCCAAGGCCATCGGAATCGCGCTGGAAGTCGCGTGCGCTCAACTGCTCGAGCGCTGAGGACAGTTCGCCGCCCTTTTCCTGGCGAGTGACCTGATTTTCTTCCTCCCGCGCGCCGCGATCGTCCTTGACGCGGGTTTCGTCGTCCTCCTCGCCTTCGATCAAAGGCTTGGCGTCGCCATAGAAGTAGCCGCGAAAGTGCGCGTCGAATTCGCCGCGGCGGTCGGGCGAGGGCGCGAGCGTCGCGAGTGCTGCTTCGCGGATGTCGTTCATCGAGCGCGGGCCAAGCAGGGTGACGGCCTGCATGAAGCTGGTTGCCTGTTCCGGCGCGATGGCGAAGGCGTGGCGACGCAGCAGCCTGGCGAAGCCCAGAAAAGGCGCAGCGGCACGAGGCAAGCTTTCCCCACGCATCATTCCTTCGCGCCCCCCTCTGCCGGACATCTCCCCCACGAGGGGGGAGATTAGCAGCGTTGGCGCGCCGCTCAATTCTGCCAGGCTGAAGATTGGCGAAAGCCGGCGCGACATCTGATCTCCCCGCTTGTGGGGGAGATGTCCGGCAGGACAGAGGGGGGCGCTGTCCCGCCAGCGCTGAGAGATAGGCGCGCAATGCCGATTGCTCATCACCCCAGCGCCTCCTCGACAATCCTCCCCAGCTCCGGCGCGATCGCCGAAAAATCCTCCTCGTCCTTGATCAGCACGCCGATGGCTCGGCGGAAGGCCTCCGGCCACGGGCTGCCGCCTTTCTCGAGGATGGTCGCGGCATTCGCCCACTCCACCGCCTCGGCGATGCCGGGCGGCTTGGCCAGCGGCCGCGCGCGGATTTCCTGCACGGCATTGGCCACCGCGCGTGCGGTCGCCTCGGCGACATGGCCCGAGCGCAGCATGATGATCTCGGCCTCGCGCTGGGCGTCGGGATAGCCGATCCAGTGATAGACGCAGCGCCGGCGCAGCGCCTCGGCAAGCTCGCGGGTGCGGTTCGAGGTCAGGATGACGATCGGCTGCGCCGCGGCGCGAATCGTGCCGCGCTCCGGAATGCTGATCTGGAAATCGGAGAGGAATTCCAAGAGCAGCGCCTCGAACTCGTGGTCGGAACGATCGATCTCGTCGACCAGAAGCACGCGTTGCTCCGGCGCCCGCAAAACTTGCAGCAGCGGCCGGGCGATCAGGAAGCGGTCGTCATAGATGTCGATCTCGTGCTCGCCGGCATGGCGGATGGCGAGCAACTGGCGCTGGTAGTTCCACTCGTAAAGCGCATGTCCGGCGTCGATGCCTTCATAGCATTGCAGGCGCACCAGCTCGCGGCCGAGGAGTTCGGCGACCGCCTTCGCGGCTTCGGTCTTGCCGACGCCCGGCGCGCCCTCGAGCAGCAGCGGCTTGCCGAGGCGAATCGCCAGGAAGATCGCGGTGGCAAGGCTGTCGTCGGCCAGATAGCGCGAGGCGGCAAGGCGCGCGGCTATCGCCTCCGGCGAAGCCGCGACCGCAACGGCGTCGGCGCTGGTCATCTTCCCCTCAGCCCGCCGCCTGCGCCTTCAGCGCGCGCAGGATGCGCTCCGGCGTGATCGGCAGCGTGTCGATGCGCACGCCGACCGCGTCGAAGACGGCATTGGCGACGGCCGGGATCTGCGGGTTGGCGCACATCTCGCCCGGCCCCTTGGCGCCGAACGGCCCGTCGGCGGAAGGGCGCTCCAAGACGATGATCTCGGTCTCGGCTAGGTCGCCGGGACCGGGCATCAGATACTGGTTGAAGTCGGTGCCGCCATGATCGCGGTTCGGATAATAGGGTTCGGTCGTCTCGTAGAGCGCGTGGCTGATGCCCATCCAGGAGCCGCCGACCAACTGCTGCTCGACCATCTTCGGATTGAGCGCGCGGCCGATCTCGAAGACGTTCTTGACCGTCAGCACCGTCACTTCGCCGGTCTCGTCGTCGACCTCGACCTCGGCCACCGTGCAGGCATGGGCGTAGCAGGTGGAGGGCTTCATCGCGCCGGTCTCCTTCTCCGGATAGGAGCGCGGGATCAGGAACATGCCGCGGCCTGAGATCGAGCGGCCGCGCTTGAAATGCGCCGACAGGGCGACATCGAAGATCGAGATCGATTTCTGCGGCGCGCCCTTCACCTGTATATTGCCCTGGCCGTCGGTCTCGAGGTCGGAGGCGTTCACCTCCAGCTCTTCGGCGGCCACTTCCAGCATCACCTGGCGGGCTTCCTTGGCCGCCTGGATGACGGCATTGCCGGCGCGGTGCGTGCCGCGTGAGGCGAAAGTGCCCATGCAGTGCGGACCGGTGTCGGTGTCGGCGGTGTCGATGATGACGCGGTCGGTCGGCACGCCGATCGTCTCGGCGCAGATCTGCGCCATGATCTGCTTCATGCCCTGGCCGAGATCGACACTGGAGAGCGTCACCATGAAATTGCCGGTCGGCGTCGAATGGACCAGCGCCTGGGTCGGGTCGCCGCCGAGGTTCATGCCGGTCGGATAGTTGATCGCGGCGACGCCGCGTCCACGCCGGATCGCCATCTCAGGCTTCCTTCCTGTAGGAGGACATCGCCATGTATTTTTCCGCCACCGGCCAGTTGGCGGCGCGCGAGGCTTCCTGCATGCATTCGATCAGCGCGGCACCCTCGGTCGGCTGGCGATGCGCCTTCATGTCGCCGTCGCGATAGGCGTTGATGAAGCGGAACTCGAGCGGGTCCATGCCGATCAGGCGCGCCAGCTTGTCCATCTGCACTTCCAGCGCGAAGTCGCCGATGGTGACGCCGAAGCCGCGCATGGCCGACGAAGGGGTGCGGTTGGTGTAGACGCAATAGGTGTCGATCCAGACATTCGGGATCGTGTAGGGGCCGGGATAGTGTGCGGCGCCCTTCTGCGCGCCGTAGGGCGAGTGGCGCGAATAGGCGCCGGCATCGGTGTAGCCGGTCACCTTGCGCGCAACGATGCGGCCGTCCTTCATCAAGCCGTCCTTGATGACGACCTTCTCGGCCGCGCGCGGCGAGGAGATCTGCATCTCCTCCTCACGGCTGTAGATAAAACAGACCGGGCGTCCGGTTAGCTTGGCGGCGAGGATGGCGATCGGCTCGACGATGACGTCGACCTTGCCGCCAAAACCGCCGCCGACCGTGCCGCCGACGAAATGCAGCTTCGAGCCTGGCATCTGCAGGATGATCGAGGTGTTGTCGAGGGTGAAGAACATCGCCTGCGTGTTGGTGTAGCAGGTGAAGCGGTCGTTGCCTTCTGGCGTCACCACGCAGCCCGTCGTCTCGGTCGGCGCGTGCTCGATCGGCGAGGACTGGTAGGACTGTTCGAGGATGTGGTCTGCCCCGGCAAAGCCTGCCTCGACATTGCCGAAGCGCACCTTGCGGCACTCGCCGCTGTCATAGAGGTAGTAGTTCTGGCCGTGATATTCGTTGACCAAAGGCGCGCCGGGCTTCAGTGCCTCCTCCATGTCGAAGACCGCCGGCAGCACCTCATAGTCGACCTTGACCTTGGCGGCGGCTTCCTGCGCCGCGCGCTCGGTCTCGGCCAGCACCGCCACCACGGCCTCGCCCTTCCAGCGCACCTTGCCGTCGGCGAGCACGGTTTCGTCCTCGGGACCGATCTGGATCAGGATCAGGATGGTGTAGACATTGTGCGGCACGTCGTTGGCGGTCAGCACCTTGACGACGCCCGGGTGCTTTTCCGCTTGCGACGTGTCGATCGAGCGGATGCGGGCATGGTGGTGCGGGCTGCGCACCATCTTCAGATGCAGCATGCCCGGGAAGTTCCGGTCGGCGAAATAGGCGGTCTTGCCGGTGACGTGTCCAGGGGAGTCGAGCCGCGGGCGGCCCTGGCCGATCTCATGCAGGCCGTCCTTGCGGACATCGGCGAAATAGTCCTTGCGCAGTTCCATGGCTCGGTCCCTCAGGCGGCGTTCTGCGAGTTGGCGCGCGCGGCGGTCAGCACTGCCTGGATGATCGGCTCATAGCCGGTGCAGCGGCAGATGTTGCCGGACAGCGCCTCGACCACATCCTCGCGGCTCGGGTTCGGCGTGCGGTCGAGCAGCACTTTTGCAGCCATGATCATGCCCGGCGTGCAGAAGCCGCATTGCGTGGCGAACGCATCGAGGAAAGCGCGCTGCAGCGGATGCAGCACGCCGCCTTCGGCGAGGCCGGCCGTCGTGGTGATGGCCGCGCCGTTGCAGGTTTCGGCCAATGTCAGGCAGGAGAGCCGCAATTCACCGTCAATGATGACCGAGCAGGCGCCGCAGGTGCCCTGATGGCAGCCGCCCTTGGGCGATGTGTCGCCGATCTTGTCGCGCAGCGCGTGGAGCAGCGTCGCGCCGCTTTCGACGAACTCAGCTTTTTCAGAACCGTTGAGTGTGAATTGGACAGGTACTTTTGCCATTTTTCCTCCCTGCGCGCCTGCCCGGATCGACCGGACAGACGCGCGTCCCCCACGGACTAATTCGACAACAACCGGCCGAGATGAACCGGCAGGACCTCGGCGCGGTACCAGGCGCTGGCGATCGGGTCGGTGATCGGCGCGATGCCTTCGCTCGCGGCCGCCAGCGCCGGCGCGATCTCCTGCGGCGTGAGCTTGCAGCCGAGCAGCGCCTTTTCGGCCGCTAAAGCGCGCATCGGCCGATCGGCCATGCAGCCGAGCGCGATCCGCGCCGAGGTCACCGTGCCGTCCGGCGCGAGTTCCAGAAGCGCGGCGATGCTCAGCACAGACACACCTTTCGGCTTGACGCGCGATACTTTCAGGAAGCGGAAGCTTTCAGCCTTGGGCAATGAAAAGGTGGCAGCGGTGACGATGGCGCGGCTGGTATCGCGGCCGGCCAGGAAGGTCTCGACTGCCAGTTCGCCGTCTTCGGTGTCGACGGTCGCGTCCAGCGCCAGCAGCGCGACGGCGAAATCGCCATAAGGGGCAGGGGCGAACAGATTGCCGCCGACGGTTGCCATGTTGCGGATCGCAGGCCCGCCGACAGCGCGCGCGGCAGGCGCGAGCGCGGCAAGCTCGGGGTGGCGGGCAATCGCGGCCATGGTGACCGAAGCGCCGAGCCGGACCTTGGCGCCGGAAACCGCGATTTGCAAAAGGCCGGGATCGTTGACACGGATCAGGCTGGAGATGGAAACGTCGCCTTCATTGGCGGCGCGGATCACCAGCGTGCCGCCGCCAAGATAGCGTGCCCCGGCGGCTTGCAGCGCGGCGTTGGCGTCTTTCACGCTCGAAAAAGTTTGCAGCGCAAGCGACATGGCGCGCTCCCGTCAGCTCTGGCCGGCGAAATGGGTCTTCAGGGCGTTGAAGCCGCCCTGGAAGACGTTGGCGCCCATGCCCTCGGCCAGCTTGTCGGCTTCCTCCGGTGCTGCGTCGAAGCTTGCGCTCCATTCGGCGTAGGTGCGGTTACCATCGGTGACGCGCCGCAACTGCAGCGTCGCCTTGTGATTGGTGAGCGGCTGCGGCGTTTCCAGGATCGAATAGCTGACCAGGAAATTGTCGTCGGAGAAGTCGAGCAGCTTTTCGCGCAGCCGAGCGCCGCTGACCAGCTGGAAGTTGCGCACGCAACCGATCGTGGTGGCGTCCTTGCCGTCCTCGATATGGCTTTCCACCATGCGCGGATGCCAGTTCGGCAGGCCGTTGAAGTCGCGGATGTGCGCCCAGACCTGCTCGACCGGCGCATCGATGACGCTGGAAATGGTGACTTTCGCCATAGACTGGCTCCCTTGCAAAGATCAGGAGCAGGCTAGGGCGGCCGACGGGCCGGCGCTTATCAATGCGTCTTAAGTGCGTATCAACCAGTCGGAAAATGCGGCGACGGATCAGCCCGCAAAGGCGGTCAAGACACGGCTCTCGCGGCTTCGCGGTAGAGCGTCGGCGGCACGCCGACATGGTCGCGGAAGAAGCGCGAGAAATTACCCTGGGTGGTGAAGCCGAGATTGCAGGCGACCGAGATCAGCGGCTCCTGCGACCACTGCAACTGGCGCACGGCTTCCTCCATACGCAGCGTGTTCCAGTAGACGTTCGGCGTCAGGTTGGTCTGTTCCTTGAACAGCGCGAAGAAATGCGGCCGGGACAGGCCGACCGAACGGGCGACGTCGTCGAAGGAGATGCGCTCGCAGACATTGGCCTTCATCAGCTGGATCGCCTTGCGGACGCGGAAATCGAGCATCGTGTTGATGCGCGCGCGGGCTATCTGCGGCGCGGATGTCTCGGCCGCGTCGAGCACGCTGTCGATGAAACGCTCGATCTCGTAATTGGCGACGTCGTCGATACTCTCATTGTCGGTCAGGTGATCGAGCAGGTTCGCCGCCGCCTGATGCAGCCAAGGCTCCAGCGTGATCGCGGCTTGCGTGAACAGCGGCGCCGACGACGGAAGGTCGCGGCGCCGGCGCGCCCAATCGGGGTCGATGTAGAAGGCGAGGAACAGGCCGGGCTTGCCGTCGCGGGAAAGGGCGTGGCTGTGCGGCTGGAACGAGTTGATGCCGGCCGCCGTGCCCGGCCCAAGCCGTACCGTCTCGCGGCCGATGGTCATTTCGCCCGCCGTGCCTTCCAACCAGATGATGAGATGCGCCTCGCCGTGGGCATGGGTGACGAAGTCGTTGGCGACATTCAGCACGGAAACATGTCCGAACCGGCCCCAATAGAGCCTGATCGCGTCCGTCATGGGTATCGTTCCTCCCGCAGGCGACTGGCCTCCCTTCGCCTGCTGGGGAATAGTGCGGCCAGGGTGAGGCCGCGTCAAGGCGGGCAAGCGCAGCGGAACTTGCGCTCAAAGCGCCTGAATCGATTTTCAGACTGAGCGATAGGGGGAGCTAGTCACTGCGGCGGAAGTTGCGGACGCGGTCGAACAGCACCGCCAGGATGATCGCGCCGCCGATGAAAGTGCCTTGCCAGAAGGCGTTGATGCCGAGCAGGCCAAGGCTGTTGCGGATCACTTCGATGAGGGCGGCGCCGACGATGGCGCCGAGCGCGGTGCCGACGCCGCCGGCGAGATTGGCGCCGCCGATGACGGTGGCGGCGATGACCTGCAGTTCCATGCCGTTGCCGAGATTGGTGGTGACGGCGCCCAGCCATCCGGTCTGGATGATGCCGGCAATCCCCGCCGACAACGCCGAGATCATATAGACGACGACCTTGATCTGCTTGACGGGAACGCCGGTCAGCGTCGCCGCATGCTCATTGCCGCCGATGGCGAAGATGTGCCGGCCGAACTTGGTCAAGCGCAGGATGAAGCCGGTGATCAGCGCCAGGATGATCATGTAGAGCACCGGATTGGCGATGCCGAACAGCCAGGCGCCGCCGCCCAGCGCCAGAAGCTTCTGATGGTCCGGTCCGAACTGGAAGACCACCGTGTTGTTGGACGCGACCATGGCAAGGCTGCGCGCCACCGACAGCATGCCGAGCGTGACTACGAAAGGCGGGAAGCCGAGATAGGCGATGAGCACGCCGTTGAAGGCGCCGATCACAAGCGCGGTGGCGATCGAGGCCAGGATGCCCACTTCGATCGAATAGCCGGCATGCATGGTGACGGCGAGCACCATCGAGCACAGGCAAAGCACCGAGCCGACCGACAGATCGATGCCGCCGGTGATGATGACGAAAGTCATGCCGAGCGCGACGATGGCGATGAAGGTGACATTGCGCGTGATGTTGAAAAGGTTCTTCGACGTGGCGAAGGAATCGGTGGCGACGGACAAGAACAGACAGGCGAGGATGACCGCGATCACCACCCAGAAGGTCTGGTTGGAGAAGAGCCGCGACAGGAAGGTGTGCTGCTTCTGCGCGATCGTCTGGTCAAGGGTGGCTGCCATTATCGACCTTTCCTGAGAGGCGGGGGCGCGAGGTTCCGCGCGATCACGCGACCTGTTCGATGGCGCCGGTGATCAGCCCGGTGACTTCCTCGGGCGAGCTCGATGCGATTTTCTTGTCGGCAACCTTCCGGCCGCGCCGCATGACGATGACGCGGTCGGCGACGTCGAACACGTCCGGCATGCGGTGGCTGATCAGCACTACGGCGATGCCCTGGTCGCGCAGGTGGCGGATGAGGTTCAGCACTTCGGCGACCTGCCTGACCGAAATCGCCGCCGTCGGCTCATCCATCAGCACGATCTTGGCCTGCGACAGCATCGTGCGGGCAATCGCCACCGCCTGGCGCTGGCCGCCCGACATCTGCTTGACGAGGTCGCGTGGCCGCGTTTCGGATTTCAGCTCGGCGAAAAGCTGGCCGGCGCGCTTGTACATGGCGCCATAGTCGAGGATGCGGAGCGGACCGAAGCCGCGGCGCAACTCGCGGCCGAGATAGACGTTGGCCGCGGCCGTCAGGTTGTTGCAGAGCGCGAGGTCCTGGTGGACGATCTCGATGCCATGCTGGCGGGCGTCTGCGGGCTTGTGCAGGACAAGCTCCTTGCCGTCCAGCCGCATGGTGCCGTGGCTCGGGTGGAAATTGCCGGCGATCATCTTGACCAGAGTCGACTTGCCGGCGCCGTTGTCGCCCATCAGGCCGACGACCTCGCCGGCCTCCAGCGAAAACGATACATCGTTGACCGCCTGGATGGCGCCGAAATGCTTCGAGATGTTGGCGAGTTCGAGAACCGACACCAGCCTTATGCCTCCCCATTTACGGCGCAGCTGTCGCCGACCTTTATCGGCGCCGCTTGCGTCCTGCTCCGTCCATCTCCTCCCGAACGGTGCGTCCACGCATTTAGGCAAAACCGGACAAGGGCGTCAATCAATTGTCTGACGATTAATTTCGAGACTCGACGAAAAATCGGTTTTGTAGGACAAATAGGAATTGACGCTGGCGAAAAGCCGATATTAGCTAAGTCTCGGAGGAAGACTTGCCCATTGTCCGTCTATCCGGCGGAGGGCGGCCAGATGGTTTGAAGGTCAAGGATCCGGCTGCGCCAGTATTCGGGCAAACGGATCGGCAAATGCTTATCAGCCCGGCGCAGGACGCGACATCGAGATGCTCGTCATGGTTCTTACGCATCCGGACTGATCAGTGTGGCGGGCACGCGGTGTCCGTCTGTTTCAAGGGAGGACTGATATGAGGAAAACACTTTTACTTGCCGCCGTCGCCGCCATGGCGTTGGGCGCCGGGCCGGCTTTGGCCAAGAAACAGCTCGTCATCGTCGTGAAAGGTCTCGACAATCCGTTCTTCGAAGCCATCCATCAGGGCTGCGAGAAGTGGAACAAGGAAAACGCCAGCTCGGAATATGAATGCTTCTACACCGGCCCGGCATCGACCTCGGACGAAGCCGGCGAGGCGCAGATC
Organism: Mesorhizobium sp. B2-8-5; assembly: GCF_006440675.2. Classification (NCBI taxonomy): domain Bacteria; kingdom Pseudomonadati; phylum Pseudomonadota; class Alphaproteobacteria; order Hyphomicrobiales; family Phyllobacteriaceae; genus Mesorhizobium; species Mesorhizobium sp. B2-8-5. Next base: position 3,148,408 of record NZ_CP083951.1, read on the forward strand.
GTGCAGGACATGCTGAGCAAGCCCGACACGGCGGCGATGGCGATCTCGCCGTCGAACGCGCCGCTGATCGCGCAGACGATCAAGAGCGCCAATCCGTCGATCCCGATCATGACGGTCGACGCCGACCTTGCCAAGGAAGACGCCGCCCTTCGCAAGACCTATCTCGGCACCGACAACTACCTGATGGGCAAGAAGATCGGCGAGTACATCAAGAAGGCCAAGCCGAATGGCGGCACGATCTGCACCATCGAGGGCAATCCGGCGGCCGACAACATCCTGCGCCGCGCGCAAGGCATGCGCGATGCGCTGTCGGGCAAGGAAGGCCTCGCGGCACTTGCCGGCGAAGGCGGCTGGACCGAAGTCGCCGGCTGCCCGGTGTTCACCAATGACGACGGCGCCAAGGGCGTGCAGGCGATGACCGACATCCTCGCCGCCAACCCGAAGCTCGACGCCTTCGGCATCATGGGCGGCTGGCCGCTGTTCGGCGCACCGCAGCCCTATCGCGACCTGTTCAAGCCGATGGCCGACAAGATCGCCAAGAACGAGTTTGTCATCGGCGCCGCCGACACGATCGGCGACGAGGTGGCGATCGCCAAGGAAGGCCTGGTGACCGCGCTGGTCGGCCAGCGGCCGTTCGAAATGGGCTACAAGGCGCCCTCGGTGATGCTCGACCTCGTCGGCAACAAGAAGGTCGACGATCCGGTCTTCACCGGCCTCGACGAATGCACCAAGGAAACGGCCGACACCTGTATCCAAAGGTAGGCGCTGGTCGGATCCAGAACCAATGTAAAAGGGGCGCCGCGAGGCGCCCCTGACTTTTTCAAAGTTGCATTCTTGATGAGGGCGCTTTCGTCTCAGATCTTCTGCTTCACGCCGTCCTTCGAAGGCATCAGGTCGACGCCATTGAGCTTGCCGATGTGTGTAGCGAGCATCGGCACATATTGCTCGACGGGACCGGTGGCGAAGGCGGTCGCAAAGGAATTCTTGGTGGCGTTGCCGAGTGGGTTGGCGATGCCAGCCGCGCCCGCCATCGATTCCAGATAGGTCAGGTCCTTGAAGGCGTTGGCAATGCTGAACTTGTGCGCGTCGCGGTCGCCCTCCAGCGTCCAGCGCATGAAGGTCTGGTAGAAGCCGCAATCCATGCGGCCGTTGCGGATGACGCTGTCGAAGCGCGGCGGCGAGATGCCGACCTTCTCTGCCAGCGCCAGCGCTTCCGAATAGATCGCGGCGTAGCCCAGCGAGATGAAGTTGTTGAGCAGCTTCATGCGGTGGCCGTCACCGGTGTCGCCGATGTGGACGATGCGGCCGGCCCAGGTCTCGATCACCGGCTTCAGCCTGGCGAACACCGCGCCCGGCGCGCCGACCATGGCGTCGAGCGTGCCTTCCCAGGCCTCCTTCGGCGTGCGGCTGAGCGGCGCATCGACATAGTCGACGCCGAGCGCCTTGAGCTCGGCGGCCAGGGCCACGGTGGAGACCGGATCGGAGGTCGAGCAATCGACGACGACCGAGCCTTGCTTCAGGCCCTCCTTCAGCCCGCCAGGGCCGCGGATGATCGCCTCCACCTCGCGCGAGCCGGTGACGCAGATGAAGACGACGTCGGAGGCAGCGGCCACCTCCTTGGATGTGGCCACTTCCTTAGCGCCGCGTCCCAAAAGGTCTTCCGCGGGCTTGCGGTTCTTGCGACCGAGGAAGGTCAGCGGATAGCCCTTGTCGACGATGTTCTTGGCGATGCCGTGCCCCATCAGGCCTAGGCCGATGAAACCGATTTTCTCGCGGGCAGCGGTGGTGCTCATGTCGTCTCTTCCCTGTCTTTCGTGGTGATGGGCCCGCGCGGCGGGCGATTGCCGGAAAGGTTTTCGCGGATCGCGGTTGGCAGGCGATTGCGGAATACCATATTGTCTGACAATACACATAATTCCCTGATGTTGTGGAGAGCAAAATGACGAAGCGGATCATGTTCACCGGCGGCAGCGGCAAGGCTGGCCGGCATGTCGTTCAGTATCTGGTCGAACATGGCTGCCAGGTGCTCAACATCGACACCAGGCCGCTCGACAACCCGAAGGTGCGCACGCTGATCACCGACATCACCGACAGCGGGCAGGTGTTCAACGCGCTGTCGAGCTATATGGGCCTGCACGAGTTCGATCCGTCGCTGAGAGCCCAGCCGGTCGACGCCGTGGTGCATTTCGCCGCAATCCCGCGCATCATGATCACGCCGGACAACGAGGTGTTCCGCATCAACGCGATGGGCACCTACAATGTCATCGAGGCGGCGGTGAAGCTCGGCATCCGCAAGATCATCATCGCTTCCTCGGAGACGACCTACGGCCTGGTCTTCGCCAATGAGCCGCGCAATCCGACGCATTTCCCGCTCGACGAGGATTATGACGTCGACCCGATGGACTCTTACGCGCTGTCGAAGATCGTCAACGAGAAGACGGCGCGGGCCTTCGCGCTGCGCAGCGGCGCCGACATCTATGCGCTGCGCATCGGCAACGTCATCGAGCCGCATGAATATTCGCTGTTTCCGAAATGGTTCGCCGATCCCGGTTTCCGCAAGCGCATCGCCTGGAGCTACATCGACGCGCGCGATCTTGGCCAGATCACTTTGCGCGCCATCGAGAAGGACGGCCTGGGCTACCAGGTGTTCAACGCGGCCAATGACGACACCTCGTCGGACCTGCCGACGGCGGAGCTCGTGAAGCGCTTTTATCCGGGCGTGCCGGTCAAGGCCGAGCTTGGCGAGTATGAGACGTTGCTTTCAAACCGCAAGGCGCGCGATGTGCTTGGCTTCCGGCCCGAGCACAGCTGGCGCAAATACGTCAAAACGGCATGAGGCGGCGGCAAATGCCGGTTGATCTGTGCACATCCTCGCGCGTTGGGGCAAAGCGGGCCTGCCGTGCTTGACAGCTTCTGAAAACGGGATTTTCTGGACCATATGCGGGACGCGAAGCCGAACAACGAAAAAAAACTGACGAAAACGGCAGCCCAGGAGCGTCCGGCCGGCGTTCGCCGGGCCAACGCGCCACGCATTCCGGGCGCCAGCGTGCACACCTCCTTGGCCAGCGAGATCGGGCTGAGGATCGTGCGCGGCGATTATCCGCCGGGCACCATCCTGCCCAACGAAGCGAAATGGTCGGAGACCTTTGACGTCAGCCGCTCCGCGGTGCGCGAGGCGATCAAGATGCTGATGGCAAAGAGCCTGCTGGCCTCGCGGCCGAAGATCGGCAGTTGGGTCGAACCGAAGGAACGCTGGAACCTCCTCGACCGCGACGTGCTGTCCTGGTACGCCACGTCGCCGGACCGTGAGGTTTTCCTCAAGACCGTGCAGGAATTCCGCCATATCATCGAGCCGGAAGCCACCGCCTTCGCGGCGCTGCGGCGCAGCGACGAGCAGATGGCCGAGATCAGCCAGGCCTGCCAGGAGATGGGCGCGGCGACCAACCTGCAAGAGCGGACGCGGGCCGACACGCGCTTCCATCTCGCCATCCTCAGAGCCTCGGGCAACGACCTGCTGGTGCCGCTGGGGGTGCTGATCGAATCCGCCTTCGACCACCTCTTCGCCTACACGACGCGCGAACTGGACGATTTGCACCATGCCCAAAAGCTGCACGAGGCGATCGAGAGGAATATTCGCCTGCGAAGGCCGGATGCGGCGCGCAACGCGGTCCGTAAGCTGCTGGCCAATACCGACGAAGTGATCCAGTCGCGCTAAGGTCCGTCGATATTCAGCTGAGGCCGGCTTGCGAATGGCGGCTCCCTGCGCTTGCGTTCCCGTTGCAGCACCTAATCCTGCTTTTCGCGGCCGAACGCGACGCGCAGCTCGTCCTTCGCTTTTTCCAGCACCTTCCTGCGCTCGTCAGGCAAGTTCTTGCCGGCGCGGTTGATGTAGAAATTCAACATCGACATGGCGGATTGGAACGGCTCAGCCTTGCGGCGGTGGCTGTGCTCGGCCGAACGTTTCAGCGACGCGGCGATCTTCTTGGCGTCGTCGGATTCAAAGACATGATCCTCGAGATCCATCGCATCGCTGTGCTCGGTCACGTCGGCCGACCATTTCTTCCTGGCGGTCATGGCGAACTCCTTTCTTCAGGCAAAACTCCATCGGGTGAGGCGGGTTCCGCTTCTGGAGCCACGGAATTATGCCTCGTGGCGCTGCTCGGCCCCGGAAATGCGCCGATAGTGCGCTCAAACACGCGATCTCGAAGAAATCGCGGACAGGAGACGCCGTGACGACAGTTCGAGGAAACGCGGCAGACAGCGCCGGCATCGACAGCTTCTATGCATGGACGCGGCTTGGCATTTCCCTGCTGCTGGCGACAATCGGCGGCGTCGGCACCTGGGCGGTGGTCGTGGTCCTGCCAGCGGTGCAGGCCGAATTCGGCGTCGATCGCGCCGCTGCCTCGATGCCCTATACCGCGACGATGGTGGGCTTCGCCGCCGGCAACGCGCTTATCGGACGCGCCATAGACCGCTTTGGGTATTGGATACCGGCGCTCGCCGCTTCGCTGGCGCTCGGCGCGGGGTTTCTGCTGGCGTCGCGTGCGAATTCGATCCTGGGCGTCACGCTCGCCCAAGGCCTGCTGATCGGCGTCGGCTGTTCGGCGATTTTCGGGCCGCTGATCGCCGACGTCTCGCACTGGTTCAACCGCCGCCGCGGCGTCGCGGTGACGGTGGCGGCGTCCGGCAACTACGTTGCCGGAGCGATCTGGCCGACGGTCATGCCTTATATGATGCAAGGTCATGGCTGGCGCTTCACCTATGCGACAATCGGAGTCATCTGCCTCGTCACCATGGTGCCGCTGGTCCTGCTGCTGCGACGGCGCGCGCCGCATGAGGGGACATCCGGCGCGCCGCGCGGCCGGCCGGTGCAGCCAATCTCGCTGTCGCCCTCGCAGTTGCAGGTCCTGTTGGTGATTGCCGGCTTCGGCTGCTGCATGGCGATGTCGATGCCGCAGGTGCATATCGTCGCCTATTGCATGGATCTTGGCTACGGCGTCGCGCATGGCGCCGAGATGCTGTCGATCATGCTGGCGGCCGGAGTCATCAGCCGCATCGGCTCGGGCTTCCTTGCCGACCGCATCGGCGCGGTGAAGACGCTGCTGATCGGCTCGGCGCTGCAGTGCCTGTCGCTGTTATTCTACATCCCGTTCGACGGGCTCGCCTCGCTCTATGTCGTCTCGCTGGTCTTCGGCCTGTCGCAAGGCGGCATCGTGCCCTGCTATGCCATCATCGTGCGCGACTATATGCCGGCAAAGGAAGCCGGCCAGCGCGTCGGCATCGTGCTGATGGCGACGATCTTCGGCATGGCGGTGGGCGGCTGGATGTCGGGCTGGATCTACGACCTCACCGGTTCCTACGCCGCCGCCTTCCTGAACGGAATTGGCTGGAACCTCGTCAATCTCGGGGCCATCGCGCTGCTGATGTGGAAAGCCAACCGAAGCGCCGAGGCGATTGCCTGACGCGCCTCGGTCGACCGGGCGCCGAAGCCGGGTTGCTTGACAACGGTTAACGCATGCGCGACCTCAATCGGCGGAGCTGACCTGGTGGCGCGATGACACGGACGCCGATCGTGATGTTGCGGCCGCGCGTCGAAGACGGGGGGACAGGGCCTTGACCAAGCCGCGTTCCCGCCGTGGCGGCGGCCGCCCGACCATTGCCGATGTGGCGCGCAAGGCCGGTGTCGGCGCGATCACCGTGTCGCGCGCGCTGCGTGAGCCCGGGCGGGTGTCGGAGGACCTGCGACGGCAGATACAGGCCGCGGTCGACGAACTCGGCTACGTGCCTGACCCGAATGCCCGCGCACTTGCCTCGGCGCGCGCCGAGGTGTTCGGCGTGCTGGTGCCTTCGCTGACCAACAACGTCTTCGCCGAAGTGGTGCGCGGCATCTATGACAGCCTTTCCGACAGCCCGTTCCGCATCCAGATCGGCAACACCCATTATTCGGGCCTCGAGGAAGAGCGGCTGTTGCAGGTTTTCGGATCGCAACGCCCGGCGGCGCTGATCGTGGCGGGTATCGACCAGACACCCAGCGCGCGACGACTGCTGGAGAATGCCGGCTGCCCGGTGGTGCAGGTGATGGAGACCGGGCCGGACCCGGTCGACATGGTGGTCGGCTTTTCCCATTTCGACGGCGGCAGGACCGCCGCCGAACACCTCCTGCAAGCCGGATACCGCAAGATCGGTTTCATCGGCGCGCGAATGGACCCGCGTTCGCAGCGACGCCTTGCCGGCTATCGCGCCGCCATGGAGGCCGCCGGCCTTTTCGATCCGCGGCTCGTCACCACGACGCCGGTGCCGTCAAGCGTGACGCTGGGGCGCGAGTTGTTCCGCGACGCGCTGGCCAAGATACCGACGCTGGACGGCGTGTTCTGCAACAATGACGATATCGCGCTTGGCGTTCTGTTCGAATGCCATCGCGCATCGATCGATGTGCCGAAGCAGATCGGCATTGTCGGCTTCAACGATCTCGACATGATGCAGGTGTCGTTTCCTTCGATCACCAGCGTGCGCACGCACCGCTATGAAATCGGCACCCGCGCCGTCGCCATGGCGCTTGCGGCGATCGCCGGCAACCGGCCGGAACAGCGGATCGTCGACCTCGGCTTCGACCTCATGCGGCGCGAGAGCACCGCGCGTTAGACCCGTGATAGCGTTTCGTCGAATCCCATCACGCTCTAACTCCTTGTTGGAGCATGATCTTGTCCGAAAACCGGTTCCCACTTTTCGGGATCATGCTCTAGGGCGGCGGCGGAAACGCCGAGCCAAAGCTACGCACTGTTCCTGGAGGCACTCTGACGAACACGGAAAAATGACGAAAGCGGCGCTTTACAGGCTTTCATGGTAGCGCTACCATTTGTCTGTAAAATCAACATCCGGCAAGGTTCAGGACTGTTTATTATACATAAGCAACAGCTCAAGCTTGTTTATTATGTATAATATGATAGTTTTCTGAACGTCCCGGAGGGCGAGGGAAGGGGGAGAAGGCGGGGCGATCCACATCGCCCGGCGAGCGTTTCGGTTTGGCAGGAGGGGTGCCCGCCGAGCATGTCAGGACTTCATAGTTCAGCAGATCTGCAATTGGGAGGAATACCGATGATCAAGTCACTCGTTGGCGGCGTCGTTGCCGCCACTGCATTCGTCATGCTCAGCTCGGCAGCGATCGCCGCCGGACCGGAAGTCGTCTCCGGCCCCGCAGCGCAGCCGGACTGCTTCTCGCCATGGTCGGCGGACACCAAATTCTTCAAATTCCCCAAAAAGGAAGGCCCGTTCCGCATCGCCTTCTCCAACGGCTATATCGCCAACACCTGGCGCATCCAGATGGTGCAGACGGCAAAGGCCTATGCGGCGCAGCCGGACGTGAAGGCCAAGATCAAGGAATTCAAGGTCGTCTCGACCGGTGAGGATGTGCCGGCGCAGATCTCGGCGATCAACAACTTCATCGATTCCGGCTATGACGCTATCGTCACCGACGCGCAGAACCCGACCGCCTTCGGCCCGGTCATCAAGCGCGCCAAGGAAGCCGGCATCGTGCTGGTTGCCTTCGACAACATTCTCGACACCAAGGACGCCATCAACGTCAATGTCGACCAGAAGGGCCTCGGCGAGTTGTGGGCCAAGTGGCTGATCGACAAGGTGCCGAACGGCGGCAAGATCCTCGAAGTGCGCGGCGTTGCCGGCACTTCCGTCGATACCGACCGCCACAACGGCATCCATGAAGTGCTGGACGCTTCCGGCAAGAAGTGGGACGTCACCGAGGTCGCCGGCAAGTGGGATGACGGCGTGGCGCAGAAGGTGACCGCCGATGCCATCGCCACCAACGGTCCGTTCGACGGCATCACCGGCCAGGGCGGCGACACCGGCATCGTGCAGGCGATGATGGACGCCAAGCATCCCTTCGTGCCGTTCGGCGGCGAGACCGAGAACGGCTTCCGCAAATTCTGCGCGCAGCATTCGGCAGACGGGCTGAAGTGCACGTCGGCGGGCTCCGGCCCGGCCCAGGTCGCCGTGGCCATCAAGACAGCGATCGCGGCGCTGGAAGGCGAGGTGGTGCCGCAGGAAGTGAAGCTGCCGCTGGCGATCGCCTCGGATCCAGACATGAAGGAAGGCACCGATTACTTCCCGAAGGAATCCGACAATTTCTTCGTCGGCAACTCCTTCCCGACCTGCGGCATCAATTTCAGCGCGCAGGAAATCATGGGCCAGACCAAGGCGGACCAGTAAGCTTCAAAATCGATGACTTGGCGCCGCGGGTCAGCCGCGGCGCCGCCTCATGCAGATACAATTGGAGGCTCAATGGACGGTGCGGTTCCGCTCTTCCGCATGGAAGGCATATCCAAGCGCTATGGCGGCGTGAGGGCCCTGGAAAAGGCCGATCTTGAAGTTACCGCCGGCAGCATCCACGCCATTCTCGGCGAGAACGGCGCAGGCAAGTCGACCCTGATCAAGATCATGGCGGGCGTCGTGGCGCCCGACGAGGGCCGCATGACGCTGGATGGGCGCGAGGTGAGCTTCGCCTCACCGGCCGCGGCAAATCAGGCCGGCATCGTCTGCATCTTCCAGGAACTGTCGCTCATTCCCGAGTTGAGCGTCGCCGACAACATCGTCATTTCCGATCCGCCGAAGCGCTTCGGCATGATCGACCGCCAGGCGCAGCGGCGCATCGCGGAAGAAGCGCTGGCACGCGCCGGCGCTTCCGATATCCATCCTCGGGCGCTGGTCAAGGACCTGCCGCTGTCGCGCCGGCAGATGGTGGAGATCGCCAAGGCGCTGGCTCGCAAGCCGCGCATCCTGATCCTCGACGAAGCGACCTCGGCGCTGACGGCGGCGGATGTCGCCAAGGTCTTCGAGGTGTTGAAGCGGCTGCGCTCGGAAGGACTGGCGCTGCTCTACATCTCGCACCGCATGAACGAGATCGCGGAACTCGCCGACCATTGCACGGTGTTTCGCAACGGCCGCAACGTCGCCAGCTACCCCGCGGGCTCTAAGAGCGACAATGAGGTGGTGGAGCTGATGATCGGCCGCGAATACAGCCATATCTTCCCGCCGAAACCCGTTTCCGCTGCGGCCGCCACGCCGGTGCTCGAAGCCCGCAATCTGTCCTGGGCCGACCGGCTGGACAATATCTCGCTGAGCGTCAAGGCCGGCGAAGTCGTGGGCCTGGGCGGTCTCGATGGGCAGGGCCAGCGCGAACTGCTGCTTGCCTTTTTCGGCGTGCTGCGCGGCCTGCGCGGCGAGGTGCTGATCGACAGCAAGCCGGCTTCCATATCGAGCCCGCGCGCCGCCAGCGACGACCGCGTCGGCATGGCGCTGATCCCCGAGGACCGCAAGACCGAGGGGCTGATGCTGCCGATGACGGTGCGCGAAAACCTCTCCTTCGCGGCGCTCGACCGGCTGGCCAAGGGCGGCATCATCGATCGCGCCGCCGAGCAGCGCCTGATCGACGATATGGTCGGGCTGCTGGCCATCAAGACGGCGGGGCTCGATATTCCCGTCGGCGCGCTCTCCGGCGGCAACCAGCAGAAGGTGGTCATCGCCAAATGGCTGATGCGGCAACCGCGCATCATCCTGCTCAACGATCCGACGCGCGGCATCGATGTCGGCACCAAGCAGGAGATCTACCAATTGATGCGCAAGCTGGCGGATGCCGGCGCCGCCATCCTGTTCTATTCGACCGACTATGACGAACTGATCGGCTGCTGCGACCGCGTGCTCGTGCTCTATGACGGCAGCGTCAAACGCGAGCTCGTCGGCACCGAGATCACCGAGCACGCGCTGATCGCCAGCGCGCTCAACATCCATGGCGAAGGCGCCGATATGCAGCAGGGAGCGGGCGCGTGAAGGATTGGCGCTACTTAATGGCCGAGCAGCGCGGAACGCTGCTGGCGCTCGGCATCTTCATCGTCATGTTCATCATCTACACCACGAACCACCCTGCCGGCTTCACCGCCAATGTCGTGCAGACAGCCGCCAACAAGGGCGTGCTGCTGGCCTTCGTCGCCATGGCGCAGACGCTGGTGGTGATCACCGCCGGCATCGATCTGTCGGTCGGCATGATCCTGCTTCTCACCAATTGTCTTGCCTCGTGGCTGGTGGTCGGCACGCCGCTCGAGACCACGCTCGGCGTGATCGCGGTCCTTGCCGCGGGCCTGGTCTGCGGGGCGATCAACGGCGCCATCGTCATCTATGGGCGCCTGCAGCCGATCGTCGCCACCATAGCCACCGGCGCCGTCTTTTATGGCATCGGGCTTCTGCTGCGGCCGTTTCCGGGTGGATCGGTCAATGAGGATCTCGCCGACGCGCTGACGGGAAAGCTCTTCGACGTGATCCCGACCTCGCTGGTCGCGCTGCTCATCGTCGTGCTGGTCGTCTGGGTGCCGTTCAGCCGCTCGGAATTCGGCCGCGCGGCTTACGCCGCAGGCTCGTCGGAAACGGCGGCTTATATGTCGGGCGTGCCGATCCGGCGCGGCAAGTTCCTCGCTTATGCGCTGGCAGGCCTGCTGGCTTCGGTCGGCGGCCTGTTTCTCACCTTCTTCACCTATACCGGCGAGGCTGCCTATGCGAGCGGCAATTCCTACACGCTGTTCTCGATCGCGGCGGTCGTGCTCGGCGGCGTGTCGCTGTTCGGCGGCAAGGGCAGCGCTATCGGCGCGATTTTCGGCGCGCTTGCCTTCCGCACCATCGGCGACCTGTTGTTCGTCTTCGACTTCGATCCGCTCTGGCAGCCGCTGTTCCAGGGCGTTATCCTGTTGATCGCGGTCAGCCTCGGCGCCTTCGCGCTGTTTCGGGTGCGCAACCGGCTGGAGTGGTTCCTGTGAGCGAAACGACGCTTGGTGGCCTTGCCGGCCGCATGCCCAAATTCATCCGCCGCGCCGACCCGGCGGTGCTGACGGCCTTTGCCTGCATCGTGATCCTGCTTCTGCTGGGCAGCCTCTATTCGCGCAGCTTCCTTTCGCCGGAATATCTGCTGCAGCAGCTTAAAGTCGCCTCGTTCCTCGGCGTCATCGCCACCGGCATGATGCTGGTCATCCTGCTCGGCCAGATCGACCTTTCCGTGCCATGGGCCGTGGCCGCCGGCGCCATGATGGCCTGCGCTGCCGCCGCCTACGGGTCGGTCGGCGTTGCTCTCGCCATCCCCTTCGGTGTCCTGTGCGGCGTGGCGATCGGCATCATCAACGGCATCGGTGTCGCCTATCTGCGCATCCCCTCGATGATCATTACCTTGGCCACCAACGCGGTCGCGCAGGGGCTGATGGTGGTCTACACGGGCGGCTTCTCGCCACAGGATTCGGCGACGGCGGCGATGCGCTATCTGGCGACCGGTTTCACCATTCCGGGGGTTCCCAACGCCGTCATCATCTGGGCGCTGATCGGCGCCGCGATGGTCTTCGTGCTCACCCGCACCAGCTTCGGCCGTGCCGTCTACGGCATCGGCAACCGCGAGCGCGCCGCCTACCTTTCCGGTATCGACACGCGCCGCATCGTGATGATCGCCTTCGCCGTCTCCGGCGGGCTGTCGGCCTTTGGCGGCGTGCTTCTGGCCGGCTATGCGTCGAAGGCGGCACAATCCATGGGCGATGCCTATCTGCTGCCGTCGATCGCCGCCGTCGTGCTGGGCGGCACCTCGATCCTGGGCGGGCGCGGCTCCTATCTCGGCACGGTGGCCGGCGTGATCCTGATCACGCTCCTGCAATCCATCCTCTCGGTCATGCAGATGCCGGAAGCGGGACGGCAGATCATCTATGGTGTCGTCATCGTCGCCATGCTCCTGCTCTACGGGCGCGCGCCGGCAAGCCGCTGACCGTGGATGAGGCGAGCGCAAGACCGCAGATCCCGGAGCTTGGCGTGAACGATCTTCGGACGGCGCCGGCCATCGTCGTGATGGGTGTTGCCGGCTGCGGCAAGACGGCCGTCGGCGAGGCGCTCGCCAAGGCTCTCGACGCCGACTTCATCGAAGGAGATCGGCTGCATCCGCCGGAGAACGTGGCGCGCATGGCGCGCGGCGAGCCGCTGACCGACGCGCTGCGCGAGGGCTGGCTCGACGCCATAGGCGAGCACATCGCGATCTCCGTTGCCGGCGGACGGAAAGCGGTGGCGGCGTGCTCGGCGCTGAAACGCGCCTACCGTGACCGGCTGAGCCGCTACTGTCCCGACACAGTCTTCCTCTACCTGAAGATCGACCGCGAGACCGCCTGGCGCCGGGTCGCCAATCGCAAGGGCCATTTCATGCCCGCAAGCCTGGTCGACAGCCAGTTCGCCACGCTGGAAGAACCTGCCGCGGACGAACGGGTCGTGACGGTCGACGGAACGCGAAGTGTTGCCGGGATCCTGGAAGGGATCGTTGGTTAGAACGGTTCGGGCGCTTCAGGCGCCGTCATTGCCGATCGCGGCTTCCGTTGGCCGCTCGGTCAGCCGTACGGCGCTCGACCAGGCCATCATCTGCTCCGGACAGAGTTCGAGCGTTTCCAGCATATGGTCGCGCTTCGACAGGATGTATTCCGCCTGAACGACGAGGTTCTTTGTCGCGGTGTCCCTTGCCGGCGACGCCGGCGGCGGTGGCCCCGCGCTGAGTTCGCTGACGATCGCGCGATACTGGCGAAAGGGAACCGTTTCGATCGTCGCCATATGAAACAGCGCCGCGCCCGCGCGCGCGGCGAAGTTTGCCGGCGCCGAGGCGAGATGAGTCCAGCCGCGCTCGCCCATGGCGGCCTCGGTGAAGGTGGAGCCGGCATAGACGGTGTTGGTCATCAGCACCACGCCGTTTGCCTTCAGGGTCTTCTGGATGCGCGTGGTGACCTGGTAGGCGTCGGTGCGCTCAAAGACGATCCGGCTTTTCAGGAAGCGGTTCTCGACCTTGACCAATGGCGGGTTGATCACGCGCAAGCCGAATTTGCTCGGGGAGAAGCCGTGGTATTGCGCGCTTACCTGATGAGCATCGACGCCGGCCTCATGCAGGGCGCGCTTGCCCATGATCGTCTGCGTCGTGAACTGGTCGCACCATATGATGACGCCGCGCCCGTTGCGCAGGGCTTGTTGCAGGGCTTCGAGGCCTTCGAGCCGGATCGCCGGCGACCAGCGCCAGCCGGAGACGAGATGCGCCGCAAGCGTCAGCCGCCGGCGGTGAATGGCGGCGAGTTGCGCCTCGAACATTTCTTGCGTGTCGACGGCGTTGCCGAGCACGGCCTTCACCGCGACGTCGTAACGGGCGAACTCCTTGCGGAAGTGGCGCCTGCGCCTGAGCCTGGACCCCCAGCCGCAGATAGGCCCCCACCAGGAGACCGGCAGCATCGCCGCGACGCCGAGATAGAAACAGGACAGCAGGCTCTCGCGCAGGTCCCGATTGGAGAAACGGCGCAGTTTCCCGGGGCGGACAACCTTGCGGCTGAAGAAGCGAACGGACTCGTTGCGCTCCGGCACCGGCACGTCGGCAATGATCTCGGTGTGATAGATGTCGTTCGACGATGGTTGCCGGCTGGCCCTGCGGGAATTGCCAAGCCAAGGCAGCCTCATGCGTCAGAGCCCTGTTTCATCCTCCCAGCCGCTTTACTGCGTCCGCGGTAGACTGGCAACCGAGGGCGACAAGTCGGGCCGGCGACTTGTCGTTGGGCGCAATTGCGAACGGAAGGCGGCGGCGAAGGGCAGAACCTGGCCGCTACCGCTTCCTCGAATTGCTTCAAATCTGGGAGGTGAGCTCCGCCGGAAAATCGTCGTTGTCGGCGTCGCGCATGGCGGCGAGGCTGCGGTTGTCGAGCACCTCGGCGATCGCCTGGCGCACTTCCAGCATCATGTGGCGGACCTGGCAGGTGGCCTCGTCGCAATCCTCGCAGCGCTGGTATTGCGTGCGGCTGGCGCAAGGGATCGGCGCCAGCGGGCCGTCGAGCACGCGCACGACATGGCCGATCTTGATCTCGGAAGCGGGCCGGGCGAGGCGGTAGCCGCCTTCCTTGCCCTTGCGGCTCTGGACGAAACCGGCATTGCGCAATTCGCCCAGGATCGCATCCAGGAATTTCTTCGGGATGTTGTTGGCGACGGCGATGTCGTTGACGAATGCAAGCTGGCCAGCCGGTAGACCGGAAAGATGCACGAGGGCCTTGAGGCCGTATTTGCCTTTTTTGGTCAGCATGCCCGATTCAATTCATCAAACCCCAATGCGCCTGCATCTGGCGGTTGTTTGTGTGCAAATCATGACAGTTGACCGCCTGGTCCAATAATTTGCCCGGCAGCTTAGGCGCAAACGCGTTGATTCTTCGTAACGTTTTTCACTTGGGCGCCGGATTTCCGCTGCGAAATGCTGGCCGGCTTAAATGAGGAAGCCGGCTAAAGCCGGCTTTCCTGCGCTTCCTGATTGTGTGGCGGCTCAGCGGCTGCCGTAGGCCTGATCGAGCAGCCCGCCGGCGGCGAAATGCTCCTTCTGTACTCTGTCCCAGCCGCCAAAGACTTCCTCAACAGTCAGTAGCCGGACGTCCGGGAAGTCGGCCTTGTGCTTGGCGGCCACCGAGGCGTCGCGAACCCGCAGGCCGTTCCCGGCGGCAATGTCCTGGCCTTCCGGCGTGTAGAGAAAGTCGAGATAGGACTTGGCGAGATCGCGGCTGCCATGCTCGTCGGCCACCTTGTCGACGATCGCTACCGGGAACTCGGCCAGCAGGCTGACCGAAGGCGTGACCTGCTCGAACTTGTCGTCGCCATACTCCTTGCGGATGCCGCGCGTCTCCGATTCGAAGGTGATCAGCACGTCGCCGATCTCACGCTGGACGAAAGTGGTTGTGGCGGCACGGCCGCCGGTGTCGAAGATCGGCACGTTGTTGAAGAGCTTGGTGATGAACTCCTTCACCTTGGCGTCGTCGCCCTTGAAGGCTTCCTTGGCGTAGGCGGCGGCGGCGAGATAGGTGTAGCGCGCATTGCCCGACGTCTTCGGGTTCGGAAAGATCACCTGCACGTCGTCACGCACCAGATCGTTCCAGTCCTTGATGTGCTTGGGATTGCCGGCGCGCACCAGGAAGGACGGCAGCGAATAGAAGGGCGAGGCGTTGTCCGGGAAATCTTTCTGCCAATCGGCTGAGACCAGTCCTTTCTTGACCAGGAAATCGACGTCGGTGACCTGGTTGAAGGTGACGACATCGGCACCAAGACCTTCGGCGATCGCGCGCGCCTGCGCCGAGGTGCCGGCATGCGACTGATCGACGGTGACGCCGGGGTGCTTGGCGATGAAGGCCTTGTTGACGTCGACGAACAGCTCGCGGCCGACGTCATAGGATGCATTCAAAAGCTTGTCGGCCGACCAGGCTTGGGAGGACGCGAGGACGAGACCGGCAAAAGCTGCAATGCAGAGCAACAGACGCTTCATGAAAACAGGGCTCCTTGGAAATGGATCAAGCTATGGCGAGACCATAGTCGGGAAAGCCTGGTGCGACGAGGCACGCGCTCCGAGAGGTGGGCGAAGGCCTGGAAAATATCTCGCCAAAACAGCTCTTTGCTAGGATTTTCTTCCAAGTGGATTCACAGGCTGCGCCAGGCTGGTGCCGGAGGAGCTGTCAGGCTGAAAGACAGCTCAGGACGTGGGAAAAAGCTTCCAGCGTCGCGGCCTGAAAGCCACCCGGCTCTTCTGTGCCGCGGGATGGTCGATCGGCAGTTCGATCTCGACGCGCTGGCGCTCGCCGCCGATTTCGAGCTCGACGCGCCTGGTGCCGGCAACGCGGCGGCTGGCGGCAACCGTGCCGGCGATGCAGCCGCTGCAGCCGTCGAGCAGCTCGACGTCATGCGGGCGGAAGTGGAGAACCGCCTCGGCGGACGGCGCATGCGGCGCCTGCAGCCCGATCGGCCGGTCGGCGATCCAGATCTCGCCGTTCTCGACCTTGACCGGCAGCGAGCTCGACTCGCCGATGAAGGAATAGACGAAGGGCGAGTTCGGCGTGTCATAGATATCGTCGGCGGTGCCGACCTGCTCGATGCGGCCCTGGCTCATGACCACGACGCGGTCGGCGAGCTCCAGCGCCTCTTCCTGGTCATGCGTGACGAAGACGGTCGTGTGGCCGGTGCGGTCATGGATCTCGCGCAGCCAGCGTCGCAGCTCACGGCGAACCTGCGCGTCGAGCGCGCCGAACGGTTCGTCGAGCAAAAGCACCTTTGGCTCGATCGCCATGGCGCGGGCCAACGCCACGCGCTGGCGCTGACCGCCGGAAAGCTGCGCCGGGTAGCGCTTTTCCAGGCCCGTCAATTGGACGAGGTCGAGCAGTTCCAGCGCCCGGCGGCGGATTTCCTGCCCCGACGGCCTTGCGGCGCCGTGCCGGACCTTCAGGCCGAAGCCGATATTGTCGGCAACCGTCATGTGACGGAACAGCGCGTAATGCTGGAAGACGAAGCCGACATTGCGCTCCTGGATCGACTTCTGCGAGGCGTCCTCGTCGCCGAAGAAGATCGCGCCCTTGGTCGGCCGCTCCAGGCCGGCGATCAGGCGAAGCAGCGTCGTCTTGCCGGAGCCCGACGGCCCGAGCAGCGCGATGAGCTCGCCGGATCTGATGTCGAGCGACACGTCGTGGAGCGCCGGAAACCGCTCGAACTCCTTGCGCACGTTGACGACGCGAACTTCCATGCAAATCCCTCAGTTCCTTGATGCTGTCGTTGCTCCCAAAAGCGCCAGGCACGCTTGGGCGACAGGTAGTGTTCAGTGCCCGCGCGTCGCGGCGAGCTCGGCGCCGTAGCGCATCTCGAGAAGCGTTTTCAAGACCAGCGTCACCAGCGCCAGGCCGGCGAGCAGCGAAGCGACGGCAAAGGCGCCGACGGCGTTGTATTCGTTGTAGAGGATCTCGACATGCAGCGGCATGGTGTTGGTGAGGCCGCGTATGTGGCCCGACACCACCGAGACCGCGCCGAACTCGCCCATGGCGCGCGCGTTGCACAGAAGCACGCCATAGAGCAGTCCCCATTTGACGTTGGGCAATGTCACATACCAGAAGGCCTGCCAGCCGCTGGCGCCCAGCGACAGTGCTGCTTCTTCGTCGCCATTGCCCTGTTCCTGCATCAGCGGGATGAGCTCCCGCGCGACGAAGGGGAAGGTGACGAAGATGGTGGCCAGCACGATGCCGGGCACGGCGAAGAGGATGACGATGCCATGCGCCTTCAACCAGGTGCCGAGCAGCCCTTGCGCGCCGAAGAGAAGCACATAGACCAGGCCGGAGATGACCGGCGAGACCGAGAAAGGCAGGTCGATCAGCGTGGTCAGGAACGCCTTACCCTTGAATTCGAACTTGGCGATCGCCCAGGCGGCCGAGATGCCGAAGACGACGTTGAGCGGCACGGAGATCGCCGCCACAAGCAATGTCAGGCGGATGGCGGAGCGCGTGTCGGGGCCGGAAAGGGCTTCCGTGTAGGCGCCGACGCCTTTGGCGAGCGCCTCATGGAAGACGACGATCATCGGCAAAAGCAGGAAGACGGCGAGGAAGGCGAGGGCGATTGCCATCAGCACGGCCTTGACTGGCCGGCTTTCGGTCACCGCTGCCGACTGGCTCTCGTGATGCGGCTCGTAGGATTTGATCTCGGGATCAGCCATAGCGCTTGCGGCTCCATGTCTGGACGAGATTGACGACCAGAAGCATCAGGAAGGACAGCGCCAGCATGATCGCGGCGATCGCGGTCGCCGCCTCGTAGTTGTATTCCTCGAGCCTGATCACGATCAGAAGCGGCGCGATCTCGGACTTGAAGGGCAGGTTGCCGGCGATGAAGATGACCGAGCCGTATTCGCCGACGCCGCGCGCGAAGGCGAGCGAGAAGCCGGTGACGATCGCTGGCGCCAGGCCTGGGAAAAGCACGCGGGTGACGATCTGCAAACGGCTGGCGCCGAGCGTGGCGGCGGCTTCCTCGACCTCCTTGTCGATCTCTTCCATGATCGGCTGGACGGTACGCACGACGAAGGGCAAGCCGATGAACACCAGCGCGATGACGATACCGAGCGGCGTGTAGGCGACCTTGATGCCGAGCGGCGCCAGGAGATGGCCGATCCAGCCATTCGGCGCATAGAGCGTGGTGAGCGCGATGCCGGCGACGGCCGTGGGCAGGGCGAAGGGCAGGTCGACCATCGCGTCCGCGATGCGGCGGCCGGGAAAGCGGTAGCGGACCAGCACCCAGGCGACGACGGTGCCGAATACGACGTTGACGGCAGCCGCCAGGAAGGCGGTGCCGAAGCTTATCTTCAGCGCGTTGAGGGTGCGTCGGTCAACGGCGATCGCCCAGAAATCGGCCCAGCCGAGCGCCGCCGAACGCCAGACCAGCCCCGAAAGCGGGATGAGGATGATGAGTGTGAGGTAGGCAAGCGAGAAGCCGAGCGTCAATCCGAAGCCTGGAATGACACTCGGCTGTCTGAATCGCCACCCCGCCTTGGCGGGTGCTGTGGTCATGCTGTTCTGGATCGTCCCTTCTGTTCAAACCAGAATGGCTTTGCTCAGTCGCATTCGGCCGGCATGCCCGTGAGGCTCGCCGGCCGTCCGGCTCACTGCGCCGGCTTGTAGATCTGGTCGAATATACCACCGTCGCCGAAATGGTAAGGTTGCGCTTTCTTCCAGCCGCCGAATTGCGGGTCGTCGATGGTGACCAGCTTGACTGCCGGCAGCTTGGCAAGGTCCTCGGCCGGCACCAGGTCGGGCTTGGCCGGGCGATAGTGGTTCTTGGCGATGATGGTCTGGGCTTCCTTGGAATAGAGCCAGCTCAGATAGGCTTCCGCGACCTTGCGCGTGCCCTTGGCATCGACATTGGCGTCGACGACGGCGACCGGCGGTTCGGCCAGGATCGAGGTCGGCGGATAGACGATATCGAAATTGTCGGCGCCGAATTCGTCGAGCGCGAGATAGGCTTCATTCTCCCAGGCGATCAGCACGTCGCCCAGGCCCTTCTGCGCGAAGGTCACCGTCGAGCCACGCGCGCCGGTATCGAGGACCGGGACGTTCGCATAAAGCTTGGCGACGAACTCCTTGGTCTTGGCTTCGTCGCTGCCGTCACTGGCGTTCGCATAGGCCCAGGCGGCAAGATAGTTCCAGCGCGCGCCTCCGGAGGTCTTCGGGTTCGGGGTGATCACCTGGACGCCGTCCTTGACCAGGTCGTTCCAGTCGTGGATGCCCTTGGGATTGCCCTTGCGCACCAGGAAGATGATGGTCGAGGTGTAAGGCGCCGAGTTGTTCTCGAACTTCGTGCGCCAGTCCGGGTTGATCTTCTTCGTCTTCGAGACGATGGCGTTGATGTCGCCTTCGAGCGCCAGCGTCACCACGTCGGCGTCGAGGCCGTCGATCACTGCCCTGGCCTGGGCGCCCGATCCACCGTGCGACTGCTGGATGGTGACGGTTTCGCCGGTCTCCGCCTTCCAGTGCGCGGCAAACGCCTCGTCATAGGCTTTGTAAAGTTCACGCGTCGGGTCGTAGGACACATTCAGAATGGTCGTATCCGCAAACGCGAAACCGAGCGTGCCGAACTGGGCAGATGTGGCGACCAGCGCGCCGAGCAGTTTCCTGAAATGAGGTTTGGTCATTCCCGCCTCCGTTGAACTGCACAAACTCTACCGAGTTTATAGAATTTAGATGCATTGAATGTTGCCTTTTTCGCCTCCTCGAAGCAATTTTTCGCCGAACCGCCGGCAATCGGGAAAATATCGTCCTCAATTTCGGACAGCGTCCATTTCCTCGCCGGTCGGGGCTAACTAGGCGCAGCCGGCTGCCGGGCAAGGCCGGCGCTAGATCGTGATGGCGTTTCGTTGAATCGCCGTCACGATCTAACCCTTTGTTGGAGCATGATCTTTCTCCGAAAACCGGTTCCCACTTTTCGGGATCATGCTCTAGTTCGCGGTCACCGGAAAATCGAAACGCTGTTTTGGGAACGGCTCTTTGGCCAGCGTGAAGTGCCACCATTCGCGCGCATAGTTGCGAAAGCCGGCGGCGCGCATGGCGGTCAGCAGGGTTTTGCGGTTTGCGGTGGCTTCGGCGCCGATCAAGGCGCTGGCGGTCTCGCTCTTTGGGTCAAAGCAGTCGAAACCGGTGCCGAAATCGAGCGTGCCGCCGTCCGGCGCACCGCAGGCCGGATGAACTTCGCTTTTATTGACGGCCTCGGCGATAGCAAGGTCCACCGTCGAGCCTCGAGAATGGCTGGAGAATTCGCCGATATAGCCTTTGGCGATGAGATCGCCGCGCTCGACTGTCGGATACCATTGCGGATCGGGCTGGCCACCCTCTCTTGTCCATCTACCCATGTCGGCGACGGCGCGCGCGGGGCGGTAGCAGTCGAAGACGACCAGCGTCAGGCCTTTGGCGGCTATTGCTTTCTGGACGGTCGACAACGCCTTGGCCGCTTGTGCGGTCAGGACGCAGACCGGCGCGTCATAGCCGTCGGCCTTGCGGTGCAGGAAGTTTTCAAGGCCGGCGTAGCGGACATCCTGGCGGATGGTCGGGTCGATATCGGCGAGCCTGACGAAGCCGGCGGGCAGGGGGTCGGCGTAAGCCGAGGGAGGGCTCGCGATCGCCAGCGCAAGCGCTGCGAAGAATGCTCCCGACAAAGGTCGGCGCGAGGCCC
Source organism: Mesorhizobium sp. B2-8-5 (assembly GCF_006440675.2). Taxonomy (NCBI): domain Bacteria; kingdom Pseudomonadati; phylum Pseudomonadota; class Alphaproteobacteria; order Hyphomicrobiales; family Phyllobacteriaceae; genus Mesorhizobium; species Mesorhizobium sp. B2-8-5. Next base: position 3,168,952 of record NZ_CP083951.1, read on the forward strand.
CCCTCTCTGCCCTGCAGGGCATCTCCCCCGCGAGGGGGGAGATTGGCAGTTTCGGCGCCGCGCCTCTCCTGCCATCGTCAAAGATTGGCGAAGGCCGCGAAGCGAATAATCTCCCCCCTTGCGGGGGAGATGGCCGGCAGGCCAGAGGGGGGTGCCTCGCGCCGAATATCAGGCGGAGAAACTCAATCCCCTGAATCGCTTGCCGCATCTTATTCGACGAACACCTTCACGCTCGCCGCGCGTCCGGCCGCGTCGATCACGGTCAGCGTCGAATAGCCGGTGCCGTCCGGTAGCCAGGTCGCGGTGCGGCGGCGGTCGATGCCGGCGAGCGGCTTGCCGTTGGCGAGCCAGCGGAACGGCGCGCGGCCGCCTTGCAGTTTCAGCACCAGCGGCGTGGCATCGGCGGAATTCGTGCCGAGGTCGACGCGCGCGCCATTGGGCGGGAAGATGATGGTCGGCGCCGGTTCCGTGGCGGTGGCCTGCACCAGCCCATCCGATCCGGGGCCGAAACGGGCGAGCGTCACCGGCAGTTCCTCGCGCTTGGGGTTGAAGACGCCCGGCGGTCGGCTTGGCAGCGGCACGCTGGCAAGGCCGGAACGGACGAAGCCTTCGAATAGGATCGGAGCTGCCGAGACATAGCCCGACAGGCCGGGGATGGGGCTGGCATCGGCGCGGCCAACCCACACACCCAGCACGTAGCGGCCGTCGAAGCCGACGGACCAGGCGTCGCGATAGCCGTAGGAGGTGCCGGTCTTGTAGGCGATGCCGCGCTGCATGGCGCCTTCCGGCGGCTTCACGCCGGACAGGATGTCGTTGATCTGCCAGGCGGCCTGGTCGTCGAGGATCGTTGCGGTGGTGCGCTCCGCATCGGCCGGCTCGGTGCCGTCATGCAGCGTATGCATCTTGCCGCCATTGGCGAGGCCGGTATAGAGCTGCACCAGGTCGCGCAAGGTCACGCCGACGCCGCCAAGCCCGATCGCCAGGCCCGGCGCCTCGTCGACCGGCAGGATCGGGTTGACGCCGGCCTGGCGGAAGCGCGCCGTGAGCCGTGCCGGACCGACGGCGTCGAGCACGCGGATCGCCGGCACGTTGAGCGACAATTGCAGTGCCTGGCGGATCGAGACATCGCCCTGGTAGCCCATGTCGAAATTCTTCGGACGGTAGCCGCCAAAATCGGCCGGGCTGTCCTCTATGATGGTTTCCTGCGCAACCAGCCCCTGCTCGAAGGCCAGGCCGTATATGAAGGGCTTCAGCGTCGAACCAGGGGAGCGCACCACCTTGGTCATGTCGATCCAGCCGGAACGGCTGGCATCGAAGAAATTCGCGGAGCCGACCTCGCCGAGAATGTCGCCAGTGCGCGCATCGGCCATGACCATGGCGACCGACAGTTTCGGGCCGAGCTTCCTGGCGGCATCCCTTGCCACCTGTTCCAGCCCTTGCTGCACGCTTTTGCGGATTGTGAGCTGCAGCGGCTTGCCGGGCACGGCCTTGGGCAGCATGGCATAGGAGGCATGCGCGGCCAGCGCCGGTAGCTTGCGGCGCAGGCCGGAAACATCGTCCAGCGCGGCGCGCGCGGCTTCGCGTTCGCCGAGCGCGCCGGCCGAGACCATGCGGGTGAGCACGCGGTCGCGCGCGGCGTGGGCAATGTCGAGATTGCGATCGGGCCGGCGCCTTTCCGGCAATTGCGGCAGCGCCACGAGAAGGGCAGCCTCCGACACGGTGAGCCGCTTCGGCTCCTTGCCGAAATAGGCGAGCGAAGCGGCGCGCACGCCCTCGAGGTTGCCGCCATAGGGCGCCAGCGTCAGGTAGCGTTCGAGGATCTCCCGCTTGGACAGCCGCCGCTCGATCTGGATGGCGCGCAGCATCTGCTTGAGCTTCGAACCGAGGCTGCGGCTGTCGCGGGGCTCGATCAGGCGGGCAAGCTGCATCGACAAGGTCGAGCCGCCGGAGACGATGTGGCCGCTGGTGACGAGTTGGCCGGCTGCGCGGCAGAGCGCCAGCAGATCGACGCCGCGGTGATTCCAGAAGCGCTTGTCTTCGTAGGTAACCAGCATGTCGACGAACTGCCGGTCGACCTGGTCGAGGCGGGTTTCAAGCCGCCAGTAGCCGTCCGGCGTGGCGAAGGCGCGCAACAACTGGCCGTCGCGATCCTGGACCTCCGTCGAGACCGTCAGCTTCGCCGGCAGTGGCGGCGGAAAGGCGCGGTCGAGTTCCCAGAGCGCGGCGATCGAAAGCGCCGCGAATCCGGCGAGGCAAAGGCCTGCGATTGCGGTTCGTTTGAGGATTTTTCTGGAGAGCACGGCGCCGCCCCTCATCTGCCCGCCCGTCCTTCGCGGCAGCGACGCTGCAGCTTCGGAGGGTGAACCGGCACCTTCACCCCGTCCCGAGACGGGGTGAAGGGAGATATCGGTGACCTTTTCATCGTTACTCGGCCTTGACCTCCATCACGCCGGTGGCGGTGCGGGCCGAATATTGCGGCCGGTACATGTCCTCCACCGTCGCAGCCGGATGGGCGTAGGTGCCCGGCGTCACGGCGCGCACGACATAGGCCAGCGTGATGTTGCGGTCGCCGTCGCCTTCGTTCGGGTTGAAGGCGGCGACGAAGCGGTCGTCGCGGAACTCCAGATGCGCGGCGTCGGTCTGCGCCAGCCAGGAGAAGTTCGACAATTGCGCGCTGGAAACCAGGCTCGGATTGTCGATCTCGAAGCCGGCCGGCAACAGGTCTGTGATCAAGAGCCGCGACGGCCACTTGTTCTGCTCGTAGACCTTGAGCACGACCACATAGCGCTCGTTCTGCCTGGCCTCGGTGACATTGGCCTCGGTGCCGTCGAGCCTGTAGTAGGTGCGATCGATGGTGAAGCCGTCGCCGCCGGCCGGCAGCGGCTCGACCGGCGCGGCGACCGCGGTGACCACCGCCTGCAGCGGCGTCGCGCCGGTGTTGGCGATGGTGAGCGGGCTGTCGGCCAGCTCGCTGCCGGCGACCTGGTCTGAATAACCGCCCGAATGCGGCGCGCCGTTGACGGAAAGCATGATGGAATCATTGCCTTCCTTCAGCGCTCGCGCGGCGAGCAGCATCCACGATTCGTCCTGCGTGCTCGTCCAGCGGGCATCGGCGCGCGCCACGCCCACCAGCTTGATCAACTGCGGCATGATGCTCGGCACCGGCTTCGACTCCGCCGCCAGCGCCAGCATCGCCGCGCCGTCGCGCAGCCGCGAGCCGTAGTCCGAGCGATAGTAGTCGTAGTCGGTTTCCGATTGCGCCAGCCGCAGCGCCGTCTGGAAGGTGGCTTCCGAACGCTGCGTGTCGCCGTAGAGCGCCAGGCTCGCCGCCAACTGAGCGACCGCCATCGGGCTGGAGAAGGCTTCGAGCTGCGTGTCGGCGTAGTAGCGCAGGTCGCCGATCGAGGCCTTCTTGTTGCGGGCGAGCACGTAGAGCGCATAGGCGATCTCGCTGCCCTTGTCCTGGACGTCCTGGTCGTAGCCCAGCGAGTTCTGCAGGTTGTTCAGCGCCTGGTTCATCGCCAGCGCGGGCACATCGTATTTCTCCTCGCGCGCCCGGGTCAGGAACCCGGTGACATAGGCGTCGAGCCACAGGTCGCCGGAGCCCGGCCCCCAGAGGCCGAAGCTGCCGCTTGCCGCCTGATAGGACAGCACCTTGTAGATCGCGTCCTGGATGCGGCCGTGCAGGTCCGGATCGCTCTCCATGCCGATGCTCTTGGCCATGTCGTTGACATAGAGCAGCGGCATCGCGCGGCTGGTGGTCTGCTCGGCGCAGCCATAGGGGTAGCGGTCGAGGCTCATCAGAAGCGACGGCACGTCGAGCGCGGACGACTGCGAAACGCCGACGCTGACCGAAGCGCCGTCGAGCACGCTTGCGGCAAGCAGTTCCTTGTCGACCCGCAGCGAGCCGCCATGCGGCTTCAGGTCGACAACCATGCGGTTGGTGACCGGAAGCTGCGCCGGCCGCACCGGCAGATAGAGCGTCTGCTCGACCTGAGTGCCGCCGGCATGCGCGAGCTTGACGGTGACGGAAGCGTCGCCCGCGGTCTTGGCGACCAGCGGGAAAGTGAGCGACTGACGCTTGCCCTGGGCGAGCGTCAGCTTCTCGAGCAGCGGCTTGTCGCCGGTCGAAAGGTCGCCGGTCGTGGTGACCGACAGCGCATAGTCGCCGGCCGGACCATCGGTGTCGGCAATGTCGAGGCGCATGGTCGCCGCATCGCCCGGCGCCAGGAAGCGCGGCAGGCCGGCGGTGATCACCACCGGATCGCGCACGATGACGTCGGCCTGGGCATGGCCGACCGCATCCTTCGTCCAGGCGACGGCCATGACGCGCACGGTGCCGTTAAACTGCGGGATGTCGAAGTCGATGCGCGCCTTGCCGTTGGCATCGAGCTCGACCGGGCCGGAGAAGAAGGCGACCAGCTTTTCGGTCGGCGGGCTGCCTTGCGCCTGCATGTTCGCTCCGTCGCCGCCGGTGCGTATCTTGCCCATGGTGCCGAGCGAGCCGTCGATCAGGCGTCCGTAAAGGTCGCGAATCTCCAGCCCCAGCATGCGCTGGCCGAAGAACCAGTCCTCAGGGTCGGGCGCCTTGTAATTGGTGAGGTTGAGGATGCCGACATCGACGGCAGCCACCATCACATAGGCATTGCTGCCGGCCTGGGTGCCGTTGACGGCGACCGGGATCGACAGCTGCTGGCGCGGCAAGGTCTTTTCCGGCGGCGTCAAGCTGACCGCCAGCTTCTTCGAGCCCGGATCGACCGACAGCCATTGGATGCCGATGGCGCGGGCCGGCATGCGCGATTCCTGCGCGTCGCCGGGCCGGAACAAGGTCGCCGTGACATAGGCGCCGGCACCCCAGTCGTCGCCGACGGGGATGTCGACCGTGCTGCCGCCGGCCGGCACCGAAGCGGTGACCGTCTTCAAAAGCTTCTCGGCGCCGATGGTGACCAGAAGTTCGCCGGCAAAATGCGGCGAGACCTTCAGCTTGGCGACTTCGCCGGCGGCGTAAGCATCCTCGTCGAGGGCGATCTCCAGGCCGTCTGGCGTCTCGGTGGTGGTCGAGGCGACGTACCAGCCGGCGTCGAACTCATAGCTGGTCGCCGGACCGTCGGGATCGGCGGTCTCGACCTCGAGCCGGTAACGGCCCCAGTCGACGGGCAGCGATACCGTCGCCTCGCCATCGGCCTTCAGGTCGACCGCGCCGTTGGCTACGGCCTTGGTGAGGTTCACCGCCTCGTAGTTCCAGGAATTGTTGGAACGGTACCATTGATAGTTCCGCTCGACCTTGACAAGCGACCACTGCGCGCCCTTCAGGTCCTCGCGCTTGCCGTTCGGGTCGACGGCGATGATGCTGAACTTCGCCGTGCCGCTTTGCGGCACCTCATCATCCGCGAAATCCGGGCGAATGCCGATGACGTCGCGCTGTGGGCGAACGCCGATGTCGAGCGAGCGCTCGACGGCGCGGCCGCCGGCCTCGCGCATGCGCACGGTGACCTTGGCGCTGACCAGCTTGGTGGTCGACGGCAACTGGTCGATAGTGACCGGGAAGGTCGCCTTGCCGTCGTCGCCGACGACGGGAAGATTGGCGAGAGGCGTCACGGTCGGCTCGCTCGACTGCTCGTCGGCCAGGCCGAAGGTGAAGTCCTTGAAGCTGTCCCAGCTGCTCGTAGTCGACAAAGTCATCTCGCCTTCGAGCGCCAGGCCCGCGGCCGGCGCGCCGTAAAGGAAGCGGCCGTCGACGGTGGCGTTGGCGGTCTCGCCCTGGGCGATCTCCTTCTTGTCGGCGGTCAGGTCGAATTCGATGCGATCCGGCACGAAATCCTCGACCAGGAACATCTGGCTGGCGACCGGCGCCTGCTTGGGATCGGTGTAGATCGACACCGTCCAGGTGCCGCGCATGGCGTTGGCCTCGAGCGGCAGGTCGACAGCGTGGCCGCCGGCGGACTCGCCATTGCTGATGACACGGCGGCTCTCGACGCCGTCGGGACGCGTGAAGATGAAGGTCAGCGGCAGGTTCTCGACCGCCTTGGCGGCGCCGTCGCGGGCAAGGGCGGCGACGTGAACGTCCTCGCCGGCGCGGTAGATGCCGCGCTCCGTCCAGGCATAGACGTCGAGCGCGCCTGGCGAGGCACGCCCCTCGACGCCGCGATCCGAAAGATCGAAGCCGGCCTTGCCCATGTCGAGGAAAACGAAGTCGTTGTCGCCCTGCTTGGCCATCAGCACGGCCGGCACCATGCCGTTTTCGCCGCGGGTGAGGCCAGGATTGAAAACGGCGTGGCCCTCGGCATCGGTGGTCGCCGTGCCGAGTATCTCGTTGTTCTTGGCAAGCAACGTCAGTTCGGCGCCGGAAATCGGCTTGGCCGAGCCCAGCGAACGGGCAAAGACGTTGAGGCCGTCCTGGCCGGTATAGGTGGAAAGGCCGATGTCGGAGACCACGAACCACTGCGTGGCGCGTGAATTGTAATCGTCGCTCTTGTCGTCAGCCGGCTGCGCGGTCAGCACATAGACGCCGGGCTTGCGCTGCGGGATCGCCTCGTCCACCGGAAACGAAGTGGTAACCTCCTTGTTGAGATCATTGGCGATATCGAGCGTGCCCGACCAGACGGGCGCGCCCATCTGGTCGGAAATGGTGGAGATATCATAGCCGTCGAGCTGATGCAGGAACTGATAACCGGACAGAAGCTGCGCCAGCGAACGATCGCCGATGCGGTAGAGCGTCATCTTGGCGGCGTTCATGTTGACGGTGACGACCGGAACGCCGCGGCGCGCGCCGGCCGGCAACACGAAGCTGTCGCCGGTGAAGCGGGCGGAGGGAGCGCGGTCCTGGACGTAGATCGACAGCACGACGGGCGCAGCGATCGTCTCGCCGATCGCTGCCGGCAGGCCGGCGCGGAAGGTTACGTCATAATGCTGGCCGTGCTCCAAGCCTTCGACGCAGATCTGCTTGTCCTTGGCCTCGACGGCCTTGGGCGCGGCGTTGTCGACGGTCACGAACTGCGCATAGTCGACGCCGGTCTTGACCAGTTCCTCGGAAAACTGGGCGCAGATGCGCGGCGAGGAGGAATCGGCATCGACGGTGTGCTCGATGACGCGAAAACCCTTGCGCGCCTTGAGGTCGGCATAGTCGGCCTGGACGGCGGGCGAACTCACCAGCGCAAGGCTCGCCTCATAGGCCTGCAGCGACGGCCGGTACAGATCGCGCTTGTCGAGGCCGGCGCCGAGCAGGGCCAGCGCCTCGGCGCGGGTCTTTGCGGTGCGCACCAGCTTGTAGGCGTTGAAGGCCGCCGAGGTGGCGTTCATCGGGAACGTCGAGGGTTCGGTGGTGTTCGAGGCCGGCTCCACGGCGAGTATCTCGCGCGCCAGCGCCCGCCACAGCGCGCCGTCATCGGGCAGGACGGAGACGGCCGCCTGGTATTTCTGCATGGCAAGGCGATGGTCGCCGATAAGTGCTGCCTGCTCGGCGGCCGCCTGCAGGGCAGCAAGCCCTTCGGTCGGCTTGTCATAGGCCGGATCGGTCAGGTGGTTGCGGAACTGCTGGGCCTGGTCGGCCATCCAGTTCGGGAAGAAGGCCAAGGCCGGCGGGGCGCCGATATCCGGGTCGCCATCGACATTCGCGACCTTGCCAGCGACGGCGCCGGTGAAGGATTTCAACTGGTTATAGTCGGATTTGAGAAAACACCATTTGGCCTTGGTGTTGTAGGTGAAGGCACGGCAGGCCGGGTCGCCGAGGCACGTGGTCTTGCACTGGTCAAGGCTGACATTCTGCTCCGACCTCAGGTCGAAGCCAAAATAGTCGGAATTGTCGGTCGTCACGATTCGCCGGGCTTCGGCCGCAAGCGCCGTGCCGCTGAAGGCGAAAAAGACAAGGAGAAGGAAAGAGAGACCACGAGCCGCGCGCATTGCCATACCACCCTCCAGACATCGCCAGCGTCCGGGCATGATCAAGCTTCGTGCAGGCTTGTCAACGCCGGAACGCCGCAGGTTTATCACCCGCGAACGGTTTCCATGCCGGCCAAAGGCCGGTATTTCGACAGAACCTCTGTGAGACGGATCACACTTTCTTGCGGAATCGCAAAAGGTGTGAATTCCAAGCCCAGTCTATTTCAGACAATTGGATTGTGGCCCCTTTACGAACGTTGCGGAACTTCATTCCAATTTTAGTTTTGTCGACTAGGTTGTCTTAATGCCGGCGCATGAAACGCAGATGTCAGGAGGGTACGCGCCAGGGCGCGGGCTTCCGCGCGCCCTGCTTTTCGCGCTCATCTGCTCGACCATGCTGGCCGCGGAGGTACGGCAGGTGGCGGCTTTCGAGATTTTCGGCATCAAGCTTTGGGGTTCGTCCAAGGACGAGGATGCCGATGTCGTCGATCCGCTGCGCTACTCGGTGACGATCAATGCGCCTGACGCCGACAAGGATCTGGTCAAGAAGCTCGAAAATGCCTCGGCGCTGAAAAACGACGAGGACCATCCGGTGTCGGGATCGCTCGGCCTGATGGCCAAGGCGCGCGGCGACCGCGAACAACTGGTCGCCGCCCTATACGCCGATGCCCGCTACGAGGGCGTGGTCACCATCACGATCGACGGCAAGTCGATCGACGAGTTGCCGCCGGATGCGGAGTTCAAGGGGCCGCAGCCCATTCCGGTGGTGGTCACGGTTTCCCCTGGAGCGAAATTCACGTTGGGCAACATCCGGCTGAAGGGTGATGCGGCGGGATTGGCGGCAGCCGATTTCGGCCTGATTGCCGGCGGCGATGCCGGCTCCGGCGCGGTGCTCAAGGCCGAAGCGCTGATCGTGCGGGCGCTGAAGGAAGAGGGCAGGCCGCTTGCCAACGTGACGGACCGCGAGATCGTCGCCGAGCACGCCACCTCGACGCTGGACGTGACGCTGACGGTGGCGGCCGGTCCGGTCGCCGGCTATGGCGATACGACGGTCGAGGGCACGGAAAAGGTCGATCGCGACTTCACCGAATACATGACCGGGTTGAAGCGAGGCCAGCAATATTCGCCGCAGGAGATCGACGATGCCCGCGACCGGCTGCTCGGGCTCGAAGTCTTCAACAGCGTGACCATCAAGGAAGGCGACAACCTCGACGCCAACGGCAACATCCCGATCGATGTCCAGGTGAGCGAGCGCAAGCCACGCTATTTCGGCCTCGGCGGCACGTTCTCGAATACGGAAGGCCTCGGGCTCGAAGGCTATTGGGGACACCGCAACCTGTTCGGACAGGCGGAGAAGCTGCGTATCGACGGCTCGATCAGCGGCATCGGCAGCAACAGCATTTCCGCGCTCAACTACAATGCCGGCGTCATGTTCGAGAAGCCCGGCGTGCTCGGGCCGACGTCGAAATTCTTCACCGGCATCAAGACGGTGTTCGAGCACCCCGATGCCTATGATCATTTCTCGGTCAAGGGCGACGTCGGCGTTTCCTACGACCTCGACAAGAAGCAGCGGGTCTCGGCCGAATTCGACCTCGATTATTCGAAGATCACCGACGCCTTCGGCAAGCATACCTATCTGATCGCCAGCGTGCCGCTGCAATATGTCTATGACAGCCGCGACAACAAGCTCAACCCGACCAGGGGGTTCCGCTTCCTCGCCTATGCCGAGCCGAGCTACGACATATTGAACGGCGCGACCTTCCTCAAGCTGAAGGGCGAGGGCTACACCTACCAGTCGCTCGACACGGCAAGCCGCTTCGTGCTCGCCGAACGCGCGACGCTCGGCTCGATCGTCGGCACCGGGCTGCAGAACGTGCCCGCCGACCGGCGGTTCTATTCCGGCGGCGGCGGCTCGGTGCGCGGCTATTCCTACCAGGGCATCGGCCCGAAGGATATCGACGGCCAGCCGATCGGCGGTCTCTCCTTCTTCGAAACCTCGGTCGAGATGCGCATCGGCGTCACCGACACGATCGGCATTGTCCCGTTCGTCGATGCCGGCACGGTCTCGACCAAATCCTTCCCCGATTTCTCGAATGTGAAGGTCGGCGCCGGCGTCGGCCTGCGCTATATTACTCCCTTCGGGCCGTTGCGCATCGACGCTGCCGTGCCGCTCAACCGCGATCCGGGCGATCCGCATTTCGGCATCTATGCCGGCATCGGCCAGGCGTTCTGACGATGAAGATGGTCTGGCGCATCCTCCGCATCTGCCTCTACGCGCTGCTTGTGCTGCTCGTGGTGGCGATCGGCGCGCTTGTCGTTCTGACCGGCACCGAAGGAGGCCGGCAGAATCTCGCCGGCTTGGTATCGAAGATGGCTTCGAATGAGGACCGCAAGGTGACGGTCAGCGGCATCGAAGGCATCTGGTCGGGCGCGCTCAGGGTGGACCACGTCGTGTTGGAAGACCGCGCCGGCCCCTGGATGGTGGCGCGCAAAGTGGCGCTCGACTGGTCGCCGACGGCGCTGCTCTCCTGGAATTTCGATGCCGACCGCTTTGCCGCCGGGCGCATCGAACTGGCGCGGCTGCCGCAGCCGAGCCAGCAGCCGTCGCAAGGCGGCTCGTCCAGCCTGCCGGTGTCGATCGATGTGAAGCAGATCGACCTGCCGGAGATCGCGCTTGGCCAGGAGCTTGCCGGCAGCGGCATCGCCGAACTGGCCGCCAAGGGTTCGCTCAAGGCCGATCCGTCGCCGCTGGCGATCGAAAGCGTGCTCAACGTCAGCCGCCATGACGGCAGGCAAGGCAATGTCGACGCCAAGATCCACTTTGCGCCGGCCGACAACAAGCTCGACCTCGATCTCAAGGCGTCGGAGCCGGCCGGCGGCATCATCGCCAATTTGCTCAAGCTGCCGGATGCGCCGCCCATCAACATCGTGGTTTCCGGCAGCGGACCTTTAGCCAACTGGAGCGGCGTCGGCACCTTCATGGTCGACGGACGGATCGTCAGCCAGTTGACCGGCCGGCACCAACTCACCGACAAGGGCCACCGCATCGAGGCCAAGGGCGACGGCCAGTTCGAAGGCTTCCTGCCGGAGAAGATAAAGGCGCTTTTTGCCGGCAAGACGAACTTCGACCTAGCCGGAACAGCGACCATGTCGGGCGGGGTCGAAATCGAGCGCGCGACCATAGAGAGCGATGCGGTGCACGGCACCGCGACCGGCAATCTCGATCCGAAGGGCGCCAGCGACCTCGCCGTCGAGCTCTCCGCCAAGGACAAGCCGGTCACTGTCGATGTCGGCAACAGCGCTGCACCGATCCTGGTCGCCGTCGAAAAGGTAACGGTGCGCGCCTTTGGCGACGGCAAGGCGCCGATGGTCGATATCGGCACGTCGCTTACCTCGGTGGCCGTCGGCGGGACCCAGCTCAACAATATTACGGGCGAGATCCATTCCGACGGCTTCGATATCGGGAACCGTAGCGGTCCGGTCAGCATCAAGCTCGCGGCCGCCGGCCTGAAGACGGATGTGGCGACGCTGGCGCCGCTGGTGACCGGCAAGCTCGCCGCGGATCTTTCCGGCACGATCAGCCGCGAGACCGTGACCATCGACAAGGGCACCTTGCGTAGCGATGCGCTCAATGCGGCGCTGACGGCAAATGTGGCGCTGGCCGATCTGTCGATGACGCTGAAGATGAATGCCGACGCCGTCTCGAAGGCATTGCCGCCGCAGATCAGCTCGCTGCTCGGCGAGCGGGTGAAGTTTTCCGCGACCGCGACCCGCGACCCGCAGGGCGCGTTCGCCGCCAACTCGCTGGAGATCAGCTCCGGCTCGCTCAGCGCCAGCGGCACCGGCAGCATGCAGGGCTCGGACATCCAGGCCAGCATCAAGGGCACGTTGGGCGACGTCTCGCCGCTGTCGTCGCTCGCTGGCACCCCGCTCGCAGGCGGGGTCAATTTCGCGCTGACCACGAGCGGTCCGCGCTGGGCGCCGGATTTCTCCGTTTCAGCAGACAGCGCCAGCCTGACGGCCGCCGGCCGCACGGTGAAGGACATCAAGCTCTCGGCCAAGGGCAAGGCCGACATCGCCAACCCGTCCGCCGAAATCTTGCTGACCGGCAGCGCCGAGGGCCAGGCGCTAGACATCGCAGCCTCGCTGGTGACGGCCGACGGCAAGCGCTCGATCAGGGGTCTCAGCCTGGCGCTCGGCGACAACAAGGTCTCGGGCGATCTCGCGCTCGACGACAAGTTCCTGCCGCTCGGCACGCTGACGCTTGCCGTGCCCGACATCGGACCACTTGCGGCACTCGCAAATCAGAGCGCCACCGGCGACATCAACGGCACCGTCGCCTTTGCCAAGGAGGGCGAGGCCCCGACCGTCACCATCAATGCGGCCAGCACGTCGATCGCGCGCGGCGAGCTGGCGGCAAAGACGATCACCGTCAACGCGCTGATCGCCAACTACCTCAAGGGGCCGGCGATCTCGGGCACCATCAAGGCCGACAGCGTCAGTTCCGGCAGCACGGTCATCAGCGGCATCGGCATCGATTTGAAGCGCGACAGCGACTGGACGAACTTTACCGGAGGCGCGACGGCGTCCGGCATTCCGGCCACCGCCACCGGGCGTGTGAAGATCGCCAACGGCACGACAAGCGTGGAAATCGCCTCCGGCGAGGCGACGGTGCGCGGCATCAAGGCGGCCATCGCCGAACCTTCCAGCCTGTCCATCGCCAACGGCGTGACCTCTATCGAGAAGCTCGCGCTCAATCTCGGCGGCGGTTCGGCGACCGTTTCCGGCAGCGCCGGCCAGACCCTCGACCTGACGGCAAGCCTCGCCGACCTGCCGGTGGCGCTCGCCAATGATTTCGTGCCCGGCCTCGACGGGGCGGGAACGGTGGAGGGCACGGCGCACGTCACGGGTCCGTCGTCCAGCCCCGACGTTCAGTTCAACGCGAAGGTGGCGGGCGCCGAAACCAGCCAGACCCGACAGGCGGGGCTCGGGCCGTTGGATCTGGATGCCGCCGGCAGCTACACGCTGGCGGGCGGCGTGGCCCTCGACCACGCCACCCTTTCGGGCCAAGGGATTTCGGGCAAGGCCGCCGGCACCCTCAACCCCAACGGCGCCAGCGATTTCTCCCTCGACCTTACCTCATCCGGACCCAGCTTGCCGTTGACGGTCGGCAGCGCCCAAAGCCCGATCAAGATCGCGGTCCAGTCCTTGTCGGCGAGGATGGCGGGCGAGAGCACGCAAGCACGGCTCGATGTGTCCGCGATCCTGCCTTCCATTGCCGCCAGCCAGGCGACGGTCGACGGCCTCATCCTGGCGCTGCATTCGGATGCCTTCGACCTCAAGGGGCGGGCAGGTCAGGTTTCCGGCACGGTGTCGGTGGACAGGATTGGCCTCGACAATCCGACGATCGCGCCGCTGATCGCCGGCAAGGTCACGGCCAAGGTCAATGGCCGCCTGACGACCGATGCCGTTGCCGTCGACAGCGGCTCCTTGAGAAGCGATGCGCTCAACAGCCAGGTCGCCGGCCGGATATCGCTGGGCGACGGTTCGGTCTACCTCAATATGAACGCCAATGTCGCCTCTTCAGCCTTGCCGGCGGCGGTACGCGGCATGCTTGGCGAGAGCGCTGCGTTGAGCGCCTCGCTGAAGCGCGATGCCAATGGCAATGTCAATGTCGACGGGCTGAAGCTGAATTCGGGCGCGCTCACCGCCGATGGCCAGGCGAGCCTTGCCGACAGCAAGCTGGCCGCCGGGATCAGAGGCGCGTTGAACGACGTTTCAGGGCTCTCGAAAGACGCCAAGGGCGCCATTGCCTTTGCCCTGAATGCGCAAGGCCTGGTTACCGCGCCCGACCTGTCGATGACGGTGAGCAGCGACCGGCTTTCGGTGGCGGCGCGCGAGATCACCGGATTGAAGCTGACGGCCACCGGCAAGGCCGACGCCGCCAATCCGGCGGCCAATGTACAGCTCACCGGCAACGTCGCCGGACAAAACCTCGAGGGCAGCGCGGTGCTCGCCACGACCAATGGCAGCCGCGCGATCAACGGGCTTCTGCTGTCGCTCGGTCCGAACAAGATCTCCGGCGACCTCATCCTCGACGATGCCTTCGTGCCGGTCGGCACCGTTTCGCTCGACCTGCCCGATATCGGGCCGCTCGCCGCGCTGGCCCTGGAAAAGGCCGAGGGCAATGTGCGTGGCACGATCGCTTTCACCAAGGCGGCCAACGGACCCAACGTCGCGGTCAAGGCGAACACCTCGGAGATCAAGCGCGGCGATCTCTCGGCCAGGAATGTCGCCATCGACGCGCAGATCGCGAACTATATGGCAGCACCCGTCATTGCCGGCACGGTGCGCGCCGAGAGCGTGACGTCCGGCGGCACCGCCATCACCGGCATCGATGTCGATCTCAAGCGCGACGGCGACTGGACCGGTTTTTCCGGCGGCGCCACCGTCAAGAACATCCCGGCCAAAGCCGCCGGCCGCGTGAAGGTCGCCAACGGCACGACGACCGTCGAGCTCGCCTCTGGCCAGGCGACCGTGCAGGGCATCAAGGCCGCGATCGCGCAGGCCTCGACGATCACTATCGCCAACGGCGTGACGACGCTCGACCGGCTGGTGCTCAATCTCGGCGGCGGCACGGCGACGGTGACGGGCAAGGTCGCGCAGGCACTCGACATCAACGCCAACCTGGCGAGGGTGCCGATCTCGCTCGCCAACAGCTTTTCGCCGGGTCTCGACGCGGCCGGCTCGATCTCGGGCACGGTCAAGGTCACCGGCCAGCCTTCGACCCCCTCGGTCGCCTTCAAGATCGATGCCGCCGGCGTGCAGACCCTGCAGACACGCAGCGCAGGCCTCGGCGGCATGAATGTGTCGTCGTCGGGAACTTTCGCCGGCAACAAGCTCGCCTTCGACGCCAACATCAGCGACGGCGCCGGCCTCGGCCTTAAGGGTGGCGGCACGGTTGCGACGGCAGGCACGCCCACCTTGGCGCTCGACTTCAACGGCAAGGTGCCTTTTTCCTTCCTTGCCGCCAAGCTCGCCGCTCAAGGTCTGGCGCTCAACGGCACCGCCAATGTCGATGTGCAGGTGCGTGGCCCTGCATCCGCGCCGGTGATCAGCGGCAAAGTCACGACATCCGGCTCGCGCCTTATCGATGCCCGCTCCGGCCTGGCGGTCAACGATATCGCTGCCGACGTCGCGATTGGCGGCGGCGTCGCCAAGATCAACCGCTTGACCGGAAAGCTGTCGACGCGCGGCAACCTGTCGGCGAGCGGCACGGTGGGCATCACGCCGGCGCAAGGTTTTCCGGCCGATCTGTCGGTCAAGCTCACCGACGGCCGCTACACCGACGGCCGGGTGGTGACCGCCAATCTCGGCGGCGACCTGACCGTCAAGGGCCCGCTCGTCTCGGCGCCGGTGATCGCCGGCACGATCAACCTGGCAAGGACGGTCATCACCGTCCCGGAAAAGCTGCCGGGCTCGCTTTCGGCGCTGGATGTCAAGCACAAGAACGCGCCGGCTTCGGTGCGGGCACAGGACAAGGCGCTGCGTCCGGCGACGTCCAGCGGCAGCAGCAACGGCGGCAGCGGCCTGACGCTCGACGTGACGGTCAACGCGCCGAACCAGATCTTCATCCAGGGCAGGGGCGTCGATGCCGAACTCGGCGGCTCGCTGAAGTTGACGGGCCCTGCCTCGGCGCCGCAGGCGGTCGGCACTTTCACCCTGCAGCGCGGACGGCTGATCATCCTCTCCAAGCGGCTGACCTTCACCGAGGGCACGATCGGGTTCCAGGGTTCGCTGGTGCCCTATCTCAACATGACGGCGACCACGACGACGAGCAGCGCCACGGTCACGATCCTCGTGTCGGGCGAGGCGACCAATCCGAAGTTCACCTTCTCCTCCGTGCCGGCGCTGCCCCAGGACGAGGTGATGGCGCAGCTCATCTTTGGCCAATCCATGTCCAAACTGTCGCCGCTGCAGATCGCGCAGCTTGCGAGCGCCGCCGCGCAGCTGGCTGGCGTCGGCGGATCGACGTCGCTGCTCGAGAACCTGCAGAGCGCCATCGGTGTCGACGATCTCGACGTGACGACGGACGAGAAGGGCGGCACCGCGGTTTCGGCCGGCAAGTACCTCAACGACCGCACCTATGTGACCATACAGAAGGGCGACAAACCTGGCTCCGGCAAGGCCACGATCGACCTCAATGTCGGCCGCGGCGTGAAGCTGCGCGGCGAGGCCAATGACGCCGGCGAAGCAAAGGGCGGCGTCTTCTACGAACGCGAATATTGAGGCTGCGCGGCCCTTCCAAGGCCAGTCGAAGCGGCCGCTCGCCACGGCCACAGAGCCCCTAATCCTCATAAAATGTATTGATTTAATCGCCCGCGACGAATTTTGGGAAAATCCGCCTCACGCTAACAAATTTGCGTCAAGACTGTCGCTATCGCGCGAACCGTATTGCAACCAAAGATGCACATTCCCTAACATGTTCCCACTTCACACCGTGTTTTGACATCACGGCTTGGATGCGGAATGTTACAAGGCGGAAAGCCAACAATGGGAGTAAGTCATGGCAATCTACAAGAGCAATGGTGACCGTGTTCCGGATCACATCCTGAAAATGGCCGAAGACGCCAAATCGGGCGGCGTGGACCGCCGCGAGTTTCTGGCTTTGGCAAGCGTCTTCGGCGCATCGACGGCAATGGCCTATGGCATGCTCGGCCTCGCCGCGCCTACCCCGGCCCGGGCCGAGGACGTGCAGGGCAAGAAGGGCGGCGTGATCAAGGTCGCGATGTCGATCAAGGATCCGAAGGATCCGCGCACCGCCGACTGGTCCGAAATCTCCAATGCCGAGCGCCAAGCGCTCGAGCCGCTGGTGAAATACACCAAGGAATACACCTTCGCGCCGTACCTGCTGGCGAGCTGGGACATCAATGACGACGCCACAGAATATACGCTGCATGTGCGGCCGGGCGTCGAGTGGAACAATGGCGACAAGTTCACCGCCGACGACGTGATCTACAATTTCACCCGCTGGGCCGATAAGGGCGCGGAAGGCAATTCGATGCCTGGCCGCCTCGGCAGCCTCGTCGACGACACGACCAAGAAGCTGCGCGACGGCTCCGTCGTCAAGGTCGACGACATGACGGTCAAGCTCAAGCTGTCCAAGCCCGACATCGCCATCATCCCGAATCTGTGCGACTACCCGGCGCTGGTCGTGCACAAGACCTTCGACGAGAAGGGTGCCAACTTCAAGAACTGCCCGATCGGCACCGGTCCGTTCGAGCTGGTCTCCTACGACGTCGGCCAGAAGGTGGTCTACAAGCGTCGCGAGACCGGCAAGTGGTGGCAGGGCGAGGCCTTCCTCGACGGCGTCGAATTCATCGATTACGGCACCGATCCGGCGGCGACCGTCTCGGCTTTCGAGTCGGGTGAAGTCCAGACCAACCACGAAACCACCGCCGACTACATCAAGATCATCGCGGATGTCGGCGCGCCGGTTTCGGAAGTCGTGACGGCAGCCACGGTTGTGTCTCGCTTCAACGTCACCAAGAAGCCCTATGACGACCAGAAGGTTCGTCAGGCGATGTTGCTTGCCGTAGACAACGCCACCGTGCTGCAGCTCGGCTATGGCAATGCCGGCACGCCGGCCGAAAACCACCATGTCGCGCCGATCCATCCGGAGTATGTCAAGCTGCCGGAGGTCAAGCGCGACATCGCCAAGGCCAAGCAGATGCTGACGGAAGCCGGCGCGATCGATTTCGAGCACGAGCTGATCAGCAACGACGAGGACTACCACAAGAACACCACGGACGCGATCGCGGCCCAACTGCGCGAGGCCGGCATCAAGGTGAAGCGCACCGTGCTGCCGAGCTCGACCTTCTGGAACGACTGGACGAAGTATCCGTTCTCGGAAACCAACTGGAACATGCGTCCGCTGGGCATCCAGGTCATCGCCATCGCCTACCGCTCCGGCGAAGCCTGGAACGAGACCGCTTACGCCAACCCGGACTTCGACAAGAAGGTGAACGAGGCGCTCGGCATCGCCGATGCGGAGAAGCGCAAGGTTGTGATGAAGGACATCGAGCAGACGCTGCAGGATTCCGGCATCATCATCCAGCCTTACTGGCGCAAGCTCTACATCAACATAAAGCCCGAGGTGAAGAACCACTCGATGCACCCCACCTACGAGCACGACTTCGGCAAGGTCTGGCTCGACCAGGCGTGATCCATGGCGCGATGAATACGAGGGGCCGCGGCCCCTCGTATCTCAAGCTTCGTCGCCGCTGCATATCCTGCGGCGGTGGCGGGGCCTCATCCGCTTTTCGAAACAGGGTTGAGCCTATCTGACCCCAACCCGGCCGGCAGGGGGCGCGCATGTTCTCATTCATCGCCAGACGCATCGGCACCATACTGCTCACGATGCTGTGCCTGACGCTGGTCGTGTTCTTTCTCGTCAATCTCGAGCCCAATCTCAAGAAACTGGCGATCAGCCAGACCGAGATGCACACGCCCGCCGACCAGCTTGAAAGCTGGCTGGTCAACCATGGCTACCGGCAGAATTTCTTCGTGCGCTACGGCCAGTGGCTGGGCGTCCTGCCGAAGCATCCGATCACCGATCCGGCGACCGGCAAGACGACGCAACGCTTCTCCTTCTGCAACGACCCGATCGAACCGACATTCTCCGGCGTTCTGCAGGGCGATTTCGGTTGCTCGACCAAGTTCAAGACGACGGTCGGGGCCAAGCTTTTCCCGGCCCTCGGCGCCACCGGATTGCTGATGTTCTGGGTGCTGGCGGTGATGGTGCCGATCTCGCTGCTGATCGGCATTCTCGCCGGCATGCGCGAAGGCTCGCGCACCGACCGTGTGCTGTCCGTGGCCTCGATCGCCTCGACGGCGACGCCCGAATATGTGTCGGGCGTCATCTTCACCGTCATCTTCGCCTCCTGGCTCGGCTGGCTGAACGGTTCGGCTGCATCCGCCAGCCAAGGCATCACCTTCTACAATTTCACGCTGCCGGTGATCACGCTGGCGATCTACGGCATCGGCTATATCGCGCGCATGACACGCGCCTCGATGGTCGAGGTGATGACGCAGCAATATATCCGCACCGCCCGGCTGAAGGGCCTGTCCTTCAGCAGCGTGGTCATCAAGCATGCGTTGCGCAACGCGCTGATCGCACCCTTCACCGTCATCATGCTGCAGTTCCCGTGGCTGCTCACCGGCGTCGTCATCGTCGAGGTGATGTTCCGCTACCAGGGCTTTGGCTACACGCTGGTCGAAGCCGCCGGCAACAACGACATCGATCTGCTGCTCGGCTGCTCGCTGGTCTCGGTGTTCATCGTGCTGATCACGCAGCTCATTTCCGATGTCGGCTACGCGTTTCTCAATCCGCGTATCAGGGTTCAGTAGGGGCAGGGCCGATGCAAACGGAATATATCAGCGCCTTCGACGTGGTTATCGGCGTGCTCTGGCGGTTCTGGCCGGTGTGGGTCGGGCTCATCCTGGTGATGGGCGCCAGCTTTACCTACAAGAAGCGCCTCGGCCTCTACGGCCAGCTTTTCGACAGCGGCGTCGGCATCGCCGGCGTCTTCATCTGCCTGTTCTGGCTGTTTACGGCGATCTTCGCCTCGACCATCTCGCCCTTCGACCCGTTGGCGCAGATCTCGGTGATGAAGGACACGCTGCCCGGCGCGATCGAGCCGGCATCGAAGCTCGTCTATTATTTCGGTGGCGACAAGCTTGCCCGCGACGTGTTCTCGCGCATGGTCTATGGCAGCCAGATCGTGCTGATCATCGCGCCAGCCGCCACCGGCTTCGCGCTGATGGTCGGCATCACGCTCGGCCTGCCGGCCGGCTACTATGGCGGCAAGATCGACACGCTGCTGTCGTTCCTTGCCAATCTGGTGCTGGCCTTCCCGGTCATCCTTCTGTTCTACCTGCTGGTGACGCCGGGCATCATGGACACGCCGATCCCCTATGCGATGGCGGGATTGTTCTTCCTGTTCCCGATCATCTTCTTCAGCGTCCTGTTTTGGACGCGGTTCAAAAACCGGCCGGATCGGCTCTATATACTGCTTGGCATCACGCTGGTGGTCGGCGGCTGGATCTATGCGGGCCTCGTCTTCGACAAGGATCCGTTCCATATCGTCCACATCGATCCGAACCAGCTCAACATCTTCGTGGCGGTGGTGTTCGCTTCCAGCCCCGGCGTGTTCCGCATCGTGCGCGGTCTGACCATGGACATCAAGACGCGCGACTATGTTGCGGCGGCGCAGACGCGCGGTGAATCGCCCTGGTACATCATGCTGTGGGAGATCCTGCCCAATGCGCGCGGTCCGCTGATCGTCGATGCCTGCCTGCGTATCGGCTACACGACGATCCTGCTCGGAACGCTCGGCTATTTCGGCCTGGGCCTGGCGCCGGAGAGCCCCGACTGGGGCACCGCGATCAAGGACGCCAGCCGCCTCTTGCGTTCCTTCATCCACCCGGCGTTGCCGCCGACGATCGCATTGATGTCGTTCGTGCTGGGGCTGAACCTGTTGGCGGATTCGCTGCGTGAACAGTCGATGAAGGATTGATGGCGGGGCTTTCGGCCCCATCTTCCAAGAACCAAGGATTGGAGCGACCCATGAACGAGGCAGTTCGAGATCCAGGCAAGCCGACCAATGGGCCGATCATCGAGATCGAGAACCTCTCGATCTCCTTCTTCACCCGCAAGGGCGAGATCCCGGCCGTGATGGATTTTTCCTGCACGGTCATGCCCGGCGAGGCGATGGGCATCGTCGGCGAATCCGGCTGCGGCAAGTCGACCGTGTCGCTCGGCATCATGCGCGACCTTTCCAACATCGGAAAGATCGTCGGCGGCAAGATCAAGTTCCAGGGCAAGGACATGGGCGAGCTCTCCGAGGAAGAGCTGCGCTCCATCCGCGGCAACAAGATCGCCATGATCTACCAGGAGCCGATGGCGAGCCTCAATCCGGCGATGAAAATCGGCCAGCAACTGATGGAAGTGCCGCTGATCCACGACAAGGTGTCGAAGGAAGAGGCGCATAATCGCGCGCTGGAGATGGTGCGGGCAGTGAGGCTGCCCGATCCCGAGCGCATGATGCGCTCCTATCCGCACCAGCTGTCGGGCGGCCAGCAGCAACGCATCGTCATCGCCATGGCGCTGCTGTCCAAGCCGGCGCTCTTGCTGCTCGACGAGCCGACGACGGCGCTAGACGTCACCGTCGAGGCTGGCATCGTCGAGCTGGTCAAGGGGCTCGGCGAGAAGTTCGGCACCTCGATGATCTTCGTGTCGCACAATCTCGGTCTCATCCTCGAGACCTGCGATAAGATCACGGTGATGTATTCCGGCGAGGCGGTCGAGACCGGCAAGATCGAGGATGTGTTCGACCGGATGCGCCATCCCTATACGCAAGGGTTGTTCCGCTCGATCCCGCTGCCCGGCGCCGACAAGAATTCGCGGCCGCTGATTTCCATCCCCGGCCAATTGCCGCTGCCGCACGAGCGGCCGAAGGGTTGCAATTTCGGGCCGCGCTGCCACCATTTCGTCGAGGGCGTCTGCAACGCCGCGGAAATCCCGATGATCCCGGTCGACGGCCATGAGGGGCATTTCTCGCGTTGCGTGCGGTTCAACGAGATCGACTGGGAGGCGCTGCCGCCCGGCGCCAAGAAGGTCAACGAAAAGGTCGAGCCCGGCGCGCCGGTGCTCAAGATCGACGATCTCAAGAAATACTACAGGGTTGGCGGCAGCGAGGTGTTCGGCTCCAGCGAAGGCCGCGTCGTCAAGGCCAACGAAACGATCTCGTTCACCGCGCGCGAATCCGAGACGGTTGCGATCGTCGGCGAATCCGGCTGCGGCAAGTCGACACTCGCCAAGGTGCTTCTGGGACTGGAGACCGCCAGTTCCGGCACGGTGACGCTGGGCAACAAGGAGATCCAGTCGACCGGCATCGAGAGCCGCAATGTCGAGACCGTGTCTTCGATCCAGATGGTGTTCCAGAACCCGTTCGACACGCTGAACCCCAGCCACAGCGTCGGCTCGCAGATCATCCGCACGCTGGAGAAGTTCAAGGTCGGCAAGAATGTCGCCGAGCGGCGCCAGCGCATGCTGGAGCTGCTCGACCTGGTGAAGCTGCCGCGCGCCTTCGAGACCCGCAAGCCACGCCAGCTGTCGGGCGGCCAGAAGCAGCGCATCGGCGTGGCGCGCGCCTTTGCCGGCGACGCCAAGGTGGTGGTGGCCGACGAGCCAGTCTCGGCGCTCGATGTCTCGGTGCAGGCGGCGGTGACCGAATTGCTGATGGATATCCAGCGCAAGAACAAGACGACGATGCTGTTCATCAGCCACGATCTGTCGGTGGTGCGCTACATCGCCGACCGCGTCGTCGTCATGTATCTCGGCTATATCGTCGAGCAAGGGACGACCGACCAGATCTTCTCGCCGCCTTACCACCCCTATACCGAGGCGCTGCTCTCGGCGATCCCGATCGCCGACACGAGCGTGGTCAAGAAGCACATCGTGCTCGAAGGCGACATCCCGTCGGCGATGAACCCGCCGACCGGCTGCCCGTTCCAGACGCGTTGCGGCTACAAGAAACTGGTGCCGGACAATCTGTGCGAGACCAAGGTGCCGCCGGTGAAGAATCTCGGCGACGGCCATATGAGTCTGTGCTGGCTTGCCGACGACGTGCTGGCGAAGATGGAGCCGGTCATCAAGTTCGACAAGGAGCATGCCGCGCATGAGGGCGTGCCCGAAGATGCGCCGCACGGCGAAGGCCCGGGATTTGCGGCTTCGCCGCCGAAGCGTCCACGGGGCAAGAAGGCCAGTGCCGAAGCCGATGCGACCGGAGAGGCCATCGAGGAGAATGACGCCGTCTTGCGAGCCCGTCGTCACGAAGTCCGCGACGAGACATCGGAAACCGGTGTTTCAAAGCCGAAGGACACGACAAGGCGTCACTAGTCTAATGCATGTCGCGCAAAAGTGTGCAGCGGTTTTGCGATAACGACATGCATGAAAACAAAGCGCTTAAAGCGCGTCGCCTGAATCCGCTTCAGCGCGACGCGCTTTAGGCCCAGACGAAGCCTTAATTGTCGCACTGCCGCATCTGCGCGGCGTAATCGCGGGCCATCTGGTCGGTGGCGCGCGCGTAGCCTTGAACGCCGGCGTCGCCGCGATTGCCGCGGCCATAGGCGGTCCAGCCGAGATAGTAGGCCAGATAGAGATTGTAGGTGTCGTTGCGGGCGACGCCGAAGGTGTCGGCGGTCTTGGAATGGTACCAGCCGACGAAGTCGATGGCGTCGGCAAAGCGCGTGCGGCGCGCCGCCCAGTTGCCGGTCTCGCTTTGATATTGCGACCAGGTGCCGTCGAGCGCCTGCGAATAGCCGGTGGCGCTCGAGACATGGGTCCACGGGATGAAGCCGAGCAGCTTGGTGCGCGGCGGGCGGGCGTTGCTCTTGAAGCCGGATTCCTTGCGCACCGTCGCCATCAGCACGGGGACAGGGATGCCGTATTTCTGCTCGGTCCGCTCGGCGGCGGACTGCCAGTTGTCGAACCAGCCGTCATTCTGGTCGAAGACGGCACAGACATTGTTGATGTGGCTGGGCGCTGTCGCGCAGGCCGAAAGCGCCAGCAGCACGGAGACAGCGACAATTTTACTAAAACTCGACCTACGCATTGGAAGACGAATAGGCCGAAATCATAAAAGGAGTCTTGCGCGGTTCCTTAACGCGGATGCGGAGGCACGAAAAAGCCGAGTGTCGATATTACGACCATCACCGTCGCTATTCTCTTCATTGGCTTTGAAAAATGCCGCCTTGGCTAAAATCACGCCGGCAAATGGCGAATTCCTGACAGCTCGCATGTGATGCCGGCGCTCTGATGCGCGCATGAGCGAACCAAGACGCAAGCGCGGCGCCGAGCGCACCAGCAACCGTGGCCCCGCGGCCATTCCACAACTGCCGCGGCGGCGGGTGGAGAATCCCTATCCGCCCATGGCGCTGCTGTCGGCCGACCAGATCGAGGCCATCCACCAGGCGTCGATGCATATACTGGAGAATTTCGGCATCGAGGTGATGAGCGCGCGGGCGCTGTCGCTGTTCGAGCGTGCCGGCGCCAAGGTCGATCACGGCTCGATGAATGTGCGCGTCGATCGCGGCATGGTCGAGGCGGCGCTGAAGTCGACGCGTCCGGCCTACACGCTGACGCCCCGAAACCCGGACCACGCCATCCATCTCGGCGGCAGCACGATCAACTTCACGCTGGTGGCGGGGCCGCCCAATGTGCATGACATGGAGCGCGGCCGCCGCGCCGGCAACCTTGCCGACTATTCGGACCTCGTGCGGCTGGCGCAGCATTTCAACTGCATCCACATGCTGGGCAATCAGGTCTGCGCGCCGATCGAGCTGCCGGCGAACACAAGGCATATGGACACCTATTTCGCCAACCTGACGCTGACCGACAAATCTTTCCACGTCTCGGCGATCGGCCAGGGCAGGGCGCTCGACGGCATCGAGATGATGGCGATCGCGCGCGGGCTGACACTTGACGAGATGCGCGACGATCCCGGCGTCAACACCATCATTTCGGTCAACTCGCCGCGCCGCTTCGACGAGATGATGGCGGAAGGGCTGATGACCATGGCCGAATACGGCCAGTCGGTGGCGGTGACGCCGTTCACGCTGATGGGCGCGATGAGCCCGGTGACGCTGGCCGGCGCGCTGGCGCAGCAGAATGCCGAAGCGCTGTTCGGCATCGTGCTCACGCAGCTGGTGCGGCCCGGCGCGCCGGTGATGTATGGCGCCTTCACCTCCAATGTCGACATGAAGTCTGGCGCGCCCGCCTTCGGCACGCCGGAAAACACCAAGGCCAATATCGCATCAGGGCAATTGGCGCGGCGCTATGGATTGCCCTATCGCACGACGCCGGGCTCGGCCTCGAACGCGGCGGACGCGCAGGGCGCTTATGAAACGCTGATGGCCTTGTGGGGCGCGGTGCTCGGCCACGGCAATCTCGTCTATCACGCCGCCGGTTGGCAGGAGGGCGGGCTGACGGCTTCGTTCGAGAAGCTCATCATCGATGTCGAGATGATGCAGCACATGATGGAGTTCCTGCGCCCGATCGTGGTCGACGAAGGCGAACTGGCCGTGGACGCGCTGGGCGCGGTGCCGACCGGCGGCCATTTCTTCGGCGAGCCGCACACGCTGGAGCGCTACGCCACCGCCTTCTACCAGCCGATGCTTTCCAACTGGCAGAATTACGAGGCCTGGCAGGAGGCTGGCGCGCTCGACACGACGGCGCGCGCGACGCGGCTGTGGAAGAAAGCGCTGGAGGACTATGTCCAGCCGGCCATGGACCCCGCCGTGCGCGAGGCGCTCGAAGCCTATATGGCGCGCCGCAAGGAAGCGATCGGGCAGGGCGAACCGTGATGGAACAGCTTCCCATCCTGATTCATTTCAATCTCTCAACTCACTGAACCAACGAGAAAAACCCCATGAAGTCGCATGCAAAGGTCGTGGTCATCGGCGGCGGTGTCGTCGGATGCTCGGTGCTATTCCATCTTGCCCGCCATGGCTGGACCGATGTCGTGCTTCTCGAGCGCGATGAGCTGACCTCGGGCTCGACCTGGCATGCGGCGGGCGGCATGCACACCATCAACGGCGACCCCAACGTCGCCAAGCTGCAGAAATACACGATCTCGCTCTACAAGGAGATCGAGGAGCTTTCGGGACAGGCGACGGGCGTGCACCTGACGGGCGGCGTGCTCCTGGCAGCGACCGAGGCGCGGCTCGACTGGTTGCGCGGCGTCGTCTCCAAAGGCCGCTATCTTGGCATCGACCTCGAGGTGATCTCGGCGAAGGAGGCGGCAGAATTGATGCCGCTCATCGATCCCAGCCAGTTCGTCGGCGCGGTGCGCAACAAGGAGGACGGTCATCTCGATCCGTCCGGCGTGACCCACGCCTATGCCAAGGCCGCGCGCAAACTGGGCGCCGAGGTCGAGCGCTTCACCAAGGTCGAGGACATCGTGCGCCGGCCCGACGGGTTGTGGCGCGTCATCACCAACAAGGGCGAGGTGGTGACCGAGCATGTCGTCAATGCCGGAGGGCTGTGGGCGCGCGAGGTCGGCCGCATGGTCGGGCTGGAACTGCCGGTTCTCGCCATGGAGCACATGTACCTGATCACCGAGGACATGCCGGAGGTCGCGGATTGGAACAAGAAGACCGGCACCGAGATCATCCATGCCGTCGACTTCGACGGCGAGCTGTATCTGCGCCAGGAGCGCGGCGGCATGCTGATGGGCACCTATGAGAAGGCCAACAAGGTGTGGTCGGAGTTCACCACGCCTTGGAATTTCGGCCATGAACTGCTGGAACCGGACATCGACCGCATCGCGCCGTCGCTGGAAGTCGGCTTTCGCCACTTCCCGGCCTTCCAGAAGACCGGGATCAAGCAGATCATCAACGGCCCATTCACCTTCGCGCCCGACGGCAATCCGCTGGTCGGCCCGGTGCGCGGCCTGCCGGGCTTCTGGGTCGCCTGCGGCGTCATGGCCGGCTTCAGCCAAGGCGGCGGCGTCGGTCTCGCGCTCTCCAACTGGATGATCGAGGGCGATCCCGGCGCCGACATCTGGGCGATGGATGTCGCCCGCTACGGCGACTGGGCGACGATGGCCTACACCAACGCCAAAGTGCGCGAGAATTACTCGCGCCGCTTCTCGATCCGTTTCCCCAATGAGGAATTGCCGGCCGGGCGTCAGCTCAAGACGACGCCGGTCTACGACCTGCTGTCGGCCAAGGGCGCGCAATGGGGCGTTTCTTTCGGGCTTGAGGTGCCGCTGTGGTATGCGCCCGCGGGCGTCAAGGATGAGTTCTCATGGCGGCGCTCCAACGATTTCGCCCATATCGCCAATGAAGTGGCGGCGGTGCGCGGCAGCGTCGGCCTGTCGGAGATCTCGAACTTCGCCAAATACAAGGTGACGGGCGAGGGCGCCTCAGCCTGGCTCGACCGTGTGCTTGCCTGCAAATTGCCGAAGCCCGGCCGCATGACGCTGGCGCCGATGCTGAAGCAAGACGGCAAGCTGATCGGCGACTTCACGCTCGCCAACGTTGGCGACGGCGAATGGTTCATCGCCGGCTCCGGCGTCGCCGAGCAATACCACATGCGCTGGTTCGAGGCGCATCTGCCCAAGGACGGCTCGGTACACATCGAGGCGCTGGGGCAGAAACTCACCGGCCTCGCCATCGCCGGACCGAAAGCGCGGGAGGTGCTGGCGAAAGCCAGCCGCGCCGACGTCTCCAATGCCGCATTCCCGTTCATGGCGGTGGCGCTGATGGATATCGGCATGGCGCCGTGCCTGGTCGGGCGCGTCAGCTATACCGGCGATCTCGGCTACGAGATCTGGGTGGCGCCCGAATATCAGCGCGCCGCCTTCCAGGCGCTGCTGGCGGCGGGCGAGGAATTTTCGATCGGCCTGTTCGGCTCGAGGGCGCTCAATGCGCTGAGGCTGGAGAAGAACTACGGCTCATGGGCGCGCGAGTACCGGCCGATCTACGGGCCGCTCGAGGCCGGGCTCGACCGTTTCGTCGCCTATGGCAAGGATGCCGATTTCATCGGCAAGGCAGCGGCGCTCGCCGAGCGCAAAGGGGGCGGCAAGCTTCGGCTGCGCAGCTTCATTGTCGACGCCACCGATGCCGACGTCATCGGCGACGAGGCGATCTGGCATGACGGTGTTGTGCTCGGCTGGGTCACGTCCGGCGGCTATGCGCATAATTCGGGGAAGTCGGTCGCCTTGGGCTATGTGCCCAAGGAGATCGCCGACAGACCGGACGGGTTCGAGATCGAGATCCTCGGCAAGCGTCATGCGGCGCGCATCCAGGCGGCGGCGCTGTTCGACGCCAATTTCGAACGGATGCGCGCCTGAAGCGCTACGGCTTCGCCGATGCGCTTCAGGCGCTTGGCTTTGTGCATGCCGTCATCCCAAAACGGCTGAGCACTTTTGGGCGACATGCACTGGCGGTTCATGCTTTGTCAGCCGCGACGGTTGTCCAGCGCGAAGGCGCCTGGGCCGGCGAATATAAGATAGAGGAAGATGAAGCAGAAGGAGATCGCCAAGTCGCCGCCGTTGTTTACGGGGAAGAAGTCGCGCGGGAAGTGCGCCATGAAATAGGCGATGGCCATTTCGCCAGCCAGGAGGAAGGCGACCGGGCGGGTGAAGAGCCCGAGCGCCAGCAGGATGCCGCCGGCGAATTCGAGAATGCCGGCCGCCGTCGTCAGCCCGGTGAGGGCGTGCGGCTGAGCGCTGACCGGGAAGTTGAACAGCTTCTGCGAGCCATGTTCGATGAACTGCAACGCGGTCATGATGCGCAGCACGCCCAGCGCCTGCGGCCGGTACTGGGCAAGGCTTTCAAAAAGCTTCATCTAAAACTCCATTTTACCCCGCCCGGCCATAAATTATCGCCGGGCAATGGACCACTCACTTCCCACGGCCCACCATCAACAATCGGTGAGTGAAAATGGTTTCACCTCCCAACAAATGTTCTCGCAATGGTTGCATATTTATCCCTATGGTTGTATTGATATGCCGAGACATCAAACCATACGGGTCCGCTTTGCCATGAAAAAAATCCTCATCAGCCTATTTGCAATCCTTGCAGGCACCAGCTTCGCTGCGGCCGCTGACGGGGGCTGCGATGCCTTCAAATGGCCGGTTGCGCGCGAGCAGGCCCTGTTCCCGGCGGCGCCGGCCGCCCAGTCCGGCACCTCCCTGACAGTCGGGCAAGCGGTGGATTTCTCGCTCGAGGCCGTCGACACGGTCAGCTTTGAAGTGCCGCCGGAACGCGCACCGGCAGCCGGCACGTTCGGCGCGACGGCCAGCGTGGCCGTGCCGCCTGATGGCGAGTTGCAGCTCAGCCTGTCCGACGAGGCCTGGATCGATGTCGTGCAGGACGGCAAGACCGTAAAATCGGCGGCTTTCAGCGGCGTCAAGACCTGCCCGGGCATCCGCAAGAGCGTGCGCTTCAAGCTCGCCGGCGGCGCGGCGATCATCCAGATCAGCGGCGCAAAAAAGGCCGATCTGAAGGTGGCTGTGCTGACGCCGGAGTGATCCGGCATCAGCCCATCCAAGCAAGCGATGCTACCGCGTCGACGCCAGCAGCGCGAAATGCGCGCCTTGCGGGTCCTGGCACTGGATGATCCACTGGCCGCTCGGCACCTCCATCGGTCCCATGATGACCTTGCCGCCGTTGTCGGTGACGCGCTTGGCGGCGGCGTCGATGGCGTCGACGTTGAAATAGAACTGCCAGACGGGAACCGGGATCTGCGGCGGCTTGTTCATGATGCCGCCGCCGGATTCGGGGCCGGCGCCAAAAGTCTGGTAGATGCCCATCTCACCCATGTCGAACTGGCCGGCGCTCTCCCAGCCGAACTGGCTGGAATAGAAGTCGAAGGCGGCTTTCCAATCCGAGGTGTAGAGCTCGTGCCAGCCAATATGGCCGGGTGTGGTCGCCGGCACCGGCGGCTGTTCAGGCTGATTAGGCTGCAGGAACATGAAGGCCGCGCCTTGCGGGTCGGCGACGGCGGCGAAGCGGCCGACGCCCGGAATGTCGTCCGGCGCGCGGTGCACCGCACCGCCGGCATCCTTGAGCGCCTTCGTCGAGGCGTCGACGTCCTTGGTGTAGATATAGCCCACCCAGGCCGGCGGCATACCCATCTTGGCGGGTTCTTCCGGCATCGTCATCAGCCCGCCGACGCCGCGCACGCTGGAATTCATCACGATGTAGCGCGGCATGCCAGGCGCCTTGTCGAAGGGCTCGGCCCGCCAGCCGACAACGGCGGTATAAAAAGCCTCGGCGGCGTCGAGGTCGGTGGTCATCAGTTCGTACCAGAAGAAAGGTTGCGGGGATTTCGGCATGGTCGGTCTCCTCACCGGTTCAGGCAGCGATCGCGGTTCGATCCATCCTAGGACGATCCTGGCGACAGAAATCCGACATCTGGGCCGGAATTCGAGGATGGCAAGGCACCAGCGCATATCGCCTAGGGCGCGCAGCGGTTTTGCGACGACGACATGCATCAAAGCGCGCCTCGCTCCGATCCGTTCCTGCGTGATGCTTTAGGATTCGCAATCTTGCGCGCCATGGGGTTTTCGACTTTGCTCGTTGCCGATGAGGGGTTTCGATCCATGCGCCACATGTCACTGACGCCGGAGCTTGTCGCTCTGTGCCATCGGGAGGAGGTCGACCCTGGCCCCAGCGGGGGTTGGACACAGCTAAGCGACGATGATTTCCGGACGCTCGCCACGCGTCTTGCCGGCGAGGCCGATGAAGGTCCGCTTTGGGTGTTCGCCTATGGCTCGCTGATCTGGAAGCCGGCCTTCGAGTCCGTCGAGCAGTTGCGCGCCTCGGCCCATGGCTGGCATCGCTCCTTCTGCCTGGATCTCGTGCGCTGGAGAGGCAGCGCCGAGCAGCCCGGACTGATGATGGCGCTCGAACGCGGCGGGCGCTGCGATGGCGTGATCTACCGCCTGCCGGACGGTGACAAGGCAGCCCAGATCGAAAGGCTGTTGCGACGCGAGATCGACGATCACGAAGCCGTCAGTTCGGTGCGATGGGTCCCAGTGCGCACCGCGCAAGGATCGCTCAGGGCGCTCGGTTTCTGGGTCGGCGTCACCGGCAAGGGGACGTCTCTCGGGCATCCGCTGGAGAGCGTAGCAAAGATATTGGCTTGCGCATGCGGCCATGTCGGTTCCGGCGCCGAATATCTCTACAACACCGTCAGCCACCTCGAGACCTTCGGCATCCATGACCGCAATCTGTGGCGGCTGCAGGAACTGGTGGCGGACGAGATCCGGTCGATCCATGGCCACAAGGTCACAAGCCATGCCATAGCAGAGGTTACTGAGGTGGCTATAACATGATTTCATTTGTCATGTTTTACTCAGCCATTACTGGCTTGGCCGAAAATTGACCAATTGATAAAAAAATAAAACGTGCTAGCCTTCCCAAAACGACAACAAGGGGAGCTGGAATGGCGACTGGTCATTTCATCGAAGGCATTGCCGGCGGCCGGCTGTCTTCCGAGCAATATGCCGACAATTTTTCCGACCTGCATCCGCCGCTCGATCATCATGAGGCGCTGGTCGAATCCGATCGCTGCTATTTCTGCTACGACGCGCCGTGCATGAACGCGTGTCCGACTTCGATCGACATCCCGCTGTTCATCCGCCAGATCGCGACCGGCAATCCGCTGGGCTCGGCCAAGACAATCTTCGACCAGAACATCCTTGGCGGCATGTGCGCCCGCGTCTGCCCGACCGAGACGCTGTGCGAAGAGGTCTGCGTGCGCGAGGTGGCAGAGGGCAAGCCTGTGCAGATCGGCCGGCTGCAGCGCTACGCCACCGACGTCGCCATGAGCGAGGACAAGCAGTTCTACAAGCGCGCCGAGCCGACCGGGAAGAGCATCGCCGTGGTCGGTGCCGGGCCGGCCGGGCTGGCGGCAGCGCATCGCCTCGCCCGTCATGGCCATGAGGTGACGATCCTGGAGGCGCGGCCGAAGGCCGGCGGCCTCAACGAATATGGCATCGCCGCCTATAAGAGCGTCGACGATTTCGCCCAGGCCGAGGTCGACTATGTCACGGCGATCGGCGGCATCGATATCCAGAACGGCAAGGCGCTCGGCCGCGACTTCCAGCTTGCCGACCTGATGCGTAACTACGACGCGGTGTTCCTTGGGCTCGGGCTCGGCGGGGTCAATGCGCTGCGCGCCGATGGCGAGGACGCCGATGGCGTCACCAATGCGGTGGAATTCATCTCGGAACTGCGCCAGGCGAGCGACCTTTCCAGCCTGCCGGTCGGCCGACGCGTCGTCGTCATCGGCGGCGGCATGACAGCGATCGATGCCGCGGTGCAGTCGAAGCTGCTCGGCGCGGAAGAGGTGACGGTCTGCTACCGGCGCGGCCAGGAGCACATGAACGCCTCCGGCTTCGAACAGGACCTGGCCGCCGCCAACGGCGTCACCATCCGCCACTGGCTGCAGCCTAAGCGCGTCCTTGCCGAGAACGGCAGGGTCTCGGCAATCGAGCTCGAATACACGGCGATGAATGGCGACAAGCTCACAGGCACCGGCGAACGGCTCACGCTTGTCGCCGACCAGGTGTTCAAGGCGATCGGCCAGAGCTTCGTGCCGGCGCATCTCAACGGCAGCGGCGAGCAGATCGACCTCGAAGGCGGACGCATCAGGGTCGATGCGGAAGGCCGCACTTCGCTCGCAAAAGTCTGGGCCGGCGGCGACTGTATCTTCGGCGGCGACGACCTGACGGTCTCGGCGGTGGCTCAAGGGCGCGACGCCGCCGAGAGCATCCACCGGGCACTGACCTCTAACGGGAGGGCATGAGCATGGCAGACATCCGCAACAATTTCGTCGGCATCAAGTCGCCCAATCCGTTCTGGCTGGCCTCGGCGCCGCCGACGGACAAGGCCTACAATGTCATCCGCGCCTTCAAGGCCGGCTGGGGCGGCGTGGTGTGGAAGACGCTGGGCGAGGAGGGCCCGCCGGTCGTCAACGTCAACGGCCCGCGCTACGGCGCGATCTGGGGCGCCGACCGCCGCCTGCTCGGCCTGAACAATATCGAGCTGATCACCGACCGCGACCTGCAGGTCAATTTGCGCGAGATCAAGCAGGTCAAGAAGGACTGGCCCGACCGCGCCATCGTCGTCTCGCTGATGGTTCCCTGCGTCGAGGATGCCTGGAAGGCAATCCTGCCGGTGGTCGAGGACACGGAAGCCGACGGCATCGAGCTCAATTTCGGCTGCCCGCATGGCATGTCGGAACGCGGCATGGGCGCGGCTGTCGGCCAGGTGCCCGAATACATCGAGATGGTGGTGCGCTGGTGCAAGCAGAATACCCGTATGCCGGTCATCACCAAGCTGACGCCCAATATCACCGATGTGCGCAAGCCCGCGCGAGCGGCACTTGCCGGCGGCACGGACGCGGTGTCGCTGATCAACACCATCAACTCGATCACCGGCGTCGATCTCGACAGTTTCGCCCCGCAGCCGACCATCGATGGCAAGGGCTCGCATGGCGGCTATTGCGGTCCGGCGGTGAAGCCGATCGCCATGAACATGGTGGCCGAGATCGCTCGCGATCCCGAAACGCATGGCCTGCCGATCTCGGGCATCGGCGGCATCACCACTTGGCGTGATGCCGCTGAATTCATGGCGCTCGGCGCCGGCAATGTGCAGGTCTGCACCGCGGCCATGACCTACGGCTTCAAGATCGTGCAGGAGATGATCGCCGGGCTGGAGAACTGGATGGACGAGAAGGGCCATGCCTCGCTCTCCGACATCATCGGCCGCGCAACGCCCAACGTCACCGACTGGCAGTATCTCAACCTCAACTATGTCGCCAAGGCGCATATCGACCAGGACGCCTGCATCAAATGCGGCCGCTGCCATATCGCCTGCGAGGACACCTCGCACCAGGCGATCACCAGCATGGTCGACGGCGTCAGGCATTTCGAAGTGATCGAGGCCGAATGCGTCGGCTGCAACCTCTGCGTCAATGTCTGCCCGGTCGAGGGCTGCATCACCATGGAGCCGTTGGCGGCCGGCGCGATGGACCAGCGCACCGGCAAGCCGGTGTCGCCGATCTACGCCAACTGGACGACGCACCCCAACAATCCGATGGCCAAGGTGGCGGCGGAATAAGCTTGGGTTCCTCGCCCCACGCAGTGGGGAGAGGTGGCCCGGCGAAGCCGGGACGGAGAGGGGTCTTCGGGACGACTGGACACCGCCGAGGCCCCAAATTGCCTGTTGCCTTTCCTTGCGCCTCGTTTGCGGCTACGGCGTGCCACATTTCCAAGCGGCTGGCCTTTGGCGATAGCGTGCATGGCAGCTTGGCGCATGCATTGTCTTATGTAGCGCTGGTCGACCCCCACTCCGTCTCGGCTTCGCCGAGCCACCTCTCCCCCGATCGACGGGGTAGAGGAAGGCGCCAAGCTTTTTGCCGTTAACGCTCGTCCAGCAAAGCTCCCTTCCTTTCCCTCCGGAGGGGGGAAAGGTGGCGCTGCGAAGCAGCGACGGATTGGGGGAACCACGTGGCAATCAAGCCTCGGCCCGATCAGTCGCGCCAGTCACAGAAGATGTGTGCATAGCGTAGCGCTTTGCGGGTGCGAGAAACCCTAGTTCGTCGGAGCGGCGTGTGTCGGAAATCACCAGACGTTGTCGCTCACATTGCCGTTGTTGTTAATTGGCGAGCAATTCTCGTTTTACATATTGCGGATAAAAATTATCCACGATATTCTCTATCCATGAACTGGAGATCGGCACGATGAAGCTGGGCGAGGGCGTTGAGGCGGCCATCCATTGCGCGGCGACGCTGGCCAGCGTCGATGGCAACAGCACCATGCCTGGCGCCGCGCTCGCCGAGTGCTTCGGGCTGTCGCCGAGCTATCTCCTGAAACATCTCAACCAGCTCACGGCGGCGCGCATACTGGAATCGGTGCCAGGGCCGGCGGGCGGCTATCGGCTGGCGCGAGCGGCCGAGCGCATCACGCTGCTCGATGTCGTGCTGGCCGTCGAGGGACGGGAGCCGGCGTTCCGCTGCGGCGAGATCCGACAGCGTGGCCCGGTCAAGATCGATGCCTCGGCCTATGTCAAACCCTGCGGCATCAATGCCGCGATGCTCAAGGCCGAGCGCGCCTATCGGGCAGCGCTCGCCGAAGTGAAGATTTCCGACATCGTGGCGGAGTATGCGGCCGAAGGCGATCCGCGATCCTATGCCGCGAGTTGCGCCTTCGTCGAGCGGCACCAGCGGCCGCAGAAATCCGCTTCATCCAAGCAGATATAGACCCACCCAAAAACCTGGAAGGAAAGACGATGAAACAGAGATTGCAATTCTACGCCAAGGCTCCGGAGCTTCTGAAGGCGGTCACGGCGCTCAACAAGGCGGTCGACGAGTGCGGGCTGGAAGAAAGCCTGATGCATCTGGTCAAGCTCAGGGCCTCGCAGATCAATGGCTGTTCCTACTGCGTCGACATGCACAGCCGCGAGGCGAGGCGCGACGGCGAGACCGAGCAGCGGCTCTATCTGGTCGCCGCCTGGAAGGAATCGCCGCTGTTTTCAGAGCGCGAGCGCGCCGCCCTTGCCTGGACCGAGAAGGTAACGAAGATTTCGGAGAACGGCGTTCCGGACGACCTCTATGCCAGCACGCTCGAACATTTCTCCGAGGAGGAACTGGTCAAGCTGACGGTGGCTGTCGGCATGATCAACACCTGGAACCGGCTCAGCATCTCCTTCCACGCCATCCACCCGGTCGAGAGGGCCAAGGCCGCCTGAGCGAACGGGGCGGCGCGCGGGGCGGTTCAGTTGTCGGCGAGCTATTTGCTGATGTCGGCGCTGCCCTCATTGCCCTGCCGTCTACGGGGAGAAATGCCCGGCAGGGCAATGAGGGGCAGCGCTGACGCCGGATTTTCGCCTTAAGCGCGTCGCGCTGGAACGGATTCAGGCGACGCGCTTTTAGGTCTTTGTTTTGATGCATGTCGTTGTCCCAGAACCGCTGCACACTTCTGAGCGACATGCATTGGTCACCACTCACGCCGCAAAGCGCAAACCACCGTCGCAAGTCAGCACCTGCCCGGTCATGAAGCCGTTGGAGACCAGGAAGGCGATCGCCTCGGCGACGTCCTCGGCGCGGCCGATGCGGCCGACCGGTGTCTTGCCGGCATATTCGGCAAACACCGCCTGCCGCTGATCGTCCGGCAAAAAGTCCCACCAGGGCGTGTCGATGACGCCGGGCGCCACGACGTTGACGCGCAGCGGCTTCAGCTCGACAGCCAGGATCGGCGCGACGGTGAGCAGCATGCCGTTGATGGCGCCGATGCCGGCGACGCCGGGCACTGCAATCTGCGCCGAGACGGCCGAGATGAAGGTGACCGATCCGGCCTTGTTCATGGTCGGCAGGGCCGCCTGCAGACAGGACAATTGCGGCCGGATCTTTTCCTCGACGCCGCTGCCGATATCGGCGAGGTCGAGCGTCGCGAACGGCCCCAATCCCTTGCCGCCGCTCGCGGCGAGGACCAGGTGATCGAACGGCCCGAGACCATCGAAGAAATGCCGGACCTCGTCCGGCTTCGTCGCGTCAAAGGCGGCCTTGCCGACGGTGCCATCAAGGGTCTTCCACGCGCTCTTCAGCTTCTCCTCGTTGCGGCCGGTGATGGTCACTTTCATGGTGGGGCCGACCAGCCGTTTGGCCGTGGCAAGGCCGATGCCGGATGAGCCGCCGATGATGACGCAATGTTCGATGGTCTCGCTCATGAATGTTGTTCCTTGGATTTGGAGGATGGACGCTCGATCAGTTCGAGGCTCAAGGTCCGCAACCGGCGGCGGGCTTTTTCGTCATAGGCCTGGGCCTCGGCGCGCGATTCCCGCTGGCCGTCGAAGTAGCGGCCGCTGCGTCCTTCGAGCGCCGGCGACGCGGCGAGGTTGAGAATGGCGTCGGCGCCGGTCTCGACCGAGCTCCACGGCGTGACGCCGGCCTGCCGGACCATGGTGGTGTCCATGTAGCTTGCCGGGTGCAAGGCGTTGACGCTGACGCCCGTGCCATCGAGCTGCTGAGCCAGGTCGACGGTGAACAGGATCTGCGCCAGCTTGCTCTGGCAGTAGGCGCGCACGCCGCTGTAGCCATGCGTCAGCATCACGTCGTCGAAGTCGATCGCCTGCTGGCCGGCCGAGGCGACATTGACGATGCGCGCCGGCGCGCTTGCCTTGATGAGCGGCAAGAGTTCCGAGGTCAGCAGGAAACCGGCGAGATAGTTGACGGCGAAGCGCAGTTCATAGCCATCAATGCTGACCTGCCGCTTCGCGCCCTGGCCGCCGGTGCCGACGCCGGCATTGTTGATCAGGATGTCGAGCCGGTCGGTCCTTGCGCGCACGGCTTCGGCGAGGCGGCGTACTTCGACAAGCGAAGCGAGGTCGGCTGCGAGAAATTCGGCTTTGCCGCCTTTTGCTTCTATGGCGGCCGCGGTCGCCTTGCCGCGTCCTTCGTCGCGGCCGTGCACCAGCACGCGCGCGCCGGCGGCGCCGAGCCTTTCGGCGACCACGCGGCCGACGCCGTCGGTCGAGCCGGTGACGAGAATGGTTTTGTCCTTGAGTTCCATGTTCAGAGCCTCCTTGCGCTGCTCTGAACGCAAAGATGGGACACGGCGCGAGGCTTAAACAGTTCAAACTTTATCCTGGTATCGGTACTGCTATAATAGATGCATGGATGCCATCGCCCATTCCCCCGAAGATCACCGCCGGCGCGAGCTCGGCGCCTTCCTGCGTTCCCGCCGCGAGCGGCTTTCGCCCTCGGAGACCGGCATCGCCGCCGGTCAGCGACGGCGCACGCCCGGGCTGAGGCGCGAGGAGGTGGCGATGATCGCCGGCGTCGGCACGACCTGGTACACGTGGCTGGAACAGGGCAGGGACGTGCGTCCTTCGGTCGAGGTGCTGACAGCGCTCTGCCAGGCATTGCGGCTTGACGGCGCCGAGCAGCGGCATTTGTTCACGCTCGCCGGCCGCCAGCAACCGGAGCGGCGGCGCATCGTACAGGTAAAGGTCGAGGGACCGTTGCTGCACATGCTGCAGAGCCTTGTGCTGCAGCCCGCCTATGTCGTCGGCCCGCGCTGGGACGTGCTGGCCTGGAACGACGCGGCCGTCGCCATCTTCGGCGACTACGGCCTGCTGGAGGGCGATGCCCGCAACATCCTCCACGGCGTGTTCACCGATCCGCACCGGCGGCATCTGCTGGTGGACTGGGAACAGCTGGCGCGCGCAACCCTTGCCGCGTTCCGCGCCGAGAGCGCGAAATACACCGGCGATCCGGACTTCGAGCGGCTGATCGCGCTGATGATGCGCTCAAGTCCCGAATTCCGCGAGTGGTGGCCGCAGCGCGATGTCGTGCATCGGCTCTCCGGCCTGAAGCATCTGCGCCATCCGATCGCCGGCGCCATGACGTTCGAACATATGAGCCTGTCGATCGACGACGGCTCGGACATGCGATTGATCGTCTACACGCCGCTTGCCGAGCAGAACTCGGTTGTGAAGCTCAAGAAGCTGCTCGACGACCTTCCGACCGAGCGGCGCAGCGCCTGAGGTTGGCTGACGGCACGCCTCGGCTTCGTCATCCACGGGCGCAGCGGGAGCGAAGCGGACGCGGAGACCCGAGGATCCATTCCGTTACTTTTGCGATGGAGTGCAGCGGTGCAGAATTCTGCACCGTAGCGGCGCTCCGAGATCACGGAATGGATCCTCGGGTCTGCGCCGCGTCGCTTCGCTCCTTGCTTCGCCCGTGGATGACGAAGCTGAGGGGCGCCTCGGCTAATCTCCACGGGTCGGCAGGTCGTTCGCTAGCCCTTCGGCTTCAGCCCATCCAGGAACAGCTGCTCCAGGAAGCGCGCGGCGTCCTCGAAGCGCCCGTCGCCGCCGCGATCGGCGCCGAGCACGGCGCGGACCTGGACGTCGAAATCGGCATAGTGCTGCGTCGTCGCCCAGATCGAGAAGATCAGGTGCCAGGGATCGGTGCGGGCGATCTTGCCGGCGCGCATCCAACCCTTGATGACGGTGGCCTTCTCGTCGACCAGGGTCTTCAGTTCACCCTCCAGCATCGGCTTGATGCGCGGCGCACCCTGCAGGATCTCGTTGGCGAACAGCCGGCTTTCGCGCGGGAAGTCGCGCGCCATTTCGAGCTTTCTGCGGATGTAGCTTCTGAGCTCCGTCAGCGGATCGCCGATGTCGTCGAGCTCGCGCAGCGGCGCCAGCCAGGTGTCGAGCAGGCGCTGCATCAACGTCTCGTGAATGTCTTCCTTGCGGCGGAAGTAATAGAGAAGGTTCGGCTTCGACATGCCGGCGGCTTCGGCGATCTGGTCGATGGTCGAGCCGCGAAAACCGTTGGCGGAGAAGACTTCGAGCGCGGCTTCCAGGATGAGCTCGCGCTTTTCCTGCTGGATGCGGGTGCGGCGGGGAGCGGAGCTTTCCATCGTGTCCGTCATCCTTGCAGGCCGTCTTCGCGTGGGCTCTCTGGACCAATTGTCTGGACCAGTTTTTCCTTGGGCTGTGGAGCGCGATTTCGATGCCGCATTTCCGCTAGTAATCCCTTGACCGCCGACAGGCGGTGCTAACGTTTGTCCAACCGGTCAAAATTTTGCGTAGCACGAAAACGCAGCGAAGACCAAGCGTTGGCCGCACCGAAACACGCTTACAAGGGGAAGTCCTGGTCATGTCCAACCGGCTGAAAGTCACGCCGAACGATCTCAGCGCATTCTGGATGCCGTTCACGGCAAACCGGCAGTTCAAGCAGGCGCCGCGCATGTTCGTGTCCGCCAAGGACATGCACTACACGACCAGCGACGGCCGCAAGGTGCTGGACGGCACCGCGGGCCTGTGGTGCGTGAACGCCGGCCACTGCCGGCCGAAGATCACCGAGGCGATCCAGAGCCAGGCCGCCGAGCTCGACTATGCGCCGGCCTTCCAGATGGGCCACCCGATCGTGTTCGAACTGGCGAACCGCTTGGTCGACATCGCGCCCAAGGGCATGGACCATGTCTTCTTCACCAATTCCGGTTCGGAATCGGTCGAGACCGCGCTGAAGATGGCGATCGCCTATCACCGGGTCAGGGGCGAGGGCTCGCGCACCCGCCTCATCGGCCGCGAGCGCGGCTATCACGGCGTCAATTTCGGCGGCATCTCGGTCGGTGGCATCGTCTCCAACCGCAAGATGTTCGGCACGCTGCTCGGCGGCGTCGACCACCTGCCGCACACGCACCTGCCGGAGAAGAACGCCTTCTCGAAGGGCGTGCCCGAGCATGGCGCCGAGCTCGCCAATGAGCTTGAGCGTCTCGTCACCCTGCATGACGCTTCGACCATCGCCGCCGTCATCGTCGAGCCGGTCGCCGGCTCCACCGGCGTCATCCTGCCGCCGAAGGGCTATCTGCAGAAGCTTCGGGAAATCTGCACCAAGCACGGCATATTGTTGATTTTCGATGAAGTGATCACCGGCTTCGGCCGTCTCGGCGCGCCGTTCGCGGCCGACTATTTCGGCGTCACGCCGGATATCATGACCACGGCCAAGGGCGTGTCGAACGGCGTCATCCCGATGGGCGCGGTGTTCGTCAAGAAGGAGATCCACGACGCCTTCATGACCGGCCCGGAGCACATGATCGAGTTCTTCCACGGCTACACCTATTCGGGCAATCCGATCGCCTGCGCCGCGGCGCTCGGCACGCTGGACACCTACAAGGAAGAGGGCCTGTTGACGCGCGGCGAGGAACTTGCGCCCTACTGGGAAGATGCGCTGCATTCGCTGAAGGGCGAGCCGCATGTCATCGACATCCGCAACATCGGCCTGATCGGTGCGATCGAGCTGGCGCCGATCGCCGGCAGCCCGACCAAGCGGGCGTTCTCCGCCTTCGTCAAGGCGTTCGAGCGCGGCGCGCTGATCCGCACCACCGGCGACATCATCGCGCTGTCGCCGCCGCTGATCATCACCAAGGGCCAGATCAACGAGCTGATCGACCATGTTCGCGATGTGCTGAGGTCGATCGACTGACAAGCCGGAGCGGGCACCCTGCCGTGGAGGGCAGGGTGTCCGCAAAGCCGCTGGCTGAGGTCGACGCCGCGGCGCCGACCTTCGGTGTGATTCAGGCAGGCTGCGCGCCGATGCCCGTCAGGATCACCCGCTTGATGTTTTCCTTGGCCTCCCGCCATTGCCGGTCGGAGAGCGACTTGCCGCCGTTCAGCGTCTCGATCTGGTGGCCGAAATCGGCGTAATGCTGGGTCGTGGCCCAGAGCATGTAGAGGAGGTGACGCGGGTCCACCGGGTCCATCTTGCCCTCCTCGATCCAGCGCCTGATGATCTCGACGCGGCCGTCGGTCCATTCGCGCAGCGTCGATTCCATGTAGTCCTGCAGCACCGGCGCGCCGTGCATCACTTCCGAGGCCCAGACCTTCGAGCCGTCTGGGTGGCGACGCGATATTTCCATCTTGGCGTCGATATAGGCGCTGATGCCGTCCACCGGGCCGCGCGCCGCGTCGAAGCAATTGGCCGCCTGCAGCCAGATCTCGAAAATGTTCTGGACGACGGACCGGTAGAGCTCTTCCTTGGTGGCGAAATAATAGTGGAGATTTGCCTTGGGCAGGCCCGCCAGGTCGGCGATCAACTGCATCGTGGCCCCACCGAACCCGGCTTCCGCGAACACCTTTTCGGCGGCGAGCAGGATGGCTTTTTCATTCTCCCGCCTTATGTCCTGTCGCCGCATGGGACGGCTGGGTTCGGTCATGTCTCCCCCAAGATTCTCGTTGACCGCTTGGTCAGCTTGTGTAGTCTGAAAGCTGACCATACGGTCAGGATGCAAACCACTCAAGGGGCGACAAGACCCCTGGTGAAAATGGGAACCGCAAATGGCCGCACCCGGCGAAAATCTGCGAATCAATTCAGACCGTTTGTGGGATTCCATCATGGAGATGGCGAAGATCGGCCCCGGCATCGCCGGCGGCAACAATCGCCAGACCGTGACCGACGAGGATGGCGAGGGTCGCCATCTGTTCAAGCGCTGGTGCGATGCCGCCGGGCTCGAAATGGGCGTCGACGAGATGGGCACCATGTTTGCCCGCCGCGAAGGCAGCGATCCCAGCCTGCCGCCGGTCTATGTCGGCAGCCATCTCGACACGCAGCCGACCGGCGGCAAGTATGACGGCGTGCTCGGCGTTCTGGGCGGGCTGGAGGTCGTGCGCTCGCTCAACGATCTCGGCATCAAGACAAGGCATCCGATCGTCGTCACCAACTGGACGAACGAGGAAGGCGCGCGCTTCGCGCCGGCGATGATGGCGTCCGGCGTGTTCGCCGGCGTGCTCGACCAGGCCGACGTCTACCAGCATGTCGACAAGGACGGCAAGAAGTTCGGCGAGGAGCTCGAGCGCATCGGCTGGAGGGGCACCGAGAAGGTCGGCGACCGCAAGATCCACGCCTTCTTCGAATTGCATATCGAGCAGGGACCGATCCTGGAGGACGAGGGCATCGACATCGGCGTGGTCACCCATGGGCAGGGCCTCAAATGGCTGCAGGTGACGCTGACCGGCAAGGAAGCGCATACCGGCTCGACGCCGATGCCGAAGCGCCGCAATGCAGGGCTCGGCATGGCGCGGGTAATCGAGCTGGTGCACGAGATCGCCATGGACTACCAGCCGGACGCCGTCGGCGCGGTCGGCCACATGCAGGCCTATCCGAACTCGCGCAATATCATCGCCGGCCGCACGGTCTTCACGATCGACATCCGCTCGCCGGAAAAGGAAGTGCTCGACGCCATGGACGGCCGCATCCGCGAGGGCATCGACACGATCTGCGACGCGCTCGACATCAAATACGAGATCGAGCAGGTCGGACATTTCGACCCGGTCACCTTCGACAAGAATTGCGTCAAGGCGATCCGCGATGCCGCGGAGCGGCTGGGCTACACGCACCGCAATATCGTCTCCGGAGCCGGCCACGATGCCTGCTGGATCAACCGCGTCGCGCCGACCGCGATGGTGATGTGCCCCTGCGTGGATGGCCTGTCTCACAACGAGGCTGAAGAGATCACCAAGGAATGGGCGGCGGCGGGCGCCGACGTGCTGTTCCACGCGGTGGTGGAAACGGCGGGAATCGTGGAGTGACCGACTAGAGCAATCGCCGTTTCACGGAAACGGCGATTGCTCTATCTCTTTGTTTTAACGCAATTTCGGACGGAAAACCGCTTCACACTTTTCCTGAAATTGCTCTAGACCAATCACCTCGCAACGCCGCTCGCAAAGAAGCGCGAAAGAACAGGGGAACAGATATGACCAAAGTCATCCGGAACGGCACCGTCGTCACCGCCGACCGTACGTGGAAGGCGGACGTGCTGATGCAGCACGGCAAGATCGTCGCCATCGGCTCGAACCTGCACGGTGACCACGAGTTCGACGCCACGGGCTGCTATGTCATGCCGGGCGGCATCGATCCGCACACCCATCTCGAAATGCCCTTCATGGGCACCTATTCGGCCGACGATTTCGAATCGGGCACGCGCGCGGCCCTTTCCGGCGGCACGACGATGGTGGTCGACTTCTGTCTGCCGGCGCCGCAGCAGTCGCTGCTGGAGGCGCTGCAGATGTGGGACAACAAGACCTCGAAGGCGTCATGCGACTATTCCTTCCACATGGCGATCACCTGGTGGGGCAAGCAGGTGTTCGACGAGATGGCTCAAGTCGTCGACCGGGGCATCACCTCGTTCAAGCACTTCATGGCCTATAAGGGAGCGCTGATGGTCGACGACGACGAGATGTATTCGTCGTTCCAGCGCTGCGCCGATCTCGGCGCGCTGCCGCTGGTCCATGCCGAGAACGGCGACGTGGTCGCCGCGCTCTCGCAAAAACTGCTTGCCGCCGGCAACAACGGCCCCGAAGGCCATGCCTATTCGCGTCCGCCGGAAGTGGAAGGCGAGGCGACTAATCGCGCCATCATGATCGCCGACATGGCGGGCGTGCCGCTCTATGTCGTGCATGTCTCGTGCGAGCAGAGCCACGAGGCGATCCGACGTGCGCGCCAGAAGGGCATGCGGGTGTTCGGCGAGCCGCTGATCCAGCACCTGACGCTCGACGAGAGCGAGTATTTCGACAAGGACTGGGACCATGCGGCGCGCCGCGTGATGAGCCCGCCCTTCCGCAACAAGCTGCACCAGGATTCGCTGTGGGCCGGCCTGCAGGCCGGATCGCTGCAAGTGGTGGCGACCGACCATTGCGCCTTCACCACCAAGCAGAAGCGCAACGGCGTCGGCGACTTCACCAAGATCCCGAACGGCACCGGCGGGCTCGAGGACCGCTTGCCGGTTCTGTGGACGAGAGGCGTCAACACCGGGCGGCTG
This sequence comes from Mesorhizobium sp. B2-8-5, assembly GCF_006440675.2. Classification (NCBI taxonomy): domain Bacteria; kingdom Pseudomonadati; phylum Pseudomonadota; class Alphaproteobacteria; order Hyphomicrobiales; family Phyllobacteriaceae; genus Mesorhizobium; species Mesorhizobium sp. B2-8-5. The sequence continues at coordinate 3,212,739 of NZ_CP083951.1, forward strand.
ACGATGAACGAGTTCGTCGCGGTGACCTCGACCAACATCGCCAAGATCCTCAACATGTATCCGAAGAAGGGCGCGATCGTCGAAGGCGCCGACGCAGACATCATCGTCTGGGATCCGAAGCGCAAGAAGACGATCTCGGCCAAGAAGCAGCAGTCGGTGATCGACTACAACGTCTTCGAAGGCGTCGAGGTGACAGGCCTGCCGCGCTTCGTCTTCTCGCGCGGCGAATTGTCGATCGAGGAGGCGGACGTCAAGGCCAAGGCCGGCCATGGCGAGTTCGTCGCCCGCGAGCCGAACGCCGCGGTCAACCGGGCGCTGTCGACCTGGAAGGAGATCTCCGCGCCGCGCAAGGTGGAGCGTACCGGCATCCCGGCCACCGGGGTCTGACCATGCGGGCTCCTTACCTGCTCCTGGCGGCGGCCGCGATGCTGGCCGCTGGCCATGGCCAGGCCGCGGGCATCGACCTGTCCAAGCCTTATGGCGACAAATATGGCTGCATCAACCGGAACGGCCAGGAGGTCGCCGCCGACAAGATGCTGCTTTTGACCGACAAGGAACTGATCACGGCGGCCAGCGCCTGCACCTTCAGCGACAGCCAGGCGCAGGCTGATGGATCGCTCGTGGTGACGGCAAAATGCGAGGCTGAAGGCGAAGAGGGACAGGCGCCGGCCAAGTTCACCATCAAGCGCAGCGCGAAGAACGCGAAGAAGTTGGTGGTGGCCGACGAAGACGGCAATGTGATGGGCGAAGTCGCGCGATGCAAGTAACGGCGGCCCCACCAGCCTCAGGCAACCAGAGCATCCAGTTCCGGCAGCAGGACGACGCTTTCCTGCTCGTTGGGATCGGTGCGGGCAATGACGGCCGAGGACGGGGCGTTGCTCAGATTGGCCGGCAGATGCGGCACTCCCGCCGGAATGTAGAACAGGTCGCCGGCCTTGACGACGATATGATGCTCGAGCCGGTCGCCGTACCAGGTGTGGACTTCGCCCGAGAGCACATAGATGGCCGTCTCGTGGCTTTCATGCATATGCGCCTTGGCGCGGGCGCCGGGCGGCATGGTGAGAAGATGCATGCAGATGCCGGACGAGCCGACGGTTTCGGCGGCGATGCCGGCGAAATAGCTCAGCCCCTGCTTGCCCTGATAGGTGCTTTCGGGGCGAACGAGACGACAGGTGGGTTTAGGCGACATCGGCAAGGCTCCGGGCGGCGTCGATCGGGTGGGACAGGACGAGTGGAAAGCAACGCTATCATAAAATCAACCGGATTGCGGACAGTACGGCAGCGGCTGCGAAAGACAGGCTGCAGCCAATGACCGAACAGCCGCCAGCCGTCGTTTCGGCAAGCAAGCTCGGCCTCACCTTCCAGACCAATGACGGTCCGGTGCAGGCGCTGTCCAACGTCGATCTGACCATCGGCAAGGGCGAATTCGTCTCCTTCATCGGGCCGTCGGGCTGCGGCAAGACCACTTTGCTGCGCGTCATCGCCGACCTGGAGAAGGCAACCTCGGGCGCGATCTCCGTCAATGGCATGACGCCAGAGCAGGCGCGCGAGAAACGCGCCTATGGCTATGTGTTCCAGGCGGCGGCCCTGTTCCCGTGGCGCACGATCGAGCGCAATGTGGCGCTGCCGCTGGAGATCATCGGGCTCAGCCAGTCCGAGCAGGCCGAGCGCATCAAGCGCACGATGGAGCTGGTCAACCTCTCGGGCTTCGAGAAGAAATATCCCTGGCAGCTTTCCGGCGGCATGCAGCAGCGCGCCTCGATCGCACGCGCTCTCGCCTTCGATGCCGACCTGCTTTTGATGGACGAGCCGTTCGGCGCGCTGGACGAGATCGTGCGCGACCATCTGAACGAACAGCTTCTGGAACTATGGGAGCGCACCAACAAGACGATCTGCTTCGTCACCCATTCGATCCCCGAGGCTGTGTATCTCTCGACGCGCATCGTCGTGATGTCGCCGCGGCCCGGCCGCGTCACCGACGTCATCGAATCGACGCTGCCGAGGAAGCGGCCGCTCGACATCCGCGAGACGCCGGAGTTTTTGGCGATTGCTGCCCGCGTGCGCGACGGCTTGAGAGCGGGGCACAGCTATGATGATTGAGGGGGATGAGTTTCCTCCTCTCCCCCACGGGGAGAGGGTGGCCGCGCAGCGGCCAGGTGAGGGGCTGTCTATGGGCCCGACCAAAAGAAAATCGGGCGCAACGTCCCGAGCCCGGGAACTCCGGATCGACGAAACCGAAGCCGAGTACAGGCTTTGGGGCGAACTGAGAGGGCGGCACCTCAACGGCTACAAGTTCGTGCGGCAAGTGCCGCTGGGTCCTTTCTTCGCGGATTTTGTGTGTCGTGAGAAAGCGTTGATCGTCGAAATAGACGGTAGCCAGCATGCGGACTCATCAACTGACGCGGCGAGGACCGCTTGGCTGAATCGCAACGGCTACTCTGTTCTTCGGTTCTGGAATCAAGAGGTCTTGGCGGAACGGAGGGCGGTGCTGGATACGATCCTGGCCGTGCTTGAGGGGCGGATACACTCACCCTCACCCGGCCTTTGCTTCGCTCCGGCCACCCTCTCCCCGTGGGGGAGAGGAGAAGGGCAGCGCTAGATGGACACTTTCCGCTCGAAAGTCATCCCCGTCACCACCATCCTCGCCGGCGCGGTAATCCTCTGGTATGTCTTTGCCGTCATCCTCAACGCGCCGTTCCAGCGCGACCTCGACCGCCGAGCCAAGGAGACGCCCGGCACTGTCGAGTTTATCGGCAAGACGCTGGCGCAGCCGAAGCCGACGCTGCCGGCGCCGCACCAGGTGGCGGTGAATTTCTTCGAAAACACCTTTTTGCGATCCGTCACGTCGAACCGCAGCCTGGTCTACAACGCCTGGGTGACACTGTCCTCGACGCTGCTCGGCTTTGCCTTCGGCACAGCGCTCGGCATCCTGATTGCGGTGGGTATCGTGCATGTGGCGACGCTCGACCGCAGCCTGATGCCCTGGATCATCGCTTCGCAGACCATTCCGATCCTGGCGGTGGCGCCGATGATCATCGTGGTTCTGGCGGCAATCGGCATCACCGGCCTGATCCCCAAGGCGCTGATCTCGACCTATCTGTCGTTCTTCCCGGTGGCCGTCGGCATGGTGAAGGGCCTGCGCTCCCCCGAGCTCATGCATCTCGATCTTATGCATACCTATAACGCCAGCGCCTCGCAGACATTCTGGAAGCTGCGCGTGCCGGCCTCGGTGCCGTTCCTGTTTACCTCGATGAAGGTGGCGGTGGCGGCAAGCCTTGTCGGGGCCATCGTCGGCGAACTGCCGACCGGAGCGGTCGCCGGCATCGGCGCCAAGCTGCTCGCCGGCGCCTATTACAGCCAGACCATCGATATCTGGTCAGCCCTGGTCGCGGGCTCGATCGTCGCGGCACTGCTGGTGATGGTCGTCGGCATTGCCGGACGCCTCGTCGACCGGGCCATGGGCGGGAGGCCGGCATGAGCTGGTTGAAACCGTCCTGGCAACCGGTGCTGGCGATGGCGCTGTGCCTCATCGCCTTCGCGCTCGGCGCAATGTCGAAGCCCGAAGCAGCCGCGCTGGCGGAGCCGGCCGCAACGCTGGCCTATCCCTATATGGGCGCGAAAGGGCTGATCATCGGGCTGTTGCTCGTCGCTGCACTGGTCTCGATGGTGAGGCTCACGCCGATCGTTGAAGCTATCCTGCTGTTCGTCGGCGCCCATGCCGCAGCCTGGCTTTTGATCAAGGGCATAGCCGGTTTCGAAGGCACCGCGCTGGCGCCGTATTTCCTGTTGCTTGCCGCCGCCTGGTTGCTTGCCTGGCGCTGTGTCGCCTTGCTGTCGTCGCTACGCCCCAAGCAGGGCTGGGCGAAGACTGCGCTGCGCCTGATCATCCCGGCGATCTTCGGCGCCTGGATCCTGATCATCTGGGAGGCGGTGACGCGCGGCGCCGGCATCCCCTTCATCCTCTTGCCACCGCCCAGCGCCATCGGGGCGCGTATCGCCAACTCGCTGCCGATCCTGGGGTCGGACGTGCGCCAGACGATCTTCAAGGCGGTGCTGATCGGCTATGTCGTCGGCAACCTCGCCGGCTTTATCGTCGCCATCCTCGCCGACCGCGTGCCGTTCCTGCGGCGCGGCCTGCTACCGATCGGCAATATGGTTTCGGCGCTGCCGATCATCGGTGTCGCGCCGATCATGGTCATGTGGTTCGGCTTCGACTGGCCGTCCAAGGCAGCGGTCGTCATCATCATGACCTTCTTCCCGATGCTGGTGAATACGGTCGCCGGGCTGGCCGCATCCGGGCATATGGAACGCGACCTGATGCGCACTTATGCATCGGGCTATTGGCCGACCTTGCTCAAGCTCAGGCTGCCGGCCGCGATGCCGTTCATCTTCAATGCGCTGAAGATCAACTCGACGCTGGCGCTGATCGGCGCCATCGTCGCGGAGTTCTTCGGTACGCCCGTGGTCGGCATGGGATTCCGCATCTCGACGGAAGTCGGGCGGATGAACATCGACATGGTGTGGGCCGAAATCGCAGTTGCAGCACTTGCGGGTTCGGTCTTTTATGGCGTGGTCGCTCTCATCGAGAGAGCCGTCACGTTTTGGCATCCCTCTGTCCGAGGTGGATAGGGGCGGTGGGTTTGGGTGCTAACTTCAGAGGGTAATAACATGAAAAGACTGCTGATTTCTGCTTTGGCCGGCGCCATGTCGCTGGCCGCCTTCCAGGCGATGGCCGCCGACAAGGTGACACTGCAGCTGAAATGGGTCACGCAGGCCCAGTTCGCCGGCTACTATGTCGCCAAGGCCAAGGGCTTCTACGATGCCGAAGGGCTCGACGTCGACATCAAGCCGGGCGGTCCCGACATCGCGCCCGAGCAGGTGATCGCCGGCGGCGGCGCCGACGTCATCGTCGACTGGATGGGCGGGGCGCTCGCGGCCCGCGACAAGGGCGTGATGCTCGTCAACATCGCCCAGCCGTTCAAGAAGGCGGGCATGGAACTGGTCTGCCCCAAGGATGGACCGATCAAGACGGAAGCCGACTTCAAGGGCCACACGCTCGGCGTCTGGTTCTTCGGCAACGAATATCCGTTCTACGCCTGGATGAACAAGATCGGCCTCAAGACCGATGGCGGCCCTGACGGCGTGACCGTGCTCAAGCAGAGCTTCGACGTGCAACCGCTGATCCAGAAGCAGGCCGACTGCATCTCGGTCATGACCTATAACGAATACGGCCAGGTGCTGGACGCCGGCTACAAGCCGGAAGACCTCACCGTCTTCAACTACTCCGCCATGGGCAACGACCTGTTGGAGGACGGGCTCTACACGCTCGAGGACAAGCTCAAGGATCCGGCCTTCGAGGACAAGATGGTGCGCTTCGTGCGCGCCTCGATGAAGGGTTGGAAATACGCCACGGAGAACACCGACGAGGCGGCCGGAATCGTCGTCGACGCCGGCGGCCAGGACGAGAACCACCAGAAGTTCATGATGAAGGAAGTGGCCAAGCTGATCGACAATGCAGACGGCAAGCTTATCCCGGCCGCTTACGAGCGCACCGCCAAGGCGCTGCTCGACCAGAAGATCATCAGCAAGGAGGCGAGCGGCGCCTACACGACCGCGATCACCGACAAGGCGATCAAGTAGGCTCCGTTCTCGACGCGGAAGCTGGAAAAGGGGCGGGCGACCGCCCCTTTTTCTTTGGTCGCGGTAAAATAATTGTGTGTGTGGATACATCCGGGCACCCAACCGTTGCATTGATGCATCCGCGCGTCGGGGAGCCGTGCTGGATGCTGCAACCAACGGAGGTTCTCATGCGCATCCTATCCGTGCCGATGCTCTCGGCTTTAGCCGTCTCGACCGCCTTTCTCCTCGCATCGCCGGCCATGGCCGAGACGATGAAGTTCAAGGCGACGCTCGACGGCAGCCAGCAGAGCCCGCCCGTAACCACCAAGGGCAAGGGAACCGCCACATTCACCTTCGACAGCACAAGCAAGAAGCTCAGCTGGAATGTCAAATATTCCGGCCTCAGCGGACCTGCCGTGGCCGCCCACATCCACGGACCGGCGGACATGGGCGCGAACGCGGATCCCGTGATCCCGTTCAAGAAGCTGAAGAGCCCGATCAAGGGGTCGGCGACGCTGACCGACGCGCAGGCAGCCGACCTCGAGGCCGGCAAATACTACGTCAACGTCCACACCGCCAAGAACAAGGACGGCGAGATCCGCGGCCAGATCGAGAAGGCGATGTGAAGACGCAAAAGGGGCGGTTTAGCGCCCCTTTTGTCGTGCAGCCGGCAGAAAGGCTGCCTCAGCTCTTCTCACGGATTTGCGTCAGCGTGCGGGTCGGCGTGATCGCCTCGGGATCGAGTTTGATCTCGACGATCGCCGGCTTGCCGCTGGCGCGCGCGCGCTCGAAGGCGGGCGCGAAGTCGGCGGTCTTTTCGACCGTTTCGCCATGGCCGCCATAGGCGCGGGCCAGCGCCGCGAAGTCGGGGTTCTTGAGATCTGTGGCGACGACGCGGCTTGGATATTCCCGCTCCTGATGCATGCGGATCGTGCCGTAAATGCCGTTGTTGACGACGATCACGATGATCGGCAGGTCATATTGGACAGCCGTCGCGAACTCCTGGCCGTTCATCAGGAAGCAGCCGTCGCCGGCGAAGGCAACCACGGTGCGATCCGGAAACAGCGATTTGGCGGCGACCGCGGCCGGCGTGCCGTAGCCCATCGAGCCGGACGTGGGCGCCGCTTGCGTGCCGAAGCGGCGGGAGCGGTAGAAGCGATGCACCCAGGTGGCGTAATTGCCGGCGCCGTTGGTGAGGATGGCATCCTCCGGCAGAACCTTTCCCAGATAGTCCATGATCGGGCCCATCTGGACGGCGCCCGGACCGGTCTGGGGCGGCGTTGACCATTCGAGATAGGCGGCGTGCGCATTTTCCGTTTCGGCCGCCCGGGTGGGCTTGGCCGTTGGCCTGCGCTTGGCGAAAGCCTCGACGAAGGCGGCGGGCGAAGCGTTGATCGCCACGGTCGGCCGGTAGACGCGGCCGAGTTCGCCGGCATCGGCATGGACATGCACCAGCGCCTGGTCGGGGTAGGGGCTCTTCAGCAGCGTGTAGTCGGAAGACGGCATCTCGCCCAGGCGGCCACCGAGCAAGAGCACGACATCGGCCTGCTTGATCCGCTCCGCCAGGTTCGGATTGATGCCGATGCCGACATCGCCGGCGTAGTTCGGATGGAGGTGGTCGAACAGCATCTGGCGGCGGAAGGAGCAGCCGACCGGCAGCGACCAGGTCTCGGCGATCGTGCGCATATGCGCCACGGCTTCCTCGTTCCAGCGCGTGCCGCCCAGAATGACGAAAGGACGCTTGGCATTGCTCAGCAACATCTCCAGCGCATCGAGCTCGGCCTCGCCTGGACGCGTCTCGACAGGCGTGTGCGGCAGCGCTTCCGGAGCCTCGACCTCGCTGGTCAGCATGTCTTCCGGCAGCGAGATGACCACAGGGCCCGGGCGGCCGGAGGTCGCGACCGCGAAGGCGCGGGTGACGAATTCGGGGATGCGCGCGGCATCGTCGATCTCGACCACCCATTTGGCGATGTCGCCGAAGAAGCGTTTGTAGTCGACCTCCTGGAACGCCTCGCGCTCCTTGGCGTGGCTGGCGACCTGGCCGATGAACAGGATCATCGGCACCGAATCCTGCATGGCGATGTGGATGCCGGCCGAGGCATTGGTCGCGCCGGGGCCGCGGGTGACGAAGCAGATGCCGGCCTTGCCGGTCAGCCGTCCCTGGCAGTCGGCCATCATCGCGGCGCCGCCTTCCTGGCGGCAGACGATGGTGCGGATCGAAGAGTCATGCAGCGCGTCGAGCACCGCGAGATAGGATTCGCCCGGAACGCAGAAGATGCGGTCGGTGCCGTTGGCTTCCAGCGCCTCGACGATCAGTTGTCCGCCGGTCTTCATTTTGCTCTCTCCAGTTCGGCAAGGATTTCGTCCGTGTGCTCGCCAAGGCGCGGCGAAGGGCGCTCATAGACGAGCGGCGTGCCCGACATCACCATCGGCGCGCGCACCGAGGGCAGGCGATTGCCGTGGCCGTCGTCGAGGTCGAGCCGCATGCCGCGCGCGATGGTCTGCGGATCGGCGAACATCTGGCCGATCGTGTTGATCGGGCTCGCCGGCACGCCGGCGGCTTCCAGCTTCGCCAGCAACGGATCGCGATCGAACGCGGCCAGCGTCTCGACGATCCGCTCGCGCAGCTTCACGCGGTTGGCGACGCGGGCAGGGTTGGTGGCGAAATCAGGATCGGCGGGCAGATCGGCGATGCCGACGGCGGCGCAGAACTTGCCGAACTGCCCGTCATTGCCGACCGCGAGGATGATGTGGCCGTCCCTCACCGGCAGGACTTCGTAGGGGGCGATGTTCATATGCGCATTCCCCATCTGCACCGGCGACTTGCCCGAGACCAGATAGTTGAGGTTCTGGTTGCCGAGCGCCGAAATCTGGCTGTCGTAGAGCGCCATGTCGACATGCTGGCCCTCGCCGGTCTTTTCGGCATGGCGAAGTGCTGCCTGGATGGCGATCACCGAATAGAGGCCGGTGAAGAGATCCGAGATGGCGACGCCGGCCTTCTGCGGCTCACGGCCGGGCTCGCCGGTAATCGACATCATGCCGGCCATGGCCTGGATGATGAAATCGTAACCCGCGCGTGGCGCGTAGGGCCCATTCTGGCCGAAGCCTGTGATCGAGCAATAGACAAGCCGCGGATTGATCGCCTTCAGGCTTTCGTAGTCGAGGCCGTATTTCTTCAGGCCGCCGAGCTTGAAGTTCTCGATCAGCACGTCGGCCGTGGCGATCAGCCTGCGCAGCGTCTCGGCACCCTCGGGCTTGGAGAAATCGACGGCGATAGAGCGTTTGCCGCGATTGCAGGAGTGATAATAAGCGGCCGAAAGGTTCTCGCCATCATGGCTCATGACGAAGGGCGGACCCCATTTGCGGGTATCGTCGCCGCCATCGGGGCTCTCGACCTTGATGACATCGGCGCCGAGATCGGCCAGCAATTGCCCGGCCCAGGGACCGGCCAGGATGCGAGCAAGTTCGATAACGCGGATGCCTTTCAGCGGAGGGGCGGTCATGGATCACCGTGTTCTAACGAAACGCAGGCTCTAGCAACACGCACCGGCCGTGTCACGACCCATACGATAGGCCACGCCGGATCAGGATTTCAGCACGCCGTCGGCCCAAGCGGCGAAATCATTCATGACGGAGTCGCGGTTGATCTCGTTCAGGCTTTCATGGCGGGTTTCCGGATAAACCTTTGAAACCAGATTCGAAAAGCCCAATGCCCGCATGCGTTTTGCCAGGTGATGGACGGCCTTGCCGTAGTCCGACGCGGGGTCTTTCTCGCCGCCGACAAGGTTGACGAAGAGATCGCGCCGGACGCCGGCAAAGCTCTGGTCCTTGCCGCCATGAAGCGCCATGTCGACCACATCGCGCCACATCGAGACCGACGCATCCCAGCCGCAGAGCGGGTCGGCGACATATTTGTCGACCTCGACCGGGTCGCGCGACAGCCAGTCGAACAAGGTCCGGTGGTCGGGCACCGCCTTGCCCCAGGCCTGGAAGGTGAGTTTGGGCAAAAGGCGAGACGGCACGTCGGAACCCAGCCGCATCCGCTCCCAGCCGAGGATGAGCAGCGCCAATTGCCCGAGCAGGCCTTGCGAGAAATTGCCGTTCCAGATCGCGGCGGCATGGACACACTCGGAGTGGCGCAGGACGAAGTTCAGCGCGACCGAGGCGCCGAGCGAATGGCCGAAGATGATGACCGGCAATCCCGGATGCTCGGCCGCGATCAGGTCGTGAACGGTATCGACGTCGGCGATCACCTTGGCGATGCCGTCGCTGTCGGCGAATTTGCCGAGCGGCGCGCCGGGAGCCTTGGTCGCGCCATGGCCGCGATGGTCATGGGCATAGACGTGAAATCCGCGCGGCCCCAGGAAATCGGCAAAGCGGGCGTAGCGCGCCGCATGCTCGGCCAGGCCATGGTTGATCTGGACCACGGCGCGCGGATTTCCGGCGGCTTCTTTCACATAAAGGTTGAGGTCGGCCCCGGTCGGTGAAGCCAGCCTGGTCTTTCTGTCGAATGGCATGTCTCGCTCCCTCGGTGACTGTTGAGCGAGGGCTTTGCCGACGTCAAGTGGACGAGCGCGCCTGACGATATGCTTACGCCGGCAATCCGTCACATCGCCAAGGCGATCGGGCAGCTTGCGGGCGCGCGGATTGCAAGCGCTCAGCTGGGGATAGTTTTTTCGCGTGACGAAAAAGATCGCAATTCTGACACGTCGGCTGTTCTAGTGTGACGAATCCAATACGGTTCAATGATCGCCGGGAGAGCGGGATGCGGGTTTGGGCGTTGTGGGGTTCGATGATGCTGGCTTTCGCCGGTGTCGGGGTGGCGCATGCCGACGTGAAGATGAGCGGCACCTTCGTGGCCGACAGCACCTGCCCGGCGACGCAGGCCATCAAGAGTGGCAAGAACCCCGGCAATGTCTCGACCGAGGCCGGCAAGAGCTACGAGCTGCTTGCCGGCAACAAGGACGAGCCCACGCACTACCTCATCCAGGTGCCGGGTGCCGATCCCGAGCGGCGCTGGGTGAAGATCAGCTGCGGCCATGTCACCGGCGGCGGCGCATCGGTCACGCCGGCGCCTTCCGGCCAGACCAAGCCGTCATCGTCTGCCTCCGGGAAACCCGAATATGTCTTTGCGCTGAGCTGGCAGCCGGCTTTCTGCGAGACCAAGGCGAGCAAGCCCGAATGCAAGGCACAGAGCCCGGGCGAGTTCGATGCCTCGCATTTCACGCTGCATGGGCTGTGGCCGCAGCCGAACGGCAATTTCTATTGCCAGGTCTCGGCGAGCGACAAGGCCAATGACAATCCGTCGCATTGGGGAGACCTGCCACCGGTCGAGCTCGACGCAAAGACGCGTGCCGAGCTCGACCAGGTGATGCCGGGCACGGCTTCCAAGCTCGAGCGCCACGAATGGATCAAGCATGGTACTTGCTACGGCAAGAGCCAGCAGGACTATTTCTCCGACGCGCTCAACCTGATGCGGGCGGTGAACGCCTCGCCGGTGCGCGACCTCTTCAACAAGAACATCGGCAAGCAATTGACGTCGGACCAGATCCGCGGCGCCTTCAACGAAGCCTTCGGTCCCGGCGCAGGCGATCGCGTGCGCGTGTCCTGCCTGGTCGACCCGTCGAGCGGGCGGCGCCTGATCGGCGAGATCACGCTCGGCCTGTCCGGCCCGGTCGGTCCCGACAGCAAGCTCACCGATCTCTTGATGGCCTCCGCGCCGACAGCCAAGGCCGGTTGCCCGAAGGGCGCGGTCGACGCGATCGGATTCCAGTAGGCGGGAATTCCCGGGTCCAGGCCGATCGTGATTAGGCTGACCTTGGGGCCGCCTGCAGGATGATCGCCTCGCTGCCGGGCTCGCCGACCACGCGGTCGCGGCCGCTCAGCTTGGCCTTGTAGAGGCGCTGGTCGGCCAGCGCGAAGATGTCGGCGAGGCAGCGCGTCGTCTCGCCGACGGTGGAGACGCCGGCACTCACGGTGATGTTGAAGCGGTTGGTGTGCGCCGATGTCTTGGTGGCGTTCCTGATGGTCTCGCCGAGCAACCTGGCGGGCGCGTGCGAATGTTGCGTCAGCACGGCGAATTCCTCGCCCCCGATCCGGAACACCTGATCGTTGCCGCCGACGGTCTCGGCCAGCAGCACAGCCATCGATTTCAGCACCTTGTCGCCCTCGGCGTGACCGAAGCGGTCGTTGATCGACTTGAAATGGTCGACGTCGACGATGAGCAGGCTGAGCGGCTTGCCGATCCTGATGGCGGCCGACACGGCGGACTCGCCGTCGGCGTCGAAACTGCCCCGATGCAGCAGGCCGGTGAGGCCGTCGCGGCCGACATATTTGATCAGCGCTTCATAGCGCTCGCGATAGGTGAGCGTGTCGAAGATGTCGGAGAGGCCGCGCGGAACGGCGATGTCGCTGTCCTCGACGCATTTGAGATAGGCGACGAGCATGCCGCTATAGGCAAGTGCGGCACCCATCTTGGCCAACCAGCCGCCGAAGAAGACCTCGATCGACGCGCCGGCGACGAAATGCAGCGCGGTGAAGAAGCCGGCCTGATCGAAGGTGAGCACGCAGGCGACCGATGCGAGGATGCGCAAGAACGGCCTCGCGCGCAGATAGGCGCCGAGCTTCTCGTAGAGAGGATGATCAGGATGGCGTCGACGAACAGCAACGAGGTGCCCCACACCATCAGCCAGCCCATCTCGTCGATGAAGCCGATGTTGGGCATTCTGCCGTCGGAAAGCGGAGAAACGGCGTGCAGGCGCAGGATCAGCACTAGGCCGATCATCAAGGCGTTGCCCAGCAAAAGGCCGTAGATCGGCTGGCGGACCGTCGCGGCATCCTCCTTCATATAGAGCAGAAGCAGCATGACCAGCTTGCCGGAAAACAGCACGGCTGAACCTGGCGAGACCAGGCCAAAAGGCAGCGCGACATAGAAGACGCTGGCGAGATAGGTCTCGAGGAAATGCATGACGCCGAGCGCGCAGATGAACACGCCAAGGCCGATGCGGCGCCGGAAGCGGAAAAGCGTGACCATGGCGCCGAAATACAGAACCGCTTCGGCAAGGAGCAGGACACCGTTCAGCACGTCGTCGATCCGATCTTCCCCGAAACCGCGGCACGGCCGCGATTTCCCAACCTATTAGCGTTTTGAAGGCGAATGGTTAACCACTGATTTCACGCTATGGCTGGCGGCGGCGAAAAGCTGGGGGCGGAGTCGGGAGCGCAAACCGGCGAATGCGCACCGTTTGGCCGCCGGCGTGCCGAAAGCGATTGCCGTTCGTCGCTTCATCGCCTACATAGCGCGCAACCCCCATTCACCTTGACACTTCAGTTTCCAGGGAAAGCGCGCGTGGCTCGCCAGTTCATCTATCACATGTCAGGCCTGTCGAAGGCCTATGGCACCAAGAAGGTGCTCGATAACGTTCACCTGTCCTTCTATCCGGACGCCAAGATCGGCATTCTCGGCCCCAACGGCTCGGGCAAGTCGACGATCCTGCGCATCATGGCCGGGCTCGACAAGGAGTTCCAGGGCGAGGCGTGGCTGGCAGAGGGCGCAACCGTCGGCTATCTCCCTCAGGAGCCGCAACTCGATCCAAACAAGACCGTGATGGAAAACGTCATGGAAGGCGTCGCCAGGAAGACGGCCATCATCGAGCGCTACAACGAACTGATGATGAACTATTCCGACGAGACGGCCGATGAGTCGGCCAAGCTCCAGGACGAGATGGATCGCCTGAACCTGTGGGACCTCGAGCAGCAGGTCGAGATGGCGATGGACGCGCTGCAGTGCCCGCCAGGCGATTCCGAGGTGACGAACCTTTCAGGCGGCGAGCGCCGCCGCGTCGCGCTTTGCCAGCTTCTGTTGCGCCAGCCGGATCTGCTGCTGCTCGACGAACCGACCAACCATCTCGACGCCGAGACCACGGCGTGGCTGGAAAAGCACCTGCGCGATTATCCGGGCTCGGTGCTGATCATCACCCACGACCGCTACTTCCTGGACAACGTGACCGGCTGGATCCTCGAGCTCGATCGCGGCCGCGGCATTCCCTACGAGGGCAACTACACCAAATATCTCGATGCCAAGGCCAAGCGCCTGATCCAGGAAGGCCGCGAGGACGACGCCCGCCAAAAGTCGATCTGGCGCGAGCGCGAGTGGATCCAGTCCTCGCCCAAGGCGCGTCAGACCAAGTCCAAGGCGCGTATCAAGGCCTATGAGGAGTTGGTCGAGCAGTCGCAGAACCGCAAGCCGACCGACACGCAGATCGTCATTCCGTCGAGCGAGCGCCTGGGCAACGTCGTCATCGAGGTCGAAGGCCTCAACAAGGGCTTCGGCGACGAGCTTTTGATCGAGAACCTGTCGTTCAGGCTGCCGCCGGGCGGCATCGTCGGCGTCATCGGCCCGAACGGCGCCGGCAAGACGACGCTGTTCAAGACCTTCACCGGTCAGGAAAAGCCGGATGCGGGCACCGTGCGCATCGGCGAGACGGTCAAGCTCGGCTATGTCGACCAGAGCCGCGACGCGCTCGATGGCAGCAAAACCGTATGGGAAGAAATTTCCGGCGGCGCCGAAATCATCAAGCTCGGCAAGCACGAGATCAACAGCCGCGCCTATTGCTCGTCGTTCAACTTCCGTGGCGGCGACCAACAGCAGAAGGTCGGCAACCTGTCGGGCGGCCAGCGCAACCGCGTGCATCTGGCCAAGATGCTGAAAGGCGGCGGCAATGTTCTGCTGCTCGACGAGCCGACCAACGACCTCGATACCGAAACGCTGGGTGCGCTGGAAGACGCGCTGGAGGCCTATGCCGGTTGCGCCGTCATCATCAGCCACGATCGCATGTTCCTTGATCGTATGGCGACCCACATGCTGGCCTTCGAGGGCAACGCGCATGTCGAATGGTTCGAAGGCAATTTCGAGGAGTATGAGAAGGACAAGCTGCGCCGCCTGGGCGCCGAAGCGGCGGCCCCGCACCGCATGACGCACAAGCGGCTGACGCGGTAAGACATGGCGCTTTTCGATCGTCTTTCAGCCAAAGGATTTCAGGTCGAATTTCATTCGCATGCCGAGGCGATTCTTTCAGTCGACTTTCCTGATGCAGTGGCGGAATTGGAAGATGTGCTCCTTGCCGCATCGATCCCGATTGAGGAGATTATTGCTGGAGGCGGTGGCGAAACGAAGAACACCCAGCGGCTACGACGCGGATTGGCAGCCGCTGGTTGGCTGACGACGACCTTCACCATTGAAAAAGTGATCAATGGAATCGGCAAAGAAGCGATTTCTCACAAAATGGACCATGTTCGACGCCTCCCTCAGCGGAAAGGATCGGACGCGGTAGTAGCGCTCGAAATCGAATGGAACAACAAAGACCCATTTTTTGATCGAGACCTTGAGAATTTCAAACGGCTGCATGCCGAAGGGGCTATTTCTGTCGGCATGATAGTCACGCGCGGGAGATCACTGCATGACAATATGCTTGATCTGGTTCTGCGGTTTTTCGATGAGAGGCAAATACAATCGTTTGATGATTTACTGCGGTGGGGATACGATCCGACTGTGCGCCAACGTGCCGCAATAATGAAACGTATAGAACGCTCGAAGAATCCCGTGACTTTTAGGGAGGCGTTCGCGAACAAGTTTGTGGCCGATAAATTCGGCGAAGCCACCACTCATTGGCGAAAACTCGATGACCGCATTTCCCGAGGAGTGGGCAATCCTTGTCCCATCGTCACAATTGGACTGCCAGATTCGATCGTCAGTTTCGGAGAGGATCCTTCAACTCTTCAGCCGATAATCGATGCCGTCGGCGACGACGAATAATCAGCTATCATTCTGCAGGCTCTGTGGCCGAGTTGTAGGCATATGTCTTCCAAGTCGGCTTGTAGTCCTCGTCCGCTTGGTTGCCCCAATAGGTCCACTTCGGCCTAGTGCCGCGAGCAAAAAGCTCAAGATACGGCCCTTTCGAGCAGTTCTCAATCAATTCGTACTGCTCGTCGGGCTTCCGCGAATGCTCGCGCTTGCGCGATGAGAGATAATTGACCTGGCTGCGTCCGGGGGCCTCAGTGCGCGCGTTTTTTCCGCGCACGCCGAACAGCAATAGCTCCGTCACATTGCGGAAGTAGAAGCCGACACCACGACCATCGGAGCCGCCATCTTTGCGCACCTTGTGCCAAACGATGTTCGATTTGTATTCGAATCCCCAACTACGCATGACCTGTAGGCCATCCGGCAAAAGCGCGTTGGGGACCCAAAGATAGAGGTGCGCGGGTTGCAAAGTTAGCTCTGCCACTGGAAGGGCGCATATGTCGTCGGTTGTCATTGTCTCGTAGCGAGACAATCGACGATGCTCAGGAGCAACTTTTCCAGTGCGGTTTGTAAAACGCCATGGCGGATCGGCCAGCACGGTGTGAAAGCGCTTGCCGGCTGTCCTTTTTGCCAAATCGATGGCTGCGTTCATCGCTTCGGCGTTCACCGTGGCCCCCTTGGGAAATGCTATAGAACAAAAGAGGAACTTTTCCCTTCTGTCAAGACTGACACGATTCGTGTCGATATGTCTGGCACATTGTGCAGTTTTCGACATATGCGTATCCGGCCGACCTGCGGGGCAACAAAGAGGGTTCAACATGTCCAAGCCTGACTGGTCCGCCGCCCAATATCTCAAATTCGAGGATGAGCGCACGCGGCCCGCGCGGGATCTGGCGGCGCAAGTGCCGGTCGATTTTCCGCGCCGCGTCGTCGATATCGGCTGCGGGCCGGGCAACTCCACAGAGCTCCTGGTCGAGCGCTGGCCGGATGCTCATGTCAGCGGCTTCGACACCTCGCCCGACATGATCGAGAAGGCGCGGGCACGGCTGCCGAATGTCAATTTCGAGCTAGCGGACGCCGCCGGATGGCAGCCCGAGCATCCCGTCGACGTCATCTTCGCCAACGCCGTCTTCCAGTGGCTGCCGGAACATCCGGCGGTGTTCCAGCGGCTGATGGGGCTTCTGGCGCCGGGCGGCGCCCTGGCCGTCCAGATGCCGGACAATCTCGGCGAAGCCTCGCATCAGCTGATGCGCGAGACCGCGGCGGAAGTGCCGTTTGCGGCCAAGCTGAAGGGCGCCGCGCGCTCCCCGCTGCCACCGGTGTCCTTCTATTACGATCTTCTGTCGCCGCTCGCCGACCGTCTCGACATCTGGCACACCACCTACAATCATCCGCTGGCCGATGCCGAGGCAATCGTCGAATGGGTCAAGGCGACCGGCCTGAAGCCCTTCCTCGATCCGCTCGACGCGGATGAGAAGAAGCTGTTCCTCGACAGCTATACCGCCAAGATCGCCAAGGCCTATCCAAAGACGGCGAACGGCAAGGTGCTGCTGCGCTTCCCGCGCATCTTCATCGTCGCCAAACGCGCATAGGGCGTGTTGATATTCAGGTGATGCCGGCCTGCAAATGGCGGTTTCCTGCGCTTCCGGTGCTCACGTACTTCAAGTACGCTCCGCTCCGGTTCTCGGAAGCCACCATTTTCGACTCGGCCTGACCTGAATCTCAACACTCCTCGCTCGCCCTACTCCTTGACCGGTTTGCGCCGTCATGCGCATTTCATCGATGTGGACCTGGTCCTTCGTCCACGGGGTAGGGGTAAGCGATGACACTGGGCAAGATGACGCTCGCAACCAGCGTGTGCGTGGCTGCGGTGGTTCTTCTTTCAACGGCCGCCGAGGCTAAGCCGGCACGCTGCTTCACCACGGATGACGGCTATTATCCCTGCAACTACAAGGCTTTGGACGGCGAGGGCAGCTTCCGCGTCTCGGCGCCAGGCTATCCCACGATCACGCTTGAAATCGACCAGCCGGGCTTTGCCTTCGGCTATGCCAGGTTCGGCAGCCGCAACCGATCGCTGCCGGGGCAGTTCGTGCGCAGCCGCGACGACGGCGCCTGCTGGAACAATCCGCAGACCAACACCAAAGTCTGCGCCTGGTGAACGCCCTCACGGATTTGTGGGGTCACGAGTTTAAGCTGGCATAAACCGGCCAAATGCGACAAGGGTTGCGCCGGGCCATTTCCGCGCCCACATCAAAGCCGCAAGGCCCGTGCCATTTGTTTCAACGCAATTCCGGACGGAAAACCGGTTCCCACTTTTCCTGGAATTGCTCTAGACGGATTGGACATGCATCGCGTCATCATCAGCGGCATCGGCGCCGAAATCCCTGAACCCGTCATCACCAATGAAGAGCTGGTCGAAAGCTTCAACAACTGGGTCGACACCGAGAATGTGCGCCGCGCCGACACCGGCGAGCCGCTTTTGCAGAAATCGGACAGCGACTTCATCGTCCACGCATCGGGCGTGAGGAGCCGCCATGTCGTCGAGCGCGAGGGCATCCTCGATCCGACTCGCATGTCGCCGCGCATTCCGGCACGGCCGGACGACGCGCTGTCATTGGAGGCGGAGTTCGGCATCGCCTCGGCCAGGAAGGCGCTTGCCCATGCCGGGGTCGACGGATCGGACATCGATCTGGTGATCTGCTCGGCCTCGCATCACCAGCGGCCCTATCCGGCCATCGCCATCGAGATGCAGGAGGCGCTTGGCACCAAGGGCGCTGGCTTCGATATGGGGCTTGGCTGCTCTTCCGCCGCGGCGGCGCTGCATGTCGCCGTCAACCTGGTGAGGGCGGGGGCGCACAAGCGCATCCTGGTGTCGACGCCCGAGATCATCACCGGCCATCTCAACTTCCGCGACCGACAGACGCATTTCATCTTCGGCGACGCCTCGGTCGCCATGGTCGTCGAGGGACTGGCGCAGGGCGAAAAGCGGCCCGGGCGTTTCGAGGTGCTCGACACACGCACCTGGACGCAGATGTCGAACAACATCCGCACCAATCTCGGCTACCACACGCGTACGGCCCAGGACGATCCCTACATGATCAACCTGGAAGGCAACCTGATCAAGCAGGTCGGCAACAAGGTGTTCAAGGAAGTCACCGTCGCCGGCCAGAAATTCATCGTCGAATTCCTGGCCGAGCACGGGCTGACGCCGGAAGGCATCCGCCGCTTCTGGCTGCACCAGGCCAATGCGCGCATGAATGCGATGATCCTGAAATTGTCCTTCGGCCACGACGTCGACCATGATCGCGCGCCGATGGTGCTTGAGCGGCTTGGCAACACCGCCGGCGCCGGCGCCATCGTGGCGCTGTCGGAGAACCATGCCGACATGAAGGCCGGCGATTTCGGACTGATCTGCGCCTTCGGCGCCGGCTATTCGATCGGCGGCGCGTTGCTGCGCATGCTTTGAGGATGTGTTGAAATTCAGATCAGGCCGAGTCGAAAACATCGGGTTTCGAGAACCGGAGCGGAGCGTACTTAAAGTACGTGAGCACCGGAAGCGCAGGAACCCGTTGTTTGCAGACCGGGCTCATCTGAATGTCAGCACATCCTTCAGGCCGGCGCGAACGGTACCAGCATCGGCACGCGCCTGGCGTAATCGTCATAGGCCGGGCCGAGCTCGCCGCGCAGGAAGCTCTCTTCCAGCCTCGCCTTGACGACGACGCCGACGAGCAACAGGGCGGCGCCGGCAATGCCCCAGACCGTGCCCTTGACCGCCATGGTGGCGAGGACGGACAGCAGCAGTCCGGTGTAGATCGGATGGCGGACCAGGCCATAGGGGCCGGTATCGACGATGCGATGATCGGCCTTGGCGGTGACGTTGGCCGACCACAACCGGCCGAGATGCAGCCGCGCCCACCAGGCGAAGGCGATGCCGATGGCGATCAGGGTAACGCAGATCCAGGCTCCGGCGAGCGTCGGCGTCCAGAGCCGAAGCCGGCCGACATAGCCGTGCGCCGGCACGAACAGCAGGACGGTACCGGCCAGCCAAAGGACCCGGTAGCGTGCCTCCGACTTGAGATCCGCGCGCTTTTGCGCGGGGTCGGCCCAGGAGGCGGCAAGAAGCCAGGAAACCAGCCAGAACAGCCAGAGTGCGGCGACAGCTTGTCCAACCTGCATGATCGAACCTTCCCGATTGCGTGCGTGACCGTCCATGCAGCCGTCGCGGCAGCATCGCGGCTTGCGGCGACTGGCGAAAGGGATTTGCGGTAAGAAAATCGTGATCACCATCAAGCGGCGTGATCGGATCATCAGCGCTTTCGACTGGACCGCATTCTTCGGCACCATTAGACCAGCGGCATGCAGGAAACGAACCTGGAACTTTTTCCCGTAGCGGAACCGGCGGTCGACATCGTGCCGGGCCGCAAGCTGACGGCAAAGGCAGCGGCGCTCTATGCCGCGCCGCACGATCATTTCGAAACGAGGGCGGTCGAGGTGTTGCGGCTCGGCTTCGACGGTATCGCGGGCGACTTCCATGGCGGAACGACGCGGCGTTCCGGCGGACGCGAGCCCTGGTACCCGCGCGGCACCGAGATGCGCAACGAGCGGCAATTGTCGCTCGTCGCGGCGGACGAGCTTGCCATCGTCGCCCAGCGCATGGGGCTCGATGAGATCAAGCCGGAGTGGATCGGCGCCAACCTCCTGGTCGAAGGCGTGCCGCAGCTTTCGATGCTGCCGGCCGGCTCGTTGCTGTTCTTCAAGGGCGGGGTGACGCTCAAGGTCGACGGGCAGAACAAGCCCTGCCGCGTTGCCGGACAGTCGATCGCCGAGCATGTCGGCGCCGCCGATCACAATGCCACCGCGCTGCTCTTTCCCAAGGAGGCGAAACGGCTGCGCGGCCTTGTCGCCTGGGTCGAGAAGCCGGGCGTCATAAGAGCTGGCGAAGAGATTTCCATCCGGGTGCCCGAGCAGTGGATCTATCAGGCCTGAACAAAGAGGCCGCGCCGCTCTCGCGGCGCGGCGTTCCCGGTTAGGCCGCTTTGCGGTTCTTGTTGGCGCCCTGCGCCATCACCGAGACATGGTCCCACTTTTCCCAGGTGGCGATGCGGTTGGCATATTCCTGCCTGATCATCGGCAGGCCGCCGTCACCGAAGAAGACCCTGAGCGGCGGCTCGGCGGCATCGACGATCGCCAGCATCGCCGGGCCGGTCGCCTGCGGATCGCCGGCCGCGGAACGGCTGCGGCGCTCGGCCATCGCCGCGCGAACCGGCTCATAGACATCCAGCGGCTTGGAGACCTTGGCCGACGGCCCCGCCCAATCCGTCGAGAAACCGCCTGGCTCAACCAGGGTCACATGGATGCCGAACTCCGCGACTTCGAGGCTGAGCGACTGGCTGAAGGCTTCCAGCGCCCATTTCGAGGCGTGGTAAAGGCCGATCGAGGCGAAGGCGTTGACGCCGCCGATCGAGGATATCTGGATGATGTGGCCGGAGCGCTGCGCCCGCATGATGGGCAGCGCGGCTTGCGTCACCCAAAGCGCGCCGAAGACGTTGGTCTCGATCTGGTCGCGGGCTTCCTGCTCGGTGACTTCCTCGATGGCGCCGAAATGGCCGTAGCCTGCATTGTTGATGACGACGTCGAGCCGGCCGAAACGCTTGTGCGCTTCGGAAATCGCGGCGTCGACCGCTTGTTTGTCGGTGACGTCGAGCTCAATGGCGGCGACGTTGCCGCCATATTTCTCGACGAGACCGGCAAGCGTGCCGGCATCGCGGGCGGTGGCGGCGACGTGGTCGCCACGGGCGAGCGCGGCCTCGGCCCAGACGCGGCCAAAACCCTTCGACGATCCGGTGATGAACCAAACCTTATCAGTCATGATCTGTGATCCTTGCCCCTGGAGCCGTGCGGCGCCTCTCAGGATCGCCGAGCCACTCCAAGTCGTTGTTTTTGTGTAATTCCGGGCGGAAACCGCTACGCGCTTTCCTGGAATTGCTGTGGTGACGGTGTATTCCGGATGCAAACGGAGGATGCTCCGTTTGCTGCATGTACGGCGCCTTGGGCGTTTTTCCAGAGGCGCTGCCGGATTTATTTGGCGGCAGGGTCAGGGATAGAGCACGATCAGACGTCCGGTGATCGTGCCGACCTCACTCGTCCTCGTCGTCTTCCTCGAGCAGCCGCGTTGCCCGCCAGCGGGTCAGCACCATATTGGTCTGCTCGATGACGAAGAAGCGCGCCGAATCCCGATCATAGCCTTCGGCCAGAAGCTTTTCGTAATCGGTGTGGACATGGCGGATATGGGCGATGGCGGCCAGCCACACCGCGATCGTCGGCGGCAAGCTTTTCATATGCACCGAACCGGCGTCGGCGCGGATCTTTTCCATGTCGGCGTAAGGGGCGAGCGGCAACAGTGCGGTCAGCGCCTTGGCAATCGCGCGGCGGCGGCCGGTGGGGGCGCTCATTTCTCGTCGCGCCCGGCGATGGTCGCCTCGGGGAACGCATCGGTCGAGGCGTAGTAGGGCTTGATGTCGATGACCGGCGTGCCGTCGAGCACATCGATGGCGTCGATCTCGATCCGGCCGGCCTCGATGTCGAAAGCGACGAGCTTCGCCACATGCAGGCCGACAGGGTTCGGCCGGGCAGGGGAACGCAGCGAGAAAACGCCTTTCGGTTCAGCCGCATGGCGCGGTTTTTGCACAATCAGATTCCGCGGCGCGTGATGGAGCCAGGACAGGATGACGATGTGGCTGGCGCGTTCCAGGTTTTGCAGCCCCGGGCGATAGGGCTCGTCGATCAGGATTGTCGCGGGCCGCCTGGTTTCGCGGGCGGCGCGCATGTTCTTCGGGCACTCCTCGCGGACCGCCCAGGGCGAGACAATGCGGCCGATGAAGACGACATGACCGTCCGGCCGCAGCTCCGCCGGGTCGGCTGCAAGAAGTGTTTCGCCTTGGCGCGTCTCAAACATCCTGTTCATCCCGCGGAAGAACCGCTTGCCCGGCGCGAATCGCGGCTGCGCCATTTTCTTGTCCGGAAGCGACATAGCGCTTGCCAGGGTTTCAAAATCGACATAAACATATCTTTATATCTTTCAACGAGAACCCGCTCATGCATGTCTCGCTCGACACAATGGTAGATACATTGAAGGCGGCGGCCGAATCCAGCCGGCTGCGCATCCTGGTGCTGCTTTCGCGCGGCGATCTTACCGTCTCCGACCTCACGGAGATCCTTGGACAGTCGCAGCCGCGGGTCTCGCGTCATCTGAAGCTGCTGCTCGATGCCGGGCTGATCGGCCGCTACCAGGAAGGGTCCTGGGCCTTCTTCAGGCTGACCGATACGGATAATTCGCGCGATTTCGTACAGCGTCTGGTCTCGGCCATAAGAGAGGCCGATCCGCAGGTGGTGCGCGATCTCGAGCGTTTGGCCGCGGTGAAGCGCAAAAGGCAGGACCGGGCTGCCGAATATTTCTCCGAGAATGCCGCGAGCTGGGATCACATCCGCTCGCTGCATGTGCCGGATCGGGCGGTGGAAGCGGCGCTCATCAAGCTTGTCGGCAAGCGGCCGTTCCAGTCGATGCTCGATCTCGGCACCGGCACCGGCCGGCTGCTCGAAATCTTCGCGCCGCTCTACCGGCGCGGCGTCGGCATCGACATGTCGCGCGAGATGCTGACCGTGGCGCGCGCCAATCTCGACAAGGCCGGTATCGCCAATGCACAGGTGCGCCAGGGCGATATCTTCTCGCCGCCGGTCGAGCGCAACGCCTTCGACCTCGTCACCATCCACCAGGTGCTGCACTATCTCGACGATCCGGCCCGCGCGATCGCCGAAGCGGCGAGGCTGCTGCGGCCATCGGGCCGACTGATCGTCGTCGACTTCGCGCCACACGCGCTTGAATTCCTGCGCGACCAGCACGCTCACATGCGGCTCGGCTTTTCCGACCGGCAGATTTCGGAATGGTTCGGGGAGGCCGGCCTCGACCTCGAGGACAGCCAGGAATTCGAGCCGCGTGGCGGCAACGAGGCAAGGCTCACCGTCAAGCTCTGGCTCGGCCGCGACCGCCGGCTGCTGATCGCCGATCCATCCAACGATTCCTTGCCAGTGAGGGAAACAGCCTGATGAACCAGTTCCGCTTTTCCCGCCGTCCCGACATCGGCGACAAGGTCCGGGTTTCGTTCGAATTCTTTCCGCCGAAAACCGACGAGATGGAAGCGAGGCTCTGGGACACGGTCACAAGGCTGGAGCCGCTCAAGCCGAAATTCGTCTCGGTGACCTATGGCGCCGGCGGCTCGACCCGCTCGCGCACGGCGCGCACGGTCAAGCGCATCCTCAACGAGACGTCGCTGACGCCCGCGGCGCATATGACCTGCGTCGATGCCGCCCGCGATCAGGTCGACACGGTCATCCGCGAGTTCGCCGACATGGGCGTCAAACGCTTCGTGGCGCTGCGCGGCGATCCGGCGGCAGGTGTGGGGACAAGCTACCGTCCGCATCCCGACGGCTACGCCAATGGCGCCGAACTGGTCGGGGCGCTGAAGAGCGTCGGCGATTTCGACATCTCGGTCTCCGCCTATCCGGAAAAGCATCCGGAAAGCCCGGATTTCGCCACCGACATCGACATGCTGAAGCGCAAGGCCGACAATGGCGCGACGCGGGCGATCACCCAGTTCTTCTTCGACAATGACCTTTACGAGCGCTATGTCGAGCGGGCGCGGCGCGCCGGCATCTACATCCCGATCGTGCCGGGCATCCTGCCGGTGCACAATTTCACCCAGGTCGCCAATTTCTCATCGCGCTGCGGGGCGCTGGTGCCGGCCTGGCTGGCCGAGCGTTTCGAGGGGCTGGAGAACGATCCGCAGACGCATGCGCTGGTGGCTTCGGCCGTGGCGGCCGAGCAGGTGCTCGACCTTGTCGAGCGTGGCGTCGGCGACTTCCATTTCTACACGATGAACCGCGCCGATCTCGTCTTTGCCGTCTGCCACATGATCGGCATCCGCTCGCATGAGGCGGAGGCGGCCGGTTCGGCCGCGGCTTGAGCCCGGCGGAAACGGAAAAGGCCGGGTAGAACCCGGCCTTTTCGAACTGTTTGGACTATTCTCGGTGCTGGTCTTCCCGGCTTTGGCGGGTCAGGGAAGAACGCCTATGATAAGGGCACCGATGAATGCGAATGCGGCACAAATCATCAAAGCGTTGATCGGCCTCGTCAGTCCCATGTCATAGCCTCCTCTTCAGAGCTATGGCAGGAGTCTAGGGTCATTTGTGCCACAGGCAAGCGGAAAACGTGCTGCAATGCGACATGATTGTGGAATTTGCGACCGGGGATTTGCCATTAGCCGTTGAAACTCTTCGGCAAAAGCCGGCTCAGGGGTTGTGAATAAATTGTGGCGGCGGTGTGGCATGACACCGCTACCATTTGCCGAACAATCGCCCATCGATGGTGATGAGGCCGAGGCCGATCAGCGTCATGCCACCGACCTCGAATAGCGCCAGCCGCTCGCCGAGGAACAGGAAGCCGAGCAGCACCGCGCTGACCGGCACGATCAACGTCACCAGCGAGGCATTGGTGGCGCCGGCCGAAGCGACGAGGTTGAAATAGAGGATATAGGCGAAGGCGGTGGACAGCAGGGCCAGTCCCAGCACCGCGGCCCAGACCGGTGGCGAGGCCGAGAACAATCCCGCCGGACCATAGGCGATCAGCACGATGGGGATCATGATGATGGTGGATGCGGTCAGCTGCCCGGTGGCGATGACCGGCGAAGGCACGCCCTTGAAGCGGCGCGCGATCATCAGGGCGACGGCGTAGGAGAGCGACGCGCCGATCAATGCGAACTTGGCCCAGACCGGTCCGCCAAGCCCGGCAAGCAGGCCAGGTCCGATCATCACCGCGGTGCCGGCGACACCGAGCGCGATGCCGGCCAGCTTGTTCCAGGACAGCTTCTCGTCGGTGGTGAGCGCATTGGCCAGGATCAGCGTCCAGAACGGCGTCGTCGCATTGAGCACCGAGGCGATGCCGGCGCCGAGCTGCGTCTGGCCGGCGAAAATCAGCGAGAACGGCACGACATTGTTGGTGAGCGCCAGCAGGAAGAACAGGCCGGCATGCGGGAAGGCGAGCCGGAACGAAGGGCCACGGACCGCCAGATAGAGCTGAAGCGCTGCCGCGGCGATGGCGACGCGGAACAGCACCAGCGCCAGTGGGTGGATTTCCGACACTGCGATGCGGGCAAAGAAGAACGAGCCGCCCCAGATCGCGCCGAGCAGGAGAAGCTGCGCCCAATCCTTGAGCGCCATCGGTCCGCGCGTCGGCGCGGCGCCGGCCGTAATCGACATGTCGTGTTCCTCCCCGGAGCCAATCGCAATCTCAGCCCGTCAGACATCTCAACAACCGTTATCGGGTTCGGCGGCAAGAGCCACCCGAAACCTGACCGGTGGTTTAGCGTTGGCAAAAAGTGCGGCCGGCCGCGCGGTATGGCGAGACACAGAACTGTTTTCTTTGGCAGCTAGCTAGGATTAATTGTGCGCGCTCCAGACCTGAGGATTCGTCCATGCAGCGATTCGAAAATGCCCGTGAGGCGGCACTGGCGCTTCGTCCGGACGACCCGGTCTACTGTTTCCGCCCGCAGGTGCTGAAGGCGGATGCCTTGCAGTTCATGGGGATGTTCCCCGGCAAGACCGCCTATGCGGTGAAGACCAATGGCGAGCAGATCGTGCTGAAGACATTGGTCGAGGCCGGCGTCAGCACTTTCGACGTCGCTTCGCCGGGCGAGTTCGCCGCCGTGCGCGCGGTCTCGGCGGATGCCGAGATGCTCTACATGCATCCGGTCAAGGCGCAGTCGGACATCAAGCTGGCGCTGGAGAAATACGGCATCCGGGTGATCTCGCTCGACCATGAAGACGAGATCACCAAACTGACGCGCGTTGTGCGGGCGCTCGATATCGACCCGGGCGCCATCACCGTCTTCGTGCGCATCCAGACCAAGGGCCATGCGGCTTACGAATTGTCGAAGAAATTCGGCGCCGGGCCGGCCAACGCGGTCGAGCTTGCCGAGCGGCTGAACCGCACCGGCTACAAGGTGGGGCTCTGCTTCCATGTCGGCAGCCAGATCGAGGATCCCGATACCTATGAGCGGGCGCTCGCCTCGGCCGACTGGGTGCGCAACCGCTTGACCTTCGACATCGCCGGGCTCGATGTGGGCGGCGGCTTCCCCGCCGAATACGGCCACGATCCCAATCGCAAGCAGGTCGAGATGCCGTCGCTCGGCCAACTGATGTCGCGGCTTGCCGGCGATCTGAAAGAGTATCAGTTCGACCAGATGCCCTTGGTGGCCGAGCCCGGCCGCGTGATCGTGGCGCGCTGCCTGTCGCTGATCGTGCGGGTGCTGTTGCGCAAGGGCAAGCGTCTCTACATCAATGATGGCATCTGGGCCTCGCTGTCGGATTCATGGACCGGCAAGATCACCCTGCCGGCGCGCTTCATCCCCGATCCGGCGATCCGCACGCGCAACGGCGCGGAAAAAAACATCGTGCCGTTCAAGGTCTGCGGCGCGACCTGCGATTCCGTCGACATTCTGTCGCGACCATTCTGGCTGCCGGAAACGGTCGACACCGGCGACTGGATCGAGATCGGCCATATCGGCGCTTACTCGCTGTCGCTCAGGACGCGTTTCAATGGGTTCTATCCCGATACTTTCGTCGAGGTGACGACGCCATTCGACGAGGGCGACGCGCCGCAAGGCTTTGCCAGCCTGGAGACGATGGCGGATTGATGAATGGGGAATAGTGAGTAGTGAATAGTGAGTAGTGAGTAGTAATTCGGATTGACCTCACTCATATATGGGTAATTTTCCTACTATTCACTATTCACTATTCACTATTCACTATTCACTATTCACTATTCACTATTCACTATTCACTATTCACTATTCACTATTCACTATTCACTATTCACTATTCACTATTCACTATTCACTATTCACTATTCTCACAATTTCGCCAGCAATTCCGGCGTCGGCCAGCCATCGACCGGCAAACCGAGCCGCGTCTGCTCCTTGCGGACAGCTTCGCGCGTGTTGGTGCCCAGGATGCCGTCGACCGTGCCTACGTCGTATCCCTTTGCCTCGAGCTTGGTCTGCAGCGCCTTCATCTGGTCGCCGCTCAGACCTTGCTCGGGCGTGCGCGGGTCGAACTGCGGCGCGCCGGCAAGGCGCGTGGCAAGCACGGCCGCGGTCAGGGCGTAGGTGAAGGACTGGTTCCATTCCAGGTAGACGTCGAAATTGTCGTAGGCCAGGAAGGCAGGCCCCTTGCGGCCCATAGGCAACGCCAGGCCGGCTTTCAGTCCGTTGTCGACGAGCGGCGTGCCGTTCGGGTTGGTCACGCCCCATTGCGCCCATTGCGACAGCGGCAGCTTGTTGGTGCGGCCAGTCTGATCCCAGGGCATGTCGTCGGGGACGCGCACTTCCTGGATCCAGGGCTGGTCGCGCTTCCAGCCGCGCGACATGACCTTGTTGGCGGTCGTCATGATGACGTCCGGCACGCTGCCCCTGAGATCGATCTTGCCGTCGCCATCGCCATCGACGCCCTCGGCCAGGTAGTCGGTCGGCAGGATCTGCGTCTGGCCGATCTCGCCGGCCCAGGCGCCCTTGACGTCAGCCGGCAGCACGCCGCGGTCGATAAGCGTCAGCAGCGGCACCAATTGCTGCCGGAAAAGCTGCGGGCGGCGGCAGTCATGCGAGAGCGTCACCAGCGCATTCAGCGTATGGAAGTCGCCCTGTACGGCGCCGAAGTCGGTCTCCAGCCCCCAGAAGGCGGCGATGATGGCCGGCTGGACGCCGAACTCCTTGTCGGCGCGGCCGAAGACCTCGGCATATTTCTTCAGATTGGCCGCGCCCTGCTTCAGGCGGTAGGCCGAAATCATGCGGTTGGAGAATTCGGTGAAAGTCTGGGTGAAGACGCCTTGGGCGCGGTCGCGCGCCAGCGCCCGCTCGTCGATGGTGGCGTCCTCCAGCGCGTCGAGGCCGACGGCGCCGACGCCAGCGGCCTTGGCTTCGGCCGCCACGCCCTGCTTCCAGGTCTCGAAATCGCCGCCGCATTCCTGCGCCGCCGCGGGCAGTGCAAGCGCGCCGACAAAGAGCGCCGCCAGGATTTCAACGCGCAATCGCATCGCTTTCCTCTCGAGACCGGCGCATGGCCCCATCGT
Organism: Mesorhizobium sp. B2-8-5; assembly: GCF_006440675.2. Taxonomy (NCBI): domain Bacteria; kingdom Pseudomonadati; phylum Pseudomonadota; class Alphaproteobacteria; order Hyphomicrobiales; family Phyllobacteriaceae; genus Mesorhizobium; species Mesorhizobium sp. B2-8-5. The sequence continues at coordinate 3,241,334 of NZ_CP083951.1, forward strand.
GACCCCGGACGGGATCGGACAGGCGCATGCGAGGATTTCAAAGCCCAGGAGCCGCGCCAGGCACTCGCGTGAGTACGCCGCTCCGGATTACCAGCGGTTGCATGTTTCGCCGCCCGCCGTGTCGAAAAGCAGGCGGGGCAGCCGATGTCAACGGGTGTTCTGCCGCAACCACTTCTTCCAGGCGGCTTCCGAGCCGTTGAAGACGTTGATGTCGGATTTGCCGGTCATGCCGGGTACGATGCCGGTTCCGGTGTACTGCCAGAAGGTGAAGGGGTGGCTGCCGTATTTCTCGCGCGGATGGCCTGCGACCGAGCGCAGCCAGTAGGGATAGCCGCGGAAGGTCGCCAGTTGGTTGTCGTCGAAGAAGTCGAGCGAGGTGTAGATGATCGGCTTCTTGCCGTAATGGCGCTCGACCATTTGCAGGAAGACGGTCATTTCGCTGCGCACGGTGGCCGGATCGGGGCGCAGCCTGCAGGTCGGCGATTTCGGGTTCCATTCCATGTCGAGCACCGGCGGCATCGCCGACGGGTCCCTTGGGACATTGGCGATGAACCAGCGCGCCTGGGTTTCGGCCGGCGTGCAGAAATAGAAGAAATGATAGGCCGCGCGCGGAACTCCGGCCGCCCTGGTACGCGCCCAGTGCTCGTTGAAATAGTCGTCGAAACGATCGCCGCCCTCTGTCGCCTTGATGAAGGCGAAGGAGATGCCGCTGGCCCTGGCTGTCGGCCAGTCGACTGAGGTCTGGTATTTGGAGACATCCGTGCCGTGGATGGCGTAATTCCACGGCGCGCCGCTGTCCCATTCATGCGGCTTTGAATCCTCGAATTTGGGCGCGCGCACGGCCACCGTCTGCGTAGACGGCGACAATGGCGAAAGATCGTCCACCGTGGAGCAAGCGCCCAGCAGCGTAAGCATCAGGATGGCCGCAAGACGGCGCATGGCATTTCCCAAGCCGGGTTCAGCCGGCCGCTGATGGGTCCTTCACTGGTGGTGGTCGCTTGCGCAAGCCCCTTCCGGATTGTCGCCCCACGAGACTATCCGGCTCCTCCGTTGATCGCCGAACATGGTTGATAATCCATTGACGGCGCTCGACAACACCGATGATTTTGCGGAATCAATGGCGGCAAATCGATGACATAAATCGAGCCGAAGACTCCAAAGGGCGGAAATGATGCGGGCTGTCGTGAAGTTCATCAAATGGCTGCTTGGCCTTGTGATCCTGGCCGTGGTCGCGCTCGTTGCCTGGCTTTATTTCGCGCCGCCGGAACTCATCCGTGTCGGTTCCGGCTATTCGGCCAAGATCGTGTGCTCGAACGTGTTCATCGCCGGCCGCGACGCCAAGCAGGTGCTGGCTGTCGACGTGCAGGCGCCGGGCCATCCGCTGCTCAAGCTGATGAAGGTCTCCGTCGACAAGGAGAGGGGGCTGGTTTCGGCCGGCCTGTTCTGGGTTCTGGGCAAGAGCGTCGCGGTCGAGCGCGACGGCGTCGGCTGCGCGTCGCTTCCCGATGGTGACACCGGCAAGGCAAGGCAGACGTCGCTGCGCGCCGCGGCCTCCACGCCGGCGCAGCCGGACGCGCTTTGGCCCGATGGCGAGCGCGTGGACGCTTCCCAGAATCCGGACGTGGCGAAGATCGTCGACGATGCCGCCATGGCAGGCACGGGTATGCGGGCGATCGTTGTGGTGAAAAACGGGCGCGTCGTCGCCGAGCGTTATGGCGAGGGCTTTTCGACCAAGACGCCGCTGCTCGGCTGGTCGATGACCAAGACGGTGAATGCCGCGATCGTCGGCACGCTGGTCAAGGACGGCAAGATGGCCATCGACAACAAGGGCCTGTTCGCGCCGTGGAAGGCCGATGGGCGAGCCGCCATCAGCCTTGCCGACATGATGGCGATGTCGAGCGGGCTCGAATTCAACGAGGATTATGGCGACGTCGCCGACGTGACGCGCATGCTCTATCTCGAGCCGGACATGGCAGGCTTCGCCGAGGCCAAGCCGCTGAGCGGCGAGGTCGGCAAGGTGTTTTCCTATTCGAGCGGCACTGCGGTGATGCTGTCGCGCCTGTGGCAGGACGCGGTCGGCGACAAGGCCAAGGCGCTGGCCTGGCCGCGCACGGCGCTATTCGAGCCGCTCGGCATGCACAGCGCGGTGCTCGAGACCGACGAGCAGGGGACTTTCGTGGGCTCGTCCTATCTTTACGCGACGGCGCATGACTGGGCGCGATTCGGCCAGTTCCTGCTGCAAGGGGGCGTCTGGAACGGAAACCAGATCCTGCCCCCCGGTTTCGTCGACTGGATGCGCGAGCCCGCGCCGGCTTCAAAGGTATACGGCAAAGGCCAGGTCTGGATCGAAGGCCCGGGCGATGAGGAAAATCCCGGCGCAGGCGTCGCTGCAGGCCTGCCCAAGGACACCTATTGGATGGAGGGCCATGACGGCCAGACGGTGGCGATCATTCCGTCGGAGCAACTGGTGGTGGTGCGGCTCGGGCTGACCCCGGGCAAGCTGAACTACCGGCCGCAGACTATGGTGGCGGCGCTGGTGAAGGCGCTGCATTAGTAGCGCTTGCTATTTCGAAAGTCCGATCGCGCTGAGATATGCATAGCCGCGATAAAGCGTTCTGAAACGGAAGGTTGCGCCGGTGCGCTGCGATTCCGATTCAAGCACGTCGCGCAGCGAGGCGCGCGGCGTGACATGGAATTTCCGCAGCCAGCCGCGCAGCAACGCCCTGAACCAGCGTGGCAGGCCTTCCTGCTGGCCGAAATCGACGATGTGGAGCGAGCCGCCGGGCGCGAGCGCGGTGAGGGCAGCCGATACGGTCTTCTCCCAGCCGGGGATCATCGACAGCGAATAGGAGACGAAGACCCGGTCGAAATGCTCGATGCCGAAGAGAGCCTTGGCGTCGAAATCGGTGGCGTCGCCGCGTGCGAGGTTGACCTTGTCCGTGAGACCTTCGCGAGCGATGGTCGCGTTCGCAGTCTCCAGCATCTCGGTCGAGATATCCAAACCGAAGAAGCGGGCGTCTGGGTAGCGGCGGGCAGCGAGAACGATGTTGCGGCCGGTGCCGCAGCCGAGCTCCAGCACGGTGCCGCCTTGCGGCGCCTCCAGCCCATCGATCAGCCGGTCGCGGCCGAGCAGGTAGTATTTGCGGGTCAGGTCGTAGATGTGGCGCTGCCAGCGGTAGACGCCGTCCATCAGTTCGGCATGGCTGGCAGGCAGCTCCGTCGTGCTCATGCGGCGCGCTTCACATAGAGGTGGAAGCCGCCATAGATCGCCGAGCGGTCTTTTGCGGAGAATTCGCGCGAGGCATCGCTCTCGTAGGTCCACTGGTCGAGCAGCGAACTGGAGACGCGGCCGGGCAGCAGGCTGGGCTCGGCCGCGGTGCGGAAGATGACGCGGGCACCGGCCGAAGCCGTGCGGGTGATTTCGGTCCACAGCGCATTGAGCTGGTCGTCGGTCATCCAGTCCTGCGCGTCGAGCAACACGAAGCGGTCGACGCTGCCAGCGTCCTTGGCACCAAGGAATTTGATCAGGTTGGCGTGGTGGATGGCGACGCGGTCGATGTTGTCGCGGATCGTCTTGTAGTTGCTCTGTTCCAGATAGGCGGGCAGCGCCGCCTCCCCGGGTTGCGGATAGCGTCGGGCAAAGGCCTGCCAGGCAAAATAGTTGTTCTTGAGCGGGAAGTCGCAGGCGAGCTTTTCCAGGCGCGCCTTGAGCACGCTCGCCATCGAACCGTCGCCAGACGTGATCAGCGAATCGTACTGGGCCGGCGGGATGCCGAGGCCGAACAGCGAGGCTTTCCGCGACGTCGCCCAGCGCAACAGCTTCTTGTCGAAAACGGGCGCCAGCTCCTCGTTGAAGAAACGGCGCTGCTCGCCGATGTTCTCGGCCTTCATGATGCCGGCCGGGTCGACACCGAACAGCTTTCCGACGCGATGGCCCATGGCGATGAAAAGGCCGAGCAGGCCGGTCTGGTAGAAGTTGCGGTCGAAGACGGAGATGCGGCGGCGACCGCGCCAGCTGCGGCGCTCCCAGTAGTGGCGGCTGACCGCATCGAGATGCGGCGCGATGAAGCGATCATAGGCGTCGGAATTGTGGCTGGTGCCGGCGGCGCCGAAGAAGCGGAAGAGATCGCCCTGCGACGGCAGGTGGCGCACCGCTTCCAGCTTCATGCGGTTCAGCGCGATGTGCGCGGCATTGAGATCGACGGCATCGATCCTGGCCGGCGAGCGGGTCAGGTAGGCCAGGATGTTGCAGCCGCCCGAGGCGATTGTGACGATGCGGTGGCCCGCGCCGAGCTGCATGGCCTCCATGTCGACATCCGGGTCTTCCCAGATCTGCGGATAGACGAGGCCGGAGAACAGAAAGGCGAACAACCGCTCGGAAATGCCGTCCTTCGACAACGCGCGGTTCTGGTAGACGGCCTTTCCGACTTCCTTGCCTCGGCGATAAACGAGTTCTCCGGAAACATCCGACATGGCAAGGTGATTCCCCATTTGCGTTGGCGCAAGCGGGTAGCGCAGCGGCATGACAGGCAGGTGACAGCCTGTTGACGGCAAGTTGACGTTGATTTCACGCTTTTCCGAATGCTCCCGGCGTCGGCGTGGTAACGATGACGGTCTCGCCGGCATCGAGCGTGGTTTGGTCGCAGGCCTTCAAGATGTCGACCGATCCGTCATTGCGCCTGACCTTGGTCGAGCCCGCCTCGCCATCGCCGCCGCCGTCGAGGCCCTGGGGCGGCCGGTTGCGGTGGGAGGACAGGATCGCGCATTCCATCTTTTCGAGGAAGCGGATGGTGCGCCTGGTGCCGTCGCCGGCGTTCCACTTGCCCTTGCCGCCTGAGCCTTCGCGGATGTGGAAGTCCTCCAATACGACGGGGAAGCGCAGTTCGAGCACCTCGGGGTCGGTGAGGCGCGAATTGGTCATATGGGTATGGACACCGGACGTGCCGGCAAAGCCGCGTCCCGAATTCATCCGGCCGGCCGGCGAGCCGGAGCAGATCGTCTCGTAATACTGGTATTTCTTGTTGCCGAAGGTGAGGTTGTTCATCGTGCCTTGCGCGTTGGCGATCGCACCCATCGCGCCGAACAGCGCATTGGTGACGTGCTGCGAGGTCTCGACATTGCCGGCGACGACGGCGGCCGGGTAGGCGGGCTTCAGCATCGAGCCTTCGGGGATGACGATGTTGATCGGCCTGAGGCAGCCGGCATTCATCGGGATCATGTCCTCTACCATGACGCGGAAGGCATAGAGCACGGCGGCGCGGGCGACGGGCTCCGGCGCGTTGAAGTTGTTCTTCATCACTGGCGACGTGCCGGTGAAATCTACGGTCGCCTCGCGCTTTTGCCGGTCGACGGTGATCTTCACCCTGATCACCTGGCCGGTGTCGGTGGGGTATTCGTATGCCGCGCTGTCGGGGAGCCGCTCGATCACGCGGCGCACGCTCTCGGCGGCATTGTCCTGGACATGGCCCATATAGGCCTCGACGACGTCGAGCCCGAAATGCGCGACCATCTTGCGCAGCTCCGCCACGCCTTTTTCGTTGGCGGCGATCTGTGCCTTCAGGTCGGCGATGTTCTGGGACGGATTGCGCGCGGGGTAGGGGTGGTCGGTCAGCAGGGTCTCCAGTTCCGTCTCGCGGAAGCGGCCGCGGTCGACGATGCGGAAATTGTCGAACAGCACGCCCTCCTCATCGACCGTTGTCGCAAGCGGCGTCATCGAGCCGGGCGCGGTGCCGCCGACATCGGCGTGATGGCCGCGCGAGGCAGCCCAGAACAGGATCTCCTTGCGCGCATCGTCGAAGACAGGCGTCACCACGGTGATGTCGGGCAAATGCGTTCCGCCATTATAGGGCGCGTTGAGGGCGAAGACGTCGCCGGGATGGATGTCGGCCGAATTCAGGCGGATGACGGTTTCGACCGAGCGGTCCATGGAGCCCAGATGCACCGGCATGTGCGGCGCATTGGCGACCAGTGCGCCATGGCGGTCGAACACGGCGCAGGAAAAATCGAGCCGTTCCTTGATGTTGACGGAATAGGCGGTGTTCTGCAGCGTCACGCCCATCTGCTCGGCGATCGACATGAAGAGGTTGTTGAAGACCTCAAGCATCACCGGATCGGCCTCGGTTCCGAGTGCGGCCTGCCGTCGTTTCTTGCTCGTTCGGCGCAGGAGAATATGGTCCTTTGCGGTGATCTCGGCCTGCCAGCCCGGTTCGACAACAACGGTCTGGTTGGGTTCGATGATCAGGGCTGGGCCGGCAACCTTGTTGCCCTGCCTAAGGGCTTCGCGACGAAAGACGCCGGCCTCGCGCCATTCGCCTTCGGCGAATATTTTCCGCTTCTCGGAAGGAACAACGGCAAGATCCTGCAACTCCGCTTCGGTTTCCGCGCGGCCCGCGCCGCCGGCATCGCTGCCCTCCACCCCTACAGCCTCGATAATCATCGGCTTGTTTTCATAGACGAACCCGAACTGCGCCTTGTGCGCGGCCTCGAAATCGTCCTTCGCCCGCAGGATCGAGCCGTGCTCGAAATTCACCGGCAGAGCCGTGTCGGTGCCATCGTAGCGGATCTGGAGGATTGGCCTGGCGGTAATCCCGCTCTCGGCGATGCCCTGAGACACAAGTTCGGCGACCACAACTCCGCGCAGAGCGCCTATGAGATTTTCGATCGCCGGCCTGGATGCGTCCGCGAGCGGCTCCAGCAGCGCCTGCTGGCGCGAGGCGAAGACCGACGAGAGGCCGATGCCATAAGCGGAAAGCAGCCCCGAAAAGGGGTGGATGAGCACGGCTTCCATGCCGAGCGCATCGGCAACCAGGCAAGCATGCTGACCGCCGGCGCCGCCGAAGCAGTTGAGGAGATACTCGGTGACGTCGTAGCCGCGCTGCACCGAGATCTTCTTGATGGCGTTGGCCATGTTCTCGACGGCGATAGTGACGAAACCTTCGGCCACCGCCTCAGGCGTCCGGCCGTCGCCGATTTCGGCGGCAAGTGCGGCGAATTTTTCGCCAACCGTGCCGACATCGAGCGGCTGGTCCTGGCCCGCGCCAAAGATCGCCGGGAAGAAATCGGGCTGCAATTTGCCGAGCATGACGTTGGCGTCGGTGACGGCAAGCGGACCGCCGCGCCGATAGGCGGCGGGGCCGGGATTGGCGCCGGCGGAATCCGGACCGACGCGGAAGCGACCCGCTTCATAGTGCAGGATCGAGCCGCCTCCGGCGGCGACGGTGTGGATGCGCATCATCGGCGCGCGGATGCGCACGCCGGCGACCTCGGTGTCGAAGGCGCGTTCGTATTCGCCGTCATAATGTGCGACGTCGGTCGAAGTGCCGCCCATGTCGAAGCCGATGACCTTTTCGAAGCCGGCGAGCTTCGCCGTCTCGACCATGCCGACGACCCCGCCGGCCGGTCCCGAAAGCAGCGCGTCCTTGCCCTGGAACAGGTCGGCGGCGGTAAGACCGCCCGACGACATCATGAACATCAGGCGCGGTCCGGCGCCAAGTTCGCCGGCTACCCGCTGCACATAGCGCGACAGGATCGGCGACAGATAGGCGTCGACCACGGTGGTGTCGCCGCGGCCGACCAGCTTGATGAGCGGCGAGACCTCATGAGAGACCGAAATCTGGCTGAAGCCGATCTTGCGGCAAACCTTGGCCACGGCCTTTTCGTGATCCGGATATTTCCAGGCATGCATGAAGACGATGGCGACCGCGTCGATGCCGTCGGCCTTGGCCTGTTCGATCGCCGGGCGGCAGGCCGCGATGTCGAGCAGGCGCTCGACGCAGCCGTCGGCGCGCACGCGCTCGTCGATCTCGATGACGCGCTCGTAAAGCTGCTCCGGCAGGATGATCTCCTTGGCGAAGATGTCCGGCCGCGCCTGGTAAGCGATGCGCAAGGCGTCGCGAAAACCCTTGCTGATGAGCAGCAGGACGCGGTCGCCCTTGCGCTCGAGCAGTGCATTGGTGGCAACGGTCGTGCCCATTTTGACGTCGCCGATCGCGTCTGCGGAAATGGCGGCGCCGGTTTTCAACCCCAACAGGTCGCGGATGCCCTGGATGGCGGCGTCCGCATAGGCCTCGGGATTTTCGGACAGGAGTTTTCGGGGATGCAGCCGGCCTTGCGGGTCACGGCCGATGACGTCGGTGAAGGTGCCACCGCGGTCGATCCAGAAGTCCCATTTCCCAGTCCCCACGGCTGCCGGCATTTTGCTTATCCATCATGTCTTCGAGCGTATGTTCTGTTAGTTCGGGATTTCGGCGCCAGCAATCGCAAGTTGATGTTACACATGGAAATGCAACGTTACGAAACCGGCGGGCCTGCTGATGCATTTCTCTTGCGACCGCTCACCGAAATGTGAGCGTCTGTTGAAGGAGAGATATCATGAAGAAGCTCATTCTGGCGTCTGTTTCGGCGCTCGCCCTGCTGGGGGTCGCGGCTTGCAGCGACAGTGGCACCGGCACCGACAATACCACCACGCAAAGCACCAATCCGCCGGCCAACGAGCAGCCCATGAAGCCGGCTTCGCCCGACGCTTCGAAGCCCGCTGAACCGGCTCCGGCAACAAATCCGGCTCCTGCCGCGCCTGCGCAGTAAGAGCCTGACAGACAATATCGAGGAAGGCCGGCCTTGCCGGCCTTTCCCTTTTCGCCCTCGATCCCGCGCAGCGGATCGCCTGCGGCATCGTCCAGGCTTGATAGAACCGCCCGGTTCGCACTATGAAGCCGGCATGTCGATTTGGGACCGTCTTGGCGACTTCATCGCTCGTGTTTCCTCGTCGGCGTCCTCGGGCGTCGCGGATGTCGTGGAAGCCGTGCGCACCGTGTTTTCGGGCGATCCGGACCTGCGCCGGCGCGTGGCCTTCTCCGTGGCCATGATCGCGCTCTCGGCCAAGATGGCCAAGGCCGACGGCATCGTCACGCAGGATGAGGTGCGCGCCTTCCAGGAAATCTTCGAAGTGCCGCCGAGCGAGACACGCAACGTGGCGCGGCTTTACAACATCGCCAAGCAGGACGTCGCCGGCTTCGAGATCTATGCCCAGCGCATGGCGCAGCTCTGCGGGTCCGGCCATGCCAACTGCATGATGCTGGAAGATATCCTCGACGGTCTGTTCCATATCGCCAAGGCGGATGGCCTCATTCATGAGCATGAGGGCCAGTTCCTGCATCGCATCGCCGAGATCTTCCGGATCGACGAGGCGCATTACGAAGCGATCCTGTCGCGGCACGTCGATCTCGGCGCCGCCGACCCTTATGTCGTTCTGGGCATCGAGCGCGGCAAGCCGTTCGAGGAGATCAGGAAACGCTACCGCAAGCTCATCTCGGACAATCATCCCGACAGGCTGATCGCACGCGGCTTGCCGCAGGAATTCATCAAGATCGCCACGACCAGGGTCGCGGCCATCAACGCCGCCTATGAGATGATCGAGCGGGGCCTCAGACACGTATGAGCGGGTTCCTGCCCGACCAGCCAGGCGCCGAGGTCCGGGTGTCGCCGAATTTCGGTCCGCGCCGCGAGACGCTTCGACCCGACATGATCGTGCTGCATTATACCGGCATGGCAAGCGGCGCCGGCGCCGAGGCGTGGCTATGTGATCCGGCGAGCGAAGTGTCTTCGCATTATCTCGTTCATGAGGACGGCCGCATCGTCCAGATGGTACGCGAGAGCGACCGGGCGTGGCATGCCGGCAAGAGTTCCTGGCTCGGACGTACCGACATAAACTCCTGTTCGGTCGGCATCGAGATCGTCAACCCCGGGCATTCGCTGGGCTACAAGGCCTTCCCGAAGCGACAGATCGATGCCGTGATCGAGTTGTGCGCGGGCATCGTGGGCCGTTATTCGATCCCCGCGGCAAGGGTGCTCGCACATTCGGACGTGTCCCCGGGCCGCAAGGTCGACCCTGGCGAAAAATTTCCGTGGAAGGCGCTGTTCGTGGCGGGCGTCGGCCATCTCGTGCCGGCGGCGCCGATAAAGCCCGGCGCCGCACTCAAAGCCGGCGATACCGGCGCCGATGTCGAGGCGCTGCAGTCGATGCTGGCGCTCTATGGCTATGGCGTCGAGATGTCGGGTGTCTACGACAAGCGGACGGAAATCGTGGTAGCGGCCTTCCAGCGACATTTCCGGCGGCGGCTGGTGGATGGTGCAGCGGACAATTCGACGCTCCGCACGCTGGAAAGGCTCGTCGCTTCCGTAAAGGCAGCCCCCGCCAAGGGGTCGCGATAAGTTCCTTAAATTACAATCTGTCATTTAAAGTGAATTGCGTCGCCTTCATTGCCGCCAATTCCGCCTTCAAATGCCTCTCCCGCAAGTCGTCGGGCATCTATCCCCCCGGATGTTCCGATGTTGAATTGGCACAGCTGCGCGGAATTCTTCGCGCGGTTCTAACAGAACAGGACTACATGCAAAAATTGACCGTTGTAGCGGCAGCTGTTGCTGCCGGAGTGATAAGTTTTGCCTTCAATCCGGCAAGCAGCGCCCCTTTAAGCCTTCGGGCGGATAATGGCCTTGCCGCTGCCCCCATAACGGGCAAGGCTGTACCGGGCAGCAAAACGCCAAAGATCAAGAGAGCCCCGGCAAAGGTGCAGAAAGCCGCCGCGACTAGGGCGGGGAAATCGACGGCTAAGCGTGCCAAACGCGGCAGAAAGGCGATCGATCTCACCACGACCGCTTCTATCAACACCGGCAAGATCGCCCTGGCGGCGCCCGCCGCGGCCGGCGGGGGCCAATATTCGGCGATCGTTGCCCGCTATGCCGCAAGCTACGGCGTGCCGGTGTCGCTGGCCAAAGCCGTCATCAAGATCGAAAGCAACTACAGGCCGAGCATGGTCGGAAGCGCCGGCGAGATCGGCCTCATGCAGATCAAGCCGGCCACGGCGCGCATGATGGGTTATACCGGTTCGACCAAGGGACTGTTCGATCCCGACACCAACATCAAATTCGGCATGAAGTATCTTGCTATGGCGCAGGGTCTCGGCGGCGGCACCACCTGCGGCACAATCCTGAAATACAATGCCGGTCACGGCGCCAGGCGGATGAATCCGGTTTCGGCCGCCTATTGCAGCAAGGTGAAGGTGCAGATGGCGGCGCTGGGTTCGCCGGCTTAAGCCGGCCCACCGAAGTGGATTTGGGCAACGCGTATCTGCTTCATGCACGTCGTTGTCCCAACCGCCGCGCATCCGGACGCTTTTTCGTTTGCGTTTTCGGGTGGGAATCCCTTTATACGCGCTTGCCAGCTGGCCGGGCGGCCGCACCCGCGAGAACCGAAAGGTTGCGGGTGAGGAAAGTCCGGGCTCCATGGAGACACGGTGCCGGCTAACGGCCGGCGGGGGCGACCCCAGGGAAAGTGCCACAGAAAGCAAACCGCCACGGCATTTGCCGGGGCAAGGGTGAAAGGGTGGGGTAAGAGCCCACCGCGCGACTGGCGACAGGAGCGGCAGGGCAAACCCCACCGGGAGCAAAACCGAATAGGGGCGGTGCGAGGGGAAACCTTCGAGGGCTGTTTCCGGCCCACCGTCCGGGTAGGTTGCGTGAGGCGCATGGCAACATGCGCCCAAGATGAATGGCCGCCACGTTCTCGCCGCAAGGTGAGGGCCATACAGAACCCGGCTTACAGGCCAGCTGGCATTTTTCCAAAGTGCGGTAGCGTTAGGAAATCAGAAGGTTACGCCGGAAGGCGGGCCTTTTGATTCAACGTGCGGCGCAATCGCCCTGAACGCGATGACCTGTTCCTTGAAGCGGGTGCGATTAAATCGTACCTTGAAGGAGGAACAGGAGCGCATCATGGGCCAGGTCGACAAACGCAGCATCACACTTTCGCCGGAGCTGGCAGCCGCGGTTGACGATGTGGTCGCGGCTGGCGAATACGCCTCGGCCAGCGAAGTGATCCGCGATGCGCTCAGGCAATGGAAGGAGCGGCGCGATCTGCTCGGCTACAGCGTCGAAGAGCTGCGGAAACTGGTGCAGGAGGGGATCGACAGCGGGCCGGCCCTCGACGGTCCGTCGGTCATCGAACGAGCGCGTGCCAAATATCGCAAGATGGCTGAAGCGAAAGGCTTCGAAGAGTGAGATATCGGCTGCTTCCTCAAGCGGCGGTCGATCTCGAAGACATCGGCGACTACATCGCCAGCCATAGTCCCAATGCCGCGGTCCGGTTCGTAGACGCCATGGAGAGGAGGTGGAGCTTGCTCGGCCCGCATCCTTTTTCAGGTGCTCCACGCGACGATATCGCGCCCGGTATCCGCCATCTGGTGGTTGGCGAATACCTTACCTTGTACCGGGTCGATCACGATGCGATCGAGATTGTCCGCGTATTACACGGTCGACGCAAGATCGAAGCGGATGATGTGAACCCGTGACAGATCTGCTCAGCTTGCAATCTTGTCCAGCGACGCCTCAATCGCCTGCCACAGTTCCTCGACCGGCTCGCAGCCGATCGCCAGGCGAACGAAGCCGGGCGGCACGGCGTCACCGCGTTTCGAGCGCCGCTCCGCCGATGTGTGCACGCCGCCGAAGGACGTTGCCGCTTCGATAAGCCGACAGCCGTCGATGAACGCCTCGGCCTGTTCTTCGGAGACGAGTTCAAAGGAAATCAGGAAGCCGAAGCGCTCCATCTGGGCGCGCGCCAGATTGTGCGAGGCATCGCATTCGAGTCCCGGAAAGCGCAAGCCGCTGACGGCGCGATGGTCCTTCAGGCGGCGCGCGATCGTTTCGGCCGACGAGCACATGCGGTCGAAACGCACTTCCAGCGTTTCGAGGCCGCGATGCACGAGCCAGGCCTCGAACGGACCGGGGATGCCGCCGGCCGTCTCGCGCCAATCCTTCACCCTGGCGACAATGTCCGGATCGCGGCTGGCGACATGGCCGAAGAGCACGTCGGAATGGCCATTGATCGCCTTGGTGTCGGCAGAGACCACGATGTCGGCGCCAAGATCAAGCGGGCGCTGGCCGAAGGGCGTCATCGTGGTGTTGTCGACGATCAAGGTGCCTCCTTGCGCATGCACGGCCTTGGCGACCGCGGTGATGTCGCAAATGTCCAGTCGCGGGTTCGACGGACTTTCGACGAAGACCGCCCGGTAGCCGGCGAAGCCGCCATCGAGCATGCTTGCCGTGGGCCTCACGTCATAGGCGACGCCGAGCGCTTTCAGGAAACGCTCGGCCAGCGCGCGCGTCGTGTGATAGCCGTCCGACGGCAAGAGGATGCGGTCGCCCGATTTGACGAGCGCGAAGAAAGCCGCGGAAATCGCGGCCATTCCCGACGGGAAGGCAACGCATTGCGCATCTTCCAGATGGCCAAGCGCATGCTCGACCGCATGCCAGGTCGGGTTGCTGAAGCGGCCGTATTGATCGAAGCCGGTCGCGTCGCCCGGCGCGTGGAAGATCGAGGCCATGGTCAGCGGCAAGGGGATGGGATCGCCCTTGGCGAAATCGGCGCTGCGCAGATGGGCAAGTGTCGCGGCGCGTGACTTCGCAGTGTCGGACATCAGTTGGATCCTTGATTAGGGCAGAAAACCTCAACGGACGCTATGCGCGCCGGCTGTGCGCATCAAGCCGCGTCTTTTTGGGCCAGAGGGCTCTAAACGCTTCGTTAGGCTTAATAGACGATAAAGACGAGACGTGTCTTCAGCCTGCGCTTTCTGGTTGTGGTACGCGTGTTTGTGATACCTATTCCCGTTGACGCCCATAGTGCCCCATGATATCCCATTCGCATCATCAAGCTTTCGTTCCGCGTCAGGGTGAAGCGTACGCCAATCGGGCAGCCGCGGCGGCTGTGCGTTTGTCGGTTTTCGCCCCGGTGAATGAAGCGATTTGCCGCAAGCGCGGCGAGGGCGCGGAGAACAACATGAGGGGTGCAGCGGCGCCAGCGGCTGTAGAGTCTATTGGACCGGTTTCTGTCGAACACGGTGAGCAGGATCGATGCGAAGGGACGGGTGTCCGTTCCGGCGCATTTCCGCGCCGTGGTGCAGAAACGCGGCTATTCGGAACTCTACGCGCTGCGCTGCCTGGACCTCTCGGCGATGGATGTCGGTGGGCTCGACCTGCTCGACCGCTACGAGCAGCGGATCGCGCTGGAGGACCCTTTCCTGCAGACGGCGGACGACATGTCGTTCTTCTGCCATGGCGACGGGACGTTTCTGAAGCTGGACCAGGACGGCCGCATCACCATGACCGATTTCATCCGCGAGCATACGGGCATCTCGAACGAGGTGGCCTTTGTCGGCCGCGGCAATTTCTTTCAAGTCTGGGAGCCGGGACGGCTTGCCGCCTATGGGGCGCAGGCGCGGGCCAGGCTTTTGCAGCTTCGGCAGGGGACGAAGCCCGGGGAGCGATCGGAATGATGGCTGGCCACGGCGATGACCCTCACGCCGTTGGCGGACTGGCCCGTCACATTCCGGTCCTCCTTGCCGAGGTGCTCGACGCGCTCGCACCGAAGGCCGGCGAGACGATCGTCGACGGGACATTCGGCGCCGGCGGCTACACCAGCGCCATCCTCGATCGCGGCGCTTCCGTCGTTGCCATCGACCGCGACCCGGACGCAATCGCGGCGGGCAGGGCGCTCGAAGAACGGGCAGGCGGCCGACTGAGGCTTGTCCAGGCGCCGTTCTCGACGCTGGACGAGCATGTCGAGAGCGCCGATGGCGTGGTGCTCGACATCGGCGTTTCCTCCATGCAGCTCGACCAAGCCGAGCGCGGCTTTTCGTTTCGCGCCGACGGGCCGCTCGACATGCGCATGGCGCAGGCGGGGCTCTCCGCCGCCGATGTCGTCAACACCTTCAAGGCGGGCGACCTCGCGCGTATCTTCGGCTTTCTCGGCGAGGAGCGCCATGCCGGCCGCATCGCGCGCATGATCGAAAGCCGGCGCGAGAAGAGGCCTTTCGAGCGCACGCTCGATCTTGCCGACGCCATCGAAACGCATATCGGAAGAGGGCCGAAGGACAAGATCCATCCGGCCACGCGTGTCTTCCAGGCGCTGCGCATCTTCGTCAATGACGAGCTTGGCGAGTTGGCAAGAGCGCTGCTGGCCGCCGAGCGGGCGCTGAAACCCGGCGGACGGCTCGCCGTGGTGACGTTCCATTCGCTGGAAGACCGCATCGTCAAGCGCTTCATCGCCGACCGTTCCGAAGCAGCCAGCGGCTCGCGGCATATGCCCGACGCGCCCGTGCGCATTGCCACCTTCCGCAAGGCCGGCGGCGGCGTGACGCCGGGAGAGGCCGAGACGGAGGCCAATCCGCGCGCGCGCTCGGCCAGGCTGCGCGCGGCGATACGCACCGATGCCCCGGCGCGCGCCGGCGACTTTTCGATTTTCGGCCTTCCAAAGCTTCCCGCCGTCGAGCGGCCGGGAGAGAGGTGAGCACGTGTTTCGTACCAGCGACATAGTCCTGATCGCCGTCATGGTCTCGGCCGCCGCCCTGACCTACAAGACGAAGCGCGAAGCCGAAGAACAACAGGCGGCTGTGCAGAAGATCCAGGCGCAAATCCACTACGAGGAAGAGACGATCGATCTCCTCAAGGCGGACTGGAGCCTGCTCACCCAACCGTCGCGGCTGCAGAAGCTTGCCGATGTCTATAAGAGCCAGCTCGGGCTCGAACCGGTCAACGCGCACCAGATCGGCAGCCTCGACGACATCCCCGTGAAACCCCTGACCATCGAGGACCTCTCCTCGCAGCGGCTTGGCGGCATGGCCGACAATTCGGGGAAGGAGCCATCTGAAGACAAGGATCAGGTGGTCACCGGGAGCACCGTTCAATGATCGGTGGGCTTCCAAGAATCGGCGACCTGCTGAAGCGCCGGAAGAAGCAGGCTGAGGATGGCTCGATCGTCGTCGACGCCGCGCGCAAGGCGACTGGCGGCAAGGCAAGGACGCGCATCGTCATGACGATGGCGGTGTTCTTCACCATCTATTCGACCATTGCCGGCAGGCTCGTCTATCTCGGCATGCAGAATCCCGATCTTTCCGGCGGCCCGGAGAACCGGGTCACGGCATCGCGTCCGGATATCGTGGATCGCAATGGCGAGGTGCTGGCGACCGACATCAAGACGGCGTCGCTGTTTGCCGAGCCTCGCCGCATCGTCGACGCCGACGAAGCGATCGAGAAATTGTCGACCGTGTTGCCGGAGATCGATTACGAGCAGACTTATCGCAAGCTCAAGAGCGGCGCCGGCTTCGTCTGGCTGCAGCGGCAGCTGACGCCGAAGCAGCAATCCGACATCATGGCGCTGGGTGTCCCCGGCCTCGGCTTCCGCACCGAAAAGCGCCGCTTCTATCCGAGCGGCGAGACCTCGTCCTACATCGTCGGCCTCACCAACATCGACAACCAGGGCATCTCCGGCATGGAGAAGTATATCGACGAGCAGGGGCTGAGCGACCTGCAGGCGTCGGGGCTCGCGGTGGCCAAGGATCTCAAGCCGGTCAAGCTTTCGATCGATCTGCGCGTCCAGCATGTGGTGCGCGACGAGATTGCCGCCGGCCTGGAGCGCTATCGCGCACTGGGTGCCGGCGCCGTCGTGCTGAACATCAAGACGGGCGAAGTGATGGCCATGGCCTCGGTGCCGGACTTCGACCCGAACAATCCTTACAACGCCCAAGAAAAAGACCGGCTGAACCGTATGTCGGCCGGCCTCTACGAGATGGGCTCGACCTTCAAGAGCTTCACCTCGGCCATGACGCTCGATTCGGGCAAGGCGACGATGAACAGCCGCTTCGACGCGTCGCATCCGATCCGGGTCGGCCATCAGGCCATCCACGATTTCCATGGCAAGAACCGAGTGCTGTCGCTGCCGGAAGTGTTCCTCTATTCGTCCAATATCGGGTCGGCCAGGGAGGCCGAACTAGTCGGCATCGAGGGGCACCGCGAATTCCTGCACCGCCTCGGCATTCTGGACAGGATGCAGACCGAACTGCCGGAAGTCGCCCGCCCGACCGAACCCAAGGTCTGGAAACAGGTCAACTCGTTCACCATCGCCTTCGGCCATGGCGTGTCGACCACGCCTCTGCAGGCTGCCGTCGGCTGCGCGGCGCTGATGCAGGGCTATCTGATCGAGCCGACATTCCTGGTGCGCAGCGAGC
Source organism: Mesorhizobium sp. B2-8-5 (assembly GCF_006440675.2). Classification (NCBI taxonomy): domain Bacteria; kingdom Pseudomonadati; phylum Pseudomonadota; class Alphaproteobacteria; order Hyphomicrobiales; family Phyllobacteriaceae; genus Mesorhizobium; species Mesorhizobium sp. B2-8-5. The sequence continues at coordinate 3,258,385 of NZ_CP083951.1, forward strand.
AGGATGCAATGGCGGTGGCCAAGAAGGTGGTCAGCGACAAGACGGTCGAAGGCATGCGCTATCTCTATACGCTCAACGCCGAGAAGGGCTCGGCCAGAAATGCCAGGGTCCCCGGTTACCGCGTTGGCGGCAAGACCGGAACGGCCGAGAAGGTCATCAACGGCCGCTACTCCAAGGACTTGAATTTCAACACCTTCGTCGCCGCCTTCCCGATGGACGATCCGCAATTTCTGGTGTTCACGATCGCCGACGCCCCGCATCCGGAAAAGCCCGGGATGACGGACGTCGCCGCCAACAATGCGGGGGTTATGGCCGGCAACATCATCAGACGCGCGGCCGCCATGCTTGGCGTGAAGCCAGATTTCAGCCATGAAAATGGTGCAACGCTGGTTTCCTATCAGTGATTCTTGGGGCGCGCCGGCAACTGCGCGCTATTTTGTTGCGGTGAACGGGACTCAATGCATCTAAAAGATCTAGCCGGTATCCTGCCTGTCGAGGGAACAGTTTCCCGCGATCTGGAGGTGACCGGACTTTCCTCCGATTCCCGCTCGGTCAAGACCGGCGTCGTCTTCTTCGCCCTTGCCGGCAGCAAGGCCGACGGTTCGACCTATGCGGCCGATGCAGCGGCCCGAGGCGCCGCGGCGATCGTCACCGGCCGGGGCACGACCGTCTCCGGCCTATCGGTCCCGGTTCTCGCCGTCGATGATCCGCGCCTGGCGCTGGCACTCAGCGCGGCACGCTTCTTCGGGCGCCAGCCGCAGACCATGGTTGCCGTCACCGGCACCGCCGGCAAGACATCCGTCGCCGCTTTCACCCGCCAGATCTGGGAGCAGGCGGGTTTTGCCGCCGCTTCGATCGGCACGACCGGTGTCGTTGCGCCCGGCCGCAACGAATATGGCTCACTGACGACGCCCGATCCGGTGGCGCTGCACCGACTGCTCAAGGAACTGGCGGATGCCGGCGTTACCCACGCCTCGATGGAAGCCTCGAGCCACGGTCTCGACCAGCGCCGCCTCGACGGCGTGAAGCTGGCGGCCGGCGCTTTCACCAATCTCGGCCGCGACCACATGGATTATCATCCGACGGTCGAGGATTATCACCGCGCCAAGCTGCGCCTGTTCGACACGTTGCTGCCGAAAGGCGCGCCAGCGATCGTCTTTGCCGACGACCTGTGGTCGGAGCCCACGATCAGGGCCGCAAAGGCGGCGGGCCTGAAGGTGTTGACCGTCGGTCGCCATGGCGATTTCCTGACACTCAAGCGGGTCGAGCATGAGCGCCATCGCCAGCGCGCCGAGGTCGTGGCGGACGGCGTGCTGCACGAGGTCGACCTGCCATTGGCCGGCGATTTCCAGATCGCCAACGCGCTGGTCTCGGCCGGCCTTGCCATCTCGACCGGAACGCCGGCAAGCAAAGCCCTGGCGGCGTTGGAAAAATTGCAGGGCGCGCCGGGCCGGCTCGACCTCGTCGGCACCACTGCCGCCGGCGCCCCCGTCTATGTCGACTACGCGCACAAGCCCGATGCGCTGGAGAATGTGCTGACCTCGGTCCGGCCTTTCACCACGGGCCGCGTCGTCGTGGTGTTCGGCTGCGGCGGCGACCGCGATCGGGGAAAAAGGCCGATCATGGGCGAGATCGCGACGCGGCTCGCCGATATCGTCATCGTCACCGACGACAACCCGCGCACGGAAGTGCCCGAAACCATCCGCGCGGCGATCCTCGCAGCGGCGCCGGGCGCCATCGAGATCGGCGATCGCCGCAAGGCAATCCACGAGGCGGTGGCGATGCTTCGCGCCGGCGACACGCTCATCGTCGCCGGCAAGGGGCATGAGGAAGGCCAGACCGTCGGCACCGAAACCTTCCACTTCTCCGACCATGAGGAAGTGCGCGAGGCGCTCAAGGAGCGCGTCGCATGAGTTTGCTGTGGACGTCGGAAGCGCTGGTCGAAGCCGTGGGCGGCAGGCCGATCGGCTCGCTGCCGGAAGGCATCACCGGCATTTCGATCGACAGCCGCAGCCTTGCGCCCGGAGACGCCTTCTTCGCCATCAAGGGCGAGGCGATGGACGGCCATGATTTCGCGACAGCCGCGGTCAAGGCCGGAGCGGCAGTGCTGGTCGTCGCCGAGGGCAAGCTGCCCTCGCTCGGCCGGCTGACGGCGCCGATGATCGTCGTGCAGGACGTGCTTGCGGCTCTCGAGAAGCTCGGTGTGGCCGCCCGCGCCCGCTCGAAGGCCAGGATCGTCGCGGTCACGGGCTCGGCCGGCAAGACGACCACCAAGGAAGCGCTGCGCCATGTGCTGTCGGCGGTTGGCAAGGTGCACGCCTCGGCGCAGTCATTCAACAACCATTGGGGCGTGCCGCTGACGCTGGCGCGCATGCCGCAGGACTGCGACTACGCGGTCTTCGAGATCGGCATGAACCATCCGGGCGAGATCAGGCCGCTGGTCAAGATGGTCAGGCCGCATGTCGCCATCGTGACGATCATCGCCGCCGCCCATCTCGGCTTCTTCAAGAATCTCGACGAGATCGCCACGGCCAAGGCCGAGATTTTCGAGGGGATCGAGCCCGGCGGCGCCGCGCTGCTCAACCGCGACGATCCACGCTGGAAGCTGCTCGGGAAAATGGCGAAAGAGGCGGGGGTCGAGCATGTCTTCGGCTTCGGCGAAAATCCCCGTTCGGCCTTCCGCCTTGTCGGCTGCGAGCTTCATGCCGACCATTCCGACATCGCCGTCAAGCTCGGCAAGAAGGACCTGACCGCCCGTGTCGGGGCGCCTGGCCGCCATATCGTGCAGAACGTGCTGGCGGTGCTCGGCGCCGCGCAACTGGTCGGTGCAGACCTCGACAAGGTCGCGGCTGCGCTTGCGGATCTTTCGGCTGAGCGCGGACGGGGCCGGCGCCATGTCCTGCATCATCCCAACGGGCCGATCACGCTGATCGACGAGAGCTATAACGCCAATCCGGCGTCGATGGCGGCGGCCATGGCGCTGCTCAACGCTACGCCTGTCTCGGGCGAGGGCCGGCGCATCGCGGTGCTCGGAGACATGCTGGAGCTCGGCAGCCATTCGGCCAAGCTCCATGCGGCGCTTGCCGGGCTGATCGTCGGCACAGGCACGCGCAACGTCTTTCTCGGCGGGCCGGAAATGCAGGCGCTGGCCGACGTCCTGCCGTCAGACATCGCAACCGAGTATCGATCGGAAGCGGAAGAACTGAAGCCGATCGTGATCTCCGCGCTCAGGCCCGGCGACGTGGTGATGGTCAAATCGTCGAAAGGCATCGGGTTTTCAAAGCTGGTCGAGGCATTGCTCGGCAAATTTCCGGCGGAAGCCACAAACATTAAGCCGACCTAGGTCGGGCTCCGGGGGACGGAAAAAACCATGTTCACATTGCTCGTCGATTTCGCGGACAAAATCTCGTTCTTCAACGTCTTCCGCTACATCACTTTTCGCACCGGCGGCGCGCTGATCACGTCGGCGCTGATCGTCTTCATCTTCGGGCCGACGATCATCAATTCGCTGCGCCTGCGGCAAGGCAAGGGCCAGCCGATCCGCGCCGATGGCCCGCAGACCCATTTCAAGAAGGCCGGAACGCCGACCATGGGCGGGCTGATGATCCTGTCCGGCATCATCGGTTCGTCGCTCTTATGGGCTAACCTGTCCAGCATCTATGTCTGGGTGGTGCTGCTGGTCACCGTCGGCTTCGGCTCGATCGGCTTTTACGACGACTACCTCAAGGTCACCAAGCAGTCGCATCTGGGCTTCTCCGGCAAAGCGAGGCTGGCGATCGAGTTCATCGTCGCGGCAATCGCCGCGTGGGTGATCATGCACAACGGCCAGGCGCCGTTCTCGTCGTCGCTGACCTTCCCCTTCGCCAAGGAATTCCTCATCAACCTCGGCTGGTTCTTCATCCCGTTCTCCTGCTTCGTGATCGTCGGCGCCGGCAATGCGGTGAACCTGACCGATGGCCTCGACGGCCTGGCGATCGTGCCGATCATGATCGCGGCGGCGTCCTTCGGCGTCATCGCCTATCTTTCGGGCAACGCGGTCTTCGCCGAATATCTGCAGATCCACTTCGTTCCCGGCACCGGCGAGCTCGCCGTCGTGCTCGGCGCGGTGATCGGCGCGGGCCTTGGCTTCCTCTGGTTCAACGCGCCGCCGGCCGCGATCTTCATGGGCGACACCGGCTCGCTGGCGATGGGCGGCCTGATCGGCACCATCGCGGTCGCCACCAAGCACGAGATCGTGCTGGTCATCGTCGGCGGCCTGTTCGTGGTCGAGATCCTGTCGGTCATCATCCAGGTCGGCTACTTCAAGATGACCGGCAAGCGCGTTTTCCTGATGGCGCCGATCCATCACCATTTCGAAAAGCTCGGCTGGACCGAAAGCCAGGTGGTGATCCGCTTCTGGATCATTGCCGTCATCCTGGCGCTGGTCGGCCTCTCCACCCTCAAGCTGAGATAGGACACCCGCTTGATCCCCGCCTTTTCCTTTTCAGGCAAACGCGTTTCGCTCTTCGGGCTTGGCGGCTCGGGGATCGCCACCGCGCATGCGCTGATCGCGGGGGGCGCCGAGGTGCTGGCGTGGGACGACAATCCGGACAGCGTCGCCAAGGCGGCGGCCGCGGGGATTGCGACCGGCGATCTGCACGCCGCCGACTGGCAGCACTTCGCCGCCTTCGTTTTGTCGCCAGGGGTACCGCTGACGCATCCCAAGCCGCATTGGACGGTGGAGCTGGCGCGGGGCGCCGGCGTCGAGGTCATCGGCGATATCGAGCTGTTCTGCCGCGAGCGCATCAGCCGCGCGCCGGCAGCACCCTTCGTCGCGATCACCGGCACCAACGGCAAGTCCACGACGACGGCGCTGACGGCGCACATCCTGAAATCGGCGGGCCGCGACACGCAGATGGGCGGCAATATCGGCCGTGCCATCATGACGCTCGATCCGCCCGAGCCGACACGGCATTATGTGGCCGAGTGCTCGTCCTACCAGATCGATCTCGCGCCCTCGATCAATCCGACCGCCGGCATCCTGCTCAACCTGACGCCGGACCATCTCGACCGGCATGGCACGATGGCGCATTACGCCTCGATCAAGGAAAGGCTGGTCGCGGGCTCAGACACCGCGATCATCGGCGTCGACGATTCCTGGTGCGCCCAGATCGCCGACCGCCTGGAGCGCGCCGGCCGGCAGGTCATCCGCATTTCCAAGCGCCTGCCACTGACCGACGGCTATTTCGCCGACGGCACCAATCTGATGGAAGCCGTGCATGGCCGCTACAGCCGCGTCGCCTTCCTTGAAGGCATCGGCTCGTTGCGCGGCCAGCACAATGCGCAGAATGCGCTGGCCGCCGTTGTCGCCTGCCTGAAGGTCGGGCTCGATCTCGGCGAGATCCAGGCCGGGCTCGAAAGCTTCCCCGGGCTGGCGCACCGCATGGAGCAGGTCGGCCGCAAGGACCATGTGCTGTTCGTCAACGATTCCAAGGCGACCAATGCCGATGCTGCAGCGCCCGCGCTGTCGAGCTTCGCCAACCGTATCTACTGGATCGCCGGCGGCCTGCCCAAGGAAGGCGGCATCGAGCCGCTGCGCGGCTTCTTCCCGCGCATCGCCAAGGCCTATCTGATCGGCGAGGCGGCGCCCGCCTTTGCGGCGACGCTCGGCGAGACGGTGCCTTACGAGATATCCGGAACGCTGGCGGCGGCGGTGGAGCATGCCGCCGCCGACGCGGCAAAGGACACCGGCGGCGAGGCCGTGGTGCTGCTTTCGCCGGCCTGCGCCAGTTTCGACCAGTTCAAGAATTTCGAAGTTCGCGGCGAAGCCTTCAGGCAAGCTGCGACTGCTATAGATGGTGTGAACCCCATCGGAGGGCCACGTTGATGCAAAGCCGTCTCGACAAAAGTCCTGTCGCAACCTGGTGGTGGACGATCGATCGCTGGTTCCTGGCCGCGTTCCTGTCGCTGATGGGGCTTGGCATTATCTTGTCCTTCGCGGCGAGCCCCGCGGTGGCCGAGCGTATCGGCCTCGACAGCTTTCACTTCGCCACCAGACAGGTCATCTTCACCATCCCGGCGCTGATCGTCATGCTTGCGGTCTCCTTCCTGGAGGCGCGGCAGATACGGCGCATGTCGCTGGTGATGCTCTGCATCATGCTGGTGCTGATGGTGGCGGTGCTCTACGTCGGCGTCGAGGTGAAGGGGGCGCGGCGCTGGGTGTCGCTTGCCGGGCTTTCCATTCAGCCATCCGAGTTCCTGAAGCCGGCCTTCGTCGTCATCTGCGCCTGGCTCTTTGCCGAGCATAAGCGCCAACCCGATATTCCCGGCAACCTGTTCGCCCTCCTGCTGCTTGTGCTGGTGGTCTCTCTGCTGGTCGCTCAGCCCGACCTCGGCCAGACCATGCTGGTGACCGGCACATGGGGTGTCATGTTCTTCATGGCCGGCCTGCCGTGGCTGTGGATCATGGCCCTCGGCGTTATTGGGGCGAGCGGCCTGTTCGCGGCCTATTCGGTGTTCCCGCACGTTGCCTTGCGCATTGACAAGTTTCTGACCGGCGAAGGCGATACCTTCCAGGTCGACATGGGCCGCGAGGCGCTCATCAACGGCAGTTGGTTCGGCGTTGGGCCGGGCGAAGGAACCGTCAAGCGCATTGTTCCGGATGCTCATACCGACTTCGTCTTCTCGGTCGCGGGCGAGGAGTTCGGCCTCATCATGTGCTTCTTTATCATGTCGATCTTCGCCTTCATCGTGCTGCGCGGATTGAGCATCGCGCTCAAGGAGCAGGACGATTTCACCCGCTACGCGGTTGGCGGCCTCGTCACCGTCTTCGGCCTGCAATCGGCCATCAACATGTGCGTGAACCTGCAGCTGATGCCGGCCAAGGGCATGACGCTGCCCTTCATTTCCTATGGCGGGTCCTCGCAGATCGCCATTGCCGTCTCGATGGGCATGGTGCTCGCATTGACGCGCAAGCGTCCGGAAAAGCGCAAGCAGATGGGCTTCGTCCTCTCGCAGCGCGCAATGCCGGCGGAATGAGGCAGGATGGCAAAGGGTGTGATCCTGCTTGCAGCCGGCGGAACGGGCGGACATCTGTTTCCGGCCGAGGCGCTGGCGCATGAGCTGATCGAACGCGGCTGGAAGGTGCATCTCGCCACCGACCGTCGCGCCGAGCGTTATTCCGGCCAGTTTCCCGCCGCCGACATCCACGCGATCGCCTCGGCGACGCTGGGATCGAGGAATCCGGTCGCCGTGATCTCGGCCTTCTGGAAAATCTGGCAGGGCGTGCGCGAAGCGGGAAGGATCATCGCCAGGATCAAGCCGGAGGCGGTCGTCGGCTTCGGCGGCTATCCGACGCTGCCGCCGCTCTATGCGGCGACAAGGCGAAGAGTGCCGACGCTGATCCATGAGCAGAACGCCGTCATGGGCCGCGCCAACAAGGCGCTTGCCAGCCGCGTCGATGCGATTGCCGGCGGCTTCCTGCCGGAGGGCGCCAGCGCTGACGGCGCAAAGACGGTGACCACCGGCAATCCGGTCAGGCCGCAGATCCTCGAGGCAGCGAAGACGCCTTACGTGGTACCGAACGAGGGCGAGCCGTTCCGTTTCCTGGTGTTCGGCGGCAGCCAGGGCGCGCAGTTCTTTTCCGATGCGGTTCCAGCAGCGATCGCGCTTTTGCCGCAAGACCAGCGCAAGCGGCTGGCGATCACCCAGCAGGCGCGCGCCGAGGATGTGGCGCGGGTGAAGGCCGCCTATGCCGAACTCGGCGTCGACGTCCAGGTTTCGCCCTTCTTCACCGACATGGCGGCGCGCATGGGGGCGGCGCATCTGGTGATGTCGCGCTCCGGCGCCTCGACGGTTTCGGAAATCGCCGTCATCGGCCGGCCGGCGCTGCTGGTGCCTTATCCGCATGCGCTCGATCACGACCAGGCGGCGAATGCCGCGGCCCTTGCCGCCGCCGGCGGGGCCGAACTCCACCCGCAATCGACGCTGTCGGCGGAGCGGATCGCCGAGTTGGTCGGTGGGCTGATGAAGGCTCCGAACCGGCTGGCGACCATGGCCGCCGCCGCCCGCTCGGCCGGGAAACCGAACGCGGCGCAGTTGCTCGCCGATCTGACAGAGGCTATTGCGTCCGGCAAAACGGTTTCGGACTACAGGAGGACGCGCGCATGAAGATGCCGCAGACGATCGGCCTTGTGCATTTCATCGGCATCGGCGGCATCGGCATGAGCGGCATCGCCGAGGTGCTGCACAATCTCGGCTACAAGGTGCAGGGGTCCGACCAGGCCGACGGCGCCAATGTGCAGCGGCTGCGCGACAAGGGCATCGAATGCTTCGTCGGCCACAAGGCCGAGAATCTCGGCGACGCCGAAGTCGTGGTCGTTTCGACCGCTATCAAGAAATCCAACCCGGAACTGAAAGCCGCGCGCGAGAAGTTGCTGCCGATCGTCCGCCGAGCCGAGATGCTGGCCGAACTGATGCGCTTCCGTCAGGCCGTTGCCATCGGCGGCACACATGGCAAGACGACGACCACCTCCATGGTGGCGACGCTGCTCGAGGCCGGCGGGCTCGACCCGACCGTCATCAATGGCGGCATCATCAATGCCTACGGCACCAATGCGCGCATGGGCGATGGTGAGTGGATGGTGGTCGAAGCCGACGAGAGCGACGGCACCTTCCTGAAGCTGCCGGCCGACATCGCCGTCGTCACCAACATCGATCCCGAGCATCTCGACCACTATGGCAGCTTCGACAAGGTGCGCGAGGCCTTCCGCCAGTTCGTCGAGAACGTCCCGTTCTACGGCTTCGGCGTGATGTGCACCGACCATCCGGAAGTGCAGGCGCTGGTCGGCCGCATCGAGGACCGGCGCGTCATCACCTATGGCGAGAACGCGCAGGCCGATGTGCGCTTCACCAACCACCGGATGCAAGGTGCGATCTCCGAATTCGATGTCGTGATCCGCGATCGCAAGGGACGGGGCACGACTTCGATAAATGATCTGCGCCTGCCGATGCCCGGCCGGCACAACGTCTCCAACGCGACGGCGGCGATTGCCGTCGCGCATGAGCTTGGCCTCTCGGCCGAGGCGATCAAGAAGGGCCTGTCGTCCTTCGCCGGCGTCAAGCGGCGCTTCACCCATACCGGTTCGTGGAACGGCGTCGAGGTGTTCGACGATTACGGTCACCATCCGGTCGAGATCGCGGCGGTGCTGAAGGCCGCGCGCAGCGCGACCAAGGGGCGTGTGATCGCCATCGCGCAGCCGCATCGCTTCACCCGCCTGCACGATCTCTTCGATGAGTTCTCCGTCTGCTTCAACGACGCCGACACGGTGATGGTGGCGCCGGTCTATGCGGCAGGCGAAGAGCCCATCGAAGGCGTGACCTCCGACGCGCTGGTGTCGCGCATCCGCTCGGGCGGCCATCGCGACGCGCGCTATATCGATGGCGCGGCGGCGATCGCGCCAGTCATTCGCGAGCTTGCCAAGCCTGGCGATTTCGTCGTCTTCCTCGGCGCCGGTAACATCACGCAATGGGCCTATGCGCTGCCCAAGGAACTGGGTGGGACGCCCTCATGATGCGTGGCCAAGACCTGATCGACAAGCTCGGCGACAAGCTTTCCGGCCTGCGCGGCCGTATCACGCCGAACGCGGAGATGGACAAGATCACCTGGTTCCGGGCCGGCGGCCTGGCCGAGGCGCTGTTCCAGCCGGCCGACGAGGAAGACCTGGCGGCCTTCCTGCGCGCGGTGCCGGAAGAGGTGCCGGTCACGGTGGTCGGCGTCGGCTCGAACCTTCTGGTGCGCGACGGCGGCATTCCCGGCTTCGTCATCAGGCTCTCGGCCAAGGGTTTTGGTGAGGCCGAGGTTGTTTCGTCGATCGGCATCAAGGCGGGCGCTGCTACGCCCGACAAGCGCCTCGCAGCGGTTGCCCACGAGGCCGGTATCGGCGGCTTCCATTTCTACCACGGCATCCCCGGCGCCATTGGCGGCGCGCTCAGGATGAACGCCGGCGCCAACGGCGTCGAGACCCGCGAGCGGGTCGTCGAGGTGAGGGCGTTGGACCGCAAGGGCAATCTCCATACGTTGCTCACTGACGATATGGGCTATGCCTATCGCCACTCATCCGCGCCTTCCGGCCTGATCTTCACCTCGGCTATTTTCGAAGGGTTTCCAGAAGACAAGGCCGCGATCAAGACCGCGATGGATGCCGTGCAGAACCACCGCGAGACGGTGCAGCCGATCCGCGAGAAAACCGGCGGCTCGACCTTCAAGAATCCGGAAGGCACCTCGGCCTGGAAGGAAATCGACAAGGCGGGCTGCCGCGGGCTGATGATCGGCGGCGCGCAGATGTCGCCGATGCATTGCAACTTCATGATCAACACCGGCACGGCCACCGGCTACGACCTCGAATATCTCGGCGAGACGGTGCGGGCGCGGGTGCTCGAGAACTCCGGCATCCGGCTGCATTGGGAGATCAAGCGCCTCGGCAATTTCCGCCCTGGCCATGCGGTGCAGGAGTTCCTCGGGCAGCTCCTTTAGCTTGGGCTGAAGTTCATGTGATACTTGAACTTCCAGCAGTCTGAAATGGCCGCAAACCGTTGCCTTAATGACTCACAATTCACTTTTTGCGGCTGTTTTCGCGGAAAGTGAATCTCTCGGAATCATAGGCACTTGCCAGCGAATCAACTCTCTGATTCTCTGCCCTAAAGCGTTTCCTGATTTGAGTCGTTCGACGCGTGAATCCGCGTTTTCCGTCTGGGGGGCAACCTGCCGGAAGACTCGGACTCAATGTTTGGAAATACGGTGCGGGAATATCGGTTGCAGACCCGGCGTGAGAGGGGATGACGGGAATGAAGAACAAGCATGTGGCTGTCCTCCTGGGTGGATTCTCCTCGGAGCGGCCCGTGTCTCTGTCCTCGGGGAAGGCGTGTGCGGATGCGCTCGAGAATGAAGGTTATCAGGTCACCCGTGTCGATGTTTCGCGCGATGTCGGGTCTGTGCTTGCCGAGCTCAAACCCGACGTCGCCTTCAATGCGCTGCATGGTCCGTTCGGCGAGGACGGCACCATTCAGGGAATTCTCGAATTTCTCGGAATTCCCTACACCCATTCGGGTGTGCTCGCTTCGGCGCTGGCCATGAACAAGGAACTGGCCAAGAAGATTGCCAAGGCGTCCGGCATTCCGGTCGCGGAATCCAAGGTGATCAATCGCTTCGCCGTCCAGAACAAGCATCCGATGAGGCCGCCTTATGTGGTCAAGCCGGTCAATGAGGGATCGAGCTTCGGCGTGGTCATCGTGCATGAGGGGCAGTCGCATCCGCCTCAGGTGATCGGTTCGACCGAATGGCAATATGGCGAGACCGTCATGGTCGAGCGCTACATCCATGGGCGCGAATTGACCTGCGCGGTGATGGGCGACGTGGCGCTCGGCGTCTGCGAGATCATTCCGACCGGGCATTCCTTCTACGACTACGATTCAAAATATGTTCCCGGCGGATCAAAACACGAAATCCCTGCTAAAATTTCACCGAATATTTACCAAAAAATACAGACACTGGCGCTCAAGGCTCATCTTGCCATTGGTTGCCGGGGCGTTTCCCGATCGGACTTCCGTTACGACGACCGTCACTCCGAAAACGGCGAGGTTGTCTGGCTCGAGGTCAACACTCAGCCGGGCATGACGCCGACGTCTCTGGTGCCTGAAATCGCCGCGCAAGCGGGGCACTCGTTCGGCGATTTGTTGAGTTGGATGGTGGAGGACGCTTCGTGTCTGCGTTGAGGTGGGGACAGGGTAATGGCGGTGGCGCGGCTGGTTTCGCGCTGTTCGGCATGTCGCTGTCATTCGACCGTTTCGTATTGCCGCGTCAGCTCCGCCGGCCGATGCGCGTCCTGGCGCGCCTGTGCGGCGGCGAGTATGAGGCGCCGCGCTTTTCGGCGGCGATCCTTTCCGCCGCGTTGATCGCATCCAGCAGCGCCTATGGCGCCTATCTTGGCGGCTACACCGACAGCATCGTGCAGGGCATCACGGCCCGCACCGGTTTTGCCGTCGACCAGATCAAGGTGGTCGGCAATCGCCAGACGTCCGAGATCGATGTGCTGGACCGGCTGGGCCTCGACGGCTGGACCTCGCTGATCGGCTTCGATGCCGAGGCTGCGCGCGAGCGCATCGCGACGCTGCCATGGGTCGAGGGTGCCGCTGTGCGCAAGATCTACCCGCATACGCTGGAAGTGCGCATCGAGGAGCGCCAGCCCTTCGCGCTTTGGCAGCAGGGCACCTCGGTTTCTGTCATCGAACGGTCGGGCGAGATGATCGCGCCGTTCTCGGGTGGCAAGCAGGCGCTGCTCCCGCTGATTATCGGCACGGGCGCGCCGGCCATGGCGCCGGCCTTTCTCGCCAAGATCGAGCGCTACCCCGCGCTGGCGGCGCGGGTCAAAGGTTACATCCGTGTCGGCGAGCGCCGCTGGGACCTGAGGCTTGAGAACGGCATCACGATCAAGCTGCCGGAAGACGACGAGGACCAGGCGATCGCCGAGCTCGTCAAGCTCGACCATGACAACGGGTTGCTGACGCGCGACATCGCCGCCGTCGACATGCGGCTCCCCGACCGGCTGGTCGTGGAGCTTTCGCCCGAAGCGGCGACGCAGCGCGAAGCCGCGCTCAGCGAAAAGCCGAAGAGCCTGGCCAAGCGCAAGGTGGAGAGAAAGATATGAGCTGGCTTGGCGGCAGCGGTGACGCTTCTTCGCGCCGGTCGGGCACGCTCACGGTGCTCGATGTCGGGTCCAGCAAGGTTTGCTGTGTCGTGGCGAAGCTCAAGCCGAACGAGGACGGTAAGCTTCTGCGTGGGCGTTCGCATCGGATCCAGGTGATCGGCATCGGCCACCAGAAGTCGCAAGGCGTGAAGTCCGGCGTGGTGGTGGATCTCGACCGCGCCGAGCATGCGATTCGCCTCTCCGTCGATGCGGCCGAGCGCATGGCCGGGCTCACGGTCGATTCCCTCATCGTCAACATGACGGCCGGCCGGCTGAAGAGCGAAGCCTTTTCGGCGACGATCAATCTCGGCGGTCATCAGGTCGAGGAAGTCGACATCAAGCGCGTGCTCGCCGCCGGTGCCAAGCAGGCGCTGCGGGCCGAGCGCGAGGTGATCCATTCGCTGCCCGTCGGTTTCTCGCTCGATGGCGAGCGCGGCATACGCGACCCGCGCGGCATGGTGGGCGATGCGCTTGGCGTCGACATGCATGTCTTGACTGGCGATGCCGCGCCGATGCGCAACCTCGAGCTTTGCATCAACCGCTCGCACCTGTCGGTCGAGCGCATGGTGGCGACGCCCTATGCCAGCGGACTTGCCTCGCTGGTCGACGACGAGCTCGAAATGGGCGCCGCCTGCATCGATATGGGCGGCGGCACGACGACCATCTCGGTGTTCTCGGAAGGCAAGTTCGTCCACGGCGACGCCATCGCCATCGGCGGCAACCATGTGACGCTCGACATGGCCAAGGGCCTGTCGACCTCGCTCGATGCCGCGGAGCGGCTGAAGGTCATGCATGGCTCGGCGCTGCCCGGCAGCGCCGACGACCGCGACCTCGTCTCGATCCAGCCGATCGGCGAGGAAGGCGATGTGCCGCTGCAGATTCCGCGCTCGGTGATGACGCGCATCATCCGCGCCCGCATCGACGAGACACTGGAGCTTTTGCGCGACCGGCTGAACAAGTCCGGCTACGGCAATGCCGTCGGCAAGCGCGTCGTGCTCACCGGTGGCGCCAGCCAGCTCGCCGGCCTGCCGGAAGCGGCGCGCCGCATCCTCGGGCGCAATGTGCGCATCGGCCGGCCGCTCGGCGTCGCGGGCCTGCCTGAGGCGGCCAAGGGACCGGCGTTCTCGACCCCGGTCGGACTGATGATCTATCCGCAGATGGCGAGCTTCGAGAGCCATTCGGCGAAAGGACTTTCCGGTTTCAGGATGACCGGGACGGGTGGAAAACTGCACCGCATGAGTCAGTGGTTGAGAGACAGTTTTTAATTTGACGGGGACAGCCCCATAGGCGGCCGCAGCGGCGAGGCGGCGGGAAAGGCAAAGGACGGAGACAATGACCATCAATCTGCAGAAGCCGGACATCACCGAGCTTAAGCCCCGTATCACCGTGTTCGGTGTCGGCGGCGGCGGCGGCAATGCCGTGAACAACATGATCACAGCCGGCCTGCGCGGCGTCGAGTTCGTGGTGGCCAACACCGACGCACAGGCGTTGACCATGTCGAAGGCCGAGCGGCTGATCCAGCTCGGCGCGCATGTCACCGAAGGCCTCGGCGCCGGCTCGCAGCCGGAAGTCGGCCGCGCGGCGGCGGAAGAGTGCATCGACGAGATCATCGATCATCTCTCCAACACCCATATGTGCTTCGTCACCGCCGGCATGGGCGGCGGCACCGGCACGGGCGCTGCTCCGGTCGTTGCCCGCGCGGCGCGCGAGAAGGGCATCCTCACCGTCGGCGTCGTCACCAAGCCGTTCCATTTCGAAGGCCAGCGCCGCATGAAGACGGCGGACATGGGTATCGAGGAACTGCAGAAATGCGTCGACACCCTGATCGTCATCCCCAACCAGAACCTGTTCCGGCTGGCCAATGACAAGACCACCTTCGCCGATGCCTTCGCGATGGCCGACCAGGTGCTCTATTCCGGCGTCGCCTGCATCACCGACCTGATGGTCAAGGAAGGCCTGATCAATCTCGACTTCGCCGACGTCCGTTCGGTGATGCGCGAGATGGGCAAGGCGATGATGGGCACGGGCGAGGCTTCGGGCGAGGGCCGCGCGATGGCGGCGGCGGAAGCCGCGATCGCCAACCCGCTGCTTGACGAAACCTCGATGAAGGGTGCCAAGGGCCTGCTGATCTCGATCACCGGTGGCCGCGACCTGACCCTGTTCGAAGTCGACGAGGCAGCGACCCGCATCCGCGAGGAGGTCGACCAGGACGCCAACATCATCCTGGGCGCCACCTTCGATGAAGAGCTGGAAGGCGTGATCCGCGTGTCGGTCGTGGCCACCGGCATCGACAAGTCGGCGGCCGAAATCGCGGCAGCGCCGATCTCGATCCGCGCGCCGCAGAAGCCGGCCGCCCGCCCGACGGCGGCTCCGGTTGCCGAAATCCGCCCCGCGCCGGTTCAGCCGCAGGCCTATGAGCCGCGCGCGGCCGATCCGGTCGCCGAGGCGATCCAGCTTGCCGAGGCGAACGCTGCCGCCATGGCGCAGCCGCGCCCCGCGCCGGTCGACGACTTCCGGCCGCAGAGCAAGATCTTCCAGGCCCCGCCGGCCCAGCCGCAGCCGCAGCCGGTGGTGCCGCAGCAGGTCATGCAGCAGCCCGCGCCGCAGCGCGAGATGCCGCAGCCGATGGCCGCTGCCCCGCAGCGCATGCCGCGCGTGGAGGACTTTCCGCCGGTGGTAAGGGCTGAAGTCGAAGCCAAGACCCGGCCGGCGGACCATGAGAACAGCGGTCCGATGGGGCTGATCAAGCGGCTGACCAACGGCCTGACCCGCCGCGAGGAAGAGCCGGCCCGGCTCCAGCCGGCGCAGCCGCGCGAGCCGAAACTGCGCCAGGCCGCGCCCGAGATGCGCCGTCTCGCCAGCCAGGATCCGCAGCTCTACGCGCCGCGTCGCGGCCAGCTCGACGATCAGGGCCGGCTGACACCGCAGGCCCGCACTGTCCAGGAAGACGACCAGCTGGAAATCCCGGCTTTCCTGCGCCGCCAGGCCAACTGACAATACGGCGGACCGCCGATCGTCGATACGGGCCGCCGATCGTTAACGATATATAACGGTTGTTAACAGGCAGACGAGGTATCGTCTGCCTGTTGCTTTTATAAAATTCATTGAAAACAGCGGCTTATGAGCTGCTTCTGACGTAGTCCCGCAGTTACACGGGGAAAGAAACCGTGATTTGGAGTCTCCAAAGCGGGCCATTATCTTCGCCACGGACTAAAGTCGGTTTGCCGGGATTCGGGGAGTAGCCCTGCCTGCCGATCATACAGAGCCGCATGCTCTTGACTATTTTGCCGCCTTTGTGCGAGCGCCAGACCATCCAACTGGCTGCAAGATACCCAAGGCCGATGGAGCGGACGCAGGCATTTTGGGCGTATGGGGTTACTCTTGCACGACTATCAGACGACAGTGAAATCGCGCGCGACGCTGGCTGGCATCGGCGTTCATAGCGGCAAAACCGTCACCGTTCATTTCCTGCCGGCCGACGCCGACACGGGCATCGTCTTCCATCTTTCGAACGGCGGCGAAGCCCGAGAATTCCGCGCCCTGGTCGCCGAAGTCGGCGCCACGGATCTCTGCACCATGCTTGGCGATCCGGCCGGCGAGCATATCGGCACCGTCGAGCATCTGATGGCCACCGTGTTCGGTCTTGGCATCGACAACCTCATCATCGAGATCGACGGTTCGGAAGTCCCTATCCTCGACGGCAGCGCCATGGCCTTCGTCGAAGCCATCGACCAGGCCGGTATCGAGACGCTGGCGGTGAAGCGTCGCTACATCCGCGTCGTCAAGCCGGTGCGGGTGGAGGCCGGTGCGTCCTGGGCGGAGTTCCGCCCCTATGACGGCACGCGATTCGAGGTCGAGATCGATTTCGAGAGCCCGGCGATCGGTCGCCAGCAATTCGCTTCCGACATCAATCCCGACATCTTCCGCCGCGACATCGCGCGGGCGCGGACCTTCGGCTTCATGAAGGACGTCGAGAGGCTTTGGGCCGCCGGCTACGCGCTTGGCTCCTCGCTGGAAAACTCGCTGGTCATCGGCGACGACAACCGCGTCATCAATGTCGGCGGGCTGCGCTATCCCAACGAATTCGCCCGCCACAAGACGCTCGATGCGATGGGCGACCTGGCGCTGGCCGGTGCGCGCTTCATCGGCTGCTTCCGCTCCTATCGCGGCGGCCATCGTATGAACGCCTCGGCGCTACGCCGACTGCTTTCCGACCACACGGCCTTCGAGATCGTCGAAACGAGGCGCCGCGAGCGCGGCCGCGTCGCAGAGATGATCGCCGTCAGTCGGCCGGTCTACGCACCCTGGGTGATCTGATTTTTAACCGTTTTCTGGCTTTGTGGTCAGGCTTGTGTTGCATGGCTGCATCACAGGGGTGTCAAAACGCGCGGCTTTGGCCATAGCGTGGGCTTGCCACAAAAATGTGCGATTGGCCGGACATAGCGTTGCCGGGCAAGGGGATAATGGTTTAAGGCTTCGGCCGGACCGAAACGACGCCGAAGGGGCGGAATCCAAACATGTTTTTTTCGCGAGTTGGTCAATCGGCAACGCCGCGTCGGGGTGTTTTGCTGGCGCTGTCGGTGATTGCTCCCGCGCTCGTGCTGTCGGCCTGCATGTCCTCCGAGAAGGATGTCAACCTGGCGACCTATGTCGACCAGACCGAGCCGGCCGACGTTCTCTACAACCAGGGCCTGGCCAACATGAATGCCGGCCGCCTCGACGAGGCGAGCAAGAAGTTCGACGCGGTCGACCGCCAGCATCCCTATTCCGAATTCGCCCGCAAATCGATGGTGATGGGCGCTTTCGCCGACTACCGCGCCGGCAATTATGACGAGGCGATCGGTTCGGCCAAGCGCTACCTGACCCTCTATCCGTCGACCGACGACGCGGCATACGCGCAGTACATCATCGGCCTCTGCTACTATCGGCAGATCAAGGACGTCACCCAGGACCAGAAGGAAGCGCGCCAGACCATCCAGACCATGCAGGATCTGGTGACGCGCTGGCCGAACTCGGAATATGTCGGCGACGCCAAGGACAAGATCCGCTTCGCCAACGACCAGCTCGCCGGCAAGGAGATGCAGATCGGCCGCTACTATCTCGAGCGCCGCGAATACATCGCCGCAGTGAAGCGGTTCCGCACCGTGGTCGAAAACTATTCCAACACCCGCCATGTCGAGGAGGCGCTCGCGCGGCTGACCGAGTCCTACTATGCGATGGGCCTGACCTCGGAAGCGCAGACGGCCGCGGCGGTGCTCGGCCACAATTATCCGGACAGCTCGTGGTACAAGGATTCCTACAAGCTCCTGCAGAGCAACGGGCTTGAACCGCGCGAAAATGCCGGGTCGTGGATTTCCAAGGCCGGGAAGCTGATCACCGGCGCCTGAAGCTTGCGATGCTGTCCAGACTGTCGATCCGCGATATCGTCCTGATCGAGAAGCTGGATATCGACTTCCTGCCTGGGCTTTCGGTGCTGACCGGCGAAACCGGCGCCGGCAAATCCATCCTGCTCGATGCGTTGTCGCTGGCGCTTGGCGCCCGCGGCGATGCCTCGCTCGTCCGCCATGGCTCCGCGCAAGGCCAGGTCATCGCCGTGTTCGACGTGCCGCGCAACCATCCGGCACGCGCGTTGCTCGCCGGAAACGATATCGAGGACGATGGCGACATCATCCTGCGCCGCGTGCAGACGGCCGATGGCCGCACCCGCGTCTTCGTCAACGACCAGCCCTCCAGCGTCACCCTGATGCGCGATGTCGGCCGCGCGCTGGTTGAGATCCACGGCCAGCATGACGAGCGGGCGCTGGTCGATCCCGGCGCACATCGCGAATTGCTGGACAGTTTCGGCGGCCATCTGGGCGCCGTGCGCGGCACGGGCGAAGCCTGGCGGTACTGGCGAAACTGCGAGCAGGAGCTTTCGCGGCATCGTGCCGAGGTCGAGGCGGCGGCGCGCGAGGCCGATTATCTGCGCGCTTCCGTCGCCGAGCTCGCAAAGCTGGACCCGCAGCCAGGCGAGGAAACGGAGCTTGCGGAATTGCGCGCGACGATGATGCGCGTCGAAAAGATCGCCACCGAAATCCATGATGCGCAGGATGTGCTGTCGGGGCCGTCCTCGCCCTTGCCGCAGCTCGCCAGCCTGTTGCGGCGACTGCAGCGCAAGTCCAGCGAAGCGCCCGGCCTGCTCGACGATGTGGTCAAATCGCTCGATGAAGCGATGATCTCGCTCGACGCCGCGCAGTCTGGCGTGGAAGCAGCGCTTCGTGCCACCGAATATGATCCGCAGCGTCTGGAGAAGGCGGAAGAGCGTCTGTTTGCGCTGCGCGCCGCCTCTCGCAAGCACAGTGTCGCGGTCGACGATCTGGCGCAACTACGCGACACGATGGTGGCCGATCTTGCCGACCTCGATGCCGGCGAGGAACGGCTGCACGCGCTGGCCAAGCAGGCCGCCGCGGCGTGCGAGGCCTACGATATTTCCGCGGCGCAGCTTTCGTCGTTGCGCCATGCGGCGGCTGGGGGACTGACCAAGGCAGTAATGGCGGAACTGCCGGCGCTCAAGCTCGAACGGGCCGAGTTCATCGTCGAGATGGGAAGCGATGCCGAAAGCCGCATGGAAGAAGGCATCGACCAGGTCGAATTCTGGGTGCGGACCAATCCAGGCACACGGCCGGGGCCGATGATGAAAGTCGCCTCGGGCGGCGAGCTCTCGCGCTTCCTGCTGGCACTGAAGGTGGCGCTTGCCGATCGCGGCTCGGCGCCGACCCTGGTGTTCGACGAAATCGATACCGGTGTCGGCGGCGCGGTGGCCGACGCCATCGGCCAGCGGCTGGCGCGGTTGTCGAAGCGGGTGCAGGTGCTTTCGGTCACACATGCGCCGCAGGTCGCGGCACGCGCCGCGACGCATTTCCTGATCTCGAAATCCGGCGGCAAGGAGCGTGTGGCCACCGGTATTGTTGAAATGGACCGCGCCGCGCGCCAGGAAGAAATCGCGCGCATGCTGGCCGGCGCCACCATCACCGACGAGGCCCGCGCCGCGGCGGAGCGGTTGCTGCGCGAGAATACCGCGGCGGCTTAAGATTTCTGGACGCTGGCAGGCTGAGTCAGCAGATGGCTGCATCCCGCTGTTCAGCAATGATTTCTTCGCAACCCGACTCCCTCGCAGCGAATCCTGATTTATAGTGGCCAGCCACAATTCGAGGACCGCGTTTCATGTCGGAAAAACCAGTCGAATCGCTGACCGAAGGCGAGGCCGCGGAGGAGCTGAAGCGGCTGGCGGCGGAGATCGCCGAGCATGACCGGCGCTATCATGCCGAGGATGCACCGACGATCACCGATGCCGAATATGACGCGCTGCGGCAGCGCAACCTCGCTCTTGAAGAGCATTTTCCTGGCCTGATACGTGAGGATTCGCCGTCGCTGCGGGTTGGCGCCGCGCCCGCGGAGGGCTTTACCAAGGTGCGGCACGCGGTGCCGATGCTCAGCCTCGCCAAGGCTTATACCGACCAGGACGTTGCCGATTTCATCGAGCGCGGCCGGCGTTTCTTCGACCGCGACAAGGACCTCGATATCGCCTTCACCGCCGAGCCGAAGATCGACGGGCTGTCGGCTTCGCTGCGTTACGAGAACGGCGTGTTCGTGCAGGGCGCGACGCGCGGCGACGGTGCGGTCGGCGAGGACATCACCGCCAATCTGAAGACGATTGCCGATATCCCGAAGACGCTGAAGGGGTCGGGTTGGCCGGAGACAATCGAAATACGTGGCGAAGTCTACATGACCTATGCCGAATTCGAAGCTCTGAAGCAGCGCTCGGCGGCCGTCGGCGGCCAGGATTACGTCAATCCGCGCAACACGGCTGCCGGATCGCTCCGCCAGAAGGACCCGTCGGTCACCGCCAGCCGCAATCTGAAATTCTTCGCCTATGCCTGGGGCTATACGACGGCGGATCCGGCTCCCACCCAGTACGATTCGGTGCAGAAATTCGCCGAGTGGGGGTTCAAGGTCAGCCCGCTGATGGTGCGGGCGAAGTCGATCGACGAACTCATCGCGCACTACCATCGCATCGAGGAGCAGCGCTCCTCGTTGGGCTACGACATCGACGGCGTCGTCTACAAGGTCGACCAGCTGGAGCTGCAACGCCGCTGGGGTTTCGTCACCGGCGAGCCGCGCTGGGCGGTCGCCCACAAATTCCCGGCCGAGCAGGCGATGACGACGGTCGAGAAGATCGACATCCAGGTTGGCCGTACCGGCACGCTGGCGCCGGTGGCGCGGTTGGCGCCGGTCACAGTCGGCGGCGTGGTGGTCGAGAACGTCACGCTGCACAACGAAGACTACATCAAGGGTTTCGACAGCAACGGCCAGCCGATCCGCGACGGCATCGACGTGCGCATCGGCGACACGGTGGTGATCCAGCGGGCAGGCGACGTCATCCCGCAGATCGTCAGCGTCGTCGTCGATAAGCGGCCGGCCGGCGCGGTGCCTTATGAATTCCCGCATACCTGCCCGGTCTGTGGCTCGCCGGCGACGCGCGAGATCAACGAGAAGACGGGCAAGGAGGATTCGCGGCGGCGCTGCACCGGCGAGCTGATCTGCGCCGCGCAGGCCGTGGAGAGGCTGCGCCACTTCGTGTCGCGCGGCGCGCTTGATATCGAGGGCTTGGGCGCGGAAAACATCGACCTCTTCTTCAGTTCGGGGCTGGTGAAGACGGCCGCCGACATCTTCACGCTGAAGGATCGCCGCCCGGCCGTCACCAAGGCGCTGGCCGAGCGGCGCGAGGAGCAGGCTCGGCTGCGCGAGGAAGCCTCGGGCAAGACGCGCAAGAATGTGCGCAGCGTCGAGGAGCGCAACTATGAAGGTCTCGACAAGCTGTTTTCGGCCATCGACGCGCGCCGCGAGCCGGAGCTCGACCGCTTCATCTTCGCGCTCGGCATCCGACATATCGGCGAGACGACGGCAGCCGTGCTTGCCCGGCAGTTCTCGACCATCGAGGAATTGATCCGCGTCGGCAAGGAGACGGCGAAGGCGGAGGACCCGCACACCATCTTCCCGTCGATCAACGGCATCGGCGACACGGTGATCAACGCGTTGCGCGACTTCTTCGGCAATGAGCGCAATGACGATGTGCTGGATGCCTTGCTCGCGCAGGTTCATCCGAAACCCTACGTCATGGAAATCTCGGCCGGCAGCGAAGTCTCCGGCAAGACGGTGGTGTTCACCGGCTCGATGGAAAAGATGACGCGATCCGAAGCCAAGGCGATGGCGGAGCGGCTCGGCGCCAAGGTCGCGGGCTCGGTTTCCGCCAAGACCGACCTGGTGGTGGCGGGTCCGGGCGCCGGCTCGAAGCTGAAAACTGCGAGCGACCTCGGCATCGAGGTGATCGACGAGGATACCTGGCTGCAGCGCATCGGCAGGGCCGGCTGATGACTGGCGCGTTCAAGGGTTTTGGGCAGAAGGCCATTCCGTTCCTCAAGGCGCTCGACTTCCACCAGAGCCGCGAGTGGTTCCAGGAAAACCGCGACCTCTTCGACAGCGAGTTGCACGGGCCGTTCTGCGATTTGGTCGAGACGCTCAGCGAGCGATTCGAGACGGCCAAGCTCGGCTTGCGCGGCGACCGCAAAAAGTCGCTCTTCCGCATCAATCGCGACGTGCGCTTCGCAAAGGACAAGCGGCCCTACAACCGGCACTTGTCGGCGATCCTCTCGCCCGACGGCAGCAAGATGTCGCAAGGGGTCTTCTATGTACATATCGGTCTGGAGCGCTGCTTTGCCGGTGTGGCCTGGTGGCAGCCAGCGCCCGAACTGCTGCAGGCGATGCGCAAGGCGATCGTGACCAAGCCGGCCGCGTTCCGCGGCATGGTCTCGTCGCTCGAGAAGGCCGGCCTGGCACTCGATCCGGAAGACCGCCTGAAGCGCGCGCCGCGCGGTTTCGAGGATGTCGGCGACGAGGATCTCGCCCAGGCGGTGCGCAACCGGCATTTCGTCGTCCGGCACGACATCGATCCGTCGACGATCCATTCGCCGGCGCTGGTCGACGATCTCGTCGATTTCACGCTTGGCGCCAGGCCGCTGCTCGACTGGGGCAGGGCGATCCAGGGCACGGCCGTGGCGGCTTGACGCCGTCATCCGGCGGCCGCCAGGGTTACATCCGCATCAGCAGGCCGCCGTCGACGGCGAGTTCGATGCCCGTGATGTAGCTCGCGGCATCCGAGAACAGGAACAGCGCGGCGTTTGCCATGTCCCGCGGCGTGCCGATGCGGCCGAGCGGCGCATAGCTCGCCACGGCGGCGCGCTTCTCCTCGGTGTCCCAGCGCGCCTGCAGCGGCGTCAGCGCCATGCCGGGGCATATCGCGTTCGAGCGGATGCGTTCGCCGGCAAGCTGCATGGCGAGCGACTTGGACAGCGCGCACACGCCGGCCTTCGACGCCTGATAGGCGTCCTGCGGGTTCGGGTCGCCGCGATACCACTGGATGGTGGAGAAATGCACCATTGCTCCGCCGCGGCCGCCGGAACGCATGTAAGGAACGACGGCGCGTGTGGTGTGCACGAAGGATTTCAAATTGATGTTGAAGACCTGGTCCCAGACATCGAGGTCCATATCGAGCGCAGACTTGTCGCGGCCGAACCACAGCACGCCGGCGACATTGGCGAGATAGTCGATGCCGCCGCGCTCGCGGCCGGCGGTGCCGATGACCTGTTCGACGAAAGCGGCGTCGGTCAAATCACCCTGCGCGAAGGTCAACCTGTCGTCATAGGCGGCAAGCGAGGCTGGGCGTGGCTTGATATCGATGGCGGTGACGGAGGCGCCGGCATCGAGCAGCGCCAGCGCGATTGCTTCGCCCATGCCGCCGCCCGCTCCGGTGACGACCGCATGCCTGCCGGTGAAATCAAAGACGACCATTCATTTCCCCTCGGTTTTTGCTGCAAGGCCCGATACTATCTCTGCGCCAGGGCGCGATCGTTCGACAATAGGGGCGGACAAAAAATCGCCTGGCAGGCCTCGCACATCACCGACTTCGAATGGCAGCGCTATTTCGTCAGCTGAACGCTCAGGAATTTCCGGCGATTGGCAACCCGGCGATCAGTTCCGCTGATCGCTGGGTCAAGCGAATTGGTGTGACAAGCAAGGCGACGCTCCCTAAATGAGGCCGCTCTTAAAGCGCGTCTCGTTGAGCGGATTCAGGCGACGCGCGTTAAGTCTTTGGTTGATGCATGTCGTTGTCCCAGAGCCGCTGCGCACTTCTGGGCGACATGCTTAAGGAGCGGCTGATGGCGGCGGAAGCAATCTCCGGAGGCAGGACCGGCGGCGATTTCTGGGACGGCGTGCGATTGTCGATGCCGGTCGTCGTCGCCTCGGCGCCGTTCGCGATCCTGTTCGGCGCGATCGCCGTCGATAATGGTTTCTCCGTGCTCGAAGCTTTCCTGATGAGCGCGATGATCTATGGCGGCGCCAGCCAGATGGTCGGCATCGAATTGTTCGGCCAGCATGTCGCGCCTTGGCTGATCGTGCTGTCGATCTTCGCGGTGAATTTCCGCCATGTGCTCTATTCGGCCGGCATTGGCCGGCGCATCGCGCATTGGGCGGTGCTGCAGCAGGCCGCCGGCTATTTCATCCTGACCGACCCGCAATATGCCATCGCCGAGGCAAGGGCCGAGTCCGGCCGTCCTGTCGGTTTCGTCTGGTATCTGGGTCTCGGCCTGCCGGTCTACGTGTTCTGGGTGATCGAAAGCGGCTTGGGTGCTGTGTTCGGCAAGATGATCCCGGATACGCATGCGCTGGGAATCGATTTCCTGTTGCCGATCTATTTCCTCGGCCTGGTGCTTGGCTTCCGCAAGCGGCCACTGTGGGCACCCGTCGTCGCCGCCAGCGCCGTTGCCTCGATCATCGCCTACAGAACCGTCGGCTCGCCCTGGCATGTCTCGATCGGCGCGGTCGCCGGCGTCCTCCTGGCGGTGATCCTGCCGCCACACCACAGCGGCGTGGGCAAGCGGCCATGAGCACGACCTTCTGGATCATCCTCGCCGGCGCCGTCGCCACCTATCTCACGCGTGTCGGCGGCCATCTCGTCATCTCGCGCTTCGAGACCATCCATCCGCGCGTCGAGGCCGGGCTCAACGCCGTGCCGGCGGCGGTGCTGACGACGCTCGTCGCGCCGGAACTGCTGCATGCCGGACCGGCCGAATGGGCGGCGCTGATCGTCACCGTGCTGGTATCGCTGCGTGGCGGCTTGATGGCGATGTTTTTGGCCGGCGCGGCGGTGTTGATTATCGCGCGCCAGTTTATGGGTTAGCTTTCCATCCTGAATGGTTGGCGCTGCCCTCACTGCCTGCCCGTCCTCCGCAGCAGCGGCGCTGCAGCTACGGAGGGTGAACCGGGCATTTCTCCCGCTGAACGGGGGAGAAAGAGGCTGTTCTCAAATCTTCGCGTCGTGCGGCAGCGGCGCGGTGGCTTTTTCCAGCCAGGCCAGCGTTTCGCCGTCGACCATCGGGCCGATCTCGGCCAGAACCCAGGCGTGATACCGGTCGAGCCATTGCAGCTCGTCCCGATGCAGCAGGTCGCTGCGGATGAGCCGCTTGTCGATCGGCGCCAGGGTCAGCGTCTCGAAGCCGTGCATGGCGATGTCGCCGCCTTCGATCTGCTCCGCAGGCGTCACCAGGATCAGGTTCTCGATGCGGATGCCGTAGGCGCCTTCCTTGTAATAGCCCGGCTCGTTGGACAGCATCATGCCGGCCAGCAGTTTCTCGGTGCCGGTGCGGGCGATGCGCTGCGGCCCTTCATGCACGGCAAGGTAGGAGCCGACGCCGTGGCCGGTGCCATGGGCGAAGTCGCAGCCATGCTTCCACAACGCCACGCGGGCGACGGCGTCGATCTCGGAGCCACGGGTGCCGGCCGGGAAACGCAGCGTCGAGATGCCGATCATGCCCTTCAGCACGAGGGTGAAGCGTTCACGCATTTCCTCGGTCGGCTGGCCGATCGGCACGGTGCGGGTGATGTCGGTGGTGCCGTCCTGATATTGGCCGCCGGAATCGAGCAGGAACAGTTCGCCGCTTTCAAGCTTGCGGCTGGTGGCGCGCGAGACGCGGTAATGCATGACCGCGCCGTTCGGGCCGGCGCCGGAAATCGTGTCGAAGGAGACGTCGCGCAGCGGCATCTGCGTTTCCTCGCCGGTCTGGCGGCGCACTTCCTCGAGCTTGGTGACGACGGCGATTTCGTCCAGCGAGCCGGGCTTCCGGCGATCCAGCCAGCAGAGCAGCTTGGCGACCGCGGCGCCGTCGCGGCGATGCGCGGCGCGGCTGCCGGCGATCTCGGCCTGGTTCTTGGTGGCACGCGGTATGCGCGCCGGGTCGGCGGCCAACACGACGCTTCCGCCATTGTCCTCGACCAGCATCCTCAGCTTGTCCGCCGCCAGCATGGGATCGAGCGCGATTTTCGCGTCGGCCTTGGCGAGCTCGATGATCGCGGCTTCGAATTCGCCTGGATCGTGCAGGTCAGCCAACTGCGTGAGGTAGGCCGCGACTTGGCGCGGGAATTTACGCTGGTCCATGAAGATCTGATGCTTGCCGTCGGCGGCCAGGATGGCGAAGCCGAGTGCCAGCGGCGTATGCGGCACGTCGCCGCCACGGATGTTGAAGGCCCAGGCTGTCGAAGAGGGATCGGTCAGCACTGCGTGGGTGGCGCCGTCCTTTCCGATCGCGCCCGCCAGCCGAGCCAGCTTGTCCTTGGCGAGCTCGCCGGCGAGGTTTTGCGGATGGATCTCGACAAGCGCGCGCGGCGGCTCCGGCTGGTCCTTCCAGATGATGTCGATGGGATTCTTGTCGAGCGGCACCAGAGTGGCGCCGGACTGCTCGGCTGATGCCTTCAGCGCCTTGATCTCGCCGATCGTGTGCAGCCAGGGGTCGAAGCCGAGCCTCGCGCCCTTGCCGAGATTGTCCTTGATCCAGGCGGCCGGCGGATTGTCGATGAGGCTTTCGATGGTGAAGATCGAAAGGTCGACCTCGTTGCGCACCTGCAGCGTGTAGCGGCCGTCGACAAAGATGAAGGCGC
This sequence comes from Mesorhizobium sp. B2-8-5, assembly GCF_006440675.2. Taxonomy (NCBI): domain Bacteria; kingdom Pseudomonadati; phylum Pseudomonadota; class Alphaproteobacteria; order Hyphomicrobiales; family Phyllobacteriaceae; genus Mesorhizobium; species Mesorhizobium sp. B2-8-5. The sequence continues at coordinate 3,285,138 of NZ_CP083951.1, forward strand.
GGTCGCGCAGGATTATGGCGACACCGGCCGAACCGGAAAAACCGGTCAGCCATTTCAGCCGCGCCGAGCGGTCGGCGACATATTCGCCCTGATGCTCGTCGGCGCGGGGGACCATGAAGCCGTCGAGGCCATTCTCGGACAGCCATCGCCGCAGCAGCGCCACGCGCGGCTTGCCGACGGCCGGATCGCCAGCGGAATCAAAGGTCTGGAACATTTTTGGCGTCTCCCTCGAATGCGAGCCGAGAGCGTAGCGCATAGACCCTCAAACCGGAATCGATTTCGGCAGGGCCAGACAGGCTGGATTTTGCCAGGCTCAGCGCTTGAGGTGGATGGTCACCCAGCCCTCGCGATGCAGCGTGCGGACGTGGCGGAAGGCTTGGCCGACATAGGCCGAGATCACCGCGTCGCGCTGCCGGTCGAGGATGCCGGAGAGCACGAGCGAACCGCCGAGCCTGATATGCTTGGCCATCTCCGGCGCCAGCCGCATCAGCGGCCGGGCCAGGATGTTTGCGACGATGAGGTCGAAAGGCGCGCGCCTGGCGAAGATCGGATTGTGGAAGCCGGGCGCCGTCACCGTCTCGACCAGCGCCTTGACATGGTTGAGGCGGGCATTGGCGGCGGCGACGCGGATGGCGACCGGATCGATGTCGGTCGCCAGCACCGGGATATGCGCGAGCTTGGCGAGCGCGATGGCGAGCACCGCGCTGCCGGTGCCAAGGTCGAGCGCGTTGCGCGGCCGCTCGCGCAGCACCACCTGCTCCAGCATTTCTAGGCAGCCGGCGGTGGTGCCGTGATGGCCGGTGCCGAAGGCAAGGCCGGCCTCGATCTCGATGGCGAGGTCGCCGGCGTGGCGCTTGGCGCGGTCGTGCGAGCCGTGGACCAGGAAGCGGCCGGCGCACACCGGCTTCAAGCCTTCCAGCGAGCGCGACACCCAGTCCACGTCGGGAAGGACCTCGCGCGCGACGGGCTTCGGCAGTCCGAGACCGGCGAGGAGATCCTTGACCCGCGCTTCGACGGGATCGACGTCGCCATCGGCATAGAGCGACACTTCGTGGATGTCTTTTTCCTCGTCGAGCTCCAGCACGGCGATCGGCAGGCCGTCATCCTCGAAAGCGGCGTCGAGCGCCGCGAAGATACGGTCGGCCTCGACCTTGTTGGCAGTGAGATGGAGCCGGGTCTGGCTCATCATGTTTGCCCGCCCGCTGCCAGGCGCTTCAGCTTGGCGACAGCAGTGTCGGCGCTCTCGCCATAGGCGATCGTGCCGGCGAAATCGCCCTTGGCATTGAGCAGCAGCACCGAAGCCGTATGGTCCATCGTGTAGTCGCCGTCGCCTGTGTCGACCTTCTTCCAGTAGATGCCGAAGGCCTTGGCCATGGCATGCACCTTGTCCGGATCGCCGGTGATGCCGGTGATGCGGTCGGAGAAGTTGCTGACATAGGTGTTCATCGTCTGCGGCGTGTCACGCTCCGGATCGACGGTGACGAAATAGGCGTTGAGGTTCTTGCCGCTGTCGCCCATCGTCTTCAGCCAGCCGGCCAGCTCGAACAGGGTCGTCGGGCAGACTTCCGGGCAATGGGTGAAGCCGAAGAACACGACGCTCGGGTGCCCTCTGAACGCCGCTTCGGTGATCGGCGCGCCTTTCTGGTCGACCAGTGTGAAGGGCGCGCCGAAGGGCTCGCCGCCATAATGGCCCCGGTACCAGTCGAATGTCAGCCAGCCGATACCCGCCGCCATCAGGACGAGAATGCCGACCAGGATTGAACGCATCATCAGTGAATGTCCATTGCTTTGGCTGGAAGCCAGTTTGGCCACAGTCTTAGCGGGTCCACGCCGGGCGCGCAAAGATGTCGCGTTGCCGCAAGCGGCCGGCAGGCCGATCGGCTTGTAAACGCCACGATCCTGTCCCACCTGACATCGGCAAAAACCGAACCGAGGAGGCCTCCTTGCGAAAATTGATCGGCTTGTTCGCCGCCTGTCTTGCCCTGAGCGCCAGTGCGGCCATGGCTGACGAAGTGGGTAAAGTCGGCGTCGACTGGATCGGCAACGACATCATGATCGACGCGATCAAGGACCCGAAGGTCGACGGCGTCACCTGCCATGTCGCCTATTTCGACCGCAGCATCATCGACCGGCTGCATAAGGGCAACTGGTTCGAGGATCCTTCCGATTCCTCGATCTCCTGCCGCCAGACCGGGCCGATCACCATTGGCGACATCGACATGAGCGAGGGCGGCGAAGAGGTGTTCAAGCAGGGCCTCAGCCTGATCTGGAAGAAGCAGGTGGTGAACCGCATCTACGACAAGAAGAACGAGACGCTGATCTATCTGTCGCATTCGCGCCAGGTGCAGAACGGCTCGGCGAAGATGTCGGTCACGACCGTGCCGCTTTACGGCCAGAACGTGGTCTGGACCAAGGGCAAGCCGCAATAGCGTCCCGATAGGCCTCGCCGAGGACAGGCCGCGCTTGCGGGAGCGTCCCTGCCGGCGTAAAGCCCGAGTTATGGACCACCCTGAAAATCTTGTCCTGAAAGATCCCGAGCCACGCATCCATCCGACCGCGGAGTTGAAGGCGTGCAAGCTCGGCCGCTATGCCTCGATCGGCGAGCGGGTGATCCTGCGCGAAGTGACGGTCGGCGACTTTTCCTATTTCGAACGCCATTCCGAGGCGATCTACACGACGATCGGCAAGTTCTGCTCGATCGCCGCCAACAGCCGCATCAACGCGCTCGAGCATCCGATCGAGCGGCTGACGCAGCACAAGATCAGCTACCGCCCCAACGAATATTTCCGCTGGCTGGGCGTCGACACCGAATTCCGCGCGCGGCGCCAGGCAAAATCGGTGAGCATCGGCCATGATGTCTGGATCGGTCACGGCGCGGTCATCATGCCGGGCGTCGCGATCGGCAACGGCGCCGTCATCGGCGCCAATTCCGTGGTGACGCATGACGTCGCGCCTTACACGATCGTCGCCGGCGTTCCGGCCAAGCCGCTGCGCCAGCGGTTCCCGGCCGCCGTCGCGGCGCGCATCGAGGCGCTCGCCTGGTGGGACTGGACGCCCGAGAAACTGGCGAGCGCAATCCCCGACATGCAGGCCGTGCCGATCGAGGCCTTTCTCGATCGTTGGGAAGACGGCACCCTCTAAAGGCGAACCAGCGGCGGAGCGCCAGAGGACGCTGAGGGGCGCTACTTGGGTATTACGCTTCGCTCTCGGGAATAGTTGCCCCTTCCGCCATGCGGGGGTGGCGCAGCGGAAGGGGCTGGAGGTAAACCGCCGTTAAGCGGAAGGAACAGGCTTTCGGCCTGCTCCGGCACTATCGCAAACAAACAAATAAGGTGTGTTTTCCCCTGTTCGCGCCTTTCGCGTGCAGCCGATTGTGGACGCGCGCATGCGAGAAAATCCAACGACTTGGAACCGGAAGCCGCGGCTGTCTGTTTCCTGTGAGCGCCGCGCCGATGCGGCCTGTTGTGGGATCCAGATGATAGAGAAACTATTCACCAGGGTTGCCAATTGGGTGGCACATCTCGCCGGCATGCCGCTGACTTTCGCCGTCTGCGTGTTGATCGTGGTGGTCTGGGCGGTAACCGGCCCGCTGTTCGGCTTTTCGGACACCTGGCAACTGGTCATCAACACCGGCACCACCATCATCACCTTCCTGATGGTGTTCCTGATCCAGAACACGCAGAACCGAGACGGCGCGGCGATCCAGGCCAAGCTCGACGAGCTGATCCGGGTCGGCCGCGCCCAAAACCACTTCATCGGCATCGAGCATCTGACGGAATCGGAGGTCGAGGAGATCCGCGACAAATGCGAAGCGGCGGCCAAGCGGCACGACCGCAAGATTGCCGAGATGGCGGCGAAGAAGGCTGTGGCGGGCAAGGCTGGTTCCAAGAAGAAAGCAGCCGCCTGAGCCTGGTCGGCTCGAGCGTTTCGCAGAAACATCGAACCGCTCTAGATATTTGCTTTTGCGCAAATTCCGGACGGAAAACCGCTACGCACTTTTCCTGGAATTGCTTAGCGGCCCATGAAGGCCGCGAAGGCGTCCTTGTGATCGGGATGCCAGCGCGACAGAGCAGGGCGGTTCTCGATGATGTCGCCGATCGCCCAGGCCATGCGCTTTTCATCCGTCGGCCGCGCCACCTCGTTGTCTGGACACAGGATGTAGAAGTCGCCGTCCATCAGCGATGCCAGCATGAAGTCGATCACCTGCTCGCCAGTCCAGGCGCCGGCGGGCTTTTCTGTCGCGCCTTCGGTCAGGCCGGTATAGGTGAAGCCGGGGATCAGCAGATGCGCCGACAACTTGGCTCCCGGCTCGTTGCGCAGCGCGTGCGCCAGCCCTTCGGTAAAAGTCTTCACGCCGGCCTTGGAGACATTGTAGGCGAGGTTGCCGGGTGGCGTGGTGATGCCTTGCTTGGACCCGGTGTTGATGATCGTGCCCGGCTTGCCCGCCGCGAGCATGCGCGGCGCGAAGGCCTCGACGCCATGCACGACACCCCAGAAATTGATGTCGAGCAGCCGCTTCCAGGCGTCGCGGTTCTCCCAGGGCTTGCCCGGATTGTTGCCGACGCCGGCATTGTTCATCAGCACCGACACCGCGCCGAAGGCGCCGTTGGCGAGATCCGCCAACCGGTCTACCTCGTCCGCCCTGGAGACGTCGGTGGGGATTGGGAGCACGGCGTCGTCGCCGGCGATCGCCGCGACCGCCTCTCTTGCCTGGTCGAGACGCACGCCGCCGATATCGGCCAGCACCACCTTCATGCCCATCGCCGCGAACCGTTTTGCGGCGGCAAGGCCGATGCCGCTGGCACCGCCGGTGATGACGGCGACGTTGCCGGAAGCGAAAGCGGGCAGGGCGATCTGGATCTGGGCGTCGCTGGTCATGGTTTCCATCCTTATGAGGGTCGGGCCGAACTTAACGCCGGACGTCGCCGAGGCAAGCCCGGTTCGTCCCGCATGTCACCGCAACAACAGCCGCAACGGGTTGACGGCAACAGCCGCAACGGGTTGACGGCGATGGCCGCAACGGGTTGACGGCGATGGCCGCAACGGGTTGACCATGGCGGCGCCCGCCGCGCATGGTGTCCCAAAAAGGAGTTCGGCATTTGACCGACTGGATCGGAATTCTGAAAGAGCAAACCGTCAACGGCGATCAGATGGGTCGCGAGGTGCCGAAGATGCTCGCCAATCCCGACATCAGCGAGGCGCAGGTGAAAACGCTGTTCGCGGCGCTGGAGAAGCAGGCGGATTTCGCCGAAAAGCTGCGGCTGGCGCTGGAGAAGTTCGGCCATGACTTCCCGATAATCAAGGCGGCAGAAAGGCTGGAGGAACGCTATGCTGATCTTGCCGCCTCTGTGGCGGAAAAGCTGAAAGTGATGCGGAAATAGCCGTTATTTCTCCACCAACCGCTCGAAGCGCTTGTCCGGCGCGAACCAGACGGTCGCCACCAGCACATAGATCGCCACGCTGATCCACTGGTTGAAGAAGCTTAGCAGCACGGCAACGATATAGAGCGCCAGCGAGATCTTGCCTTTTTTGTCGTGGCCGACGGCCTTGGCGAAGGTCGTGTCGGCGCCATGCAGATGGCGAAGCTTGATGACCAGGATGGTGTAGGCGACGGCGCAGAGCGCGAGGTCGATGCCATAAACGGCGACCGGCGCAGCCGCGAAATGGTTCTCTCCCATGAACGCCGTGGTCACCGGGATCAGCGACAGCCAGAACAGAAGGTTGAGATTGGCCCATAGCACGCGTCCGTCGACGCGCTGCACGGTGTGGAACATGTTGTGCAGGTTGTTCCAGTAGATGCCGACATTGATGAAGGAGAGCACGTAGCAGAAGAAGATCGGCCACTGCGGCAGAAGTGTTGAAAAATCCTCGCCGTGCGGCACTTTCAGGTCCAGCACCATGATGGTGATGATGATGGCGACGACGCCATCGGTAAATGCCTCGACCCGTCCCTTGCCCATGATTCCTCCCTCGGTGGCTGACGGACGTTACGAGAGGATTTTGCGCCTGACCATCCTGCCAGAATTGTCAGGAGGGCGTTCGGCAACCGGAACAGCCGTCATTACATAGGCGTTGGGCTTGCAACGCCGGAGGTGCCGATGGCCAGCGACGCTCAAACCATGACGCGTGAGAATGAACTTGACGGGACCGCCGCAAAGGCCGCCGTCGCCGCCATGATCGCCGCGCTCTTTGCCGGCAGCACCGCGCTGACCCCGCTTTACGTGATCTACAAGCAGGAATTCGGCTTTTCGCAGATCACGCTGACGCTGGTCTATGCCGTCTATGTGGTCGGCAATCTGGCGGCGCTGCTGTTTTTCGGCCGTCTCTCGGATGCCGTCGGCCGCCGCCCCGCCGCGCTTGCCGCGATGGCTGTTGCGGTGGTCAGCGCGTTGTCCTTCCTCTTCGCCGAAGACCTCGCCTGGCTCGACATCGCCCGCGTCCTGAGCGGGCTCGGCATCGGCGTCGGCGCAGGCGCCGGCACCGCGTGGCTGGCCGAACTGATCGAAGGCAAGGACAAGTCGCGCGCCGCCGTCATCGCCACCAGCACCAACTTTGTCGGCCTCGGGGCCGGCGCGCTCGTGGCGGGGGTGCTCGCCCAATACGCGCCATGGCCGCTCAGGCTGACATTTGCCGTCTATCTCGTCCTGCTTGGGCTCGTCACCCTGCTGATCTGGCGCACGCGGGAAACCGTCTCCAGGCCTGGACGGTTCTCCGACGTCCCGCTGCGGCCGCGGCTTTCGGTGCCTGACGGTATCCGCGCGCAGTTCGTGGCGCCGGCGGTGACCGGTTTCGGCGCCATGGCGCTGGTCGGCTTCTATGCGGCGCTGGCGCCGAGCATTCTCGCGCAGCAGCTGCACGTGACCAATCATGCCGAAGCCGGCGGGCTTTTCTTCGAGCTGTCGAGCGTGGCGGCCATCACCATCGTCGGCACCGCCTGGTTCTCCAGCCGCTCCACCATGCTCGCGGCGCTGGCGCTGATGATCCCCGCCGTGGCGCTGATCGTGGCGGCGCAGGTCTACGCCTCGATGGCGCTCATGATCGCCGCGACGGCGGTCTGCGGCGTGGCGGCGGCGCTCGGCTATCGCGGCGGCCTGCAAGTGGTCAATCAGATCGCGCCGGCCGACCGCCGCGCCGAGGTGGTGTCGGCCTTCTTCATCTGCTGCTTCTGCGGCAACGCGCTGCCGGTGATCGGCATCGGCATCCTGTCCAGCCTGGCGAGCGCCACCGTGGCAAGCCTGGCCTTTGCCGGCATGATCATCGTCTTCTCGCTGGTCGCGCTCGGCTTTGGCGTCAGATACGCACGGTAGGTCTTGGCTATTCGGTCTCCGGCAGGAGCTGCGCGCGTTGGCGCGGCACGCCAAGGCCGGTGTCGGGCGGCTCGCCCGCGGCCGGCCGATCCTCGATCATATGCATCGTGCGCCAGCGGCCGAAGCGATAATAGGCGGCGGCCAGCACCAGCGAAGCGATCGAGCCCGCCGGAAAGCTCCACCACAGCGCCTCCTGGCCGATGACGCTGCGCATGGAATAGGCAAAGCCGGTGCGAATGATCAACACCGAGATGATCAGGATGATGAGCGGCGGCATGACGGCGCCGGTGGCGCGCACCGTGGCGAACAGCACGATCGTGATGCCGAACAGGATGAATGACCAGGACGCTATCCTGTTGATGTGGGCGGCGATGTCGATCGCGGCGCTGTCGTTGCTGAGGAATAGGCTGAGCACCGCGCGGTCGAAGACGAAAAGCAGCGCCACCAGCGCGCCGGTCAGCACCAGGTTGAAGCCGACGCCGGACGCCGCGACCTTGCCGATGCGGTCCCAGCGCCCGGCGCCGACATTCTGCGCCGCCATCGAGGAGACGGCGGCGCCGATCGCCAGAGCCGGCATCTGGATATAGGTCCAGAGTTGGGCTGCGATGCCGTAGGCGGCAGCGACCTGCGAGCCGTAGGAATTGACGATGCCCATCACGGTCAATGCCGCGGCCGAGATGACGATCATCTGCAGGCCCATCGGGATACCCTTGAAGACGACGATGCGCAGCAGGGCCGGGTCGGGCCTGAGCAAGGCGAGATCGGCGCCCGCCAGCCGCAGCGGGTGTTTGCGGGCATAGAGCACGATCAGGATGGCGATCACGCTGACCGTCTGGCCTATGAGCGTCGAAGTCGCCGAGCCGGCGATGCCGAGCTCGGGGAAGGGGCCGATGCCGCGGATCAGCAGGGGATTGAGCACGACGTCGAGAACGACCGCCAGCGCCATGAAGACAAACGGCGTGCGCGAATCGCCGGCTCCGCGTAGCACGGTCATGACGAAGGACAGAAGGTTCATCATCGGCACAGCGACAAAGATGATGCGCAGATAGGCGCGCGCCAGCGGCAAGGCATCCGCCGGCGTGCCGAGCCCGGTGAGGATGGCGTCGACCCAGACCCAGCCGCAGACCGCGAACACAACGGAAACCAGGAAGAAGAAGGTGGCGCTGGTGCCGACGATGCGCTTGGCTTCCGGCAGATCGCGGGCGCCGACGGACTGCGCGACCAGAATGGTCGCCGCCATGCCGATACCGAACACCGTGCCAAGGATCAGGAACAGCACCAGATTGGCGTTGGAGGTCGCCGTCAGCGCCGCCTCGCCGAGGAAGCGCCCCACCCAGACGGCATTGATCGAGCCGTTCAGCGACTGCAGCACGTTGGAGCCCAGCACCGGCAGGGCGAACAGAAGCAGCGTGCGCGGAATGGGGCCGCTGGTCAGGTCGCCGGTCCGCCGGCGGGTGGGCTTCTTGTCATCCATGGCAGCACCGAAAATGAATCAGGCCCGCGATGGTATCGCAGGCCTGATGGTCGTGCATCCTTTTCAGGATCAGCGGGATGACGGGCATTCGCCCGTCGCCGGTTACTGGCCGGCGACAGTGTTCCCAGACAGGCCGGGGATTGTCACCTGATAGACGAGGAAGGTGGTGTCGACATCGGCGCCATCCTCGGCCTTGTACGAAGCGCCGACCTGGAAGCCGTCCTGAGTGAGGAAGTCGTTGTCGTTGGCGACGAACAGGAAATAGTCGTCGGGCAGCTTCGGATCGAGCACGGAGACCAGCGACATCGCCTCCCACTTCTCCGAAAGGTTGTCCTTGTCGTTCGGAGCGCCATTGTGCAGGCCGAAGCGGCCGAGCTCGCCCTTGTCGTTGATGTCGATGAAGGAGGTGAGCTTGGCCGGCGTCACCGACGGGTCGAGCACGCCCTTAGGGGCGACCGGCTTGTCGGCCGCGTCGAACGGACCGTTGGCGATATCGGTGGCGGCGGAAAGGTCGACGATCTCGATCTTGCGATAGAGCGACTCGTCGCCCTTGAGACCCTGGCCGTTACCTGAGTCGCGCGCCAGCATCAGGAAGCTCTTGTCGGAGAGCGCGACGATCTCGCTCTGCGCGGCCACCTTGGTCTTGCCTTTGGCATCCTTGAACACCGGCAGCGGCACGACATATTCGTGCGCCAGCTTGAGGTGGGCGAGGTCGGAAACATCATAGACCAGCGCGCGGGTGTTCTGGCGGGTCGAGCCGGAATCGCCGCCGTCCTGGCGGGCCGCCGACTGCAGCACGGCGATCAGAAACTTGCCGTCGGGCGTCATCGACATGCCTTCGAGGCCCTGGTTGTTCTGGCGGCCGGTCTCGGGATCCTTCGGATCGGGCTCGGCGGCGCCCGGGCCGGGATTGTCGGAAGCGAAGTTCGGCTTGCCGTGGCGCATCGGCACAAGGGCCGCGGGCGGTTGCGTCGCCGACATCAGGTGGCCGTCGGCCGAAAAACGGTAGATGTTGGGGCCATATTCGTCGGAGATGAACATGGTGCCGTCCGGCAGCCGTGCGATCGCTTCGTTATCCAACGCCAGCTTGCCGTTGTCGGCCTGCGGCAGGATCGGCATGTCGCCAGCGGCTTCGCGCACGCCGTTCAACGGATCGAGGCCGGTGGCGTCGGCGCCCTTGTCGTCGGTCAACAGCATCGTGTCGGCGAGCGTCGCTTTCACGCCAGACTGTTCCTGTCCGGCGGCGGGCGCCGCGCCGGCGGCGGTCGGGGCCAACTCGATCGAAATGGTGTTGAGGCGCGGGCGATAATCGGTGGTGCCGACGACATTGTAGCCGCGGTCCGGCAGCAGCCACAGCGAGCCCTTGTAGCCGGCGCCGTCACGCACCCAGGACTTGGTGTCGATCGCCATGCCGGAGCCCGAACCGAAGGTCTCGCCGAACTTGTCCTTCTGGCTGGCCGGGATGCGGCCGATGCCGACCAGCCCCTTGTTGACATAGGCGACGCCATCGGCGAGCGCCGGGGTGAGGGCGGTGAACAGGGCAAGCGCCGCGCCGAGCGCGACGGTTCGGTTAAGGTGTTTCATCGATATCCCCTTCTTGACGAGCAGAGCGGCCAGTGGCTCAAAAAGGCGCGGCATCGACGATGCGGCCAGCCCTAGCCGTCGAGCGGTCTAGGACGTGAACGTGATGGTTGCGTGACAGGCGGAGGTTCTTTCCTTCTCCCCCTGGGAAACCGCTTCCGCTCAATCGCTCTCCCGAACGACCAGCTCCAGCGGCCAAACCTCGCGGATGATGCGTGTGCCTTCGGGGCCGGCGAAGGCGGGAAGCGAGGCGAGCAGCATCTCGGCCAGCCTCCGGCCCATCGGCTCCAGCGATGGACGGAAGGCTGTCAGGGTCGGCGAGAAATAGCGGCAGAGCGGCGTGTCGACGATGACGGTCACGGCGATGTCGTGGCCCGGCCGGATGCCCATCTCGGCCAGTGCCTTGCAGCCGCCGAGCGCCATGGCGTCGTTGTTGAAGATGATTGCCGTCGGTCGGTCCTTGGAGAGCATGACGCGCGGCGTCACTTGGTAGCCGCCGGCCTCGTTGATGAAGCCGTCGGCGATCAGGCCGGGATCGACCTCGATGCCGTGCCGCTTCAGCGCCTTGCGATAGCCGTCGAGGAAGAGATATCCGAAATTGAGGTTGAGCGCCGGGCGGATGGCGGCGATGCGACGATGGCCGCGCGCGACCAGCCGGTCGACCGCGTCGCTGCCCGCCTTCTCGAAATCGAGATCGAGCGAAGGGTAGGACTTGCCGCCCGAGCGGCTGCGGCCGAGCGTTGCGAAGGGAAAGCCTCGCTCGGTCAGATAGTCGATGCGTTCGTCCTCGCGCCGGGTCCAGGCCAGCACCACCGCGTCGGCGCGGCGGGTCTCGACGACGCGGCGCAGGCGCTCCTGCTGGTAGTCACCAGGCGCGCCCATCACCACGATCAGGTCGAGCCCGCTTTCGGCCAGCCGCGCCTGCAGGCCGGTCAGGAACGGGATGAAGAACGGCTCGCCATATTGCTGGTCACCGGGATGCGGCTGCAGCATGAAGGCGACGGAATGGGTGGCGCCTTGCCGCAAGCTGCGGCCGGACTGGTTGGGCGCGTAGTTCAGCAGCTTGGCGGCTTCCAGCACGCGCCGGCGGGTGTCGGCATTGACGTCGGCGCGGCCGTTCAGCGCCCGCGACACGGTGCCGATCGAAATGTTCAGGTGACGCGCAAGGTCGTGGATGCTGGACGCCAAGGACGGTTCTCCCCCTGCCTTGGCTAGCACCGGCTGCCGCTCAGGCCAAGGCTTCGGGGCAATTTTCGACAAGCAGCCGATTGACATTCTACGCCATCGGGTGTGTTCTCGTAAACGTTTACGGAAAAACGTTTACGGTTGATGCCGCGGATGCCGTGACACTCGGCCTGGAGGGGCCGAGCCGAGGAGGAGTGCTGGATGATGAAGGTCGTCCTGGTCGGGTGCGGAGCCATGAGCAAGCACTGGCTCGATGCCGCAAGGCGGATCGACGGGCTCGCCATTGCCGGCCTTGTCGATCTCGATGCCGAACGGGCGCAAGCGAGGGCGCGCGAATACGGGCTGTCCAATGCAGTGGTCAGCACAAGCCTCGACGCCGTTCTCGATGAGACCAAGCCCGACGCCGTATTCGATGTCGTGGTCCCGGCTGCCCGCCGCGAAGTCGCGCTTTCGGCCTTCGCCCATCATTGCCATTTGCTCACCGAAAAGCCGCTGGCCGACAGCCCGGACAATGCGCGCGCCATCATCAAGGCAGCGCGCAAGGCCAGGCGCGTCCATGCCGTCGTCCAGAACCGCCGCTATGTCGCCAATGTCAGGCGCATCCGCCGCTTTCTCGATTCAGGCGCCATCGGCGCGGCGACCAGCATCCATGCCGACTTCTTCGTCGCGCCGCATTTCGGCGGCTTTCGCGAGGAGATGCGCCACGTGCTGCTGCTCGACATGGCGATCCACACCTTCGACGCCGCGCGCTACATGGTCGCCGGCGAACCGGCCAGCGTCTACTGCCAGGAATGGGAGCCGGCCAATTCCTGGTACCGGCAGGGCTCATCGGCGAGCGCCGTCTTCGATCTCGGCGGCGGCAAGGTGTTCACCTATGCCGGCTCGTGGTGCGCGGACGGCTTCCGCACCAGCTGGGAAGGCAGCTGGCGCATCGTCGCCGAGCGCGGCAGCGTGCTGTGGGATGGCCATGACGGGCTCAAGGCGGAGGTGGTTGCGTCCGGCCGCGATGGTATCATCGACAAGACCCAGCCGATCGAAGTACCGCCGCTCGATCCGACCGACCGCGTCGACGGCCATCTCGGCATCATCAAGGATTTCATGCACGCGATCGAGACCGGCGCCGAGCCGGAGACGCGCGGCGCCGACAACATCAAAAGCCTGGCCATGGTCTTCGGCGCGATCGAGAGCGCGGAGAGCGGGCGGCGCGTGGCAATCGTCAAGGAAGCACAATGATGGCAAATCCGCTTCTCGACATCAGGATCGGCACCATGGTGCGGGCCAATCTCGACGACCCGGGCGCCTATGTCAGGCAGATCCTGCCGCTCGGCTTCGAGAGCATCCAGCCTTTCTTCTGGCAGACGCTGGGCGGCAAGGACCTGAAGCGCCTGGCGGGCGAAATCCGCGAGGCGATCGGCGATGCCGATGTGACCGTGTCCTCGATCGGGGTGTTCGGCAACCCGCTGGAAGGCGGCGAGGTCGATCGCGGCGTGCTCGCGGCCTGGGAGACCGTCATCGACAATGCGCATCTGTTCGGGACATCCATGGTCAGCGGCTTCACCGGCCGCATCCGCGGCAAGAAGCTGACCGACAGCCTCCCGCGTTTCCGTGAAGTCTGGGGGCCGTTGGCCGAACGCGCCGCCGACAAGGGCGTGCGCATCGCCTTCGAGAATTGCGCGATGGACGGCAACTGGGCGAGCGGCGACTGGAACATCGCCCACAACCCGGATGCCTGGGAGCTGATGTTCAACGAGTTGCCCAACGACAATCTCGGCCTCGAATGGGAGCCGTGCCATCAGCTCGTCTATCTGATCGACCCGATCCCGCAGATCCGCAAATGGGCGCCGCGCATCTTCCACGTCCACGGCAAGGACGCCACCGTGCGCTGGGACGTCATCCGCGAGCACGGCGTGTTCGGCCGCCTGCCGTTCGTGCAGATGCGTACGCCGGGTTTTGGCGACAGCGACTGGGCGCGGGTGATCAGCGAGTTGCGTCTTGCCGGTTACAAGGGCGCCATCGACATCGAGGGCTGGCACGATCCGGTCTATCTCGGCGATCTCGAGATCACCGGCCAGGCGCGCGCGCTCGACTATCTGAAGCAATGCAGGGGAGGGCCCAGCTACCTGCCCAATCCGGCTTGAGGCCAAATTTGATGTGAGGATTGGTCGGCGGGAGGAGCCGGCCGGCACTGCGGCGCGGCGCGCCGAGCGATTGTCGAAAACCCTCCGATGCGAGGGATCAAAAGGGAGGAACGTGCATGAGCATGACGACCAGAAGGACTGTTCTGCGCTCGACCGTCGTGGCGGCCGCCACGGCGCTCTGCGCCTCGATCTCCACTTTGCCGGCAAAGGCGCTGGACGCGCAATGGTGCAAGGACGTGCACATCCGCTTCTTCGTCGGCGGCGCCGAGGGCGACGCCTTCGGCACCATCGTCTACAATGGCGCCAAGCAGGCGGCCGCCGATCTCGGGCCGAAGGTCGACTACATCTTCTCGCAATGGGACGTCGAGAAAATGGTGCAGCAATTGCGCGAGGCGGTCGCTGTCAAGCCGCAGGGCATCGCCATGATGGGCCATCCGGGCGATGCCGCGATCATGCCGCTGGCCGAGCAGGCGCATAAGGACGGCATCAAGATGATGTACCAGAACGTGCCGGTGCCGAAGGTGGTGGAAGCGTTCGGCGGCGGCTATGTCGGCGCGCAGCAGGAGCAGCAGGGCCGCGCGCTCGGCGCCGAGGCGTTCAAGCTCGGCAAGCTGAAAGCCGGCGACAAGGCGATCATGATCGGGCCGTTCGAGAATGAAAACCGCGGTGCCCGCGAACGCGGCACGGTGGCTGCCTTGAAGGAGGCGGGCGTCGAGGTGATCCAGCTCTCCTCGCCGCCGAGCGGCGAATGGGCTTCCGATCCCAATCTCGCCATTCCGGTGATCACGGCAGCACTTCTCAACCATCCCGACGTCAAGGCGGTCGGCTATCCCGGCGGACAGATGCTCGGCAATGTCGCCACCTACATGCAGGCGGCGGGGCGAAAGCCAGGCGACATCTTCAATTTCGGCTTCGACACCAGTCCGCAGATCGTCGAAGCCTTCAAGGGCGGCTGGGTGCAACTGACGGCCGACCAGCAGCCGTTCCTGCAAGGCTACCTGCCTATCCTCAGCCTTTGCCAACAGGTCGTGCTGGGACTGGCGCCGATGAATGTCGATACCGGCGCGGGTTTCGTCACGCCGCAGAATTATGAGATCGTCGCCGAGCTCGCCAAGCAGGCGCTGCGTTGACCTCCCAAGCCGCCGGCCGGGATTAGGCCCGGCCGGCCGGATCGCCAGCGCAAAGGCCGGCAGATGGACAATTCAAGCGAGGATCGCATGGGCGAACGCATCATCGAACTGCGCGACATCAAGAAATCCTATGGCCAGGTCTATGCGCTGGGCGGCGTCAATCTCAGCGTCGACCGCGGCGAGGTGGTCGGCCTGATCGGCGACAATGGCGCCGGCAAGTCGACGCTGATCAAGATCCTGTCCGGCGTGGTCAAGCCGACCAGCGGCGAAATCCTGGTGCGCGGCAAGCCGGTCAGCGGATGGAGCGCGGCGCGCTCGCGCGACGCCGGCATCGAGACGGTGTTCCAGGACCGGGCTTTGGCCGTGCAGCAGACGATCGTGCGCAACATCTTCATGGGCCGCGAGCTCACCAGCTTCATGGGCTGGCTGAAGGTCAACAAGGAGATCGAGGAAGCGAGCCGGCTGATGCGCGAGATCGGCTTCACCTCGAAAGTGTTCACGCCGCAGTCGATCGTCGGCCAGCTTTCCGGCGGCGAGCGCCAGGGCGTGGCGATCGCGCGCGCCATCTACAAGCAGGCGGAGCTGATCATCCTCGACGAGCCGACGACGGCGCTGTCGCTGACCGAGACCGCCAAGGTCTTCCACTTCGTGCGCCAGGTGCGGGCGAGCGGCCGCTCGATCCTGTTCATCGGCCACAACATCCACCATGTCTTCGATATCGCCGACCGTTTCGTCGTGCTCGACCGCGGCAAGGTGGCGCTCAGCGCTGACCGTAGCGACGTCAAGTCGGCCGACGACCTCATCAATTTCATGGAAGACGTCGCGCATCCGGGCGGGCTGCCCGGACTGCAGGAAGCCGGCGAAGCGGAGCAGGGAGCGCGATGAGCAAGGCCATGGAACCCGATCTGCAGAAGCCCCTTGCAAGCGCGCGCGGCGCGGCAGTCGGCAAGGAATGGAACCATCCCTCCGATCACTGGCTGCGCGGCTTCGTCCTCGACAACCGTGCATCGCTCGGCACGCTCGCCGTCTTCGTCGTCATGATGGCGGTGTTCATCATCGCCAACCCGACCGTGTTCTCCACCTGGTATCTTTACAGCTCGGTGCTGACGACGCTTCCGGTGGCGCTGTTCGTGGTGGTGCCGCTGGTCTTCGTCGTCACCTGCGGGGAGATCGACCTGTCGTTCCCGGCGACGATGGGTTTTGCCTCCTGGGTCTTCGCGCTGGTCGTGCAGGCCGGCTACGACCCGTTCCTCGGTATCGCGGCGGCGCTCGTCACCGGCACGCTGCTCGGCTTCCTGGTGGGATCGCTGGTCGTCTATGGCGGGCTGTCGTCGCTGATCGCCACGCTCGGCATGAATTTCCTGCTGCGCGGCCTGATCCAGATCATCAACGAGGGCAAGTCGATGGCGCTGACCGGCCTTGCCGACAGCTCGGCCTACAGGATCTTCTCCAGCCAGGTCTGGGGCATCCCTGTGCAGATATTCTGGGCCATCGCCTTCGTTGTGTTTTCGGCGCTGCTCTACAACCGCCATCGCTTCGGCGCGCAGGTCAAGGTGGTCGGCGACAATCCCGACAGCGCCAGGCAGATGGGCATCGACGTCAAATGGGTGCGGGTGAAAGTGTTCGTTTTCGTCGGGATCGGCGCTGCGATCGCCGGCACGTTTTCGGTGATGATCAACTTCACCTGGTGGCCGACGGCGGGCGACGGCTATCTGTTGCCGGTGCTCGCCTCGGTGTTCGTCGGCGGCACGCCGACCTGGGGCGGCATCGGCACTGTGGTTGGCGGCGCGATCGGCGCGGTCACCGTGTCGTTCATCCAGACCGGCGTGGTGGCGGCGGGCTTGAGCGGCTTCTACGTCCAGTTCTTCAACGGGCTGATCATCATCCTGTCGCTGCTCGGCCATAAGTGGAACCAGGCGCGGTATCGGTAGGAAGGCCGGTCACACCGGCGCGACAAACCCGTCCAGCACGCGTTTCTGGCCGGCCTTGTCGAAGTCGATGGTGAGCTTGTTGCCGTCGATGGCCGCGATGTTGCCGTTGCCGAATTTCTGGTGGAAGACGCGGTCGCCGACATTGAAGGCGGATGGCGTGTCGGCGACGGATTTGGCGACCAGCTCGCCCTCGATGGTGCGGCCTTTCACCGAGGTGCGGCCGGCGCCGTAGCCGGAGTCTGTCTCGCCATAGCCGATGCGTTCCACCTGATGGCCGGAGCGGGTGCCCCAGTTGCGGTCGGTCGCCTCGGTGCGGTTCGCCTGCGCGCGCTGCCAGCCGGGCGTGGCATAGGTGTTGGAGAAGCTGCCTTGGTCCTTGGCGCCGATATTGTCGAAGCGCGAGGCGCCGTAGGGATTCTGCCGACCGCCACCGCGCCCGGAAGCGAAGGCGCCGCCGCCATAGGGATTGCCGTAGCCGCCATAGCTGTTGCCGCTGTCGGCGATATCGATATGGGTTTCGGGCAATTCGTCGACAAAGCGCGACGGGATCGTCGATTGCCACAGGCCGTGGATCTGGCGGTTGGAGACGAACCAGATGTGCAGGTTCTTCTTAGCGCGCGTCAGGCCGACATAGGCAAGCCGGCGCTCTTCCTCGAGGCCGGAGCGTCCGCCTTCATCCAGCGCGCGCTGATGCGGGAACAGGCCTTCCTCCCAGCCGGGCAGGAAGACGGTCTCGAATTCGAGGCCCTTGGCCGAATGCAGCGTCATGATCGAGACCGCATCTTGCGACTCGCCCTGCTCGGCCTCCATCACCAGCGCGACATGCTCGAGGAAGGAACGCAGCGATTCATATTCCTCCATGGAGCGGATCAGCTCCTTGAGGTTTTCCAGCCGTCCGGGCGAATCCGCCGAACGGTCGTTCTTCCACATGTCGGTGTAGCCGCTTTCCTCCAGGATGGTCTCGGCGAGCTCGGTGTGCGGGGTGGTTTCCAGCGCCTTCTGCCAGCGCTCGAAATTGGCTGCGACCTCGCGCAGCGCCGCGCGCGGCTTCGGCTTCAGCTCGTCGCTTTCGGCGAGCGTCGCGGCGGCCTCCAGCATCGGGACGCGCATGGCGCGCGCCGTGTCATGGATCTGGCGGATGGTGGCTTCGCCCAGCCCGCGCTTCGGCACGTTGACGATGCGCTCGAAGGCGAGGTCGTCGCCGCCGTTGGCGACGACGCGGAAGAAGGCAAGTGCGTCGCGGATTTCCAAGCGCTCGTAGAAGCGCGGGCCGCCGATGACGCGGTAGTTCAAGCCCAGCGTGATGAAACGATCTTCGAAGGCGCGCATCTGGAACGAGGCGCGCACCAGGATCGCCATGTCGTTGAGGTTGTGCTTTTGCCGCTGATAGGTCTCGATGGTGTCGCCGATGGCGCGCGCCTCTTCCTCCGAATCCCAGGCGGCGTGGACATGCACCTTGTCGTCCTCGGGGTCGTCGCGGTCGGTGAACAGCGTCTTGCCGAAGCGGCCCTCATTATGGGCGATGAGATGCGAGGCCGCGCCCAGAATATGCGCGGTGGACCGGTAGTTGCGCTCCAGCCGGATGATGGTGGCGCCCGGAAAATCCTTGTCGAAGCGCAGGATGTTGTCGACCTCGGCGCCGCGCCAGCCATAAATCGACTGATCGTCGTCGCCGACGCAGCAGATGTTGACTTTGTTTTCGCTCACGGCCGCGCGCTCGCTCCGCTCGCTGGCCTCCGCGGGGGCGGCCTGACCGGCCGGCGCCCGGTCGGGCTTGCGGCCTTCGGCCGATGGCGCGCGCCCTGACTGGGGTCTTTGCGCCAACAGGCGCAGCCACATATATTGCGCGGTGTTGGTGTCCTGGTACTCGTCGACCAGTATGTATTTGAACCTGCGGTGGTACTCCTTCAGCACGTCGGGGTAGGCGCGGAAGATGCGGATCGGGTGATAGAGCAGGTCGCCGAAGTCGCAGGAATTCAGCGTCTGCAGCCGTTCCTGATAGGCCTTGTAGAGTTGGCGGCCCTTGCCGTTGCCGAAACTGCGCGCATCGCCTTCCGCGATTTCGTCGGGTCCGAGACCCTTGTTCTTCCAGTTGTCGAGCATCTGGGCGAAGGTCTTGGCCGGCCAACGCTTGTCGTCCAGCCCTTCGGCCTGGATCAGCTGCTTGATCAGCCGCACCACGTCGTCGGTGTCGAGGATGGTGAAATCCGACTTCAGCCCGGCAAGCTCGGCGTGGCGGCGAAGCAGCTTCACGCCGATCGAGTGGAAGGTGCCGAGCCACGGCATGCCCTCGACATTGCCTTCGCCGATCAGGTGGCCGATGCGCTGCTTCATCTCGCGCGCGGCCTTGTTGGTGAAGGTGACGGCCAGGATCTGCGAGGGGAATGCCCTGCCGGTGGCAAGGATATGGGCGATGCGGGTGGTGAGCACCCGCGTCTTGCCGGTGCCGGCGCCGGCCAGCACCAGAACCGGGCCTTCGGTCGTCTCGACGGCGAGCCGCTGCTCCGGGTTGAGGCCCTTCAGATAATCGGGCGCGCCGGTCTGGCCGCTGCGCGCCGCCATGGCGCGCGCGGCTATGCCGGATGGAGCCGCTGCCGGCCGCGCATTCGGTTCATCGAAAAAAGGCATGTCTTCGGAAAAGCCCGACATCGCCCCGAATGTAGTGATTCGGCAGCGAAAGACCAGAACTGTCTACGTTTTGTTCTAGTTTTTGGCGATCCGCATCCGCTCGCTTATCGCATCCGCCACGTAGCCGGCGTCCCTTTCCGCGCCGTGGATCATTGTCGAGGAGGGGGAGTGCTGGAATGGCAGGCCGCAGACATAGAGCCCAGGTTCGCCGGTAACGGACCCGCGATATTGCCCCGGCCGGCCGCTTTCATCAAAAATCGACAGCTTGATCCAATCCAGTCCGGGCCGGAAGCCGGTGCACCAGATTACGTTCTCGACCTCGAGAGCCTCGCCGGTCTCGAGCACCGGCTTACCGTCCTTGACGGTGGCGACGCGCGCAACCCGGTTTATCTGGGCCGCGTCCATGTGTTGCGGCTTTACCCGGATCAGCGGAAGGCCATGGACGAGATGTGCTGGTCTTACCCTGCGCCCGATCGGCGTATCCACGGAAAGCAGACGGTGGAGAAGGACGCGGAAAACGAACGGTATCACCACACGGAGAGCGATGGTGCCGTTGTAGGCCACGGGAATGTGGCCTGGATGCCGGCCGGCCAGCCAGACGCGGTGCGTGCCGGCCAGGTCCATGGCAATCTCCGCACCTGAATTGCTGGCCCCGACCAGAAGTACCCCGCCCGGCCTGAGCTGCGACGGGTTTTGGTAGGCGGATGAGTGGAATTGCCGTATCGCGGGATCAAGCAGCGCGGCGAAATCCGGAAGCTTCGGCTTCTGGTAGCTCGCGGCGGCAATGACGACATGATCGGCGGTGAAACGGCTCGCGCCGGCGGTGACGACATAACGCCCGCCGTGGCGATTAACCTCGTCAACCTTGGCGCCCGTGCGTACCGGCAAGGCGAATTTCTCGGCATAGGCTTCCAGATAATCGGCCATTTCATCCTTGGTCGGGAAGGAACGGGCCGGGGCCGGGAAACGCATGCCCGCCAGTCCGTCGAAGCGCGCCGGCGTGAAAAGGCGCAGCGAATCCCATCGCGCGCGCCAAATATCCCCGACGCGCTGGCGAGCTTCCAGGATGACGAACTTTATCCCCTTGCGGGCCAGATAGTAACCGACGGAAAGGCCGCTCTGGCCTGCGCCGACGATGACGACGTCGAAATGCTCCTCTCGCGGCGCGGGGCGCGGCTCGCTGTCGATGTTCGCGTCGCCCAGCTGCGTCTGCGCGGTGTCAGCCTGAAGTTTCATGAAGGCCGTCCCGAGTTCGAGCAGCGCGCCGGCACGCGCCTTCGTCTCCGCTATGCCGATTGCGCCCGTGCCTTGCGGATTTGCCTGTTGAATTGAAATCACTTCCGTTCGTCCGTTCATCTCTGTCTCCATCGGCTTGGTGAGCCATGGGAGAAGAGTAGCGAACCAGCCCGTCGACACGCTTCGGGGATAGGCCCCATGCGGCAAAGGAAAGATGATGGGGATTTCTCCCCATGGGGCTAGCAGTGCCTAAAGCGCGCCGCGACGAGCGGATTCGGGCGACGCTCCAAGTCTTTGTTTCGATACTTGTCGTTGCCCCAAAACGCTGCGCAATTTGGATATGCGTTAGAGCAGGCCGTGCTGGTGCCGGTGGTGATATGGGTCAGCACCTCTATCTCGCGCCGCGTCAGGCCGTGCGCCGATGAGGTGGTGGGCCTGGCCAATGCGTTAAGGCGATCGAGATCAGGCGCGGCGCCGAGTTCCACAAAAACCGAACGCGCGGCGTCGAATTCGAGTCCCGCGCCATCCTCGTCCGCGAGCATACGGCAGGCCTGGCCGGCCAGCACGCGCAGCCGCGCCTCCAGATAGGGAGCGCCGGCACGTTGCCAGATCGCGAGCGCCGCGCGGAAGTGACCGAGCGCAGCCGCGGCGTTGCCGTCGTGCATTTCGATTTCGCCTCTTGCCTGAGATGCGATCGCACCCAGTATCTCGGTCGCGAACCGGCTGGCGGTCGCTTCCAGCTCACGGCAGGCGTTGCGGGCCTCCTCGATCGCCCCGGCGATTGCAATTTCGATCATCGCCGGAAGCAGACGGGCACGGCTGAGCGGTGCTTCAGTGGTGGCGAGCACACGGCGCAGGGTCGCTGCCGCCTGCTCCGTGCGACCTTGCATCAGGCGCAGCAAGGCCATGCCCGGCTGCGGCTCGAGTCCTAGCCGGCTGGCATTCCGGTACATCTCCTCGGCGGCGGCGAATTCGCCGCGCAGGCGGTGGATTTCGGCTTCTTGATAGGCGGCGCCCGCGATCGTGTTGTCGCGAGCCGCCTTGGCAACAGGAGAAGATGCCGCACGGCGCGACTCCGCGATCGCCTCCGGCCAATTGCCGTTCATTTCCATGATCTCTGCCCGGTGCAGCATGCAGGCACCGTTGAATTGAACCAGTTGCGGCTGCGCTCCGCACCAGGCCGACAGCGCATCCGTCCATTCGCGGGAGCGATCGAGCGCATAGACCTGGCGGCACTCGGCGATGAGATTGCAATAGACCAGCCCGGTGACTACCGGCGAGAGCTCGCCGCCGATGACGGGCAACATGGCTTCATCCAGAGAGGCGATGCCTTCCTCGACGCGCCCTTGCCGTACCAGCGCGCGACCGAGAACGCATCTGGCGAAAGCGACCAGGTCGATATCGCGACAGCGCTCGCCTATCGCAAGCGCCTGCCTTGCATGCGCAGCGGATGTTTCATCACTGCCTGCCCTGAGATCTTTCTGCGCCGCCAGCAAAGCCAGATAGCCTTGTGTCGAGCATTCGCGACCAAAGCTCTCCACAAGGCGCTGCGCCCGCTGCAGCCATGCGGTTGCGCGGCCCTGCTCGCCCAATGCCAGAAGCCGGGAGCCATGGAAGCAGGCCCAATATGCCGCTCTGTCGTCACGGCCCGCATCGCTGTGCGCTTTGACCAGGCGTTCGGCTGCGGCAACGATATCGGGATCGCGGTCAAGCATTCCAGCCGACCAGAACATGCGCTCCAGATCGTCTGTTCCCAAAGCGGTGACTTCGTCCGCGGCCCGCAGTAACTCCAGCGCATCCGCCCAAGCCCGCTTCTCATAGGCGTCGCGGGCGCGTCGGAGCATTGTGGCAACGCTGTCCATCGACAAGACATAGCACCGGCCGACGGATTTCCGGAAGACCGTCCGGCATGCGCACGCGCTCACGCACCGGCCAGCGGGATCGAAACGCCGATTGCGCAGTGGGAGGACCGGCGCCATGAATTGACACGGCGCACGGGCCAACCGAAACTGCCGCTGCGGTTTAGAATAGAATCGGAAGCATACTGGTTCCAGGTTTGTAGCGGGGATCTTGCTGCTGCGCATAACTGCGGGAGTCTTTCGTGGCCACCACCATCACCTCCCTCGTCCTTTTCCTCATCGGTCTCATTCTCGGCGGCGGCGGCATCTGGCTCGCGGTGCTGGGCGGCAGCTGGTACTACCTGATCGCCGGCCTGGTCTTCCTGATCACCGCCTGGCTGCTGTTCAGGCGCAGGTCGGCCTCGCTCTGGCTCTACGCGCTGTTCGTGCTCGCCACTTTGTGCTGGGCGGTCTGGGAAATCGGCTTCGACTGGTGGCAGCTCGGTCCGCGCGGCGGTGTCATCGTGCTCATCGCCCTGTGGCTGCTGACGCCATGGGCAAGGCGAGGCCTGCGGGGGCCGGACGGACGCGCGCCGCTGATCCTGGCCGTGCTCGCCTCGCTCGCGGTCGCCGGCTATTCGATGACCGCCGACCCCAAGGATATCGGCGGCTCGCTGGGCACCGAGAAGGTGGCGGCGGCGGCCAATCTCGGCGGCGACATGCCGGCCGGCGAGTGGCGCTTCTACGGCCGCACGCCCTTCGGCCAGCGCTATTCGCCGCTCGACCAGATCACGCCTGACAATGTCGCCAAGCTGCAGCCGGCCTGGACCTATCGCACCGGCGACGTGAAAGGCCCCGACGATATCGGCGAGACGACCTATCAGGTGACGCCGCTGAAGATCGGCGACGCGCTGTTCATCTGCACGCCGCATAATTTCGCCATCGCCATCGATGCCGCGAGCGGCAAGGAGAACTGGCGCTACGACCCGAAGATCAAGCTCGACCCCGACCGCCAGCACCAGACATGCCGCGGCGTGGCCTATTATGCCGACGCCAAGATCGCCGCCGGCCAGCCCTGCGCCGCGCGCATCTACCTGCCGACCTCCGACGCCCGGCTGATCGCGCTCGACGCGGCGAACGGGCAGGTGTGTCCGTCCTTCGCCGAGGGCGGCACGCTGAACCTGATGGCCAGCATGCCCTATCCGAAGTCGGGTTATTACTATTCGACGTCGGCGCCGCTGATCGTCGCCGGAAAGATCATCGTCGGCGGCGCGGTCAACGACAATTATTCGACCGAGGAGCCGTCCGGCATCATCCGCGCCTTCGACGTCGATACCGGCGCGCTGCTGTGGAACTGGGATTCCGGCAATCCGGATGTGACGACGCCGCTGCCCGCCGGGCAAACCTACACCCACAACTCTCCCAACATGTGGTCGACCGCGAGCGCCGACGAGAAACTCGGGCTGCTCTACGTGCCGCTCGGCAACCAGACGCCGGACCAGCTCGGCATGGGCCGCAGCGCCAATGTCGAGAAATTCTCGTCCTCGATCACCGCGCTCGACCTCAACACCGGACAATTGCGCTGGGTGCGGCAGACCGTGCATCACGATCTGTGGGACATGGACGTGCCGGCGCAGCCGTCGCTGGTCGACATCACCACGGCGAACGGCGGGGTGCCGGCGCTGGTCGGGCCGACAAAGCAGGGAGATCTCTACGTGCTCGACCGGCGCACGGGCGAGCCGATCATTCCGGTGAAGGAAGTCCCGGCGCCCGGCGGCGCGATCGAGGGCGATCATGCCTCGCCGACGCAGCCGGCGTCCGACCTTTCATTCAATCCGAAGCCGCTGACCGGCACCGACATGTGGGGCATCACCATGTTCGACCAACTGGCGTGCCGGATCGAGTTGAAGAAGCTGCGCTATGAGGGACGCTACACGCCGCCCTCGCTGCAGGGCTCGCTGATCTACCCCGGCAATTTCGGCGTCTTCAACTGGGGCGGCGTCGCGGTCGATCCGGTGCGGCAGGTGATGTTCGGCATGCCGACCTACCTCGCCTTCACCTCGAAGCTCATTCCGCGCGCGGACGTGCCGGCGCCGGGCGACAACACCAAGGGCAGCGAGCAGGGGCTGAACCGCAACGACGGCGCGCCTTACGCGGTGGTGATGGGACCGTTCCTGTCGCCGCTCGGCATTCCCTGCCAGGCGCCGCCCTGGGGCTATGTCGCCGGCGTCGACCTCAAGACGGGAAACATCGCCTACAAGCACCGCAACGGCACCGTCTACGACATGACGCCGCTGCCTTTGCCGCTGAAGGTCGGCGTGCCGGGTATTGGCGGGCCGATGATCACGGGAGGCGGCGTGGCGTTCCTGGGCGCCGCGGTCGACGATTATCTGCGCGCCTATGACCTCATCACCGGCCGGCAGCTCTGGCAGGCGCGGCTGCCGGCGGGCGGGCAGTCGACACCGATGACCTATACGGTGGCCGACGGTCGCCAGTTCGTCGTCATCGTCGCCGGCGGCCACGGCTCGGTCGGCACCAAACCGGGCGATTACGTGATGGCCTATACGCTGCCGAAATAGGTGCGGGTGAGGCCGGTCTGCTACGAAAGCAGGAAGCCCGCCAGCAGGACGGTCAGGAGAAGCGACACGGGTACGGCGAGAAGCCAACGAGCCTCCAGGACACTGTTCCGATAGTCTTCCATTTTCTCGCTCCAACCTTTTAAGACGGCTCCAGCGCGCAACCCGCCAGCGCTGGAGCCTCTGCTTCGTGCTCAACCGCCGTCGCGGGAGCTTCCGGCAGTCGGTCAACGGAGGGTCGGTTGGTTCGTTCCTGGCGCAAGTCCCCAGTCGGCTATCGGTTCCGACTGAAGTCGCACATCACAAGCATTGGTCCCAAGGACGAAACATATAGCCCGCTATCTCATTGTGTCCCGACTGGCGGCCATGAGTCCCTTCATCGCCAGTTTATGGATGTCCGTCACCCCAGCAGGATGGCGGGCATCCGTTGAGGGTGGGCAAGAGGTGGACGGTGTCGATTTCCAATGAGTTGCGAGACGTGAGCATCCGTTACGAGCGCCCTAGCCGCCACTCGCCGACTATCAAAACCGGTTTATGGTTCAAGGCGGTAAGCATCTTCAGCTGCGATGACTGCAAGACCAAATTGACGTCTGGCACACATACTAACGGAGGCAAACCATGATCGAAACTTCCAGATCCCTGGAGACCAAGGTGGCGGGTCTGCATGAGAGGATGCAGACGGCCAACGTCAGCGTGGATGATATGGTCGCATTTCAGAAGGTCGCCGACATTTTGGACAATGGTCGCGGCGGCATCGACGTCGATGACCTGATCGCACTGTCCTTTGTCACGTCGGATGAGTGCTCAGGAAAATGCTAAATGGGACCGGAGGCGTCAGCGATAATGGTTTTGCTTTCGTGCAGTCCGGAGTGGGCTTGTCGGCCGCTCGAAATCGCGCCTCAAATCTACTCCGTCGATAAATGCAGAGCGGCCTTGGCGGATCGTTTGGCCAAGTCCCCTGTCGGCGAAATTATTGGCCAGTGCAGGGAGATTGACGCTACGTTTACCGATTCGCTGCCGCCTGGATATTCCGCCCTAACAATCACCCGAGGCACAAAAACTACGAACTATCTTGTTCCCCATGAGGCGGACTAAGCGGCTTCGCCGGTGGGACGCCTTCGGTCGTCAGAAAGCGGATCGGCCCCGCCGTCGAATGGCCGAGCCGCTCAAGACCTGTTCGGAACGCTTCAAAGCCCGAGATGGCCCCTCAGGCTCGGCACCTGGTCCAGCACCTGGTTGGTCAGGTCCGGGCCGGCGGCGGCTTCGGCCTGCTTGATCAAGGTTTCGCCGGCCTGCCGGATCTGCGCCATGTCGAGGCCGGACGCCTTCAGCACGGCGACGCCGTTGATCAGCGCACCGGCTTTTTCGCCGAGCACGCCGCCGAGCGCGCCCTGCAGCGACGACAGAAGTCCGCCGCCCGAATTGGCCGTCGCGCCGGCGGCCATCACGTCGTATCTCTGCGCCAGCGCACCGGCGCCGGGTATCTGGTCGAAGAAGGACGAAACGCTGGTGCCGTCCGCTTCGTGCTCCAGCACGGAAAAGATGGTGCCGACAACCTTCTCGGTGGTCGGCTCGTCGAGGCCGGCCTTCGAGGAAACGGTGTTGATGATGTCCTGGGCGTTCATGGCATTCCCCTTTTCGTCATTCGTATCGGCGAGGCGGCTCGGCCAACTTCGTGTCCTAATGTGACAGCACCATCAAGACTTTCAGAAATGACCAAAATGTGATGAATCAAGCTGCTTGTCGGCGCAGCGGCTCTACTAAGATTCCCCAAGGGATCATCACCCGGGCGTGACTGGACCGTGCAATTCTCGACCCTATGTTGCGGATCACCCGCCAATCGTCGAGGACAGCCATGACCGAACCCGTTGCCAAGCCCGTCATCACTCAGCCTGTCATCAGTCAGGCGATGATCGATGCCTATGACGAATACACGCATCTGACGCTCGACCGCCGCCGCTTCATGGAGCAGTTGACCAAGCTGGCGGGCTCGGGCGCCGCGGCGGCTGCGATCGCGCCGATGCTGGCGGCCAATTCCGCCCAGGCCGCGATCGTCGCCGAGGACGACAGCCGCGTTAAGGGCGGGGACGTCACCTATCCCGGCTCAAGCGGCGAGATGAAAGCCTATCTGGTCAAGCCGGCGGATCAGTCGGGCAAGCTCGGCACCGTCATCGTCATCCACGAGAACAGGGGTCTCAACGCACATATCCGCGACGTCGCCCGGCGCGTGGCGCTGGAAGGGTTCGTCGCGCTGGCGCCGGATTTTCTGTCGCCGCTCGGCGGTACGCCGTCCGACGAGGACAAGGCGCGCGACATGTTCACCAAGCTCGACGCTGCCCAGGTCGCGGCCGACGGCGTGGCGACGATCGCCTACCTCAAGGGCCTCAAGGACGGCAACGGCAAGGTCGGGGCGGTCGGCTTCTGCTGGGGCGGCGGCGCGGTCAACCAACTTGCCGTCCATGCGCCGGACCTCAGCGCCGGCGTCGCCTATTACGGCATGCAGCCCAAGGCCGAGGACGCCGCGAAGATCAAGGCGCCCCTGCTTCTGCATTATGCCGGGCTGGACAACAGGACCAATGCCGGCATCGACGCCTACAAGAAGGCGCTCGACGCCGCGCATGTCGAATACACCGTCTATGTCTATGACGGCGCCAATCACGCCTTCAACAACGACACCTCGGCCGCGCGCTACGACAAGAAGGCCGCCGATCTCGCCTGGGGGAGGACGATCGCCTTCCTGAAGGAGAAGCTGGCATAGCTGTGTTGATATTCAGGTGAGCCCGGCCTGGAAACGGCGCCTCCACAGCCGTCGGCAGATCATCGCTGCGCCGGCTTGTGGAAGGCCACGCCGGCGATGACCAGCGAAATGCCGATGCAGTCGGTGACGCTGGGCACCTGGCGCAGCACGACGACGCCGATCAGCGTTGCCGTGAGCGGCAGGAGCGAGAGCATCAATGCGAAGCTCGCGCGCGGCAGCCGCGCCATGGCGAACTGGTCGCAGATGTAGGGGATGACCGAGGAGCAGACGCCGACGCCGATCGCGGCGACGAGGAGTTGCGGCGACGAGAAGGCAGGCAGCGCCTCGCGAAAGCCGATGGGCAACACGATGAGAAAAGCGACTGCCATGGCGGTGCCGAGGCCGGCGATGCCGATGCCTGCCTGGGCGACGCGGTGACCGATCACGATGTAGCCGACGAAGAGGGCACCATTCAAGAAGGCCCAGAACAAGCCGACCGGATCGCTGGACCATTTCACGTCGATGAGCAGCAAGGTGCCGACAACGGCAATGGCGAGCGCAGCAAAGTTGCGCGGGCTGCGCAGGCCGACCAGCGCGACCGCGATCGTGCCGACGAATTCGATCGCCGCCACCAGCGAGATCGGCAGGCGGTCGAGCGCTAGATAGAACGAGCAGTTCATCACCGCCAGGCAGATGCCGAAGGCCAGCAGCAGCAGCCGCTGAGCGCGATCCGCGCGGGCGAAGACGCGCCAGGGCCTTGTCAGCGGGGCGAAGATGACAGCGGCGGTGGCGATGCGCAGCCAAGCCATGCCGAGGACGCCGACCTGAGCGAAAAGCAGCACCGCGAAGGCCGGGCCCAGATAATGGAACACGGCGCTGACGCAGAACCAGACATGCGGCGGT
Organism: Mesorhizobium sp. B2-8-5; assembly: GCF_006440675.2. Taxonomy (NCBI): domain Bacteria; kingdom Pseudomonadati; phylum Pseudomonadota; class Alphaproteobacteria; order Hyphomicrobiales; family Phyllobacteriaceae; genus Mesorhizobium; species Mesorhizobium sp. B2-8-5. Next base: position 3,313,802 of record NZ_CP083951.1, read on the forward strand.
AATGCGTTGGCCGTTCCAGCAAGTGTGGTGGGGCCGGCGAGGGCGGGGCGTGTATCGAAATCACCGCTGGCCTGCTTTGCAGCCGGAATTTGCGTTTGAGCTTTCATAGGAGCATTATCGCAGGCAAAATTCACGGAATATATGCGCGATGAACGGCTTGGTGCCCAGTTTCGCTTTCTGATGGAAGAGATTTGATTTGAAAAACCTTCGAAGTGAAAATGTCGACATCGACGCGATCGATCTGAAGGTCCTGCGTCTGCTGGAAAAGGACGCGCGCATCAGCACGGCGGAATTGGCGCGCGCGGTCGGGCTGTCGGCGCCGAGCGTGGCGGAGCGCATCCGCAAGCTGCAGGAGAACGGCGTGATCGAGGCCTATACGGTCAGGATCAATCCGGCCGCTCTCGGCATGAAGCTGTCGGCATGGCTGAGAATAAGGCCCGTGCCGGGACAGCTTTCGGTGGTAGCGGACATCATCCGCGAGCTGCCGGAAATCGCGCAATGCGACCGGGTCACCGGCGAGGACTGCTTCATCGCGCTTGCTCATGTCGGCTCTGTGAGCGAGCTCGAGCGGGTGATCGACCGGATCATCCCCTATGCGATGACCAACACCGCCATCATCCAGTCGTCGCCGGTCGAGCCGCGCTCGCCGCTGGGCGGATTCAAGCAGCTATGACTGGGCAGAGATGGCTGGGCAGCGGCGATGGATCAAGCGTGGCCGCGCTTCATGCGCGCCTGCTTCAGAATCGCGCGCCAGCGGATCATGTCGAACGGGATAGGTTCGTTGTTGTTGGCGATGTGGAAGATCTCGTTGTTGACGTTCTTCAGCGATCGCCAGAAATCATAGTCGGTGATGCGTGGATCGGCCGCCAACCGTTCCACTTCGACCTTGATGTCGGTTTTCATGCACTGTCCTCGCACCGCATTCCGCCAGCCGCCCGCGCGTAAACCCGGTAGGGCGGTTTTCGAACGCACCGGTGAGTCGTTCAACGGACTCAACCGACTTGTTCACGTTAAAACCTTGGTAAGGTTAACGCGGGCGCGCGGGTTTTCAAGCGCCCTTGCGCTTGATGCCGATCGAGCGGCCGGCGCGCTCGGGCATCGGCAGCGCCGCATGGGCGGCGCGCACGGCCTCCAACTTGGCCATCACGTCGGCGGGGAAGGGGGCGACCTTCGGTCCTTCCATGTCGACATGCAGCGACAGCGTTTCGGACGTGGCGGCAAGCCAGCCGTCGACATGGCGGATTTCCTGATAGGTTCTCAACCGCTTGTCGTCATGATCGATGAGCTGGAACGATACCTTGACCGTGTCGTGGAGATGCAACTCGCGTACGTAGCAGACATGGACTTCCGCGGTGTAGACGCTGAGGCGGCGCTCCTTGGTATAGCTCGAGTCCACTCCCATCATTGCGAACGCTTCGTCGGTGCCGCGATCGAACAGCACGTTGTAAAAGGCCATGTTGAGATGGCCGTTATAGTCGATCCAGTCCTTCTCGATCGCCAATGGGCGGGAAATGATGGGCGCGGGGATCGTCATATGGTTTCCTTGATCGTCGCTGGACAGAGCGTGGTTGGTGAGGTTCTGTTCATGTGGCGCAATTCCGGACGGAAAACCGCTTCACACTTTTCCCGGAATTGCTTTAGGCATCATCCATAGCTGCATAACAAGGGTGGCCGCTGGTCCATTCGCGGAGGAATTCATGGCTTTGAGCGACCTCAACCCCGTCGAACGCAACGAGGAAGGCATCGCCGCGGTGCTCGGCATCCTCAAGCAGCGCTTCGGCGAGCGCTTCCAGACCGGCGAGGCGATTCGCGGCCAGCACGCGCACACCACCACCTATATCCCGACCCAGGCGCCCGACGGCGTCGCTTTCGTCGAGACAGCCGCGGACGTGCAGGAGATCGTGCGCGCCTGCGCTGTCCACCGCGTGCCAGTCATCGCCTTCGGCGTCGGCTCCTCGCTCGAGGGCCACACCAACGCGCCGGGCGGCGGCATTTCCATCGACACCTCGCGCATGAACCGGATCCTGGCCGTCAATCCGCAGGATCTCGACTGCAGCGTCGAGCCCGGGGTGACGCGCGAGGACCTCAACAGGCACCTGCGCGACACCGGCCTGTTCTTTCCGATCGATCCCGGCGCCAACGCGTCGCTGGGCGGCATGGCGGCGACGAGGGCTTCCGGCACCAACGCGGTGCGCTACGGCACCATGCGCGAAAACGTGCTGTCGCTGACCGCCGTCATGGCCGACGGCGAGACGGTGACGACCGGCAAGCGGGCGAAGAAAAGCTCGGCCGGCTACGACCTGACGCGGCTTCTGGTCGGCTCGGAAGGCACGCTCGGCGTCATCACCTCGCTGACGCTGAGACTGCAGGGCATTCCGCAGGCGATCTCAGGCGGCGTCTGCCCGTTTCCAAGCCTGGAAGCGGCCTGCAACACGGTGATCGCGACGATCCAGATGGGCATCCCGGTGGCGCGCATCGAACTGGTCAACGCGCTGCAGATGCGGGCGATGAAGAACTATTCCAAGCTCGACTATCCGGAGAGCCCGTGCCTGTTCGTCGAGTTCCATGGCAGCGACGCCGGTGTTGCCGAGCAGGCCGAGATGTTTGGCATGATCGCCGAGGAGAATGGCGGGGGGCCGTTCCTGTGGACCAGCGTCGCGGAGGAGCGGACAAAACTCTGGAAGGCGCGGCACGACGCCTACTGGTCGTCGCTGACGCTGCGCCCCGGCGCCAAGGGGCTGTCGACCGACGTCTGCGTGCCGATCTCGCGGCTTGCCGAATGCGTCACGGAAACCGAGGCCGACATTGCCGAGATGGGGCTTGTCGCGCCGATCGTCGGCCATGCCGGCGACGGCAATTTCCATGTGCTGGTGCTGATGGATGTCGACAATCCTGAAGAGATCGCGCTCGCCGAGAAATTCGTCGCCCGGCTCAACATGCGCGCGATCGCCATGGAAGGCACCTGCACCGGCGAGCACGGCATCGGCCAGGGCAAGGTCGGCTTCCTGCACCACGAACTCGGCCATGGCGTCGATGTCATGCGCACGATAAAGCAGGCGCTCGATCCGCTCAACATCATGAATCCCGGAAAGATATTGCCGGCGGCGGGGTAACCGCCGACCCGAGGCTATTCCTGAACGCCCTCGACCAGCTTCTGCAGCATGGGCCGCGTCGGCGCGAAGAAGGTCGTGCCGGTATGCGGCGTCGAGAAGTCGAGCAGCCGGTCGTAAGCGCCTGGCGGTTCGCCGACATACATGCGCTGCAGCATTTTTTCGATCACCCACAGATAGCGCGTATAACCGATGAAATAGGTGCCGAACTCGTTCTGGCCGGGGCGGCCGAACGGCATGTTGTCGCGCAGGATGTCGTATTCGTTGCCGGCGTCGTCCTCGATGGTAGCCAGCGACTTGTGCGACTTGCGCGGCTTGTCGTCGTCATCGATCTCGATGTTGTCGATCTTGGTGCGGCCGATGATTTCTTCCTGGACATGCGTCGGCGTTTTGCCCCAGGCGGCCATGTCGTGCAGGTATTTCTGCACGACGACATAGCTGCCGCCGCCAAAGTCGCCGTCCTCGTCGCCGACCAAAGCGGAGGCGGGCACGTCGAGGCCGGTCGGATTGGCTGTGCCGTCGACGAAGCCCAGAAGATCGCGCGCGTCGAAATAGCGAAAGCCGGACACCTCGTCGGCGACGGTCACGCTGGCGCCAAGACTGTTCAGCAGGATGCGCTCGAACTCGAAGCACATGTCGGGCCGCTCGGCGCGGATGTGGAAGAGCAGATCGCCGGGGGTCGAGGGCGCCGAATGCGCCGAACCCTCGATCGGCGCGAAGGGTTTCAGCTCGCGCGGCCGGCGGTTGGGCGACAGTCGGTTCCAGAGCCCTGCGCCGATGCCGGCGATGCAGGACAGCCGGCCCGACAGGTCGCGGAAGCCGACATTCTTGACGAGGTCGTCGAGCTCGCCCAGCACTGAAGCGACGGCCGAAAGCGCCGCCTTGTCGCCGCCGACCGTGACGACCAGGAAAATCGCTGCTTGCGACAGCGGCGCGTCGACGCTCTGCGCGTCGATCGGCACTCTATCCCAGTTCTTGCCTGACATCGGGGACGCTCCATGTTGGGTTCAGATTCATGGCGGCCAAGGACGCGGCCGGAAGGGCAGGGATTTGCAAAAGAGATATCGCGACCGCGAGCGGTCACGCAACTGGAGACATTGGCGGCTGTCGCACGCTGAATTGCCTCTTTATCGACACGCGGATGCGGGTAGAGTGCGGCTGACTTTCAACCCGGGAAACAGATGCTCGCCCGCCTGTTCGTGATCTTCGGTGGCCTGTTCGTGCTGGTGCTGTGCGCGGCGCTGGTGGTGCCGTATTTCATCGACTGGACGGGTTACCGGGGCGATTTCGAGCGCGAGGCGAGCGCCATCCTCGGCCGCAAGGTGACGGTGAAGGGCGACGCGACGGCGCGGCTGTTGCCGTTTCCGTCGGTGACCTTCTCCAATGTCGAGGTCGCGGGGGGGCCGGAAGGCCAGCCGGCGATGACGGTCGAGACCTTCTCCATGGATGCCGAGCTCGCGCCATTCCTGCGCGGCGAGGTGCTGATCTTCGACATGCGGCTGGTGCATCCGAAAGCCACCATCAATGTCGCCGGCGACGGCACCGTCGACTGGACGCTCCGGCCCTCGACGCCCTTCGACCCAGGCCAGATCGCGATCGAGAAGCTGTCGGTAACCGAAGGGCAGATCGAATTGCGCCACGCCGCCGGCGGACGCAGCCATCTGATCTCGGAGATCAACTCGACCATTTCGGCCAAGGCGCTCACCGGCCCATGGCGCATGGACGGAACGCTGCGCTTCGACGGCCTGCGCGCCGACGTCTCGGCTTCGACCGGCAAGGTGGAGCCGGACGGCCAGATGCGGCTCAGGTTGAAAGCGGATCCCGATGCCTATCCGCTGATCATCGAAACCGACGGCAATGCCGGCATCGTCAAGGGCGCCGCGGTCTATTCCGGCCAGTTCAAGATTTCGGGTGACGACAGGAATTCGGCCGAGCTGCGCGGCAACGAGGGCAAGCCGGTCAAGATCAGCACCGGCAAGCCCGACCCAGGCTTCCGGCTGAACGGCAAGTTCGCGCTCGACCACCAGAAGCTCAATTTCGACGAGTTCCGCTTCGAGACCGGGCCGCTCGACAATCCCTATACCGCCGACGGCAAGGCATCGGTCGATCTCGGCCTGAAGCCGCATTTCTCGGTTGAGGCCAGCGGCGCGCAGGTGCAGTTCGACGAGGCCGTCGGCGGGGCCGCTGGCGCCGGCTTTACGCTCGACCAGCGCATCGCGGCATTCGAGCGGACGCTGCAGCACATGCCGAAGCCGACCATACCGGGCACGGTCGAGGTCAGGCTGCCGGCGGTGGTGGCGGGCGACACGACGGTGCGCGACGTGCGGCTGTCGGCCGAGCCGGTCGAAGGGGGCTGGTCGGTCAAGTCGCTCGCCGCGACGCTGCCGGGCCGCACGACGCTCGAAGCCGACGGCATGTTGAGCGTGGAAGACCACTTCGGCTTCACCGGCTCGTTGCTGCTCGCCGTCGGACAGCCGTCCGGCTTTGCCGCCTGGCTGTCGAAGGATGTCGACGAGGCGATCCGCCGGCTGCCCGCGGCAGGCTTCAAGGCCAAGGTCGATCTCAGCGAGAACCGGCAGTCCTTCAGCGATCTCGAGCTCATCCTCGGCAAGGCGAAGTTTGCGGGCAGCATCGATTCCAGCCAGCCGGATGGCGCCAGGCCGTCGGTGCTGATGCAGCTGACGGGCGGCGAGATGGACCTGGACGGGCTCGCCGCCTTCGCCTCGATCTTCATCAGCGACAAGGGCGCCAACCGTTTTTCGGATCGCGATCTCGATTTCCAGATCAAGGCGGGTCCAGTCAGCGCTGCCGGGCTCAGCGCCGACACCGTCGACACGGCGCTGCGGCTGCGCGAGGGCCTGCTCGAGATCGATCGGCTTTCGATCGGCGGCCTGGCCGGCGCCTCGATCAGCGCTACGGGCCGGGTCAAGGATTTCCCGCAGAGCCCGACCGGCAAGCTCAACGCTTCCGTGGTGGCGGTGGACCTCAAGCCGCTGATCGATGTCGCCGCACAGCACTATCCCGACAATGGCGTGCTCAAAGGCCTGGCCAGCCGCGCGGCGGCCTATCCCGAACTGTTCCAGGACGCGCGCATCGATCTCTTGACCAGTGCCGCCGACAATGGCGACGGCACCACGGGCTTGGCGCTCTCAGCCCAGGGCAAGGCCGGCGGCTCGGCCTTCTCGGCGTCGCTTTCCGGCAAGGGGACCGTGGACAAGCTCTCCGAGGCGCCGGTGTCGATCACCTTCAACGCCCGCAACGACAACGCCACCACGCTGCTTGCGCTTTACGGCCTGCCTGCGCTGCCGCTCGGCATGCTCGGCCACGCCAACACCGACGTCTCGGCGAAGGGCTCGGTTGCCGGCGGTCTCGCGACCAGCTTCAACCTGACGGCCGATGATTTCAGGGCAGGCTTCGACGGAACAGTCGCCTCGACGGCGCAAGGCCCGACCGCCAAGGGCAAGGTCAGTCTCGATGCCGCCGATATCGAGCCGTGGCTGATGACGACGGGCGTAGGCCTGCCCGGCATGGGAACCGGGACGGCAACGTCGCTGGCGGCCGATGCCGATTTCGGCAATGGGCTCTTGGTGCTGAGCGGTCTTATCGGTTCGATCAACAAGGCGGCGGTTTCCGGCGACGTCAACATCGACGACGCCAAGGATGGGCTGCCGCATCTTGCCGGGGCGCTGGCGCTCGACGAGCTCGACCTCGATCCGCTGGCGGTCTCGCTGTTCGGCGACCAGTCTTTCGCCCCCGCCAAGGGCGGCTGGCCGACGACGCCGTTCAGCCAGAAGTCGACGCTGCCGTTCAACGCGGATCTCGATCTCAACACGTCGGCGCTCGCCGTCGGGCCCTTCGCCACGGCGCATGACGCTTCATTCTCCCTGAAGCTCGACCGCGAAGGCATCCACGTCTCCGACCTCAAGGCGAAGCTCTACGGCGGCGACCTGACCGGCCTGTTCGACCTGAAGAACACGGAGGGCACCGGCCTGTTCTCCGGCCAGATGAGGCTGGCCGGCAGCGATCTTTCCGCGGTTCTGCCCGGCGCCGGTATCGGCGGCAGCGGCGATCTTTCGACGGCGCTGTCGACCAGCGGCAAATCCGTCGACGCCATGATTGCGGCCTTGTCCGGATCCGGCACAGCGGCGCTGAAGGGATTGAAAGTGGACGGCATCAATCCGGGCGGCTTTGCCGCCATGATCGCCAAGGCCGACGCGATCGGACGCGACATCGACACGGCCAAGACGGCGGAGTTCGCGCCCCAGATCGCCGGGGAGGGCAGCTTCGCCGCCGGCGATACCGATGTGGCCTTCACCGTCGCCAACGGCACGTTGCGGGCGCCGCCGATCAGCCTCGACAATCCCGGCGCGACCTTGTCCGCCGACGTGACGGCCGATCTCAACACAAGCACCGTCACGGCAAAAGGGGCGCTGACCTACCACGCTGGCGACGAGGCGCTGGTCGGTTCCGAACCGGCCGTCAATTTCAGCCTGGCCGGTCCGCTCGGGGCGACCGCGCCCCAGTTCGACAGCGGCCCTCTGGCGCAGTTCCTGACGCAGCGCGCGCTGGAGAAGGAACAGCAACGGGTCGAGGCGATGCAGGCGGCGCTCTTGGAGAAGCAGCGGCTGCGGCGCGAGGTGCGCTATTACGCCTCGCTGCAGACGGAGCGCGACAACGCGGCCGAAGAGTTGCGCCGGCAAGAGGAAGAGGCGCGGCAGAAGGCCGAGGCGGAAGCCAGGGCGAAAGCCGAAGCGCAAGCGCAGGCACAGGCACAGGCTGAAGCGCAGGCAAAGGCTGAAGCTGAAGCAAAAGCCAGGGCCGACGAAGAGGCCAGGGTGAAGGCGGAAGCCGACGCCAAGGCGCAGGCCGAAGCGGACGCCAAGGCCAAGGCCGATGCACAGGCGAAGGCCGAGGCCGAGCAGCGGGCCGCGGACGAGGCGGCCAAGGCACAGGCCGATCGCAAGAAGGCCGAGCAGGCGAAGCTGGAAGCAGCACGCAAGGCGGCCGCGCAAACGCCGAAGGCCGAGGGGGCGCTGCCCGGCGTCAATGATGGTTCGACTTCAGCGCCGGCGAAGCCGAAGGCCAACCCGTTCACGATCGACAATCTGTTGAAGTCGCTCGACGGCGGTTGAGCTTCGCGTCACATAGCGAATTAGCCTCCGCGCCTAGGCTGTTCCTGGCGCGAGAGCAGGCGCCGCAGCATCGGTTCGATGCGCGAAAGCTCGTCGAGATGCGCGGCCGACAAGTCGGCCAGGCGATCGTCGGCCAAAGGGGTAAGCTGCAGCAAGACGCGGCGGTGATCGCTCTTGTCCTGATCGCGTATCACCAGGCCTGCCTCCGCAAGGCGGTTCACCAGTTCCACCGCGCTGTGGTGGCGGATGCGCAGCCGCTCGGCAAGCTCGCCCACCGTCACCGGTCCGCCGCCGGGAAATCCCTTGATCGCCAGCAGCGCCTGGTGCTGGCGCGGCGTGAGGCCCGCCTCGTTCGCCTGGACCTGGCTGAATTCGAGAAAGCGGCGGATCAGATAACGGAACTGCGACAGCCGCTGGTAGTCGGCCTGGCTGATGGCGGGGCGTGGTTTCGGCGGCGTCATTTCCCGACTTATGGTCTTTTCCCGCAAAAGCTCAACTGGCCGTCGCGATCCCTGTCCAAAATGACGCGGTGCAGCGATTGAAAACAGCCTTGCAGATTTATATCGTATTACGATATGAGGCCGCCTGAAACCGGACGGCCTTCGCGCCGCCAGAAAGTTCAGGCTCCCAGAATGAAACCTGCTCACGCCGGCAACGGCAATCTCCGCGACTTCACGACCGATCCGCGTGTTCTGCTGATCGCGGCCATTGCCGTCGTGGTGGCGACCGCTGGGCTCTTCGCCGGCATCGCACTTCTGCAGCTCATCCGTCTTGCCACCAACATCGCCTATTTCGGCCAGTTCTCACTGGCCGAACTCAAGCTCGAGGACTCGCCGCTGGGCTATGCCGCCGTGATCGTCCCGGTGATCGGCGCGCTGATCATCGGCCTGATGGCGCGCTTCGGCAGCGAGAAGATCCGCGGCCACGGCATTCCCGAGGCCATCGAGGCGATCCTGCTCGGGCGCTCGCGGCTCGACGCCAAGGTCGCGGTGCTGAAACCGCTGTCTTCGGCGATCTCGATCGGGTCGGGCGGACCGTTCGGCGCCGAAGGCCCGATCATCATGACCGGCGGCGCCATCGGCTCGCTGATCGCGCAGATGCTGCCGGTCAGCGACAATGAGCGCAAGACGCTGCTGGTGGCGGGTGCGGCGGCCGGCATGACGACCGTTTTCGGCACGCCGATCGCCGCCATCATGCTCGCCGTCGAATTGCTCCTGTTCGAATGGACGCCGCGCAGCTTCATCCCTGTCGCCGTCGCCGCGATCGTCGCGGAAGTCGAGCGCAGCTTGCTGCACATGCCGGGTCCGATCTTTCCGTTCTCGGGCAGCATGGAGGCATCGATTGCAGGATTGGGCGGCTGGGTGCTGGTGGGCATTGCCGCCGGGCTGCTTTCGGGCCTGCTGACGCAACTGGTCTATGCCTGCGAGGACGCCTTCCTGAAGCTGCCGATACACTGGATGTGGTGGCCGATGATCGGCGGCCTGGTGGTCGGCATCGGCGGCCTGATCGAACCGCACGCGCTTGGCGTCGGCTACGACAACATCGCCAATATGCTCGACGGCCGCACCGTCGTCACCGCCGCGCTGCTGCTGCTGGTGGTGAAGGCCATCATCTGGTCGGTGGCGCTGGGGTCCGGGACCTCGGGCGGCGTGCTGGCGCCGCTGCTCATCATGGGCGGAGCGATGGGAGCGGTGCTCTCGGGCATCCTGCCCGAGGCAAGCCCCGGCTTCTGGCCGCTGCTGGCGATGGCCGCGACCATGGGCGGCACGATGCGCGCGCCGTTGACCGCGACTTTCTTCGCCACCGAGCTCACCGGCAACACGCATGTCCTGGTGCCGCTGATCGCGGCCTGCGCCACCGCTCACGCGGTCACCGTGCTGTTGATGAAGCGCTCGATCCTGACCGAAAAAGTGGCGCGACGCGGGCATCACCTCGTGCGCGAATACCGCGTCGACCCTTTCGCTTTGACAAGGGTCAAGGAAGTGATGACGACCAAGGTCGAGAGCGTGCCGGCGACGATGACGCTGCACGGCGCGGCAACGTTCCTGACCGCGCCGGACACGCGGCACCCGAGCTTCCCGGTGGTCAACGGGGAGGGGCATGTGCTCGGCGTCATCGATCCGCCCGCGATCCTGCGCTGGCGGCGCGCCGGCAAGCATCGCAGCACGACGCTCGGCGAATTGCTCGCCGGCAGCAAGATCACGCTGGCTTATCCGGACGAATATCTGGAGGCGCTTTCCGACAAGCTCCTTAACGCCAATATCTCGCATCTGCCGGTCGTCTCACGCGACGATGAACGGCTTGTCGGCTATATCGGCTGGAAAGACATGATGCGGGTAAGGTCGAAAAAGCAGGCGGAGGAGCGCGACCGGTCGGCCCTGCTCAGCTTCGGCGCCAAGCGCAAGGCAGGGCAAAGCGTGGGCGATCCGGCTTAGGCATCACGGCGCCGCGCCGCCGCGCTTCGCCCAGGCCAGCACATAGAGCCTCAGCGCGGACGACAGGTTGGCGTCGCGGGTGCGCGTCTCGTCGATCTCCGCGACCAGGGCCGCGAGCGACAGCGAACGCTGCGCGGCGATGGCGATGAGATCGTCATAAAAAGGCTGTTCCAGGGAAAAGCTGGTGCGGTGACCGCGGATCGTTACCGAACGTTTTTCGACCGCGGCCATTGCAGGGACTCAGCGCTCGCCGGGGTCGTCGGGTTTTTCCCGGCGATGGCCGGCCACGAATTTCCCGGCCTTTTCCGATGCCAGCCGGTCACGCTCGCGCTCCGTCTTCGAGCGGCCGTGCAGCGCCCGGTTCTCGCCGGCCTGGCGTTCTTTCTCGATGCGCGCTTTCTGCTTGCGGGCCTGGCGGAGATTGACGACCTCGCCCATGGCGCTGGCTACTTCTTGCGGAAGGCGTCGAGCGAAACGACGTCGGCGCCCTTGCCGCCGGTCTCGGCGACCGCCGGCTTCTTCTCGGCCTCGGCGGCCTTCTTTTTGGATTCCGGCTTCTTCTCGGGGACGACGGCGACCGGCTCGGGCGCCGGAGCGGCGGCCTCGTCTTCGGCGCTCTCCGTCTTGACGTCGAATTCGAGCTCGAAATTGACCGACGGATCGTAGAAGCCGCGCACGGCCGAGAAGGGGATTTCGAGCTTCTCCGGCACGTCGGAGAAGGAAAGTCCGACCTCGAAGCCGGCATCCGTCACCTTCAGGTCCCAATACTGGAACTGGATGACGATGGTCATCTGCTCCGGATAGCGCTCGCGCAGCCTGGACGAGATGCGCACGCCCGGCGCGCCGGTCAGGAAGGTGATGAAGAAATGATGATTGCCCGGAAGGCCAGTGCGCGCGACTTCGGCCAGGACCTTGCGCATGACGCCGCGCAGAGCCTCCTGGGCCAGAATGTCGTAGCGGATGTGGTCGTCGGCCATCTGATGGTCGGGTTCCGTTGAATCGTCCGCATAGCTGTAATCAAGCTTGAGCGCGGCGTAAACCGCATATAGGCGCAAAGCCGTGAGGCCAAGAGGGGCGTCGGCGATTTGATCGCTCAGGCGTGAACGAGCGCCGCCTGTTTGCCGGCCGGCAATTTCTTCCTGGCGAAGGCGCCGAGAAAGGTCCGCACACCGTTGGCGGCGGAGCGCAGCACCTCTTCCTCGGTTGGTAAGCCGCCCAGCATGAAAGTGATCTGAAGCTCGGCGTTGACGAGGGCGAGGAACTGACGCGCCGCGACGTCGGGGTCGCCGATCGACAGGTGACCGGCGAAGGCAAGCCGGGCGAAGCGCGCGGCAAGCGCCGACCAAGTGCGGCCCGGGCCTTGTTCGCGCCATTCGGCAAACAATTCCGGATAGCGCTCGCCTTCGGCCTGGATCAGCTTGCGCAGGAAACGGCCGTCGCGGTTGCAGATGCAGTTGCGGTTCATGCGCACCGCAAAGGCGACCAGGTCGGCTTCCAGGTCCGTAGGCTGGTCGGGAAAGGTGGCGATGGTGGCGAAGATGCCGGCATTACAGCGCTCCGTCAGGTCGCGCACGACGGCGACGAAGAGCTTTTCCTTATCGCCGTGATGGTTGTAGACAGTCTGGCGTGAAACGCCGGCCTCGGCCGCGATCAGGTCGATATTGGCGCCGGCATAGCCTTCCCGACAAAAAACCGAAGCAGCAGCCTCCACCACCGACACCCGCTTGGCCTCGTGGCTGCGTGGCGGGAAAGTGTCAGGAGAAATGCCGTGTTTCATGAAAATCTATATAGCGGTGATTGACGAATTGGACAAGCCTGTCTAAATTTGTGGACACAATAACGGGAAGTCTGCGCTACCGAGACGAAACAAGTTCGCTTTAGTGACGGATGAATTCGCTCTCAGGTGTCGGATTTCCGCGGGATGGAACGTCCTGGGTTCAGACGCCGATATTCGCGGCGGCAACCATATCCGAAAAGAGCCTTATCATGAGTCCAAAATTCCTCCGCATCGCGGTCGTGCTCGGCTTGTTGTCCGCGATCGGCCCGTTTGCGATCGATATGTATCTCCCCGCGCTGCCTTCGATCGGCCAGGATCTGCATGCCGGCACAGCCGCCGTGCAGATGAGCCTTCTGATCTTCTTCCTGTCAATGGGCTTCGGGCAGATCGTCGTCGGACCGATCTCCGACATGGTCGGCCGCAAGGCTCCGCTTTATGCCGGCCTTGCGCTGTTCATGGTCGGCGGCGTCGGCTCGGCGATGGCGCCGACCATCGAGTGGCTGATCGCCTTCCGCTTCCTTCAGGGTCTTGGCGCCAGCGCCGGCATGGCGGTGCCGCGCGCCATCGTGCGCGACCTACACACCGGCAACGAGGCCGCCAAGCTGATGTCGCTTCTGATGCTGGTGTTCTCGGTGTCGCCGATCCTGGCGCCGCTGACCGGCAGCCAGATCATCGAGAGTTTCGGCTGGCGCGCCGTGTTCTGGACGGTGACGGGTGCCGCTGCTTTGGCCACCATCCTGCTTGCCACCTCGCTCAAGGAGACGCGGCCGGTCGAAGAGCGCGCCGGCTCGTCCTTCGGCACGGCGCTTGCCGGCTACCGCTACCTGATGGGCGACCGCAACTTCCTCGGCCTTGTGGCGATCGCGGGCTTCGGCATTGCGAGCTTCTTCGTCTATCTGTCGAGCTCGTCCTTCATCCTGATCGACCATTACGGCCTGTCGCCGTCGGTATACAGCGTGTTCTTCTCGATCAACGCGGTGGCCTTCATCGGCATGTCGCAACTGACCGGGATGTTGGCCGACCGTTTTGGTTTGAAGCGTGTCGTCTGGGTGGCGGTCACCGGCTATGCCACGGTCATGGTGGCGCTGTTCGCCATCATGGCCTCGGGTGTCGACCGGCTCGACGTGATGGCCGCGCTGCTCTTCGTCGGCTACGGCTTCCTTGGCCTTGTCATCCCGACAACCTCGGTGCTGGCGATGGAAGAGCATGGCGAGATCGCCGGCACGGCCTCGGCGCTGATGGGCACGCTGCATTTCGCCATCGGCGCGCTGGCGATGGGCGTCGCCGGCATCTTCTTCGACGGCACGCCGTTGCCGATGGTGGCCGGCATCACGCTCTGCGCGGTGATTTCCTTCACGCTGGCCAAGCTGACGCTCGGCCGCGAGCGCGAAGCGGTCGAGGCGCCGGCGGAGTAAGGCAATCACAGACAAGACAGAAAAGGTCGGGCTTGCCCGGCCTTTTTCATGTCTGTTGCAAGCCGGCCTGATCGATGACGAAGCGCAACCGTTCCTCGACCGGAGCGAGAGGCAACGGCACCAGTTCGTAACCGAACTCCACATAGACGCCGGTCACCGAGCGGAATGTGCGCCCGGCCTCGTCGAGCGTCTGCTTGCGCTCCTCGTCCTGGGTGAAGATCTCCGGCCAGGGTGGCGCGACGAAGACGCGGCGCGCGTAGCGGAATTTCCTCGCAGCGCTTGTGAGGTGGTCCGGTACCGGCAGGCCGCAGAGCTTGAGATAGCCGATCGAGTCGGGCGCGCCGCGATCGAAGAAGATCGGGCCCGGTGGTTCGGCATGCGCGGCGTGCCAGGAGCGCAGCTCCCACGACAGCATCAGCTCGGCAAAGAGCGCGCGATCCTGCCAGGGAAGGGCAGGGCCGCCGATGGCCATCTGGTCGCGGATGATGCCGCGCCCGGCCTCAGGCGCCGTCGCGAAGCCCTGGGCCCGCAGTGCTTCGATCAAGGTGGTCTTGCCGGAACCTGGTCCGCCGGTCAGCACGAAGAATCGATCGCAATCGTTTCGCATCGCTTGTCTATGGAGGATGAGCGGCAAGGCTGTGCGCCGCGCATCGAGCGCCGGACGAGCCTTGGCCGTTCGGTTGGTGGGAAGAAGCAAAAGAGGGGAAGGTGGAGGTTTCTGTTGCCAGGTACCTCCGAACCCCGCCTAGAAGTGCGAACCGCTAGGGCTTGATTTGAAGCGTTCGCGCCGCATTAAGCAGCGAGACGAGCTTCCGCATAGTTGTCGTTGGCAACTATAAGTTTAGCCCGATGACGGTGGTACAATGCCGGGCAAAAGTACGATCTTTACACCTTCGTCGATCCTATTTCGCCCCCAGCAAAAGCCGCTCCGTCAGCCAGAGCGGTTTTTGGTGGAGGCGCCGGGTACCGCCCCCGGGTCCGAACGGCTTATTTCATCGCCTGTTTATCGCCATAGTCGGTCAAGCCGACGAAACGAATATAGGGATCGATAACGGAAAAAGAAAGGCCAAACCGGCGCTTATCCGGTTATGCCAAACTGCGCAGCCAAGGGTTGACTTGCGCGCCCACTCAATCAAATCTCGCTGCCGGTGAGGAGTCTCTGACCTAACGCACAGGTTGCGTAGCGCGCCACAACCCTCACCGATCGGATCGGTGGCGCCGACGAGGGGAAGTTTGATGGCCGACTATCTTGCGGATGTGAAGAAATACGATGCCGGCGCCAGCGCCGACGCGGTCGATAAGATCGTCAAGCATCTGGGCATTGCGCTCAGGAACCGCGACTCCTCGCTGGTGTCCTGCACCGACCCGAAGGAGCTCGACCGCGTGCGGGAGAACTGGATCGGCAAGAAGCTCGGCATCGCGGATGCCGCAAAGGCGAATGCGTCGATCGAGAAGACCTGCAAGGCGATGCATGCCGACAACACTAAGAGCCGCGTGACCTTCTACTATCTGGTTGCCAAGGACCTCGGCAAACTCGGATCTCTGTAAGGCACAGCCACCCCGCGGCCGGCACGAAACCGTGCCGGTGCCGTGGGTTTTTTGGCGCGATCCACATCCGCACTCTGCTTTGCGGTGTTCGATCGGCTGTCGGTCGGGTATGATTGCCTGTTACCCGAATCGAGGCGGAGCCGATGCGCCAATATCTCGACCTGTTGAAGCATGTGCTGGAAAACGGCGCCGACCGCGGCGACCGCACCGGAACAGGCACGCGCTCGGTGTTCGGCTACCAGATGCGCTTCGACCTGTCGCGCGGTTTCCCGGTCACCACCACCAAGAAGCTGCATCTGAAATCGATTATCCACGAACTTCTCTGGTTCCTGGCCGGCGACACCAACATCAAATATCTCAACGACCATGGCGTGACCATCTGGGACGAATGGGCCGACGAGAATGGCGATCTCGGCCCGGTCTACGGCAAGCAATGGCGCTCATGGCCGGACGGTCACGGCGGCGCGATCGACCAGATCGCGGGCCTTTTGAAGGAGATACGCAGGAATCCTAACTCGCGCCGGCTGATCGTCTCGGCCTGGAATCCGGCCGAAGTCGAGGCGATGGCGTTGCCGCCCTGCCACTGCCTGTTCCAGTTCTATGTCTCGGAGGGCAGGCTCTCGTGCCAGCTTTACCAACGCTCGGCCGATATCTTCCTCGGCGTGCCATTCAACATCGCTTCCTATGCCTTGCTCACCATGATGGTGGCGCAGGTGACCGGGCTGAAGCCCGGCGATTTCGTCCACACACTGGGCGACGCGCATCTTTATTCGAACCATTTCGAGCAGGCGCAGGAGCAGATGCTGCGCACGCCCAAAGCCTTACCAACGATGTGGATCAATCCGGAGGTGAAAGACCTCTTCGCCTTCCGCTTCGAGGATTTCCGGCTTGAGAATTATTTCGCGGATGCGAGCATCAAGGCGCCGATCGCGGTATGAGCCAGCCTTCGGCTCAGTCGATGCCGACTATGACATCCGAGGCCTTGATCACCGCATAGGCCTGCTTGCCTTTTTCGAGCGCGAGGTCGGCGACCGCTTCGTTGGTGATCGAGGCGGTGACGATGACGCCGCCGCCGATGTCGATCCTGACATGCGAGGTGGTGGCTCCCTTGACGATCTCGGTGACCTTACCGTTGAGGATGTTGCGGGCGCTGATCTTCATGCGTCTCTCCTTAAAGCTTCGCCGTTCATCGTAGGCCGAGACCACGCAGGCGCACAACGCCAAGGCAGGCGAAAAGCCTTCCCTTGTTATGTTCATGCGGATATATCGATGCGAGGCTTTGGGTCGTACGGATTTTGAAACCAGGGAGAGATTCCATGACGGGCAAGGGTTTTGGGTTGAAGGCGGCAGCTATTGGCGGCCTGGCGACAATGCTGATGGCGGCGGTACCGGCGGCCCATGCCGACGACAAGGTGATCGTATTTGCCGCGGCGAGCCTCAAGGACGCGCTCGACGCGGTCAACAAGGCCTGCGAGCCGGAAGTCGGCGAAGCCGCTACCATTTCCTATGCGGCGAGCTCGGCCCTGGCCAAGCAGATCGAAGGCGGCGCGCCGGCCGACGTTTTCGTCTCGGCCGACCTCGACTGGATGAAGTATCTCTCCGACAAGAAGCTGACCAAGCCGGATACCGAAGTGAAGCTGCTCGGCAACCAGATCGTGCTGGTGGCGCCGAAGGATTCCACGGTCGAGACCAAGGTCGAGAAGGGCTTCGACCTCGCCAAGCTGATCGGCGACGGCAAGCTTGCCATGGGCGATTTCAAAGCCGTGCCGGCCGGCAAATACGGCAAGGCGGCGCTGGAATCGCTGGGCGTCTGGTCGTCGGTCGAAGGCAAGGTCGCGCAGGCCGAGAATGTGCGCGCCGCGCTAAAGCTGGTGTCGACGGGCGAGGCGGCGCTGGGCATCGTCTATGCCACCGACGCGCATGCCGAAAAGGGCGTCAAGGTCGTCGGCACCTTCCCGGAAGATTCGCATCCGCCGATCGTCTACCCGATTGCCCAGACCGCGGATTCGAAGGAGAAGGATACGGCTGCCTTCCTGAAATGCGTCGAGTCGGCCAAGGCCGCCGAGCTCTTCAAGGAGCAGGGTTTTACGGTGCTCGCGCCGAGCAACTGAGAAAGACCGCGCAGACATAGCTATGAATTGGCTGCTGGACCTCACTCCCGACGAATGGAATGCGGTCCGGCTGTCGATCAAGGTGGCCACGGTGGCGATGCTCGCCAGCCTGCCGCCCGGCATCCTGCTCGCGCTCCTGCTCGCGCGGGGGCGTTTCTGGGGCAAGACCCTGCTCAACGGGCTGGTGCATCTGCCGCTGATCCTGCCGCCGGTGGTGACCGGCTATCTGCTCTTGCTCACCTTCGGCCGGCGTGGCCCGGCCGGCGCCTTCCTTGCCGAGCATTTCGGCATCGTCTTCTCGTTCCGCTGGACGGGCGCGGCATTGGCCTGCGGGGTGATGGGCTTTCCGCTGATGGTGCGGGCCATCCGGCTCTCGATCGAGGCTGTCGACCGCAGAATCGAGGCGGCGGCCGGCACGCTCGGCGCCGATCCGCTCTGGGTGTTCGCCACCATCACGCTGCCGCTGATCCTGCCCGGCGTGATCGCAGGCGCGGTCCTTTCCTTCGCCAAGGCGATGGGCGAATTCGGCGCCACCATCACCTTCGTCTCCAACATCCCCAACGAAACGCAGACGCTGCCCTCGGCGATCTACACCTTCACACAGGTGCCGGGCGGCGATGAAGGGGCGCTCAGGCTGACGCTGATCTCGATCGTCATCTCGATGGTCGCGCTGGTCGCTTCGGAAGTGTTGGCGCGGCGGGTCGGCCGGCGAATGGACATCGAATGACGCTCTCCGTCGATATCCAGCATCGGCTCGCCGATTTCGCCGTGGAGGCGCGTTTCGAGAGCGCCGGCCGGCTGACGGCGCTGTTCGGGCCGTCCGGTTCGGGCAAGTCGACGCTGATCAATCTGATTGCGGGTCTGATCCGTCCGGACAAAGGCCGTATCTCGGTCGACGGCAAGGTGCTGGTCGACACCGCCGCGCGCATCTTCGTGCCGATGCACAAGCGGCGGATCGGCATGGTGTTCCAGGATGCGCGGCTGTTCCCGCATATGAGCGTCGCCGGCAATCTGCGCTACGGCCGCTGGTTCACGCCGGCTTCCGAGCGCTACGCCAGGATGGACGCGGTGGTCGACCTGCTCGGCATCGGTCACCTGCTCGACCGGCGGCCGGCGAAACTGTCGGGCGGCGAAAGGCAGCGGATCGCGATCGGCCGCGCGCTGCTTGCCAGCCCGAAAATGCTTCTGATGGACGAACCGCTCGCCTCGCTCGACGAGGCGCGCAAGGCCGAGATCCTCCCCTATATCGAGCGGTTGCGCGACGAGACGAAGATCCCGATCGTCTATGTCAGCCATTCCGTCGCCGAGGTGGCGCGGCTGGCGAGCGACGTCATGGTGCTTTCGCAGGGCAAGGTTGCGGCCGCGGGCCCGACAGAGGCGATCATGCGGCGGCTCGACCTGTTGCCGGCGGAGGAACGCGGCGAGGGCGGAGCGGTGCTCGACACCAAGGTCTTGCGCCACGACGACGCTTTCGGCATGACGGTGCTTGCCTCGCAGGCCGGCGAGATCCGCGTGCCGAAACTGGCGCGGCCGGCCGGTGCTTCGGTTCGCATACGCGTCCGCGCCCGCGACGTGATGGTCGCCATCGAGAAACCTGCCGGACTCAGCGCGCTCAATATCCTGGAGGGAACAATCGTCAGCATGAAGCCCGGCGAGGGACCCGAGGTCGAAATCGGCATCGATTGCCACGGCGCGGTTGTGATCGCGCGGATCACGGAACAATCGCGGCAGGCGCTTGGTCTCAAGCTGGGAAGGCAGGTCTTTGCGGTCATCAAGACGGTGAGCTTCGATCGCGCAAACACCGGTGCCGGCCTGCCGGCCGAAGCCGACGTTTGAGGATCTCGATCATGTCGCTATGTATATTTGGAATAGCGCTTGCTTCGCATAGAGACTATTGTCGCGCCGTGGAAGCCGAGGAGATGAAATGCCGTCGCTCAGCCTGCGGATAAATCTCGACCCCGACGGCCGGATCGGCCCGGGCAAGATCGAACTTCTGGAGCAGATCGCCGCCTTCGGCTCGATCTCGGCCGCGGCGCGCGGCATGGAGATGTCCTACAAGCATGCCTGGGATCTAGTCGAAGACATGAACCGCGTGTTCGGCAAGCCGCTGGTCGCGGCGCAGACCGGCGGCCGCAAAGGCGGCGGCGCGCAGCTGACATCGGTGGGTTTGGCGGTCGTCAGCCGGTTTCGCGCCATAGAGCGAGCCGCTTCATCGGCCGCCGCAGTCCATATGCAGGCCCTGCAGGCGGAGATCGATGCGGGATAAGGCAAGGCAGTAGGCAGTAGGCAGTAGGCAGTAGGCAGTAGGCAGTAGGCAGTAGGCAGTAGGCAGTAGGCAGTAGGCAGTAGGGGTATGATGTCCTGGATGCTCGAAATCGAGGCCCCTATCGCCTCCATTATCTTACTGCCTATTCCCTACTGCCTACTGCCTAATCTCCTGGCTTCCTCAGCAGATAGGTGTCCATGATCCAGCCCTTCTTTCGCCGGGCTTGCTCGCGAACCCTTTCGATTTCGGCGCTGACATCGCCCAGCCGGCCGGAAATGACGATCTCATCCGGTGTGCCGAGGTAGGCGCCCCACTGGATGAGGACGTCCTGGTCCGCCAACGTGTTGAAGGCGCATTTGCCGTCGAGCATGACCACGGTCGAGCCGGCATTGGCGGCCAGGCCTTCCTCGGTCAGCCGCCGGCCGGTGGTGACAAGAATCGAATCGCCGATGCGATTGAGCGCGGTCGCGTGGGCGGCGGCCAGCGCCTGGATCGCGGTGATGCCGGGGATGACTTCGAGCTCGAAACCGACATTGCCCCTGAGGCGAACGCGTTCGAGGATACGCAGCGCGCTGTCATAGAGCGACGGATCGCCCCAGATGAGGAACGCGCCGCAACCGTCGTCGGCAAGCTCGTCGCGGATCAAGGCCTCATAGATCTCGGCGATCGCCTCGTGCCAGTCGTCGACGGTTGCCCGGTAAGACGATGTCGGCTCGGCCCGAACCGGCACATCGAACTCGACGCGGCGCGATTTCGGATTGGTGACGAAGCAGTCGCATATCTGGCGGCGCAAATCGGCAAGATCGTTCTTCTTCGTTCCCTTGTCGGGAATGAACAGCACGTCGGCGCGGTTCAGGCCGTTGATGGCCTGTACAGTCATGTGGTCGGGATTGCCGGCGCCGATGCCGATGACGAGAAGCTTGCGCATGGCGCTCTCCTGCCCGATCGATGGCGCGGTGTCCAGAAGTCCCGATGCCCGATGACGAAGGGCTTTGAAACGGCGCACTGAAACGGTAGATGAAAAGACGCCCGGTATCGCCGTCGAGGAAGGGTCCATGTTACGCACCGTACTGACCGCAGCGCTGGCAATCATGGCCGCTCCGGCCTTCGCCAATGATTCCGTCGCCGAGCTCGGCACCGGCGGCCTGATCCTGTCGCGCAGCGACGCCGTCGCCATGCAGAGCGAGGATCTTTTCATCTCGCCGGAGAAGGTGGCGGTCGACTATGTGTTCCGCAACAACACCGACAAGGATGTCAGCTCCATCGTCGCGTTCCCGATGCCCGACATCGAGGGCGATCCGAACGAGATGCCGGCGATCCCGGAAGCACAGAGCGACAATTTCCTCGGCTTCGAGGTGACGATCGACGGCGTCGACGCGAAGCCGCAGCTCGAGCAAAGGGCGTTTGCGCTCGGCATCGACATCACCGCGGACCTCAAGGCGCAGAACGTACCGCTCTATCCGTTCGGCGACGCCGCCAAGGCGGCGCTGGCGAAGCTGCCCAAGGATGTCGCCGAGGATTGGGAAAACCGTGGCATCGTCATCGAGGATACCGCCGATGACGGCTCGGGCATGAAAACCGCCTATGCGCCGTTCTGGCAATTGCGCTCGACCTATTGGTGGCGCTCGACCTTCCCGGCCAACAAGGAAGTCCATGTTTCGCATCGCTATAAGCCCAGCGTGGGCGGCACTTCCTCGGTCAGTTTCTTCTCCGACGGCCAGTTCCAGGGCCAGTATGCGGCCTACAAGACCCGCTATTGCATGGACGGCGCATTCGAGAATGCGGTGCGCAAGGCGGCCAAGGCAAATCCGGATGGTTATCCGAAATATTACGAGAGCCGGATCGCCTACATCCTGACCACGGGGGGTAATTGGGCCTCCGGCAATATCGGCAATTTCAACCTGACGATCGACAAGGGCGACGTCAAAAACCTTGTCTCCTTCTGCGGCGACAATGTCAAAAAGGTTGGACCGACGACTTTCGAGATCACCGCAAAGGATTTCTATCCCGAGCGCGACATCGACATCCTGCTGCTGGAGCCGTCGGATAATGGCGGGAATGGCGGCTGATGGACATCGCGATCTATGTCGCCATCGCCGAAAACGGCGTGATCGGACGCGAAGGCGGCCTGCCGTGGCGGCTTTCCACCGATCTCAAGCGGTTCAAGGCCGACACGATGGGCAAGCCGATCATCATGGGCCGCAAGACCTATGAAGGCATCGGCCGGCCGCTGCCCGGCCGTCTCAACATCGTGGTGACGCGCGACAAAACCTGGCGGGCCGAGGGCATCGAGGTGGCCCACTCGCTGGATGACGCGATCGCGCTGGCCAGGGTGCGCGGCCGCTGCATGGCGGGCGCGCAGGAGATCTGCGTGGTCGGTGGCGGCGAGATTTACGCCCAGGCTTTGCCGCTCGCCGACCGGCTGCATGTGACGCATGTGCTGGCCAGCGTCGATGGCGACGCGCATTTCCCGCCTATCGACCCAAATGTCTGGCAAGTCGTCAGCGCCGAGGACTTTCCCGCCGGCGAGAAGGACAGCCACGCCACGCGTTACACGGTTTACGAGCGCCGACGCGACGATCGTTGACGACGACAAAGGGTCGCTACCGATCCAAATCGCACGGAGACGACGACACATCGCGTTGAAAGCGGGTCAAGGCGTCCCTATAGAAGAACGGTGTTGCAGCGGTACAGCGTCCAACCATACGCGCAAGAGGCCGACGTAATACTTTGATTTTGGCGCATGATTCCTTTTCGAAAACCGATATGGGTTTTCCGGGTCATGCGTTAGGATTGCGCCGCAAGGCCTGAGGGAACCGGAGCGAAAGGACATTCATGCCCTGGAACGACAAGAGCGGTGGCGGCGGCCCATGGGGCGGCGGCGGCAATCAAGGGCCCTGGGGGCAGGGACCGAAAGGGCCAAGCGGCCCGCAGGGTTCGCCCCCCGATCTTGAGGATATCATCCGCCGCGGCCAGGACAGGCTGCGGCGCGCGCTTCCGGGAGGCGGCGGCGCCAGCCCGGCCGTGCTCGGGCTGATCGCGCTGGCCCTCATCGTGCTGTGGGCCTTCAAGGCGATCTACACCGTGCAGCCCGACGAAGTTGCGGTCGAACTGCGCTTCGGCCAGCCGAAGACCGAGCTTTCGCAGCCAGGCCTGCATTTCCACTGGTGGCCGATCGAAACGGTCGAGACCGCAAAGATCTCCGAGCAGCTCGTCAGCATCGGCGGCGGCTCGAGCAGCGGCTCCGGGCTGATGCTCTCGGGCGACCAGAACATCGTCAACGTGCAGTTCTCGGTGGCCTACCAGGTCTCCGATCCCAAAGCCTATCTGTTCGATGTCTCTGATCCCGACGGCATGCTGACCCAGGTCGCCGAGAGCGCCATGCGCGAAGTCGTCGGCCGGCGGCCGGCGCAGGACATCTTCCGCGACGACCGCCAGGGCATCGCAACCGGGGTGCGCGAGATCATCCAGGGCACGCTCGACGGCTACAAGACCGGTCTCCAGGTCAACGCAGTCTCGATCGAGGACGCGGCACCACCGCGTGAGGTGGCCGACGCGTTCGACGAGGTGCAGCGCGCCGAGCAGGACGAGGACAAGTTCGTCGAGCAGGCCAACCAGTATTCCAACCAGAAGCTCGGCCAGGCGCGCGGCCAGGCGGCGCAGGTCCGCGAGGACGCCGCCGCCTACAAGAACCGCGTCGTGCAGGAGGCGGAAGGCGAGGCGCAGCGCTTCATCTCCGTCTACAACGAGTACGCCAAGGCGCCCGACGTCACGCGCAAGCGCCTTTATCTCGAAACCATGGAGAAGATCCTGAAGGACTCGAACAAGGTCGTCGTCGAACAGGGCAACGGCCAGGGCGTGCTGCCTTACCTGCCGCTGCCGGCATTGCAGCCGAAAGCACAGCCGGCGCCGGCCCCTATGGGTGGTGTCACGACGGGAGGTAACCAGTGATGGCCAATCGTCTTCCCATCATCGCCGTGATCGCGGCCGTCCTTCTGTTCCTGCTCTATTCGTCGGTGTTCGTGGTCAATGCCGGCCAGCAAGCCATCGTGCTCAGGTTCGGCGAGATCATCGACGTCAAGAGCGAGCCCGGCATCTACTTCAAGGCGCCGTTCGCCTTCTTCGATGCCGACAGCGTGCAAATGGTCGAGAAGCGGGTGATGCGCTTCGACCTCGACAACATCCGCGTCCAGGTCTCGGGCGGCAAGTTCTACGAGGTCGATGCCTTCATCGCCTACCGCATCTCGGATCCGCGCACCTTCCGCGCAGCGGTGTCCGGTCAGGTCGAACTGGCCGAAGCCCGCCTGAGGACGCGTCTCGACGCGGCGCTGCGCCGTGTCTACGGCCTGCGCGACTTCGAAGCCGCTCTTTCGGAAGAGCGCGGCAATATGATGCGCGAGGTGCGCGATCAGCTTCGTCCCGACGCGACCTCGCTCGGCCTCGACATCGAGGACGTGCGCATCCGCCGGACCGATCTGACGGCGGAGGTCTCGCAGCAGACCTATGACCGCATGAAGGCCGAGCGCCTGGCGGAAGCCGAGCGTCTGAGAGCGCGCGGCAACGAGGCGGCGCAGCGCATCAGGGCGCGAGCCGACCGCGAGGTCGTCGAGATCGTCGCCGAGGCGCAGAAGGAATCGGAAATCCTGCGCGGCGAGGGCGAGGCGCAGCGCAGCGCGACCTTCGCCGACGCCTATAAGCGCGATCCGGCCTTCTTCGACTTCTATCGCTCGATGAACGCCTACGGCACGGCGTTGGACAACACCGGAACGACGATGGTGCTCTCGCCCGAATCCGAGTTCTTCCGCTACTTCCGCGATCCGGACAGCAAGCCCGGGCCGGGACCTGCCGCGCCTGCGACGCCACCTGCAACGCAACCCGGCACCGCCCAGTAGCGGGCGGTGCAGGATTTTCTAGCGGCAATCGGCCTGGTCCTCGTGATCGAAGGGCTGGTCTATGGAGGGTTTCCGGCTTTGGCCCGGAAACTCGCTACTGAAGTGCTGTCGGTGCCGGAAAATGTGCTGCGGATCGGCGGGCTGGCGGCGATCGCCATCGGCGTCGGCATCGTCTGGCTGGTCCGCGGTTGATGAAATTCCTTGGTGCCGAAGCGATTGACGATTTATCTTCCGCCGATAGCTATAGCCGCAAACGTGCCTTATTTTTTGCCAACATGAATCGGACAGGCGCCTTTGCGGATGCGTCGTTCCTTTTCTGAAACACCGGGAGGCCACGATGATATCCGACACCCTGTTGCGCGCGGCGCGGCGCACCTTCTTCGCCGGCGCCACGGCATTCGCAGTCGGCATTGTTGCCGTTCCGTCCTTCGTCACGCCGACGATCGCCTCCGACGGACCGCCTTCGGTCGCCGATCTGGCCGAGCGCCTGCTTGGCGCGGTGGTCAACATCTCGACCTCGCAGACGGTGAAAGGCACGGAAGGGCCGGGCGCGGTGCCGATGCCGCAGCTGCCAGAGGGCTCGCCGTTCCAGGACTTCTTCGACGATTTCTTCAAGAACCGTGGCGGCGACAAGGGTGGTGCCGCGCAGAAAGTGCAGTCGCTCGGCTCCGGCTTCGTCATCGACGCCGAACAGGGCATCGTCGTGACCAACAACCATGTCATCGCCGATGCCGACGATATCGAAGTCAATTTCTCCGACGGCATCACGCTGAAGGCGACGCTGGTCGGCACCGACACCAAGACCGATGTCGCGGTGCTGAAGGTCGACCCCAAGGGACACAAGCTGACGGCGGTGAAATTCGGCGATTCCACCAAGATGCGCGTGGGCGACTGGGTGATGGCGATCGGCAATCCGTTCGGCCTGGGCGGCACGGTCACGGTCGGCATCGTCTCGGCGCGCAACCGCGACATCAATTCCGGCCCCTATGACGATTTCATCCAGACCGACGCCGCCATCAACCGCGGCAATTCCGGCGGCCCGCTGTTCGACGCCGAGGGCGAAGTCATCGGCATCAACACGGCGATCATCTCGCCGTCGGGCGGGTCGATCGGCATCGGTTTCTCCATCCCCTCGCAGCTTGCCGCCGGCGTCGTCGACCAGCTTCGCCAGTATGGCGAGACGCGGCGCGGCTGGCTCGGCGTGCGCATCCAGCCGGTGACGGACGACATCGCCGAAAGCCTCGGCATGGCAACCGCCAAGGGTGCGCTGGTGGCCGGCGTCATCAAGGGCGGGCCGGTCGACAACGGTTCGGTGCAGGCCGGCGACGTCATCATCAAGTTCGACGGCAAGGACATCCACGAAATGCGCGACCTGCCGCGTGTCGTGGCCGAAAGCCCGGTCGGCAAGGCGGTCGACGTCGTCATCGTGCGCAAGGGCGTCGAGCAGACCGTCAAGGTGACGCTCGGACGGCTCGAGGACAGTGAGAAGCTGGCCAGCGGCGAGAACGGCAACACCGACCAGGACAAGGGCGACAAGGCGACGCCTCCGGTATCGACGGCTTCGGTGCTCGGCATGACGGTCGGCGAGCTCAACGACCAGACGCGGCAGAAGTTCGGCATCGCGGCGGACGTGTCCGGCGTGGTCATCACCGATGTCGCCAAGAATTCGGCGGCGGCCGAGCGCGGCATCCAGCCTGGCGAGGTGATCACCGAGATCGCGCAGGAATCGGTCGGCACGCCGAAGGATGTGATGGACCGGATCGGCGCGCTGAAGGAGCAGGGCCGCAAGAACGCGCTCTTGATGCTGGCTTCGAAGACCGGCGAACTGCGCTTCGTGACGATCCGGATGGATTGAGTCCGGGAGCTTCGTTTGCGGTCTTGCGGTTGATCGCTGAAAGGCATGTTGGCCGTTGGTGACGACAGCACTGTTTCTTGAGTATGAAGCAGTACTGTCACGACCGGAGCAAGCGGCCATCCATCGCCTGTCAGCTGTTGAGCTAGATCGCTTGCTGGCCGGCTTTGCTGCCTTGGCGGAGCCTGTCGAGCTGCACTTTCTCTGGCGTCCGCAGTTGGCCGATCCGAAGGATGAAATGGTGCTGGGGGCGGCCGTCAATGGCAGGGCAGATGCGCTGGTCACGTACAACCGCCGAGACTTCTCGACCGCCGAAGCTCGCTTCGGCGTTCCGGTCATCGGCCCGGCCGAGTTGCTGGAAGGAACACGAACATGAGCAAGGCAACATATCCTTTGAAGCTGCCCCTCTCGGTCAAGGAAGCGGCGGCGCGCCTGGCAAAAGCGGACGGTGTCTCGCTCAATCAGTGGATCGCCTCGGCCGTGGCACAAAAGATCGGTGCCATGGAGACTGCGGCCGATTTCCTACGCCGACGGGCGGGCAATGCATCCGGCGCGGATTTTGCCAGGATTCTCGATCGGGTCCCGGATGGTCCGCCACAGTCCGGAGACGAACGTCCTTCTGAGAGGCATTGATCAGATACGCCGTGCCTGCCAATCCTCGCGCGACAGCCTGTACATGACATGCCGCTTGAGATGCGGATGGCTATCGGGGACGGCGGGATGGTCGAAATCGGCGGCGGGATCGACTCGCATGCCGAGCCGCTTCATGACAGCGATGGAGCGATGATTGTCAGCAACCGCGAACGACACGATTTCGCCGACGCCAAGCGTTCCGAAGCCATAGGCGAGCCAAGCTTCCGACGCCTCGGTGACGTAGCCCTTGCCCCAGAATTCGGGTGCCAGCCGCCAGCCGATCTCGATGGTGCCGGGCGCCAGCACGTCGATGTCTTCCGTTCCGGACAAACCGACAAAGCCGATGCATTCGCCGGTCGCGGCAATCTCGGCCGCGGCGAAGCCGTAGCCATCCTCATCGATCCAGGCGCGGACCTCGTCCATCTTGGCATCCGCCGCGGCACGGTCGCGGCGGAACGGGAAGAATTCCATCACGCGCTCGTCGGAGTTGATGCGATGGAAAAGCGCGCGGTCGCGCTCTTCCCAATTGCGCAGGATGAGACGCTCGGTGCGTATCGGCGTCATTGGAGACCTCACAAGACGAATTCATCCCGGCGATAGCCCTGGAGATAGAGCAGCGCGGTCAGATCGCCGTGATCGATGCGGATGCGGGCCTGCTCGGCCACCGTCGGCTTGGCGTGAAGCGCGATGCCAGTGCCGGCAAGACGGATCATATCGAGGTCGTTGGCGCCGTCCCCAACCGCAATCGCGTCCTCGGTGGTCAGTCCGAGCCTCTTCGCGATGTCGAGCAGCGCTTCGGCCTTGGCGGCGCGGCCGAGGATCGGCTCGGCCACCATGCCGGTGAACGTGCCGTCTTTCTCGATCAGGCGGTTGGCGCGGTTTTCCTGGAAGCCCAGCATGGCGGCGATGCGGCTGGTGAAGACGTCGAAGCCGCCGGAGACCAGCGCCGTCCAGGCGCCATGGGCACGCATCGTTTGCACCAGCGCGCGGCCGCCGGAGGCGAGCGTCAGCCGATTGGCGATGATGCGGTCGACCACGGCGGTATCGAGGCCCCTCAGCAGGGCGACGCGCTCGCGCAAGGCGGGCTCGAAGGCGATCTCGCCATTCATCGAGCGCGCGGTGATCGCCGCCACATGATCCTTGACGCCGATTTCGTCGGCAAGCTCGTCGATGCATTCCTGGTCGATCATGGTCGAGTCCATATCGGCAAGCAGTATCTTCTTGCGCCTGCCTTCGGCCGGTTGGACGATGACGTCGACCGGCTCGGAAGCCAATGCGGCGCGCAGATTGGCGGTCATTTCGCCGATATCGGGCGTCCGCGGCAAAACGAGATCGCAGGCAATGTCCGCGGCCAGCCAATCAACGGCGCTTGCGCCGGCGGCCCGCAAGGCCATATTCGCAAGCGAGGCCGGCACGGCGCGGGCTTCTGGACGGGATACTAAAGTGGCGATCAGCGGCATCGAACATTCCGGCAGGCAGGCGGGCGAAGGCCGCGTCAAGAACGCGATCCTGATAGCCGGGCCGACAGCCAGCGGCAAGTCGGCGCTGGCGCTCGATCTCGCCGAACGCGACGGCGGCGTCATCGTCAACACCGATTCCATGCAGGGCTATTCGGTGCTCGATGTCCTGACGGCGCGGCCAAGCGCCGCTGAAATGGCACGCGCGCCGCATTTCCTTTACGGCCATGTCCATCCCTCCACGGCCTATTCCACCGGCGCCTGGCTGCGCGACGTCACGAAGCTGATAGAAGACGGCGTGCTGTCGGGCCGACCGGTCGTTTTCGTCGGCGGCACCGGGCTCTATTTCCGCGCGCTGGCCGAAGGCATCTCGGACATGCCGGACATTCCGGCCTCCGTCCGCGAGCGCTGGCGCTACGAGCTCAAGGAACAAGGGGCCGAAAGGCTGCATCGCCTGTTGATGCGTGAGGATTCGACCGTCGCCATGCAGCTCAGGCCGACCGATGGCCAGCGTATCGTGCGGGCACTCGAGGTGCTCGACGCTTCGGGGCGCTCGATCCTGGAATGGCAGGCGGCGCGCGGCCGGCCGCTGATCGATCGCGACAGCGCGCGTTTCCTGGTCATCGAGCCGGACCGGCAGCAACTGGTGCGGCGCATCGAGGCGCGTTTCGACCAGATGCTCGACAAAGGCGCGCTCGACGAAGTGCGCCGGCTCATCGCGCTCGGCCTCGACGCGGATCTGCCGGCGATGAAAGCGATTGGCGTGCGCGAGCTGCAAGCGGCAATGGCCGGACAGTCGGGTTTTCCCGAAGCCATCGAACGCGCAAAGATCGCGACCCGGCAGTATGCCAAGCGCCAGTCGACCTGGTTCAGGCACCAACTGGGCGCGGAGTGGCGCAGGCTGCGGCCGGGCGACGAACCGACGCTCCCGGACTGACGAAAAGCTTTTTCAATCAGCACCTTAAAATCCCTGGCTCTAATTCTCGCCAAGGTTGTCCGGGTTAACTGTCCGTAAGGTCCGCCATGCCATAACCTCGAGGCTTGTAGTGCCGCGGGGAGTAGATGCGTTTCCATAAGGCGGAATCCGCATTTTTTGTCTTTATTTTCGTGATCCTGGCCGCAGGCCTGGTGACCTTCCACGCCTATGGCCAATTGCAGGACATCGCCGCCGACCTCGATACCGCATCGCGCGTCGACAAAATCGTCTATCTCAACAAACTGCTGTTCGTCACCGGGGCGCTGCTGGCGACCGCGCTGTTCTTCGGCACCTTCTTCATCTACCCGCTGATCCGCGGCCAGGTGCGGGAAGAGGGCAAGCTCAGGGCCATGACGGTTTCGCTCAGCGCCCGTTCGCAGACGCTCGAGCAGGCGGCGCTCACCGACGGTCTTACCGGAATGCAGAACCGCCGCTATTTCGACGATGCGCTGCGCGAATATCTCCACGAATTTCGCCGGATCGACAGGCCGGTCGGACTGATGATCCTCGATCTCGATCATTTCAAACAGGTCAACGACACGCATGGCCATGACGTCGGCGACGAGGTGTTGAGGGCCGTCGCCGCGTGTCTGAGGGGCATGACGCGTTATCACGATGTGGTGGCGCGGCTGGGCGGCGAGGAATTTGCCGTCGTCACCCCCAATATGGATGTCGAATTGCTCGCCAGGTTCGCCGAACGCATCCGCAAGGCGATCGCCAACATGTCGATCATGTCGGGCAATGTGCGGCTGAAGGTCACCACCAGCGTCGGCCTTGCCGTCTGGGACCACAAGGAGAGCGCGGAGGATTTCTACCGCCGCGCCGACCGCCAGCTCTATGAGGCGAAGAAGCAGGGCCGCAACCGCGTCTGCGCCTAAAATCTCATCATCAAATTCGTGAGGCTGGCCGTCTGGAGGCGCTTTCTGCGCTTCCGGTGCTCACGGACCCAAATGTCCGCTCCGCTCCGGTTCTCGAAAACGGCTCCAGCCGACTCAGCCTGACGAATTTCCTGACGAGATTTACCCATTCAAGCGGGGCTTCAGGCAGAGCGGAAACTCAGTCGTTGAGCTGGCGCATGCCGAAGGTCGAGGGCTTCAGGCCGTAGCGAGTGTCGAAGTCGTCGTCCGGCTGCACGCGCGGGGCGTTGGCCGGCTTCTTGTAGTCCGGGTCGCCGGCCTGGCGGGTCGAGTCCACGGTCTCGGCGAAAGCCATGGACTGCTGCGGCTTCGGCACGTTGCGAAGCCGCTCGACGATCATGGCCAGATCGACGTCGCTGCCATCCACGGAGGGCTCGACCTGCTCGCCTTTCGCGGTGCCGGGGATGAATTGTTGCGGCAGCTTCTCGAATTTCAGCCGCATGGTCGTCGCCACGCCTTCGCCGAAAGCGATGGCTTCGCGTTGCCCCATCGAGGACAGGAAAGCCAGCGTCGAGGCCGAGGAGTCGGCGATCGCCGAGCGGATGATCGCCTGGTCCTGTTCATTCGCGAGGCGCATGGCGAAAAAGGTAGAGCATTGCGACAGGATGGTCGGGTCGAGCTCGCCCGGGCGCTGGGTGACGACGCCGAGATAACAGCCATATTTGCGGCCTTCCTTGGCGATACGCGACAGCGCGTGGCGGGTCGGCGCGAAGCCGAGACGCGGATCGGCCGGCATATAGCGGTGGGCTTCCTCGCAAAGCAGCAGCAGCCTCAGCCGGCCCTCGCTCCACAAGGCCAGGTCGAAGGCCAGGCGCGCCAGCACCGAGCAGACCGAATTGACGACTTCCGAAGGCATGCCCGCCATCTCGAAGCAGGTGACCGGGCGGCCATGGCTGGGGACGCGGAAAATGTTGCCGATCGTTTCGTGGATGGTGTCCTCGATCAGCCGCGAATTGAACATGAAGCGGTAGCGCGGGTCGGCCGCCGCCGATTCGATGCGCGTTTTCAGCGATTTCAGGATCGGGCGGTCGTTCTTGCTTTCGAGCAGGCCCATGCGCTCGTCGATCTGCTTGATGAGATCGGCCATGCGGTAGGGCACCGGCGTGTCCGCCGTCAGCGCGTCGCTGCCGCGCCTGACATAGGTGCCGGAATTCGGGTTGCGATAAAGGTTCTTGGCGGCCGGGATCAGATCGCGCAGGACATCCACTTCCTCGGGCACCGTCTCGCGGCCGCGAAACAGCACTTCGGCGAATTCCTCCAGCCTGAACATCCAGAACGGCAGGTCGAGTGTCTTGGAATCGACCTTGACGCAATATTCCGGCAGCGAGCCGGCGAACTCGTTGTGCGGGTCGAGGATGAGCACGCGCAGGTCGGGGCGCGCCTCGATCGTTTTGCGCAACAGCAGCGACACCGCCGTCGATTTGCCGACGCCGGTGGTGCCGACGATGGCGAAATGACGCGCCAGCGTGTCGTCGATGGCGATGTGGGCATCGATCGACTCATCCTGCGACAGCGTGCCGATGGTCACCGAATGGCGCCCGGCCAGATCGTAGACCGCCTGCAGGTCGCGGCTGCGGATGCTGTGGGCAATGGCGCCGATATGCGGATAAGTGGTGATGCCGCGGTCGAACACCGGCTTGGCGCCGGGCTCGGCGCCGTCGCGTACCTCGCCGACCAGTTCGACGCTGACCTCGATCGGATTCTGCCCTTCGTGGTTCCAGGCAAGGTCCGATTTGCCGATGGCATAGACAAGACCGACCGTTCTTGTCGAACCGAGATTGATGGAGATCATCTTGCCGACGGTCCACAGGCCGGTGACTGCGCCTTCGGTGTCTTCCGCATGGGCACTGATGGTGGCGCGCGCGCCGTCGCATTGCACGACATTGCCCAGAATGCGCTTATCGCTCTGCTGGATGTTGCGGCGCTCCTGCGAAGTCGGTTCGCCAACGGAGGCTTCGCGTTCAACAAACATGATGCCGTGGTCCCATTCCCCTGGAGCGGCAACCCTATCCAATCGGGGTTAAAGTCAGGTGAGGTCGAATGGTGTAGGCAGCGTTAAGCCAGCCGCGACAATTCGATCGAACAGCCCTTCCCAGCGTGTGGAATTCCGATATATTGGACTGATGGATGATATATCGAACGACATCAGTGCCACGATCGGCAGACGGATACACTCCGAAAGGACGATGAGGGGCTGGTCGCTGGCCGAATTGGCCGAGCGCTCGGACGTTTCGAAGGCGATGCTGAGCGCCATCGAACGCGGTACGACCAGTCCGACCGCGGCGCTCCTGGTGCGCATCGCGGCGGCCTTCGGCATGACGCTGTCGACGCTGATCGCACGAGCCGAGATGCAGGGCGGCGGCGTTTCGCGCAAGGACGAGCAGCCGGTCTGGCAGGATCCGGCAACCGGTTACATCAGACGTCACCTGTCGCCGGCATCGCGGATGCCGCTCGAACTGATCAGGGTCAGCCTGCCGGCGGGCGCCAAGGTCAGCCTTCCAGCCGCATCCTACACCTTCATCAAGCAGCAGGTATGGCTGATCGACGGAAGGCTGGACTTCACCGAGGGCGATATCGTGCATAGGCTCGAGCCCGGCGACTGCCTGGCGCTGGGGGCGCCCTCGGATTGTGTCTTTCATGCTCCCGGACCGGATGCGGCGGAGTATCTCGTGGCGCTGGTCAGGGACTGATTGCGATGTCTCGCCGGCCAAAGCGCTCGCATAATGGCGGGCCGCCGCTCGACGACTATGACGGCCCGCCCTGGGGCAAGGGCGACGCCTATATCTTCCTCGCCTGGCGCGCCGCTCACGACAAGACCTGGAAGGCGCCAAGCCACGCCGTCATGCTGATGCGGCTGGAACGGGCCGAGCGGCTCGGGCTGACCTATGAGGAATATACGCTCGAGATCCTGGAGCGCGGGCGCCATCTCAGCGAGGACGACGCCGACCGTATCGCCGAAATCAGGCGGGCGCGCCGACGCAAGCGAACCAGCCATTTCGAATGACCTCGTCCCGAGACCTCTGGAGAACACCAGAATGAACTCCCTTGAAATCCGGGTGTTGATGCACGACGCGGCGACCGTAGCCCAACTGTCCGCTCTCTTGATCGAGACGGTCGCCGCCGGCGGATCGGTGAGCTTCATGCATCCGCTGTCGCTGGAAGCGGCGCGGGACTTCTGGCGCAAGTCGCTTGCCGGGGCCGAGCGCGGCGAAAGGGCGGTGCTCGGCGCATGGCGGGGCGAGGCGCTTGCCGGCACCGTCACGCTGCTGCTCGACTTTCCGCCCAATCAACCGCACCGCGCCGAGATCGCCAAGCTGATGACCGGCCGCGATCATCGCGGCAAAGGCGTCGCGACGGGGCTGATGCGGGCAGCGGAGAAATTGGCCGTCGAGAAAAGTCGTACGCTGCTGGTGCTGGACACGGCGAGCGAAGAGGGCGCGGCCGGGCTTTATGAGAAACTTGGTTTCACGCTGACCGGTGAGATCCCCGATTTCGCGCTCAAGCCACATGGCGGGCTGACCGGCACCCTTATATACTGGAAGCGGATAGGGATCGCGGCCGACGCGCTATCCTGAAATCCTGGCGATGCGCGACAGAAGCCAGCGGCGAAAATCCTGCTCGGCGCCGGACAGTCGCGACGATGACGGTCTTGTCAGGAAATGGCCCGATGGGCTCGAAAGCTCGAAATCCGAAAGCATGACGAGAGCATTGTCCCTGAGCGCGGCGTCGACCAAAGGCCGGGAGCCGAGCAGCGCTCCGGCGCCGGTCTTGGCGGCTTCCAAGGCGGCGACGAAACTGTCGAAGCGATGCGAGCGCCGGGAATGGCCGGCAAGCCCCGCGGCGGCAAACCATTCCGCCCACATTTCGCGCGCGCCTGCCACCAGGAGCAGCGGCAATGATGTCCAATCGCCACTACGGGCGGGCGGCGGAGCCGCGACTGGAACGAGCCGCTCGACGGTCAGCCGGTCGGCCTCGCGACCGGGAAAGGACCCGTTGCCGAAGCGTATGTCGAGCGCCGAGCCCGGCTGGTCGTAATCGGTCGGCCGATGGATGGTCACCAGATCGAGCCTGACGCGCGGCAGCGCCTTTGCCAGGTCGGGAAGAGCGGGTACCAGCACCAGCAGTGCGAAGGAAATGGGAACACGTATGCTGACGGTCTGCACGGCGCGCGGCTCGAACAGCTCTTTCGTGCTGTTGCCGATGGTCGCGAATGCCGACTGGATGTGGGGGAGGTAGGCCGCGCCTTCCGGCGACAGCGCCACGCCGCGCGCCAGGCGCGCGAACAATCGCGTCTTCAGCCGCTCTTCCAGGAAACGGATGTGCTGGCTGACCGCAGCCTGGGTGAGCCCGAGCTCGGCGGCCGCAGCGGTGAAATTCGACAGGCGGGCGGCGGCCTCGAAACTGCGCAGCCAGTCGAGCGGAGGCATCGTGTCGAAAGCTTTTCCAGCCATCACAAATTTAGCGCCATTGCCCACAAAATGATAATTTGAATTATGCCTTCGATGAAGCCACCATGCAATCCGTACCTGCGGTGGCGGTTAGAGGATGGGAGCTTTCAGGATATGTTGGCGACGGTAACGCTGGGCGACGACGGACGAACGATCGAGCTTGGCTGGGAAGACGGAGCGGTGAGCCGCTTCCACGCCATGTGGCTGCGCGACAATGCGCTGGACGACAAGACACGCAGCGCCGGCAACGGCCAGCGGCTGATCACCATCCTCGACATTCCGGCCGGGACGCGGATCGGCTCAGCCTCGATCAAGGGCGAGTTGCTCGAAGTCACGTTCGCTCCCGAAGGCAAGACCGTCGGCTTTCCCGCCGGCTGGCTGCGCAGCCATGCCTATGATCGCCAGGAGGTTCGCGAGCCCGGCTGGACGGGAGGCGACACAGAGCGCTGGACGAAAGCCACGATGCAGAACTCCGTGCCGCGTGCGGCCTATGCCGACGCCAGCCGCGACAGCGATGTGCTGCGGCAATGGCTGGCCGCGGTTCGCAGCTACGGCTTTGCCGTCATGGACGGTCTGCCGACGGAATCCGGCGCGCTGTGCAAGGTGGCCGACCTGTTCGGCTATATCAGGGAAACCAATTACGGGCGCTGGTTCGAGGTGCGCGCCGAGGTCAATCCGAACAATCTCGCCTACACCAATCTTGGCCTGCAGGCGCATACCGACAATCCCTACCGCGACCCGGTGCCGACGCTGCAGATCCTGGCCTGCATCGAGAACACGGTCGAAGGCGGCGAATCCAGCGTCGTCGACGGGTTCGCGGTGGCGGCGGCGCTTCAGGCGGAAAACCCCGACGGCTTCCGGCTGCTCTCTTCCTATCCGGCGCGCTTCGAATATGCCGGCTCGTCGGGCGTGCGGCTGCAGTCGAAGCGGCCGATGATCGAGCTCGGGCCCGATGGCGAGTTGATCTGCATCCGCTTCAACAACCGCTCGCTGGCGCCGGCGGTCGACGTGCCCTTCGCCGAGATGGAGAAATACTACGCGGCCTATCGCCGTTTCGCCGAACTGATCGAGGATCCTTCCTTCGAGGTGACCTTCAAGCTTGAGGCGGGAGAATCCTTCATCGTCGACAACACCCGCGTCATGCACGCGCGCAAGGCGTTTTCCGGCAGCGGCAAGCGCTGGCTGCAGGGCTGCTACGCCGACAAGGATGGCCTGTTGTCGACGCTGGCGGCGATCGAGCATGGTTTCAAGGAGGCGGCGGAATGAACTCGAACGAATTGAACACGGGCAACATCGTCGAATTCATCGCCGATATCTTCGAGCGTCGCGGCGCCGAATCCTATCTCGGCGAGCCTGTCACTATGTCGGAACATATGCTACAGGGCGCGTGGCTGGCCGAGCAGGACGGCGCGCCGGAGGAGCTCGTGGCGGCGGCACTGCTGCACGATATCGGCCACTATACCAGCGAGTTCGGCACCTATTCGCCCGACGACGTCGAGGACAAGCACCATGACGAGGCGGGCGGGGAGGTGCTTGCGCCCTTCTTTCCGCCGGTCATCGTCGAGTGCGTCAGGCTGCATGTCTCGGCCAAGCGCTATCTGTGCGCCACCGACCCGACCTATTTCGGCAAGCTGTCGCCGGCCTCGGTGCATACGCTGTCACTGCAGGGCGGGCCGATGAATGCCGAGGAAGTCAAGGAGTTCCGCCGCAATCCGTTCCACGACGAAGCGGTGCGCGTGCGCATCTGGGACGAGGGCGGCAAGGTCGCCAATATGAAGACGCGCGCCTTTCGCGATTACGTGCCGCTGCTGGGGCGCGTGGTGAAGAAGTTCGCGGCCGAGAAGGCGGCTTAGACGCGAAAGTCTGGGGGAGAAAGCCATGTGTTTCTGCTTCGACGGCGAACACGCATTGGTGGCATATCAGCCGGATGAGCGCGCAGCCGCATAGCGCCGGCCGAAGGCAAAGCGTTGTCGACGGTTCAGCAAAGACGCCGCCAAGGCGGCGCCTTCGCTGGGAAAGGTTCGGAAGTCGTCTATCCCTTGTGATAGACCTCCTGCAGCCCATAGACAGGCGTCGGCAAGCCGACCTGCCTGGCTTTGAGCTGCAGTGACAGATACTGCGAGTAGTGCCGAGACTGGTGCAGGTTGCCGCCGTGGAACCACAGCGCTTGCTGCTGCGTCGGCTTCCACATGTTGCGCTGCTCGCCTTCCCAAGGGCCGGGGTCCTTGGTGGTGCTGGAACCCAAACCCCAGACCTTGCCGACCTTGTCGGCGACGTCCTGTGAGATGAGGTCCGCGGCCCAGCCGTTCATCGAGCCGTAGCCGGTCGCATAGATCACCAGGTCGGCCGGCAATTCGGTGCCGTCGACGAATTTCACGCCGGTTTCGGTGAGTTCCTGCACCGCGGCGCCTGGCCCGCTCTTCAGCTTGATCGAACCGTCGATGACGAGGTCGCAGGCGCCGACATCGATGTAGTAGCCGGAGCCGCGTCGCAGGTATTTCATGAACAGGCCTGAGCCGTCGTCGCCCCAGTCGAGCATGAAGCCGGACTTTTCCAGATCCGCGTAGAATTTCGCGTCGCGCTCCTTCATCTGCTCGTAGAGCGGGATCTGGAACTCGTGCAGGATGCGGTAGGGGAGCGAGGCGAAGATCATGTCGGCCTTGCGCGTCGTCATGCCGTTCTCGACCGCCTGCTCGGAGTAGAGGGCGCCGAGGCCGATATCCATCAGCGTGTCCGACTTGACGATATGGGTCGACGAGCGCTGCACCATGGTCACGTCGGCGCCACCTTCCCACAGCGCCGCGCAGATGTCGTGCGCGGAGTTGTTGGAGCCGATGACCACCACCTTCTTGCCGCGGTATTCATCCGGGCCGGGATGGGTCGATGAATGCTGCTGCTCGCCCTTGAAGATGTCCTGGCCCTTGTATCTCGGCCAGTTCGCCTTGCCCGACATGCCGGTCGCCAGCACAAGCTGCTTGGGCTTGAGCGTGATCTCCTTGCCGTCGCGCTCGACGACGATCGTCCATTCCTTGGCCTTGTCGTCGTATTTGGCGGATTTCGCCGTAGTGGAGCTCCAATAGTTGAGCTCCATCACCTTGGTGTACATTTCCAACCAGTCGCCGATCTTGTCCTTCGGCGCGAAGACCGGCCAGTTCTTCGGAAAGTCGATATAGGGCAGGTGATCGTACCAGACCGGGTCGTGCAGGCAGAGCGACTTGTAGCGCCTGCGCCAGGAATCGCCTGGGCGTTCGTTCTTCTCGATGATGATGGCCGGCACGCCGAGTTGTTTCAGCCTAGCTCCAAGAGCGATTCCGCCCTGGCCGCCGCCGATGATGACGGCATAGGGTTGTCGGGAGTGGCCGAGCTCGGCGAGCTCGTCGTCGCGCTCTTCACGCCACGTCTTGCGGTCCTTGCCGTGGCCATGCTTGGCGCCGAGGGGGCGGGTGAAGCCCGCCTTCTCCTCATGGTCTTTCAACTCCGCCATCGTCGTGAGCAGGGTCCAGATCAGGTCGCCCTTGAACCGCACGAGGCCAAAGCCGCGCGCCACGCCGGTCTCGAAAGTGATCCAGGCGGTGATGACGCCGCCGTCCTCGTTCGCTTCCTCGCCCTTGGCCACCGCCCAACCGGTCGGCTTGGTGCTGGCCAGCGTCGCCTGCAGCATGTCGCGGATCTGGTCGCGGCCTTCCATCGTCTTCAGGTTCCAGGTGAAGGTGACGAGGTCGCGCCAGTAGCAATCGGCCTGGAAGCAGTTGACGGCGCTGTCGATGTCGCCGGCTTCCAATGCCTTGCCGAACTTGTCGAGCAGCGCCTGCGCCTTGGTGGTGGGTGTTCTCTCGAGCATTTGTTCTCCTCCACTTGCTAGAGTCCGTCATGAGCAGCAAGCGGCGTGCCAATCGTGACGTTCATCAAGAATTACAATGAAATCAATCCGTTAGGGCGATGTAGATTTCGATCGGCCGCGCCGGACCGAGCCGATGCATGTCGATGCAGCGCATCCAGGATTGAACGACGATGTCGTCGCGGGCCGATCGCGCGCCGGACAGCACCTGTTCGATTTCGCGGATACGCTCCCGCTCGCCAGCCATGCGTCCTCCTCGCACGTCCTCTGCCAGCGCATAGTGGTGCGTCGGAGAGGGACGCTCAACTGTACTATGGTAGCTGTGGGATGGGAGCGCGCGCCGATGTCGTTCCCACAGGCGGGTGAATTCGCGCTGGACCCCATTGACGAGCCCGCGTTTTCGCCCTTATTGTCCGCGCCCATGAAAACGGCACTCATTCTCGTAGGCAGGCGTGTGGGCAAGGCGGTGTAACCGCCGGGCGAAAACCTCCCATGCGCATCACACAGGCTCCCTCGGGGGCCTTTTTTATTGCCTGAAACACGACTAAACGACCAGCAAATCGCCAGATGGCGGACAGTACGGGACCAGACCGATGAGCAACGGACAGAACGAGCGGCGCGAAATGACAGGCGCCGAAATGGTGGTGCAAGCGCTGAAGGACAACGGCGTCAAGCATGTCTTCGGCTATCCGGGCGGCGCCGTTCTCCCAATTTATGATGAAATTTTTCAACAAGACGATGTCGAGCACATCCTGGTCCGGCACGAGCAGGGCGCCGGCCATGCCGCCGAAGGCTATGCCCGTTCGACCGGCAAGGCGGGCGTCATGCTGGTGACGTCCGGTCCCGGCGCCACCAACGCGGTGACGCCGCTGCAGGACGCGCTGATGGATTCCATTCCGCTGGTCTGCCTCACCGGCCAGGTGCCGACATCGCTGATCGGCTCCGACGCGTTCCAGGAATGCGACACCGTCGGCATCACGCGGCCCTGCACCAAGCACAACTGGCTGGTGAAGGACGTCAACCAACTCGCCGCCACCATCCATGAGGCTTTCCATGTCGCGACCACCGGCCGTCCCGGCCCGGTCGTGGTCGACATTCCCAAGGATGTGCAGTTCGCCAAGGGCGTTTATGTGCCGCCGCAGACGGCGCCGCGCACCAGCTATCAACCCAAGGTCCAGGGCGACCTGGAGAAGGTGAAGGCCGCCGTCGAGTTGATGGCAGCCGCCAAGAAGCCCATCATCTATTCGGGCGGCGGCGTCATCAATTCCGGTCCGGAAGCGAGCCACTTGCTGCGCGAGCTGGTCGACCTCACCGGTTTCCCGATCACCTCGACGCTGATGGGGCTCGGCGCCTATCCGGCGTCGGGCAAGAACTGGGTCGGCATGCTCGGCATGCACGGCACCTATGAAGCCAACATGGCCATGCATGACTGCGACGTGATGATCTGCATCGGCGCGCGGTTCGACGACCGCATCACCGGCCGTCTCAACGCGTTCTCGCCGAACTCGAAGAAGATCCACATCGACATCGATCCGTCCTCGATCAACAAGAACGTTCACACCGACGTGCCGATCATCGGCGATGTCGGACGCGTCCTGGAGGACCTGGTGCGACTGTGGCGGGCGACCGCCAAGACCGACAAGAAGGCGCTCTATCCATGGTGGGAGCAGATCGCGAAATGGCGCGCGCGGGACTCGCTCGCCTACAAGATGAACAACGACGTCATCATGCCGCAATACGCGATCCAGCGGCTCTACGAGCTGACCAAGGACAAGGACACCTACATCACCACCGAGGTCGGCCAGCACCAGATGTGGGCGGCGCAGCACTATCATTTCGACAAGCCGAACCGCTGGATGACGTCGGGCGGCCTGGGCACGATGGGCTACGGCCTTCCGGCAGCGCTCGGCGTGCAGATCGCGCACCCGGATGCGCTGGTCGTCGACATCGCCGGCGACGCCTCGGTGCAGATGACGATGCAGGAGATGAGCACGGCGGTGCAGTACAATGCGCCGATCAAGATCTTCATCCTGAACAACCAGTATATGGGCATGGTGCGGCAGTGGCAGCAGCTGCTGCACGGCAACCGGCTGTCGCATTCCTATACCGAGGCGATGCCGGACTTCGTCAAGCTGGCCGAGGCCTATGGCGGCCATGGCATACGCTGCGACAAGCCGGACGAGCTCGACGACGCCATCAAGGAGATGATCTCGGTGAAGAAGCCGATTCTGTTCGACTGCCGCGTGGCGACCTTGGCCAATTGCTTCCCGATGATCCCGTCGGGCAAGGCGCATAACGAGATGCTCCTGCCGGACGAGGCGACCGACGAGGCGGTGGCCAACGCCATCGACGCCAAGGGCAGGGAACTGGTGTAGGCAGCCACAAAGGCGGGGCTGTCGCGAGAAAGCCGTGCGCAAACAGAGAATTAGCTCAAAAGTCTGAAATCGAGATTCACCTTATGAACGCACAGCACCTTCAACCGACCGGCTCCGCCTATTTCATCGCCAAGGAAACCGAGAAGCCGGAAACGCACACGCTTTCCGTGCTGGTCGACAACGAGCCGGGCGTGCTTGCCCGCGTCATCGGCCTGTTTTCCGGTCGCGGCTACAACATCGAGAGCCTAACCGTTTCCGAGACCGAGCATGAGAAGCATCTGTCGCGCATCACCATCGTGACGCGAGGCACGCCGCATGTGATGGAGCAGATCAAGCATCAGCTCGAGCGCATCGTGCCTGTGCACCGGGTGGTCGACCTGTCCGTCCGTTCGCAAGAGCTTGGCCAGGAGCGGCCGCTGGAACGCGAACTCGCGCTGGTCAAGGTCGCCGGCACCGGCGATGCCCGGGTCGAGGCGCTTCGCCTCGCCGATGCTTTCCGCGCCTCTGTCATCGACGCCAACACCGAGCATTTCATCTTCGAGATCACCGGCAAGGGCTCCAAGCTCGACCAGTTCATCGCCATCATGAAGCCGCTCGGCCTGGTCGAGATCTGCCGCACCGGGGTGGCGGCGATGAACCGCGGCCCGCAGGGGATGTGAACAGGACGACCATCCTGTTTTCAGCTTTGGCCCGGCGGTTGCCTGTTTCTGGCTTTTGCGCATTTGCTAAAGGGACAGTAAGGCTGACATATCCGGGGGGATAACATGTCGCTCGACGCATTCCTTGCCCTGCTGGTCTACGCCTTCGTGACGTCGATCACGCCGGGGCCAAACAACCTCATGCTGCTCGCTTCCGGCGTCAATTTCGGTATCGC
The DNA here is from genome assembly GCF_006440675.2 of Mesorhizobium sp. B2-8-5. NCBI lineage: Bacteria > Pseudomonadati > Pseudomonadota > Alphaproteobacteria > Hyphomicrobiales > Phyllobacteriaceae > Mesorhizobium > Mesorhizobium sp. B2-8-5. Next base: position 3,355,858 of record NZ_CP083951.1, read on the forward strand.
CAGGACGGTTCCGCACATGCTGGGCATCAGCATCGGCTTTCTGGTCCTGCTGCTGGCCGTCGGCTTCGGGCTCGGCGCGGTGCTGACGGCGTTCCCGGCGCTGCACACGGCGCTGAAGATCGCGGGCGCCGCCTATCTGCTCTACCTCGCCTGGAAGATCGCCATGTCGCGCTCGATAAGCGACGGAAAGGGAGCGGAGGGGCGGCCGATGCGCTTCATCGACGCCGCTGCGTTCCAGTGGGTCAACCCCAAGGCATGGGTGATGGCGATCACCGCCATGGCCGTCTACACCAATTCCGATCACCCGTTCGTCTCGGTGGCGCTGATCTCGATCGCCTTCACCATCGTCAACCTGCCCAGCGTTTCGGTGTGGGCCGGCTTCGGCACGGCGCTGCGCGGCTTCCTGTCGGATCCGGTGCGGCTGAAATGGTTCAATATCGCCATGGGGGTGCTGTTGGCGGCGACGCTGTGGCCGATGCTCGGTTAGATGTGTCGATAATCAGGTGAGGCCGGCCTGACCTGAATATCGACACATCTAGACAGCCTTTCGGATGGGCCGCAGAGCTGCTCGCGACCTCATTTGCCGGCTGCCCAACATTTGTGCACTGCACATTAAATCTTCGTAATCCCGCGTTTTGGCCCTTTTCCGCCAGAGCCTTGTCCTATCTATTCGGCGAAAATCGCGGCGAAGCGCCGTGAATCGAGCTAAGATGGACCACCGGGATCGGCGTGTCGGGTAGAGGGCTTATTTTGTCGATGCGCGGAAAAATCGCCTTTGCAGTTGTAGCGGTCGCCTGTCTGGCGGGCGCCGGGCTCTATTTTTCGCCCACGACGTTGGCCAAGGTCCAGGAGCTCATTTCGGACAAGCAGGCTGGCGCTGCCGCAGCGGACAAGACGGCCGGCGGTGACAAGACAGCCAGTGCATCGGATAATGCGAAAGGCGGCAGCGGGCGTTCGGCGTCGATCGTGTCGGCGACCGCGACGACCGCCGATTTCCCGATACGCCGCTATGCCATCGGCTTCGTCTCGTCGCCGGCGGTGGTCAGCATCAATGCCCGTGTTTCCAGCCAGATCGTGTCGATCGCGGTCAAGGACGGGCAGATGGTCAAGGCCGGCGATCTTCTCATCTCGCTCGACGACCGCGCGCTGAAGGCGCAGCTCGCCAAGGACCAGGCGACGCTCACCAAGGACCAGGCAATGCTGGTGAGCGCCCAGGCCGACCTGCAGCGCGCCAAGGACCTCGTCGCCAAGCAGGCCGGCACCCAGCAGACCTACGATCAGGCGCTGGCGGCGCAAAAGGCCGCGGCCGCCACCATCGACGCCGACAAGGCGACCATCGATGCCGACACCGTGCAATTGAGCTACGCGACGATTACGGCGCCGATCGCGGGCCGGCTCGGCGCCGTCAACGTCTCGGTGGGCGATCTCGTCACCACCAGCAACGGCAACTCGAGCAGCTCGACGCCGCTGGTCACCATCACGCAGATGGACCCGCTGCAGGTGAACTTCACGCTGCCCGAGAGCAACCTTGCCTTGTTGCACAAGGCGCTCGCCGACCCGCAGCAAGGCGACGTGACGCTGACCAAGGACGGCGATCCCACGCCGATCGGCAAGGGCACGCTCGATTTCGTCGATTCCAGTGTCGATACTGCCTCCGGCACCATCGCCACGCGGGCGAGCATACCCAATCCGGATCTTTCGCTGTGGCCCGGGCAATATGTGAACGTGGTGCTCGAGGCCGGCGCGATGCCGCAGATGACCTCGGTTCCGACGGTCGCGGTGCAGCCCAGCCAGAAGGGCCCGTTCGTCTATGTGGTCAAGCCGGACAACACCGTGGAGATGCGGCCGGTGCAGGTGGCGCTGACCGAGGGCCAGAACAGCGCCATCAGCGATGGTCTCAAGAGCGGCGAGAAGGTCGTCGTCGAAGGCCAGACGCGATTGAAGAACGGCGCGGCGGTGCACGAAGGCAAAGCCGTGGCCGGATCCACTGATCAGGCGTCGCCCAAGGTCGCGGAGGCCGACAAGGCCGGCGGGGCGAGCCAATGATCTCCGAATTCTGCATCCGCAAGCCCGTCGCCACCCTTCTGATGTCGTTCGCCCTCATTCTGGGCGGCATCTTTGCCTACAAGTTCCTGCCGGTGGCGGCGCTGCCCAGCGCCGAATTTCCCGTGGTCAACGTTTCGGCCAGCTTGCCCGGCGCCTCGCCGGAGACGATGGCGACATCGGTGGCGACGCCACTGATCAAGCAATTCGCGACGATCGCCGGCATCGATTCGATCTCGACCACCAATTCGCTCGGCCAGACCTCGATCGCCATTCAGTTCGTGCTCAACCGCGACATCGACGCGGCGGCCGCGGACGTCCAGGCGGCGATCGCGCGCACGCAAAAATCGCTGCCGCCGGAAATGACGGCGCCGCCGAGCTATCGCAAGGTCAATCCGGCCGACGCGCCGATCCTTCTGATGTCGCTGGTCAGCGACACGGTTCCGCTGACCGATCTCGACGCCTTCGCCGAAAACGTCATTTCACCTTCTCTGTCGACCATCGACGGTGTGGCCCAGGTCTCGATTTACGGCCAGCAGAAATATGCCGTGCGCATCCAGATCGATCCGACCGCGCTGGCCGCGCGCAGCATCTCGATCGATCAGCTGCAGGCTGCGATCACTTCGGCCAACAGCAACACGCCGCTCGGCGTCCTGCAGAACAACAAGCAGCAGCTGACCATCACCGCCAACACACAGCTCGACAACGCCGCTGGCTTCTCCAACCTGATCATCGCCACCAAGAATGGTCACCCGGTGCGGCTGGGCGAGGTGACGCGCGTCGTCGACTCGGTCGAGACCACGACGACGGCAAGCTGGTATGACGGCACGCGCGCCATCATCCTCGCGGTCCAGCGCCAGCCCGACGCCAACACCGTCGAGGTGGTCGACAAGGTCAAGGCGATGCTGCCGTCCTTCCAGGACCAGATGCCGGCGGCGGCCAGCATCAAGCTGCTCAACGACCGCTCGACCTCGATCCGGCAAGCCGTCGACGACGTCCAGTTCACGCTGCTCCTGACCATCGCCCTGGTGGTGATGGTGATCTTCGTGTTCCTGCGGCGGGTGACGGCGACGATCATTCCGGCCGTGGCGGTGCCGATCTCGCTGATCGCCACGCTTGGCGCGATGTTCCTGTTCGGCTTCTCGATCGACAACATCTCGCTGATGGGATTGACGCTTGCCGTCGGTCTTGTCGTCGACGACGCCATCGTCATGCTGGAAAACATCTTCCGCCACATGGAAGAAGATGGGTTGTCGGCCTTCGACGCCTCGCTGAAGGGCGCGCGCGAAATCGGCTTCACCATCATCTCGATCTCGATCTCGCTGGTGGCGGTATTCATTCCGGTGCTGCTGATGGGCGGCGTCATCGGCCGCATCTTCAACGAATTCGCGGTCGTGGTGACCGTCGCCATCCTGGCCTCGATGTTCGTGTCGCTGACGCTGACGCCGATGCTCTGCTCGCGCCTGCTGTCGGTGAGCAAGGCCGATCGCGAAAAGCATGCCCCCGGCCACAAGCCGGACTTCATCACGCGTGGCTACGACCGGATCCTGGGCTTCTGCCTGCGAAACACCTTCCTGGTGTTCCTCGTCTTCGTCGCAACGGCGGCAGCGTCGGTGTGGCTGATCCAGGTTTCGCCGAAGGGCTTCTTTCCGCAGGAGGATATCAGCCAGATCTCGGTGACCACGCTTGCGCGCCAGGACATCTCCTTCGACGCCATGGTCAAGCTGCAGGGCAAGGTCGCCGATGTATTCTCCCATTCTCCCTATGTGACGCATGTCGCGTGGTCGGTGGGCGGCAGCCAAAGCGCGCTCAACCAGGGCCGGCTCTATGTGCAGCTGAAGGACAAGAGCCAGCGCCCCGACATCGAGAAGGTCCAGTCCGACCTGAGGCGGCAACTTTCGAATGTGGCCGGCATCGAAGCCTATATGCAGCCGGTGCAGAATCTCAGGCTGGGCTCACGGTCGTCGGCCAGCGCCTATCAGCTCGTGGTGCAGGGCCTGGATACCGGCCAGACCGACATCTGGGCGCAGAAGCTGGACGACGCGATGGCCGCGGACCACACGACCTTCACCGACGTCACCAGCGACCTGCAGAACAACGCATTGCAGGCATCGCTGGTGATAGACCGCGACAAGGCCGCCCAGCTCGGCATCGATACCGACACGCTGCGTTCGGCCCTCTATGGCGGCTTCGGCACCGATCAGGTTTCGACGATCTTCGGTTCTGCCGACAGCTATGAGGTGATCACCGAGCTCGATCCCAAGATCGAATGGTCGCCCGAGCGGATGCTCGCCATCCAGATGCGGACGGCGAGCGGCAGCCTGGTGCCTCTCGGCGCTTTCGCGCATGTCGATCGCACGGCCGGCGCGCTGACGGTCAATCAGCTCGGCCAGCTTCCGGCGGTGACGGTTTCCTACAATCTGCCGCAGGGCGTGTCGCTCGGCGACACGGTGACCCGCATCGAGCAGCTCAAAGAGCAGATCGGCATGCCGAAGGAGATCTCGACGAGCTTTGCCGGTACGGCCAAGACCTTCCAGGATTCGCTTGCCAACCAGGGCTTCCTGATCGGCGGTGCGATCCTGACGATCTACATCGTGCTCGGCATGCTCTATGAGAGCTTCATCCACCCGCTTACCATTCTCACCGGCCTGCCGTCGGCGGTGCTGGGCGCGGTGGTGGCGCTGCGCTTCGCCGGCATGGACCTGTCGGTGATCGCGGTGATCGGCATCCTGATGCTGATCGGCATCGTCAAGAAGAACGGCATCATGATGGTCGATGTCGCGCTGGAGCTCAGGCGACAGGGCATGTCGGCGAAGGAGTCCATCCACAAGGCCTGCCTGATGCGTTTCCGGCCGATCATGATGACGACGCTTGCCGCGTTGATGGGCACGTTCCCGATCGCGCTCGGCACCGGCGCCAGCGCCGAGCTGCGCCAGCCGCTCGGTGTCGCGGTAGTCGGCGGCCTGCTCGCCTCGCAGGCGCTGACGCTGTTCGTCACGCCGGTGATCTACGTCTATTTCGAGAATTTCTCCGGCTGGCTGCTCGGCTTCTTCTCGAAAAAGAGCAGGCCGGCGCTGCATGTGGTGGAAAGCGGCGAGCAAGCCTCGCTGTTCGATACCAACGACGATACCCCGCAAAAGACCGCCGCCGAATAGGCGGCGGCTCTGGCCCAAGCCGTCAAGCTTGCGGCGCAGTGTGGGCAATCGTAACCTCGTGACATGGCCCACGATCATGACCACGACAACGAGCTCGATCCGTTCGCGGCGCGCGTGCGCGCGCTGGAGACGATCCTGACGCAAAAGGGCCTGATCGATCCCGCGGCCATCGACGTCATCGTCGACACCTATGAGACCAAGATCGGTCCGCGCAACGGCGCGCGGGTGGTGGCAAAGGCCTGGAGCGATGCGGCTTACGCCGATTGGCTGAAGCGCGACGCGACCGCGGCGATCGGATCGCTCTCCTATACCGGTCGCCAGGGCGAGCACATGCAGGCCGTGTTCAACACCGATGAGACGCATAACCTCGTCGTCTGCACGCTCTGCTCCTGCTATCCGTGGTCGGTGCTCGGCCTACCGCCGGTCTGGTACAAGGCGCCGCCTTACCGCTCGCGGGCCGTCATCGATCCGCGCGGCGTGCTGGAAGAATTCGGGCTGACGCTGCCGGCGGAGATGAAGATCCGCGTCTGGGATTCGACGGCCGAGCTTCGCTACCTCGTGGTGCCGATGCGGCCCAAGGACACGGAAGGCTGGAGCGAGGAACAGCTCGCCGGGCTGGTAAGCCGCGATGCGATGATCGGCACGGCGGTCGCGAAGGAACCAGCATGAACGGGCCGCAGGATCTTGGTGGGCAGATGGGGTTCGGACCGGTCGCGCCCGAAACGGACGAGCCTTATTTCCACGCCGCATGGGAAAGGCGGGCGCTCGGCGTCACGCTCACCGCAGGCGGCATGGGCGCCTGGAACATCGACGAGAGCCGGCATGCGCGGGAATCGCTGCATCCCGCCGACTATTACTCATCGAGCTACTACCAGATCTGGATCAAGGCGCTGGAGGCGCTGCTGAAGCGCCATGGCTTCGTCAGCGAGCGCGACCTTGCCGCCGGCAAGGCGGTCGATCCGGCCGCGACGCCGAAAAGGGTGCTGAAGGCGGCGGACGTGCCGGCGGTACTCGCCAAGGGCGGGCCATGCGACCGGCCGATTGCCACGCCGGCACGTTTTCGCGCGGGCGATCGGGTGCGCACCAAGAATTTCAACCCGACCGGCCATACGCGCCTGCCGCGCTACGCGCGCGGCAAGAACGGGACTGTCGAGGCCGTTCGCGACGGCTTCGTCTTCCCCGACAGCAATGCGCATGGCAAGGGCGAGAACCCGCAATGGGTCTACACGGTGGTGTTCGACGGGCCGGAGATCTGGGGCGAGGGCGCCGATCCGACGATCAGCGTCTCGATCGACGCCTGGGAGAGCTATCTTGAGCCGGCATGACGGCGCATTGCCTGCGGGTTTCGACGAGCCGGTCTTCGCCGAGCCGTGGCAGGCGGAAGCTTTCGCCATGACCGTCGCGCTGCACGACAAAGGCCTGTTTTCGTGGAGCGAGTGGGCGGAGGCCTTGTCCGCCGAGGTGAAGCAGCCGGGCGCCGCGAGCGACGGGCATGACTATTACGAGCATTGGCTAGCGGCCTTGGAGAAGCTTTTGTCGCGAAAGGGGATCGCCGGCAAGGGCGAGGTGGACGAACTCGCCGCCGCCTGGGAACGCGCCGCGCACGCCACGCCGCACGGCAAGCCGATCCTGCTGGAGAACGATCCGGGATCTGTAAGGTAAGCCAAACTCAAACAGGCTTGTTCCCTTTACGTTCTCGTTTGCGCCTGCTAGCGTGGCGGGGGTTGTGGCAAATGAGGCCATCACCGGCGATACGAGTGATGGAGCGGCTGTCTTGTCTTTCGCTTGCGAATCCGGTCTCTCGCGCTGATGGAATTCTCTCCCCAACAGGACGAGGCTTTGAAAGCGGTCGGGCGCTGGCTCAAGGAGGGCCGGCCGCAGGTCTTTCGCCTGTTCGGCTATGCCGGCACCGGCAAGACGACGCTGGCGCGCTATTTCGCCGAGCATGTCGACGGGCAGGTGCAGTTCGCCGCCTTCACGGGTAAGGCGGCGCAGGTGCTGCGTTCCAAGGGCGCGACCAACGCCCGCACCATCCATTCGCTGATCTATAGGCCGAAGGGCGAGGAATCGGTCGAGGACGAGGTGACCGGCAAGACATCGATGTCGCCGACCTTTTCGCTCAACCGGCAAAGCCCGATTTCGCGCGCCAAGCTCGTCGTCATCGACGAATGCTCGATGGTCGACGAGCAGCTCGGCCGCGACCTGCAGAGTTTTGGCACGCCGATCCTGGTGCTGGGCGATCCGGCGCAGCTGCCGCCGATCTCGGGCGGCGGCTTCTTCACCGAACACGAACCGGACGTGCTGTTGACCGAGATCCACCGCCAGGCGCGCGACAATCCCATCATCCGGCTGGCGCTCGACGTGCGCGAGGGCCGGGAATTCATGCATGGCGACTACGGCACGGCGCAGGTGATCGGCAGGGAAGGCGTCAACCAGGAGCTGGTGCTCAAGGCCGACCAGGTGCTGGTCGGGACCAACCGAACGCGCCGGCGCTACAATCAAAGGCTGCGCGAGTTGAAGGGATTCAACGCGGACTTCCCGCAGGCCGGCGACAAGCTGGTCTGCCTGCGCAACGATCCGGCCAAGGGGCTGCTCAACGGTTCGCTGTGGAAGGTGATGACCTCGTCGCGCGAGACGGTGAAGCCTGGCATCAACCTGCTGGTCTCGCCCGAAGAGGACGATCCGGATCGCGGCGTCGCCAAGATCAAGCTGCTCAAGGCGGCGTTCGAGGACCCGGATGCCGAGATTCCTTGGCAGCAGAAGAAGCGCTTCGACGATTTCGACTATGGCTATGCGCTGACCGTGCACAAGGCGCAGGGCTCGCAGTGGAACGATGTCGTGCTGTTCGACGAGAGCTGGGCCTTCAAGGAGACCCGGCAGCGCTGGCTCTATACCGCCATCACCCGCGCCGCCGAGCGGCTGACGGTGGTGCGCTGACGCCTGTAAATGTCATGTCGGCCGCGCGCCAAGCCATTGCCAGGCGGCTTCCTCATCGTCGACATCGAAGCGCCTGAATTCGAAGGGCAACGCCTTGGGGAAAATGCCCGTGACGAGAGAAGCCCAGCTCGGCTCGCCGATGGCCGCGCAGCGCACGACATGTTGCATTGCGTCGGCAACGCCCTGGCGAAGCGTGTCCTGCGAGATATTGGCCCAGTCCACGCTTTCCTCGTCGGTCAGCCTGACCAGCACGTCGATCCTCGGATGCAGCGCGTAGGCGGCCTCCAGCAGGCCGAACAGATTTTCCGCATCGGCCGGCGAGACATCGCCGACGACGTCGATGGCGAAAAGCGCGTCGCGGTTGGTTTCGATGCGGCGGATCGCCGGCACGGCTTCGAGGAAATTCAATGGCAAATCCTTGTGTTAGCCTCCATCTATCCCCTGGAACACCCGAAACCCTCTATCTGTTCCCCTTAAAGGCGTTATAGATGCCCGCCGATCCACTGGACCCAGTTCATGCCCGCCAAGCTTTCGGTCAACCTCAACGCCGTCGCCATGCTGCGCAACCGCCGCGACCTGCCATGGCCGAGCGTGACCGGACTTGGCCGCATCGCACTTGCCGCCGGCGCGCATGGGCTGACGGTGCATCCGAGGCCCGATGAGCGGCACACCAGGCATTCCGACCTGCCGGAGATCAGGGCGCTGATCGACGACGAATTTCCTAGCGCGGAATTCAACATAGAGGGCTATCCGACCGAGGACTTCCTGGCGCTTGTCGAGAAGCATCAGCCCGAGCAGGTGACGCTGGTGCCCGACGACCCGGCGCAGGCAACCTCGGACCATGGCTGGAACTTCGCCGCCCAGGCGGCGTTCCTCACACCGATCGTCAAGCGGCTGAAGAAGGGCGGGTTCCGCGTGTCGCTGTTTTCCGACGCCGATCCGGATGGGGTGAACGCGGCTCGCGATACCGGCGCCGACCGCATCGAACTCTATACCGGTCCCTATGGCGGCTTCCATTCCGATTCCGCAAAGGCGGCCAAGGAGCTGGAAAGATTGGGAAAAACCGCTGACGCCGCATTCGCGGCCGGGCTTGGCGTCAACGCCGGCCACGATCTGACCGTGAAGAACCTGCCGGCATTGGCCAAGCGTATTCCGGCATTGGCCGAAGTATCGATCGGACATGGGTTGACAGCCGATGCGCTGGAGTATGGCATGGCCGGCACGATCGGACGGTTCTTGAAGGCCTGCGGATGGTAGGGCGCCTTGCGTAGTTTCGGCAGTCTTTGTGTGTCCCGCGCGATGCGGCGACCCCGGAGCATGGCGAATCCGGTGAAGTGGGGTTCACGGTGCTAGCCAACACCAGCGAGACGGAATCCCTCGAACGTTCGGGCCATGCCGAAACCGAGCGGCAGCACAGCACCAAGGTTCTCATGCTTGGCGCGCTCGGCGTCGTCTATGGCGATATCGGCACGAGTCCAATCTACGCCTTCCGCGAGGCGCTGCATGCTTCGTCGAGCTCGGTTGCCCGCCATGACGTGCTCGGCGTGCTTTCGCTGATCGTCTGGGCGCTCACCATCATCGTCACGATCAAATATGTCGCCTTTGTCCTCAGGGCCGACAACAAGGGCGAGGGCGGCACGCTGTCGCTGATGTCGCTGGCGCGCAGCGCCTACCCACCAGGTTCCAAGCTCATCCTGGTGATCGGCCTTTGCGGCGCGGCGCTGTTCTTCGGCGATTCGATCATCACGCCGGCGATCTCCGTGCTGTCCGCGGTCGAAGGCCTGGAAGTGGTCACGCCGGCGCTCGATGCCTATGTGGTTCCAATCACGCTGGTCATCCTGGCCGTGCTTTTCTCCGTGCAGCGCTTCGGCACGGGCAAAGTGGCGGCGGTGTTCGGACCCGTGACGGCGACATGGTTCGTAGCGATCGGCGCGGCCGGCCTCTATCACATCGTCGACGACCCATCCGTCTTCCTGGCGATCAACCCGTATTACGCGATCTACTATCTGGCCACCACGCCGACAGGCGCCTTCGTCACCGTCGGCGCGGTGTTCCTGGCGGTTACCGGCGCCGAGGCGCTTTATGTCGACCTTGGTCATTTCGGCCGCAAGCCGATCGTGATGGCCTGGTTCGCAATCGTTTTCCCTTGCCTGCTGCTGAATTACTTCGGGCAAGGCGCCTTCGTGCTTTCGCATGGCGGCAAGCCCACCAACCCGTTCTTCCAGATGCTGCCCGAATGGGCGCTGATGCCGATGGTCGGCCTGGCGACGGCGGCCACCGTCATCGCCAGCCAGGCCGTCATTTCCGGCGCCTTCTCGCTGACAAGACAGGCCGTGCAGCTCAACCTTCTGCCGCGCATCGAGGTGCAGCACACCTCCGAGATGCAGAGCGGCCAGATCTATATGCCCAGGGTCAATCTCCTGGTCGCGCTCGGCGTGATGCTCCTGGTCGTCGGTTTCGGCAGCTCGAGCGCGCTGGCCTCGGCCTACGGCATTTCGGTGACGGGCGAGATGCTGATGACGACGATCCTTTTGTTCGTGGTGATGCGCTGGCTGTGGAAATGGCAGGTTGCTGCTGCTTTGGCGCTGGCAATGCTGTTCGGCGTCATCGATCTCGGCTTCTTCTCGGCCAATGTCGTCAAGATCGTCGAAGGCGGCTGGGTGTCGATCACCGTCGCCTGCCTTATGGGCCTGATCATGTGGACCTGGATCCGCGGAACCCGCTACCTTTTCGACAAGACGCGCCGCAACGAGATCCCGCTCGACTTCCTGGCGGCAAATCTGCTGAAGAAAAAACCGCAGCTGGTCTCGGGCACCGCCGTATTTCTGACCAGCGATCCGCTGAGCGCTCCGACGGCGCTGATGCACAGCCTGAAGCACTACAAGGTGCTGCACGAGAAAAACGTCATCCTCTCGGTGGTGACGGCGCCGCAACCGGTGGTGCCGGACAGCGAGCGAGTCAAGATGGAGACGGTCAACGAGCTGTTCATGCGGGTGACGCTGACCTTCGGCTACATGGAACAGCCCAACATCCCGCGCGCGCTGGCGATCTGCCGCAAGCAGGGCTGGAAGTTCGACATCATGACGACGTCGTTCTTCCTGTCGCGTCGCTCACTGAAGGCGTCGCCCAATTCCGGCATGCCGGTCTGGCAGGACCGGCTGTTCATAAGCCTGGCGCGCTCGGCCGCGGATGCGACCGAGTATTTCCAGATTCCGACGGGGCGCGTGGTGGAGATCGGCACGCAGGTAGCGATTTGACAGCCTCGATCTACGCCGGATGAAGAAGCCCGCGCGTACCGTATATTGAAAGCCCTGCGTCGGCGGCATGGGAGCCCTTACGTCGGGGCACTTGATATTGCACCGCAGCAAGCGTAGAGCACCGCGCGTTTTATCGGAGTGTCGTCCATGGCCCTTGCCAATGGTGCTGAGGCAGAACCCGTCGACCAATCGAGCCATCCCGAAATAGAGCAGCACAGCACCAAGGTGCTGATGCTGGGCGCGCTCGGCGTGGTCTATGGCGACATCGGCACCAGCCCGATCTACGCGTTTCGCGAAGCGTTGCATGCTTCCTCGGGCGGCGACGTCGCCAACCGCGCCGACATTCTGGGCGTACTGTCGCTGATCATCTGGTCGCTCACGATTACAGTGACGATCAAGTACATCATGTTCGTGTTGCGCGCCGACAACCGCGGCGAGGGCGGCGTGCTGTCATTGATGGCGCTGGCGCGCGGTACCTTCCCGACACGCTCGGCGATCGTGCTGGGCATCGGTATCGTGGGCGCATCGCTGTTCTTCGGCGACGCGGTTATCACGCCCGCCATCTCGGTGCTGTCGGCGGTCGAGGGCATGAATGTCGTCACACCTGCCTTCCAGCCCTATGTCGTGCCGCTGACCCTTTTGATCCTTGCGATGCTGTTTGCTGTGCAACGCTTCGGCACCGGCGGCGTGGGCCTGGTGTTCGGCCCGGTTACCGCCGTCTGGTTTCTCGCGATCGGCCTGTCCGGTCTCAATCACATCATCGACGACCCGGAAATCCTGTGGGCCATAAGCCCGCATTACATCGTGGCCTTCTTCATCAATTCACCGGATGTGTCTTTCGTCACGGTCGGCGCCGTCTTCCTGGCGGTCACCGGCGCCGAGGCGCTCTACGCGGACCTCGGCCATTTCGGCCGCAAGCCGATCGTGCTGGCGTGGCTGGCGATCGTGTTCCCCTGCCTGCTTTTGAACTATGCCGGGCAGGGCGCCTTCGTGCTTGCCAAGGGCGGCACGGTCGGCCATCCGTTCTTCGAGATGAACGAGGGCTGGGCGCTGATCCCGATGGTGGTGCTGGCGGCGGCGGCGACGGTCATCGCCAGCCAGGCGGTGATCTCCGGCGCCTATTCGCTCACCCGGCAGGCCGTGCAGCTCAACATGCTGCCGCGGCTGGAAATCCTGCATACGTCGGAAAAGCAGTCCGGCCAGGTCTACATGCCGCGCGTCAACATGCTGATCGCGCTCGTCGTCATGATGCTCGTGGTCGGCTTCGGCGAATCCAGCAAGCTCGCCTCGGCCTATGGCATCTCGGTGACCGGCAACATGCTGGTGACGACGACGCTGCTGTTCATCGTCATGACGCGCATCTGGAAATGGAACATCTGGCCGGCCATAGCACTCACCGCGGTGTTTGCCCTGATCGATATCGGCTTCTTCGCCTCCAACATCGTCAAGGTGTTCGAGGGCGGCTGGGCGTCGCTCGCGGTCGCCTTCGCCATCATCCTTGGCATGTGGACCTGGGTGCGTGGCAGCCGCTATCTGTTCGACAAGACGCGCCGCAACGAGATCCCGCTCGATTTCCTGGCGGGGAACCTTCTGAAGAAGAAACCGCAACTGGTGTCCGGCACCGCGGTGTTCCTGACCAGCGATCCGCTGAGCGCGCCGACCGCGCTGATGCACAGCCTCAAGCACTACAAGGTGCTGCATGAAAAGAACGTCATCCTGTCGGTGGTGACGGCGCCGCAACCGGTGGTGCCCGACAGCGAGCGCGTGAAGCTGGAGACGGTCAACGAGCTGTTCATGCGCGTGACCTTGACCTTCGGTTACATGGAGCAGCCGAACATCCCGCGCGCGCTGGCGATCTGCCGCAAGCAGGGCTGGAAGTTCGACATCATGACGACGTCGTTCTTCCTGTCGCGGCGCTCGCTGAAGGCGTCGCCCAATTCCGGCATGCCGATCTGGCAGGACCGGCTGTTTATCGGCCTGGCGAAAACGGCGGCGGACGCGACGGAGTATTTCCAGATTCCCACCGGGCGCGTGGTGGAGATTGGCACGCAGGTCGCGATCTGACAGACTGCGCCGCATAGGCTGACGTCCCGCAATCGCGGATGGAAGACGCGGTTGCTTTCGAAAGAGGCGGGGGCATGAGCGACGGGTTGGTGCTTGTGACCGGCGGGTCCGGCTTCCTTGGCGCTCATTGCATCCTGTCGCTTTTGAACGCGGGCTACCGCGTGCGCACGACGGTGCGCTCGGCCAAGCGCGAAGCCGATGTTCTTGCCATGCTGAAGGTCGGCGGCGCCGAGCCGGGCGACGCGCTTTCCTTCGCTTATGCCGATCTCATGAGCGACAAGGGCTGGCCCGAAGCGGTTGCCGGATGCCGATATGTCCTGCACGTCGCTTCGCCCTTTCCGCCCGGCGTGCCGAAACACGAGGAGGACCTGATCGTTCCGGCCAGGGAAGGGGCGTTGCGCGTGCTGCGCGCCGCGCGCGATGCCGGCGTCGAACGGGTCGTGCTCACCTCGTCCTTTGCCGCCATCGGCTATGGCCAGGTACCGGTTCCCGGCCGTCCGTTTACGGAAGAGAACTGGACCGATCTGTCGCAGAAGGTGAGCGCCTACGTGAAATCGAAAACGCTGGCCGAGCGTGCGGCCTGGGATTTCATCGATCGCGAAAGCGGCGCCTTGGAATTGGCGGTCGTCAATCCAGTCGGCATCTTCGGGCCGGTCCTGGGGCCGGATCATTCGACCTCGACGGACTTCATCAGGCGTCTGATGGATGGCGAGATGCCCGGCCTGCCGCGCATGGTGTTCGGCGTGGTCGACGCGCGCGACGTCGCCGACCTGCATCTGCGCGCCATGACCAACCCCGCCGCCAGGGGCGAGCGGTTCCTGGCCATCAGCGGCGACTTCATGACGATGCTCGAGATCGCGCGGACGCTGAAGGCGCGGCTTGGCAACGCAGGATCGCGTATTACGACGAGGGAGCTGCCGGACTGGCTGGTCCGGATCGTCGGCCTGTTCGACGGGCAAGCGGCCCAGATCGTGACGGAACTGGGCAAGCCGAGAAACGCCACGAGCGCCAAGGCCGTGCGCCTGCTCGGCTGGACGCCGCGATCACGCGAAGACGCGCTTTTGGCGACCAGCGAGAGCCTGATCCGGCTCGGATTGCTCAAGAAAACGAAGTGAGGCGCGCCGGGGGACGGCTTCCCCAGGCGCGCCAGACTTCAGCCGAGCAGGGCAGCCTTGTTCGTCTCGAGGAACTGCTTCAGCGTCCGCGGCTTGCGGCCAGATAGTTTTTCGACGGCATCGGTCACCTCTGCAATGCGGCCGGCGCGGGTGTTGGCGTCGAAGGAGACGATGATGCGGGCGAAATCTTCGGGAACGCCGGCCGCTTTCACCCCTTCGGTCAGCGCCTCGTCCGGCAGTTGGATGACTTCCAGCGGCTTGCCGGTGACTTCGCTCACCAGAGCGGCGATCTCGCCCACGGTATGGGCCTGCGGACCGGTCAGCGTGTAGATCCTGCTCTCTTTCGTGCCGGAAGCAAGGCCGGCGGCAATGGCGGCCGCCATGTCGTCGCGCGCGCCATGGGCGATGCGTCCGTCGGCGGCCGACGTGTACCACTTGCCCGACGAAATGGCATGCGGAAGCGACATGAACAGGTTCTCCTGGTACCAGCCGTTGCGGAAGATGGTGTAGGGGATGCCGCTCGCCTTGATCGCCTGCTCGGTGCCGTAGTGGTCGCCGGCGAACAGCACCGGCGAGCCGGGCTCCGGATTGGGCATCGAGGTGTAGAGCAGATGCGAAACGCCTGCCGCCTTGGCCGCCGCGACCGCGGTCTCATGCTGCTTCAGGCGCCGGCCGGTTTTGAGGTCAAGGTCGCCGGTCGAGATTATCAGCACCTTGTCGGCGTCGCTGAATGCCTTCTCGAGCGAGGCCTTGTCATTGAAATCGGCGGCCCTGACGGTAACGCCGCGCGCCGCGAGATCCGCGAGGTTTTCGGGATTGCGCGTGGCGGCGATGATGCTTTCCGGCGCAATTTTCTGCGCTTCCAGCAAGTGATCGATGACGGCGCGGCCAAGCTGGCCGGAGGCACCGGTGACGAGGAGTGTTTCGGTCATGGGAGGTTCCTGAATTGCGCCGATTGGCGGGTGCTGAGGTAGTCTCAAAAAGAGAGCAGCACTAAAATAGGAATTGACCTCAAGCCGTAAAGAAGGCAGTTTTTCGGGAGGTAGGCACGGCGAGGGAACCACCCCGACCGGTCGAAATTTCGATCAGCGGATGTCGCGATGGACAGCAAGATCTTCAATCTCAAAGCCAAGCTCGAGATCTATAAGGCCATGACGAACGGCGCCAATTTCGCCGACTGTCCGGTCCGCGACGTGATCCAGGGCATCAGTGGCAAATGGAGCTCGCTGCTGGTCATGGCGCTGGCCGAGAAGCCTTATCGGTTCGGCGAATTGCGACGGCTGGTTCCCGACATCTCACAGCGCATGCTGACACAAACGCTCCACGACCTGCAGCGCGATGGCTATGTTCATCGCGAAGTGTTTCCGACCAAGCCGCCGAGCGTGGAATACAGCTTGACCGATCTTGGGCGCTCGATGTTCGCACCCCTGCAGATGCTGATCCAGTGGGCCGAGCTCAACCATGACGCCGTGCGCGCGGCCCGCGCAGCTTTCGATGCCCAAACTTGATGGGCTTCGAAGCGCCAGCTTGATTTGACGATACTGGTGGGAGATTGTCGCGCCGGCTTGGCTTGGGCGGGCGATGAGCAGATCTTACGATATAGCGATTGCCGGTGCCGGGCCGGCCGGACTGGCGGCAGGGCTCTATCTCAACCGGGCAGGGCACAAGGTCACCATTTTCGAGCGTTTCGACGCGCCGAAGCCCCTCGGGTCCGGCCTCATACTGCAGCCGACCGGGTTGACCGTGCTCGCCGATCTCGGCCTGCTCGCCGAGATTCTTTCGCTTGGCAGCCGGATCGAGCGGCTGCACGGCACCGACGCCGGCAGCGGCCGCACTGTGCTCGAAGTCCGCTACGACGCGCGGCGCGGCCGCCGCTTCGGCCTCGCGGTGCACCGGGCGGCGCTGTTCGGCGTGCTCTACCGCGCTGCCTTGCGCGAAGCGATCGCCATCGAAACCAATGTCGAGGTCGAGACGCTGGAGGCGGCCGAGCGCGCGACGCTCGTCTGCGGCAACGGCAGGCGGCTCGGCCCATTCGACCTCATCGTCGATGCCAGCGGCGCGCGCTCGAAGCTGCGGCACTATCTTGGCGATGCCGCGATGCCGCGGCCGCTCACCTATGGGGCATTCTGGGCGTCGCTCGGCTGGCGCGACGGCTTCGACGAACGCGCGCTGCTGCAGCGCTACGACAAGGCAAGCGTCATGGTCGGCGTGCTGCCGATCGGCCGGTCGGAGCCCGGCGCGGAAGACATGGCGGCGTTCTTCTGGAGCCTCAAGCCGGCCGACGCCGAACAGGTGAAGGCGAAGGGGCTCGACGCCTGGAAGGCGAGGGTGATTTCGGTATGGCCTGAGTGCGAGGTTTTCACCAGTCAGATCGACAGTTTCGAGCAGCTCTCGCTCGCCCGCTATGGCCACCACACGATGACGCTGCCGGCCGGCCGACGGCTTGCCGTCATCGGCGACGCCGCGCACTCGACCAGCCCGCAACTCGGGCAAGGCGCGAACATGGCGCTGCTCGACGCGGCGGCGCTCAGCCGTGCGCTGGCGCGGACGAACGGCATCGACGGCGCGCTGGAGACCTATGCGAGCGCGCGCCGTTGGCACGTGCGCGTCTTCCAGGCGCTGTCGCTGTCGCTGACGCCGTTCTACCAATCGGATTCCGCGGCCTTGCCCTTTGTCCGCGACCGCATGGTGGCGGCGCTGGCGAGGATTCCGCCGGGGCCGCAATTCCTCGCCGCCATGGTCGCCGGCACGGTGGTCGACCCCTTCAGGCGGATCGGGCTTGCGGAGTTGCAGTGGCCTGCCGCTGGATGATCCCAGACAGATAAGATTGCTTCGCCAGAAGGAAGGCGTGCAGCCGCCGCGGATAGTCCGGACCGACGGCTTCGGTCACCGATCGGCGTTCGCTCAAGGCCTCGCGCCAGGCCTGGACGAGCGGCTTGCCGTCAAGAATGCCGAAGTCGCCGATGCGGTCGAACGTGTCGAAATAGCGGAAGACCGGCCCGAAGACGGCGTCGACCAGCGAGAATCGATCGCCGGCGAACCACGGACCGCTTTGCCTTGCAGACAATTCTGCTTCCAGACGTGCAAACATCCCGGACAAGCCTCTGCTTTCATTGAGGAAAGCAGCTTCGTCGGCAGCTGAATAGAAACGGCCTATGGCGTTGAGGATGGCCGAGCCGAATTCGATCCAGGCGCGATGCCTGGCCCGCGCCAGCGGATCGGCCGGGTGTAAGGGATTGGCCTCTGTCTCCTCGAGGAATTCGAGGATGACGGCGGATTCGAAAATCACATCCTGCGCATTGCCGTGCCGGACGCGCAGCAGCGGCACCTTGCCAAGCGGCGAGATCGCCTTGAACCAGTCGGGTTTGTTGGAGAGGTCGACATAGACCCGCTCGAACGGCACGCCTTTTTCGGCAAGCGAAATCGCCGCGCGCTGGACGTAGGGGCACAAATGATGGCTGACGAGGGTGAGCCTTGCGGTCATCTCACTCTCCCCAGACATAGTTCAGCGCGCCATCCTCGACGCGGGTCGACAGGAACATCAGGCGCGAGCCCTTCGGCGCCGGGCCTTCCAGGCGCTCGCCGTTTTCCATGTCGAACTTCGCGCCATGCCACTGGCAGACGAAAGCGCCGTCCTTGCAGTCCAGCGGCCCGCCGAAATGCAGGCAGATATTGGTCGCGGCGCGGATGCGCTCGCCGCTGCGCCAGACATGGACCTCGCGGCCGAAGAAAGGCGCGATCAGGCTGCCGGTTTGAGGAATGTCGGCGATCTTGCAGATTTCATGTCTCATCGGTTCTCTCTATATAAATGCATTTGCATCTATATAGATGCGTTTGCATCGATCGTCAAGCTTGATGCAATTGCATCTATCGCTTAAGCTGGACCGATGACGAAAACATCACCATCACCCGAAGCCGTCATCGCCTGGGCGCGCCTGATGCGCGTCTCGCGCCAACTGGTCGAAAGGACCGAGGGTGCACTGAAAGCCGGCGGGCTGCCGCCGCTCGCCTGGTACGACGTGCTGCACGAGCTTGCCGAAGCGGGCGAGGGTGGGCTCAGGCCGTTCGAACTGATCGATCGCGTGCTGTTGGCGCAGTATGGCGTCTCACGGCTGCTGTCCCGGCTCGAGGCGGATGGGCTGGTCGAAAAGCTGCCCGTCTCAGACGACGGCCGGGGCCAGACCGTGCGCATCACGCCAAGCGGTCGGGACATGCGCCGCCGCATCTGGACCGTCTATGGCGCGTCGATCGCGGAACTGATGGGCGACAGGCTTTCCATCAAGGAGCTGGAGATGCTTGCCGGGTTGCTCGGGCGGCTGCGCGATCCGCCGGTCGCGGACTGAAATCCATGAGCCGACGAGCCTTCAGGGCAGGTGCAAGGCCCATAGAAATGCGATCGTCGCCAGCGCGCCCAGCGCGACACGGACCAGATGCATCTTGCCCCACCTGACGATCAATGACCTCGCCTGAGAATTGGGGGCCTCGACATCCATCGCCTCCAGCATCCGGTTCGTCGGCATCATCACCAGCAGCGTCCATGGCCAAGGCAGAATGATGAACAGCGCACCGGCAAGATAGGCTGACGCGCCGGTCAGCCACCAGGCGATCAGGCCGAGAATACAGGCTACCATGGCAATAGAGGCCTGCATGGCGGCCCCGCGCTTATAAGAGGGCTGCCATTCGCGCAGCAGCGCCTGGTCATCGAGGCCAAGCCGCGCCGGCTGCTACGCGACGCTGACATAAACAGCGGCGCCGGTGAAGGCGGCGGCTACGGCCAGGGCGAGCAGGCCGACCAGCATCTTATCCCTCCGGCAAGGAAATGGAAAATAGGGCTTGCATGCCTTCAGGCAATACGGCATAGAACCCGAACCGTAACGTACGGTACGCATCGGTCTTGTCAACGTATCCGAGGGCAAACGTGTTGCACAGCGTGCAGGATATCGACAACAGCGAAGCGCTCACCGAGCGCCAGCAGGCCGTTCTGGATGCGGCACTTCGCCTTTTGGTCGAAGAGGGCGACAACCTGACCATGACGGCGGTGGCGCGGCGGGCAAGCTGTTCCAAGGAAACGCTCTACAAATGGTTCGGCGATCGCGATGGACTGCTCAACGCCACGGTGCAATGGCAGGCGTCCAAGGTGCGTGTCGCGGCCGTCGACCGTGAGAGACTTGATATCGGTTCGCTCACGGCGAGCCTGGAGCGCTTCGCTTCAGATTGGCTGAAGGTTATCTCCAGCGACACTTCGATCGCGCTGAACCGTGTGGCAGTCAGCCATGCCGGTTCCGGCAAGGACGATCTCGGCGCGATCGTGCTGCAGAATGGCCGCTTCGCTCTTGCCAAGCGCCTGAAGCCGGTGCTTGAAGCCGGTCTGCAGGCCGGGCTGCTCGATTTCGAGGACGCCGAGACGGCGTTCAGAACCTTTTTCGGTCTGGTCGGCCGCGACGTGCAGATACGTCTGCTGCTCGGCGACCGGGTGGAATTGACTGGGGCGACGATCGGCGGCGATGCCGCGCGCGCGACGCAACAGTTTCTCGCTCTCTTCGGAGCAAAAACCGGGCCACTGGCCCTCTGATCTTCAAACGGGAAGGAACACCAAATGCGTGTCTATTACGATCGTGACGCCGATCTCAATCTGATCAAGGGCAAGAAGGTCGCCATTATCGGCTATGGCAGCCAGGGCCGGGCGCATGCGCTCAACCTCAAGGATTCCGGCGTCAAGGAAATCGCCATCGGTCTCAAGGCCGGCTCGGCGACCGCCAAGAAGGTCGAGGCCGACGGCCTCAAGGTGATGAGCGTGGCGGACGCCGCCAGGTGGGCCGATCTGATGATGATGGCGACGCCCGACGAATTGCAGGCCGACATCTACAAATCGGAGATCGCTCCGAACATCCGCGACGGCGCCGCGATTGCCTTTGCGCATGGCCTCAACGTGCATTTCGGCCTGATCGAGCCGAAGGCCTCGGTCGACGTCGTCATGATCGCGCCGAAGGGCCCGGGCCATACCGTGCGCGGCGAATACCAGAAGGGCGGCGGCGTGCCGTGCCTGGTCGCCGTCAACCAGGACGCTTCGGGCAACGCGCTCGATCTCGCGCTCTCCTACGCCTGCGGCGTCGGCGGCGGCCGTTCCGGCATCATCGAGACCAATTTCCGCGAGGAATGCGAGACCGACCTGTTCGGCGAGCAGGTGGTGCTGTGCGGCGGCCTGGTCGAGCTGATCCGCGCCGGTTTCGAGACGCTGGTGGAAGCCGGCTACGCGCCGGAAATGGCCTATTTCGAGTGCCTGCACGAGGTGAAGCTGATCGTCGACCTGATCTATGAAGGCGGCATCGCCAACATGAACTACTCGATCTCGAACACCGCCGAATGGGGCGAGTACGTCTCAGGCCCGCGCATCATCACCGCCGAGACCAAGGCCGAGATGAAGCGCGTGCTGAAGGACATCCAGACCGGCAAGTTCACCTCGGAATGGATGCAGGAATACCGCGCCGGCATGTCGCGCTTCAAGGGCATCCGCCGCAACAACGACAGCCACCAGATCGAGGAAGTCGGCGCCAAGCTGCGCGCGATGATGCCGTGGATTTCCAAGAACAAGCTGGTCGACAAGGCCAAGAATTAGGAATTACCAGAGAGGGCGGCTTTTTGACCGCCGCCCTCCTTACCATTCATAGAGCTGGCCGACAAAAATCTTATTTTCTGCCAAAAAGTCGTCCATCTGATCCGTAAAATCGACAATTATCTTAACGAACTTATATATTTCAAAATACTTAACGTATCCGCGATCTGAAACTATTATAATTATTCCATTTATCGATTTCCTTGATGGCATTAAATTGTAGTGATCTAATATATCACTTGGATGTCCTCTAAGATAAATTGAGAACTCGGCGTCGCTGTTGATAACGTCGATTGTTTTTGCGTGTATTATGTTTCCAACTATTTCCCAAGCGTTGAAAGATTTTTCTGAATCTTTGATTTCGAGAAGGCCATCTTTCTCGAATGAATTAAATCCCGGTACGCTCTTGTTCTTCAAAAGAGTATGCTGTTTCGTTAGCTCCGCAAGGCGCCTAACCGAGATGCATAGCAGTATCAAATCGCGAATTGCCAATTGCTTGGCTCTCGATTCGTAGTGACCATGACCTATGACTTCAGGAAATGAGGACGTCGAATATGCCGCAAGTCGAGCGGAAAAATCCAAGATGTCTGAATATGCCTGTGTACAAAGGTCTTTATTCAATTCTGAGTTCCTCAGCCGGAATCTCTGCTTGGAGCGTTAGGGCATGTTTGCTACAATGAGCTTCCCCAGGTCTTTTAGCATAATCGGTTGCAGAAAGTTTCTGCAAGGACAGCGGCCGCTAGGTTTATCGGCTAAAGAAGCAAGGATGAATCAGTCAAGCGCCTAGCCGTAGTGCCAGTGCGGCTTGGGCTCGGTGTCGGTGAACTCGACGCCGATGCGATCCTCGCGGCGCCAGCGCACCACTGCCTTGTAGCCGATGCCGTTGACCGGCACATAAAGCAGGAATTCGTCCGGCACGCGCGCATCGATGGGCACTTTCAGCTCGGCGCCGTTCGCATGCATGTTGCGCACCGTGCATCTCACCTCGGAATTGTTGATGCCAGTGAGGATCGCCGCGCCTTTCAGCACGCGGTGCCTGTGTTGGTTTCTGTGTTCGTTTTCGGCCATGGCGGGCACGTCCTGCAACCTGGTCCTGCGAGTCGTCGTGTTGGGGGAGATCGGCATGAATGGATAGAAGCCGCCAATGAATTTAGCGTTATCGCCCGTCGTAGCCACAGGTTGCGGCAAAATAAAACGACGCCCGCGAAGGCGCCGTTTCATCATTCCTGCCGACGAGCTCAGATATAGGGCGAGATGCACTGCCGGCGCGGACCGTAGTTGGGCCGGAACGTATTGTCCCAGGCCCGATAGGACCGGTAGCGGTCGTAGCACCAGCGGACATGCGCGCTGGACAGCCGCCCGGTCCGGTAGATGCGCCGCGGCTGAGCGTAACGCGGATAGGGATCGTAATAGTAGGGATCGTAGTAGTTGCCGTAGGCCATGCTGCCCAAGCCCAGGCCGAGGCCCAGCCCCAGGATCGCCGCGTCGCCGCCTCGGAAATGCCGGCGGTGGTGGTGCCGCCAGCGCCAATCGCCATCGCCATTCCACCTGCCGCCGTCCCAGTTGCGCGAGAAGTGTCGATTGCCGCCGCGCCACCTGAAGTCGCCGCCGCGATTACGCCAACGCCAATCCTGGAAGCCGCCCCTGTTGTTGTTGCCGCCGGCCCAGCTGTCCCGGACCGGAATGATCTTCGGCGCGGCGGTATTCGTCGCGACGCCAAGATCGGGTTGTAGGATCGGCCCGGCGACCGATGGCGCCGTCACGCCGGTAACGAGGCCCAGGACCAGAAGCCCGGATCTCAGGGAAGAAAAAAGCGGTTTCATTTCACTCTCCAAGGAGTAAAGGCCCCACGCCCAGCACACCCCGGGGAAAGGCCTATTGTTGGAACTTTCCGTCTGAACGGAGGATGAACGGAAAGGTTCCATCAACCATGACGAGTATCGGCCTGGCCCTTGTTTTCGCCCTCGCTTGCAGGCAAAGGTCGCGGCCATGTCGCTGCGCCTCGCCACCTTCAATGTCGAGAACCTGATGAACAGGTTCGATTTCTCGGGCTACCGCAACCAGCTCAATGAAGACCGCACGCTGGCGCTCTTCGACATTAGGAGCGAGGCCGAATACCGCATCCTCGAGCAGGCCCGCGCGATCGCCCAGTCCGACGACACCCGCCAGTTGACGGCGCTCGCCATCGCGGCCACCCGCGCGGACGTCATCTGCATGCAGGAGGTCGACAATATCGAGGCGCTGAAGGCCTTCGAATACGGCTATCTGTTCAAGATGGTCGGGCGGGGGTACCGGCAGAAATACACCACCGCCGGCAACGATACGCGCGGCATCGATGTCGCCGTGATGATGCGCAACGAAACCGCGCAGGGGCAGCCGATCGAATTCTCGCGCATGACCAGCCACGCCTATGTCACTTTCGAGCAGTTCGGGCTGTTCACGCCGGAGCTCGCCGGGCTCGGCTATCTCGCCAATGAGCGTATCTTTCGCCGCGACTGCCTGGAGATCGACCTGCGGGTCGGCGGCGCGCCGTTGACGCTCTATCTCGTGCATTTCAAATCGATGGGCCCGCCGCGCAACGGGCTGGACGGCCGCGAGGCGTCGATGCCGCTGCGCATCGCCGAGGCGCAGGCGGTGCGCCGTATCATCGAGGAGCGTTTCGGCAAGGACCATGCCGCCGACAAGCGCTGGGTGGTCTGCGGCGACCTGAACGACTACCGGCAACGCGTGAAGGTCGACGGCGATGCCATCGATGGCTACCGTTTCGAGGTTGTCGACGAAGCCCGGTCCTCGATCGACGTGCTTACCGCCGGCGGCTTTTGCGAGAATGTCGTCGAACGGCGGCCGGAGATGGACCGCTGGAGCTTCTACCACACGCGTGGCCCGGAGGAGCGGCATCTTTGCCAGCTCGATTATATCCTGCTGTCGAAGGCGCTTGCCGCGAAGAACGCCACCGCCGTTCCCGACATCATCCGCAACGGCCAGCCCTGGCGCACCATCTTTCCGCCTGGACAGGAGGTCGAGCGTTTCCCGCGCGCCGGCTGGGACAGGCCGAAAGCGTCGGACCATTGCCCGGTGGCGATCACACTGGACATGGCGTGACCGTCTTGAGTTTCGACCTGCCGCGCAATGTTATCCTGCCCGTCGATGCGGTCGACGTCCGTCTCGATACCGGCCCGCATCCCTTCGCGCTGAGCAATGCGGCGGCGATCGCCGACAACTGGCGGCAGGAAACAGCGGCCAATCCGGCGCTGTTCGATGGCACCGTGGTGCTGCTTTCCGAACTTGCCTACCGGGACGGCCGCCTCGTCGGCCGCTGCCATGCGGTCAACTATTCGACCTTCCTGCTGTGGCGCAAGCGGCGCGAAATTTCCGGCGCCGAGCATGCCTATGCGCATGCCATGCTGGTCGCCGGCGACAACGCGCTGGTGGCGATCCGCATGGGGCCGCACACCGTCAATGCCGGCCGCGTCTATTTCGCCGCCGGCTCCTTCGAGCCGATCGATTTCCGCGACGGGCTGGTCGATGTCGACTTCAACATGATCCGCGAGGTGGGGGAAGAGACCGGGCTCGACCTGTCGGAGGCCGAGCGTGGACGGCACTATCACGCGCTCTCGACGCCGAGCGGCACGGTGATCTTTCGCCGTTACCGGGTCGCCGAGCCCGCCGACGAGCTGGCACGGCGCATTACGGCCTTCGTCGCCACCGAGACGAACCCTGAGATCGAGGGGCCGGTGATCATCCGCCACGCCGGCGATCTGCCCGACGGGTTGATGCCGCATATGAAGCCGTTGATCGAGTGGCATTTCGCCGGCCACGACTAACCACGCTGGACGTCCGGACGTCAGCAGTCGCTGTGATCTGGCTATTCGTGCCGGAGCGCGTCGATCGGATCGAGGCGGGCGCCGCGCAGCGCCGGGAAGAAGCCGAACACCATGCCGATCAGCGCCGAAAAGCCGACGGCGAGCAGGATGACGGCGGGACTCGGCGCGAAAGGTATCGTCAACGCCATCGAGGCGAGGCCGGCCAGCGAAAGCCCGATAAGGATGCCGATGATGCCGCCAAAGAGCGACAGCACCGTCGCCTCGACCAGGAACTGGATGAGGATGTGCTTCTCATGCGCGCCGATCGCCAGCCTGATGCCGATCTCGCGCGTGCGTTCGGTGACCGAGACCAGCATGATGTTCATGATGCCGATGCCGCCGACCAGGAGGCTGACGCCGGCTACGGCGCCCAGCATGCCGGTCATGGTGGTGGTGGCGCTGGTCATCGCATCGGCGATCTGGGTCATGTCGCGGATGGCGAAATCGGAATCGCGGTCCGGCGTGATGCGGCGCGTGTCGCGCAAGATGTCCTCGACGCGCGGCTGCAACTCGGTGGTCGGCGTGCGGTCGTCGGCGGCGATATAGATGTTGTCGATGTCGCGGTTGCCGGCGATGCGCCGCTGATAGGCGTGTAGCGGCATCAGCACGACATTGTCCTGGTCCTGGCCGAAGCCGGTATAGCCCTTGGGCTCGAGCAGGCCGATGATCTTGCAGGAGGTGCGGTTGACGCGGATGATCTCGCCCTCCGGATCGCCGGCGCCGAAGAATTGCTGGCGCACGGTTTCGCCGATCAGGCAAACACCGGCGCCGGCGCGCGTCTCGGAATCGCTGAACGGCCGTCCCGACACCAGTTTCCAGTCGCGGGCGTCGAGATAGGCGCTGTCGGTGCCGGTGACGCCCGAGGTCAGGCTTTCGGTGCCGAAGATGACGCGGACCTGCTTTTGCGAAGCAGGCGAAATCGCGCGCGCGCCGCTCAGATGCGCGACGAGCGCGATGACATCCTTTTCGGCCAGCGGCCGCACCGCCTGGTCGAGACCTCCCGGTCCGCCCGGTCCCGCGGGCCGGCCGGCGCGAACGACGAGAAGGTTGCTGCCTAGCTTGGAAATGTCGGCCTTGACCTTCTCGGTGGTGCCGGAGCCGATGGTGAGCATGGCGATGACGGCCGCGACGCCGATGACGATACCAAGCAGCGTCAGGAACGAGCGCAATACATTGCGGCGGATCGAGCGCAGCGAGAGGCGGACGGTCTCCCAGATCATGCCGCTTCCTCCGCTTTCGAGATATCGGAGGCGAGATGGCCGTCGAGGAAGCGGATGGTGCGGCCGGCATAGCCCGCGACGTCGGCCTCATGCGTGACCATGACGATCGAGAGCCCGAGCTCGGCGTTGAGCCTGGTCAGCAACTCCATGATCTCGTGCGTGCGCGCGGTGTCGAGATTGCCGGTGGGCTCGTCGGCGACGAGCAGCGTCGGCCTGGTGACGATGGCGCGGGCAATCGCCACGCGCTGCTGCTGGCCGCCCGAAAGCTCGGCCGGGGTGTGGTGCTCGCGCCCGACAAGCCCGACCTCGGCCAGCGCCTGCATGGCAAGGTCGCGGCGCTCGCGCGCGGCGACGCCGCGATAGATCAGCGGCAGCTCGACATTTTCCGCGGCGGTCGTGCGCGGCAGCAGATTGTAGCCCTGGAAGACGAAGCCGACATAGAGGTTGCGCAAAAGCGCGCGGCGGTTGCGGTCGAGGCGGCCCGCGTCGACGCCCATGAAGGAGTAGGTTCCGGCCGTCGGCGTGTCGAGGCAGCCGATGATGTTCATCGCCGTCGATTTGCCCGAGCCGGAGGGGCCCATGATGGCGACGAATTCACCTCTGCGGATGGCGAGATCGACGCCGGCCAGCGCATGCACGCGGGCTTCGCCCTCGCCATAGCTTTTCCAGACCTTGTCGAAAGTGATGAGCAGGGGAGCCGACATGTCGTCAGCTCCGCTGCTGCACGCCGGTGATGACTTGCGCGCCCTCGTCGAGGCCGGACGTGATCTCGGTCAACTCGCCGTCGCTCGAGCCGATCTTGACGTTGACCGGGTGCGGCCGGCCGTTCTCCAGCACGTAAAGAGTGCGCGACCCGTCGGTCGGGGCTTTCGTTGCCTCGCGCTGCCGGTTGGGACGGCCCATGCGGCCGGTGAACAGGTCGCTGAAGCTCCAGCCGCGGGCCTGCTGTTGCATCGGACGATAGCGGAAGGCGGTCGAGGGGACGGTAAGCACGCCCTTGGCCTGCCGGGTCACGACCGATACCGTGGCCGTCATGCCGGGCCGCAAGAGAAGCTCGCCATTGTCGACTTCGAGGCGCGCATTGTAGGTCACGACGCCATCGGTGGTGACCGAGGCGTAGGAGATATCGCGGATCTCGGCATCGAAGGGTCGGTCCGGGAAAGCGTCGACCATGAAACGGGCATGCTGGCCGGGCTTAACCTGGCCGATATCGGCCTCGTCGACCGCGGCCTGCAATTCCATGTTGCGAAGGTCGGCGGCGATGACGAAGAGCACCGGCGCCTGCAGCGAGGACGCGACCGTCTGGCCGGGATCGACCGAGCGCGTCAGCACGATGCCGTCGATCGGCGCATAGATGGTGCTCTTGGCGAGATCGGTCTGCTGCGCCTTCAGGTCGGCCTGGGCAATGGCGAGATTGGCTTCGGCGCTGTCGAGCGCTGCCTTGGAACGATCGCGCGTCGCGGTCGCCGCCTCGAGCGACTGGTCCGTCGCCATGCCGCGCTTGGTCAGCGCGTTCGCGCGCACAACCGCGTTCTCGTTCTCCTGCAAGGTGACCTTGGCGTCCTCGACGGCGGCGGCCGCAGCCTTGGCGGAGGCGGTGGCGCGTTCGATCTGGACCTCCAGCTTGGCGGTGTCGAGCGTCGCCAGCACGTCGCCCTTCTTGACCTGCTGGTTTTCATTGGCCGCGACCGAACGGACGATGCCGGAAAGCTCGCTGGAGATGTCGACCTGGGTCAGCGGCTGCAGGGTGCCGGTGGCCGATACCTCGACGGTGAGGTCGGCGATCGCCGCAGGCACGGCGGTGTATTCAATCCTGGGGGGTGCGGCGGCATACCATCGATAGAGGGCAATGGCCGCGGCGACGATCGCTATCGCCAGCAGCGCGTAGAGCCAGAAGCGGCGTCGCTTGCGGCTTACGCCCTTGCGGTCGAGCCCGAGCGCGGCCTCTATGGAAGTACCGGATTCCGCGTTTGGCGGATTGACAATCTGGTCCACCCCGGACCCCTATGCTGAAAATCGATGTCCCTATCCGTGCACAGATCAGGCCTTAAGGTTCGAATTTCAAATTAAATTTCCCTCATGTTGGGATTGAGGCAGAAATTCGAGGCGAGGTGAAAGGTTTTCTCCATGGCGCGCAGTTACTTGCTTTACGATGTGTTTACCACCGAAAGGCTGGCCGGAAATCCGCTTGCCGTGGTGCTCGACAGCGATGGGCTCGACACTGCCGGCATGCAGGCGATCGCGCGCGAATTCAATCTTTCCGAGACGGTGTTCGTGCTGCCTGCCGACAATCCAAAGCACCGCAACCGTATCCGCATCTTCACGCCCGACTACGAAATGCCTTTCGCGGGGCATCCGACGGTCGGCTCGGCGATCGCGCTGGCGGAACTCGCCGGGGAAGCGGCCGGCATCTTCGTGCTGGAGGAGAATATCGGGCCGGTGCGTTGCGCGGTGAGCAAGCATGACGGCTCGACCTTTGCCGAGTTCGACCTGGCGAAACTGCCGGAACCGTTGGAGCTCAAGGCCGACCCGGAAGCAATCGGCGCGGCGCTCGGCCTTGCTCCGCACGAGATCGGCTTCGAGAATCACCGTGTCGCCTTCTGGTCTGCCGGCGTGCCTTACGTGACCATTCCCGTCGCGGACCTTGAAGCGGCAGCCAAGATCAGGCTCGATAACCAGGCGTGGTCGGAACTTGCGCCGCGCAAGAGCGATTGGGCCTTCGCCAGCCCTTATGTCTACTGCCGCGAGCGGGTCCACCACGACAGCGCCTTCCATGTGCGTATGATCGTGCCAGGCACGCCTTCCTACGAGGATCCGGCCACGGGTTCGGCCGCGGCGGCCTTCGCCGGCGCCATCATGCATTTCGACGCCCCGACCGACGGCATCTCGCAGCTCTGGATCGAGCAGGGGCTGGAAATGGGCCGGCCGTCGCGCATCCGCCTCGAGCTCAATGTCGATGGCGGGAAACTGGCCTCCGCGCGCATCGGTGGCCATGCGATCAAGATGGCTGAAGGCAAGCTGTTTGTCTGACGCCTGCGGCCTTTTTTGAGCTGGTATGATCTTTTCCGAAAACCGGAATCCACTTTTCGGGTTCATGCCATGTCGATTTGTCGGGAAATGATCCGGCAGGGCTAGACATCACCGAAAGCGGCGGCTATATGCGCCGCCGACGCTGGTTTTCCAGCGGTGTGGGTGTGTAGCTCAGTTGGTAGAGCAGCTGACTCTTAATCAGCGGGTCCACAGTTCGATCCTGTGCACACCCACCATCTAGTCCCTTGCTTTTGCTAGTATTTTACGCCTGCGGAAAACTCCTCTTTTCCGGGTCTTAGCAGGTCGCTGCTCGGAGGCATGGGTGGGGTTGCTTCGGCCAGTCCTGTGATCACGGCCGCTCCCGCAAAATCGCCGGCGAAGGCAGCGTCAGGCTCGAGCCGGAGATAAAGACGGGCAAAGGCACCGCCACACTGGAGTCTGCGCCGTGGGTATGGACGCTTCCGCTCGTGCGCAATATGGATGGGGACGTGGCCTGTCGCGGCGCTCACATTTTTCGCTGCGTCGCGAAGGCAGACGACGAGACGTTCGTTCAATGATGCTGCGCCGGGCGAGTTGGCCTTTCGATTGAAGCCGCCCTGCAAAGTGTCGATTTCAGGGGAACTGGTCATGACCGACAACAAGCCGGGCGCAGACGTCACCAAGGATTGGCAAGCAACGCAGGGCCAAAAGTCCGCCGCGACGCGCCTCCGCCTTTTCGCCGCGCTCTCGTGGATCATCGCTATTGGCGGCGAGATTGCCGGGATCGTCTTGTTTTACCAGCGCAAGTTCGACCAAGGAAATCTGCCGCTGCTGATCGGCATTCTGGTCGGAATCGCGATTTTCGCAATCGCCGGTAACTTGCTGTGGAAGGCAGCCAACCGGCACGACCCGGCCCGGGCATCCGACACCGCCAGGTTCTTCTTCCAAAACCAGCTCGGCGCGATCATCACGCTGATTGCCTTCCTCCCGTTGATCTTCCTTATCCTCACCGACAAGAACATGGATCCGCAGACCAAGAAGGTAGCCGGCGGAGTAGGTGCCGCGCTGGCCGTGCTTGCGACTGTAATGGGCGTCAGCTTCAAGCCCCCGTCGGTCGAGCAGTACACCCAGGACATGAACACCTGCGCGGCCCAGATCAGGGCGGGACAACCGACCACGGCCTGTTCGCCCGAAGTCGCCGCCCAGGCTCAGGAGATCGCCACGGACACCTCTGCGGTGACGGCGGCGACGAAGGACGCGAGTCACCCTGCCGGTCAGGATGTCGTGTACTGGATCGCACCGGAAAACGGAGCCGCGAAGTCCTCCGAACCGCATGTTTTCCATCTCTGCGCCGCGGTGAGTCCGTTGAAGGACAAGACCGTGAACAGCGGCTCCGTGACGGAGGCCTATGCGCAGAACGCCATCCGCATCACGAAGCAGATCGAGATGGAACAGAAGCAATGCGGGTTCGCCGCCTCGCAATGAACCTGCCCGCGATCGCCTCGAAGACGGACTGGGGCGTTTCACCGTTTCATGGAAACGGGGAAACGCCCTATCTCTCCGGCTTAGCTGGAGCAGTTCCGCTCACACTTTGCTGAGATCGCTCTGACCGGTAGGCCGTCAGCGATCGGAAGAAACAATGCTTCACCGGCGCTTCGGGTGCATCGCACGCAATCCGGGGGTGTCGTCTACTTCTCCGAAACG
Organism: Mesorhizobium sp. B2-8-5; assembly: GCF_006440675.2. NCBI lineage: Bacteria > Pseudomonadati > Pseudomonadota > Alphaproteobacteria > Hyphomicrobiales > Phyllobacteriaceae > Mesorhizobium > Mesorhizobium sp. B2-8-5. The sequence goes on from NZ_CP083951.1 coordinate 3,386,838, forward strand.
CCGGCCTCGGCGAAGCTCGCCATCTTCGCATGGCATTCCAAAGCGGAACGGACGATGTTGACGGCAAGACAGGCGCCGGAGCCTTCGCCGAGCCGCATGCCGAGATCGAGCAGCGGCGGCAGGCCCAGCGCTTCGAGCAGGCGGCGGTGGCCGGCTTCGGCCGAGACGTGGGCGGCGACGGTGTGGGCGAGGCCGGTCGGGTGCAGCCTTGCCAATGGCGCGACCGCGGCAGTGCACACAAAGCCGTCGAGCAGCACCGGCACGTTGTTCTTGCGCGCGGCGAGCGTGGCGCCGAAGATCGCCGCCAACTCGCGCCCGCCAAGGGCGGCAGCGATCTTCAGCGGGTCGGAGAGCGAATCGGCATGGCGCTTGAGGCCAGCCTCGATGGCCACGACCTTGCGCTGCAGGCCGGCGTCGTCGACGCCGGTGCCGCGACCCGTCCATTTCTCGGCGCCGCCGCCGAAGAGGGCGGTGGAGATCGCCGCCGCCGGCGTCGTGTTGCCGATGCCCATCTCGCCGAAACAGACGAGATCGAGGTCCTTGGTCACGGCGTCATAGCCGGCCGAGACGGCGGCGAGGAACGTCTGCTCGTCCATCGCCGGAATCTGCGTGAAGTCGCCGGTCGGATGCTCGAGATCGAGCGGGATGACGTCCAGCTTGGCGCCGGCAATGCGGGCAAGCTGGTTGATGGCCGCACCGCCGCCGGCGAAATTCGCCACCATCTGTACCGTGACTTCCGAAGGATAGGCCGAGACGCCCTGCGCGGTGACGCCGTGATTGCCGGCGAAGACGAAGACTTTCACCGCATCGAGCTTCGGCATGTCGCGGCCCTGCCAGCGGCCGAGCCAGGCGGCGATGGTTTCCAGCCGGCCGAGGCTGCCCGGCGGCTTGGTCAGCGTGTCCTGGCGCCTCGCGACGGCGCCGGCGGCCGCATCGCTGCCGGCGGGAAGATCGAGGCAAGCGGCGCGAAGGTCTTCGAGCGATTTGAAGGACGTTGTTTGGGGGGACATGGGGGCAAGGTCTCCGAAAGAGAATCAGGAAAGGCAAACGGATGCGACGAGCAGCACGGCGATCTCGCCGAGCTGCTGCAGCGCGCCGATCGTGTCGCCGGTCTGGCCGCCGATCTGGCTGAGGCAAAGCGCGCGGAAGCCCATGAAGATCAGGCCGAGCAGGATGAGTGCTGCTATCGCGCCGCCAAGGCCGAGCGCCAGCAGCGCCACCGCGCCGAGCGCCGCGCCGACGATGGCGGTCTCGGTCGTGACAGACCCGGCATTGGCGGACAGACCATCGGCTCGGGCCGGCGGCAGTAGATGCATGAAGGCGCCGAACAGGCCGCGCGAGGCCGCATGCGCGGCAAGCAGCGCCAGGACGACGTGGCCGGGACCGGTCAGCTCGGAGAGCGCGCTCCAGCGGATGAGCAGCGAGACACCGAGCGCCACCGCGCCATAGGCGCCGATGCGGCTGTCGCGCATGATCTCCAGTTTCCTGTCGCGTGTTCGGCCACCGCCGAAGCCGTCGGCGATGTCGGAAAGCCCGTCCTCATGCAGGCAGCCGGTGACGAGCATCGTCGCGGCGAGCGTGAGCGCGGCGGCTGGCCCGGTGGCGAGGCCGAGAACTGTGGCGATGGCGTAGACCAGCGCGCCGATGATCGCCACCGCGAGACCGGCGAAGGGCGCCGCCCAAATCGCGTCGGCAAGGCTGCGGCCGCCGAAATCGCTCGATGGCAACCTCAGCCGGGTGAAGAAGACGAGGCTGAGGCCGATATCGTCGAGCAATTGCTTCGGTGCGGAAGGACCGCTCATGCGCCCCTCGCTATGGCATGGAAGAAGGTGCCGCTGACGTGGCCGCGCCGGTAGCCGGAGGCGCCGAGCGGATTGCCCTGGCCATCGGCAAGGTCAGCCAGCGGCTCGTCATTGCCCGTGGCGGTCATCTGCGCATAGTGGAATTCATGGCCGCGGATCAGCGTGCCCTCCGGCCCCAACGGGCAGGTGGCGCGCAGCCGCGCCTCGCGATAACCAAGGTTCATCTTGCGTCTGGCGAAGCTGGTCGAATGGCCAAGCAGGCCGAGCATCCGGTGGCTCTCGCCGTCCGCATCTTCCAGCACTTCGCCTAGCACCATGAAGCCGCCGCACTCGCCGTGAACAGGCTTCGTCGCCGCGAAGCGCGCCATTCCCGCGTGGAAGCTTGTCGCGGCCGCGAGCTTGCCGGCATGCAGCTCGGGATAGCCGCCGGGCAGCCAGCAGACCTCGCAATCTTCCCTCGGCTTCTCGTCGGCGAGAGGCGAGAAGGGGGCGATCTCGGCGCCGGCCTTGCGCCAATGCGCGGCGACATGCGGATAAAGGAAGGTGAAGGCGGCGTCCTCGGCCAGCGCGATGCGCTGCGCTGGCGGCTGCAAGGCATCGGCGAAGTCGCCGGCTGCCGGCTCCAGCGGGGTCGCCAGCGCCAAGATGGCGTCGATGTCGAGCGACTTTTCGACCATGTCGGCCAGCCGGTCGAGATGCGCCATCAGGTTCTCGTATTCGCCGGCCTGGACGAGGCCGAGATGCCGCTCCGGCAGGTTGAGCGTCGGATCGCGCAGGATGGCGCCGACCACGGGTAGGCCGATCGCCTCGATGGCGTCGCCCGACAGCCGCCGGTGGCGTTCGCTGCCGAGCCGGTTGAGCACGACGCCGGCCATGCGCACATCGGGATCGTAGGTGGCAAAACCCTTGGCCACCGCCGCCGCCGTGGTCGATTGCCCGGAAACGTCGAGCACCAGCAGCACAGGCAAGCCGTAGAGCCGGGCGAGATCGGCGGCCGAGCCGGAGCGGCCCTCCGGCGCGGGGATGCCGTCGAACAGGCCCATCGCGCTTTCGAGGATAACGTATTCGGCATCCTCGGCGGCTTGGCCAGCCAGCGCGTTGAGCAGGGAAGGCGGCATTGCCCAACTGTCGAGGTTGACGCCGGACAGGCCGGTGGCGGCGGCGTGGAAGCCCGGGTCAATATAGTCCGGTCCGGACTTCGCGCCGCGCACTTTCAGGCCGCGCCGGGCGAGCGAGCGCAGCAGGCCGATGGTGACGCTGGTCTTGCCCGAGCCGGAGCGCGGCGCGCCGATGATGATCGCGCGCGCCGTCATGCGCCGCCCGTCAGTGCCGCGCGCACAGCGACAATGCCGCCGACCACGATCAGCGCCGGGGAAGCGAGCCCGGCGGCCGCGGCTTCGTCCGCGATGGTGGCGAGCGTGGCGACGACGATGCGTTCCTGCGGGGTGGTCGCGGCGACGATCACAGCCGCGGGTGTCGATGGCGCGAGGCCGCCGCTCAGCAGCTTTGCCGCGATGACCGGCAGATTGGCCATGCCCATATAGACGACGACCGGCTGTCCGGTGCGGGCGATTGCCGCCCAATCGATGTCGTCATCGGTGCCGGCCGCATGGCCTGTAGCCAGGATAACGGCCTTGTTGATGCCGCGCATGGTGGTCGGAATGCCGGTGGCTGCCAATGCGCTGAGACCGGAGGTCAGGCCGGAAAGCACCCGGAACGGAATGGTTTCGCCCGCGAGCGCCAAGGCCTCTTCGCCACCGCGGCCGAAAATATAAGGGTCGCCGCCTTTGAGCCGCACGACACGGCGGCCTTCGCGCGCCAACCGTACCAGCAGGGCGTTGATGTCGTCCTGCTTCATCGAGGGCTGGCCACCGCGTTTTCCAGCGTAGAAAAGCTCGGCGCCTTGAGCGACCGCCACGACATCGGGCGAGACCAGCGCGTCATAGACCAGCGCGTCGCATTGCCCGAGCGCCGCCAGCACCTCCAGCGTCAGGCAGCCGGGATCGCCGGGGCCGGCGCCGGCCAGCCAGACATGGCCGGGCTCAAGCTCGCGCGGCTTGAAGTTCAGCCGCGCAAGCGCCTGTTCCACCGTTGCCCGTCCGCTCGTATTGGCGCTGCCGTTCACAATCCATCCCGTCCGCGAAAACGCCGCTGGTAATGGGCGTCGTACAATGAGCTTTCGCCGAAATCCTGCGCTGCAAGCGCGTTGCCGACGAAGATGATTGCCGTGCGCTCCATCGGGTTTTCCGCCAATTGCGCTTCGATAGTGCCCAGTGTGCCGGTCAATATGCGCTCGTCCGGCCAGGAAGCCCGGAAGACGACCGCGACCGGACATTCGGCGCCGTAAAGCGGCGTCAAATCGGCGACGATGCGGTCGACGGCGTGGATGGCAAGATGAATGGCGAGCGTGGCTCCGGTGCGGCCGAAGCCGGCCAGCGTCTCGCCTGGCGGCATTTTCGAGGCGCGACCGGAGATGCGGGTCAGCACCAGGCTTTGCGCCAGTTCTGGGATGGTGAGCTCGCGGCGCAGCGCGGCCGCGGCTGCCGCAAAGGAAGGCACGCCTGGGGTCAGCGTATAAGGGATGCCGTGTTTTTCCAGCCGCCTTATCTGTTCGGCCACCGCGCTCCAAACGGAGAGGTCGCCGGAATGCAGCCGCGCTACATCCTGGCCGGCCTTATGCGCGGCGACATATTCGGCCTCGATCTCGTCGAGCGACATCGGCGCGGTGTCAATCAATTTGGTGCCAGGCGCACAATGCTCGAGCAATTCCGGCGCGACGATCGAGCCGGCATAGAGGCAGACCGGGCAACTGGCGAGGAGCCGCGCGCCGCGCAGCGTGATGAGATCGGCCGCACCCGGACCGGCGCCGATGAAATGGACGGTCATGCGGTACCTCCGCCAAGAGCGATAGCGCAGGTCACAGGACCGAGCACGATGCGCGGTCCAAGCAGTTTCGCACCTTTTCCGACCGCGGCCAGAGCCGAGGCTTCCGAAACCGAAGGCGTGCCAGCCTGGGCCTGCGACGCTTCGGACCGACTGACCGTGCCGGACGAGACGGATTGCAGCGCAGCGTCGGACATGATGAGCACGGGGAGGTCGAGGTCTCGGCCGGCAAGGAAGATCGCCGGCTCGTCGCGTTTGATTTCGCCCGTCGCCAGCGCGGAAAGCGCCGTCATCGCCAGCCCATGCGCTTCGAGCGCGGTCTCGACCGCTGCGCGAACGTCGCCCGCCGTCACGCCTTTGCGGCTGCCGATGCCCGCGACCATCATGGTTTCACCCAGCTCCACTGCGTCACCGGCATGGCCGGCCGCCACGCCTGCATGGATCCGACAGCTGCCGCGCGCGACAGCGCTATGCGGGTAAGATCGCCGCCGCGGCTGTTGTACTGGTCGAGCAGCAGCGCCTCCATCTCCAGCGTCACCGCATTGGCGACCAATCGGCCACCGGAGCGTAGCGCCTTGATCGCCTTCTCCAGCACACCGGTATCGCTGCCGCCGCCGCCGATGAAGATCGCATCCGGCGTTTCGAGCTTGGCGAACGCCTTGGGCGCGGCGCCTCCGACCACGGCAAGACCCGGCACGCCGCAATGCGCGGCATTGCGGTGGATGCGGGCGGCGCGTTCGCCGTCGGCCTCGATGGCGATGGCGCGCAGCGAGGAATGCGCCAGCATCCATTCGATGCCGATCGAGCCGGAACCGGCGCCGATATCCCACAACAGCTCGCCGCGGCGTGGCGCCAGCGCCGACAGCGTGATGGCGCGGATCTCGCGCTTGGTGATCTGGCCGTCATGCTCGAACAGATGGTCGGCAAGTCCGGCGGTCAAGGGCAGGACGCGCGCATCCGGCGTCGATTCAATTTCGAGCGCCAGCACATTGAGCGGGTTGATGTTTTTGAGATTGAAGGCATCGGCGCGGGAGGTTCGATGCGCCTCATCGGCACCGCCGAGCGCTTCGAGAACCGTCAGCCGCGACGGGCCGAAGCCGAGTTCGTCGAGCAGTGCGGCGATGGCCGCCGGCGCGTCGGCGTCCGATGTCAGGGCAAGGATGCGCGCACCGGGGTGGAGCAAGGGCCGGATGGGGTCGATCGGATGGCCGTGCAGCGAGATGGCCTCGACGTCCTGCAGCGCCCAGCCGAGACGGGAGGCGGCCAGCGACAGCGACGAGGGAGCCGGGAGGACGAGCATCTCATCCGGCTTGACCTTGCGCGCCAGCGTGACGCCGACGCCATGGAAAAACGGGTCGCCGGACGCGAGCACGCAGATTTTTCTGCCTTTGAGCGCCAGCACGTCGCGCATTTCGGCATCGAACGGCGTCGGCCAGGGGTGCGCCTCGCCCTTGGCCAGGGATGCGACCAGCGCAAGATGCCGCTTGCCACCGAAGACGACTTCGGCCTCGGCAATACGCTGCTTGGCCTCGTCGCCGAGACCCGCTACACCGTCCTCGCCGATGCCGACGAGGGTCAGCCATTTTGAGGCTGGCTTGGCGGCGAGCGGACCCTTAGCAGGCATGATGACCCACCATATCCTGATCCTCGGCGGCACCACGGAAGCCCGGCAACTGGCGGGAATGCTTTCCCGTCGCAAGGATTTTTCGGTCACGCTGTCGCTTGCCGGCCGCACCGAAAGCCCGGTCGCGCAAGGCGTGCCGGTGCGTGTCGGCGGTTTTGGCGGCGCGGAGGGATTGGCTGCCTATCTTCGCGAAGAGCATGTCGATCTGCTGGTCGACGCCACGCATCCATACGCCGCCCGTATCTCGGCCAATGCCGCCGAGGCGGCCAAGCGGTCCGGCGTGCCGATCCTTGCGCTGCGTCGTCCCGGCTGGGAGCCTGTCGCAGGCGACCACTGGACGCTGGTCGACGACGTTGCTGAGGCGGCAAGCACCCTCGGCACGGCGCCGCGCCGCGTTTTCCTGGCGATCGGCCGGCAGGAAGCCGGCGCCTTCGAGCCCGCGCCCCAACATCGCTACCTGATCCGTAGCGTCGATCCGGTCGAGCCGAAGCTTGCCGTGCCCGATGCGCTTTACCTGCTGGCGCGCGGGCCGTTTCCGGAGGCGGACGAACGGGCGCTGCTCGAAAAATACGGTATCGATGCCGTCGTTTCGAAGAACAGCGGCGGCGAGGCGACCTATGGCAAGATCGCCGCTGCGCGGGCACTCGGCATCGAAGTGATCATGATCCGCCGACCGCGTTTGCCGGACGTTCCTTCGACTGAGACCGTCGATGCGCTGGCGGCAAAGGTCGATCATCTATTCGACCCCATTGCCGAACGCGGCGTGTAGACCAGCGCTGGTTTTTCGCCGCGCTTGATGATGCGGGTCTCCGGCGAGCCGATGATGATGCAGGTCGCCATGTCGGCCTTTTCGGCGTCGGCGTCCGCCAGCAGAGAGACTTCGATACGCTCGTCGGGCCGGCCTGCAGCCCGGCCGAAGATCACCGGCGTGGTGCCGGGCAGGATCGCCTCCAGGCATTCGAAGGCGCGGCCAAGCTGCCAGGGGCGAGCCTTGCTGATGGGATTGTAGAGCGCGATGACGAAGCCGGCGCCGGCCGCTGCCAGCAGGCGCAATTCGATCAGCTCCCACGGCTTCAAATTGTCGGAGAGCGAGATGGCGCAGAAATCATGGCCGAGCGGTGCGCCGATGCGGGCGGCGACGGCGAGCATTGCAGTCACGCCCGGGACAACCGAGATGTCGATGGCACGCCATTCTTCAGGGCCGGCTTCGATCGCCTCGCAGACAGCCGCGGCCATGGCAAAGACGCCGGGATCGCCGCCGGAAACGACGGCGACGCTGTGGCCTTCGGCCGCCTTGGCCAGCGCCTCGTTGGAGCGGGCAAGTTCCTCGCGATTGTCGGAGGCAATGCGGGTCTGGTCCGGCCGCAGCTCAAGCCGGTCGAGATAGGGCTTGTAGCCATAAAAGAACGAAGCCTCGGCCACCGCATGGCTGGCCTGCGGCGTGACCTGGTCGGCATTGCCCGGACCGAGACCGATGACGGTGAGGCGGCCGCTCATGCTTTGGCTCCGGGGCGGGCCGACCAGCCCGCGACCAGCACGATGGCGAAATAGGGCGCCTTGTCATCCGGTTTTTCGGCAAGCCGCATCGAGATGCTGCCCGGCATCGTGCCGCGCTCGACATAGACGGCCTTGGCCAGCTTGCCGGTCGCTTCCAGCGCGCGGCGGATTTTTGGCAGGTTGCGGCCGACCTTCATGATCACCGCGGCATCGGTGTCGGCGAGGCGGCGGGTCAGCTCGAACTCACTCATCGTGCCCGGCAGCACGGTCAGCACATCGTCGCCCTGGACGATCGGCAGGCCAGTGGTCGACCAGCAGCCGGACATGGCGGTGATGCCGGGGATGACTTCCGTCGGGAACCGGTGTGCAAGCCGCACATGCAGGTGCATATACGAGCCGTAGAAGAGCGGATCGCCTTCCGACAGCACCGCCACCATCCTGCCGGCGCCGAGATGCCCGGCGACCTGTTCGGCCGACTGTTCATAAAAATCGGCGATCTGCGAGCGGTAGTCGTCATGGTCCTTGTCGATTTCGGTGGTCACCGGATAAAGCAGCGGCAGTTCGATCATGTCCGGCCGGAAGCGCGCCTCGACGATGGCGCGGGCATTGCTGTTGTTGCCGCGCTTGGCGAAATAGGCGACGACGTCGGCCTCGGCCAGCGCGCGCGCCGCTTTCAGCGTCAGAAGCTCCGGATCGCCGGGGCCGGTGCCTACGCCGACAAGACGGCTTTTTACAATCGCGTTCACAGGCCCGGCCTCGCCAACGAATTGAGCGCGGCGGCGGTCATGGCGCTGCCGCCCAGCCTGCCGCGCACGATGGCATAGGGCACGCCGTAAGAGTTCTCGGCCAGCGCATCCTTGGATTCGGCGGCGCCGACGAAACCGACCGGCATGCCGATGATCACGGCGGGCTTTGGCGCGCCGTCGCGCAGTTTTTCGAGCAGATAGAAGAGCGCGGTCGGCGCATTGCCGATGGCGACGACCGAACCGGCCATGCGCTCACCCCAGAGGTCGATCGCGGCGGCCGAGCGGGTGTTGCCGATTTCCCTGGCGATGTCGTGCGTGCGCAGGTCGCGCAGCGTGCAGATCACCTCGTTGCCGGCCGGCAGCCGGGCGCGGGTGACGCCGTGGGCCACCATCTCGGCATCGCAGAAGATCGGCGCGCCGGCGGCGAGTACGGCGCGGGCCGCATCGACGAAACCGTCGGAAAAGACGAAATGGCTGGCGGCTTCGACCTGGCCGCAGGCATGGATCATGCGAATCGCGACATCGGCTTCGGCCTCGGAGAAGCGCGACAGGTCCGCCTCGGCGCGGATGATGGCGAAAGAGCGCTCGTAGATCGCCATCCCGTCATGGATATAGTCGTAGGCGGCCATTTTCAGTTCCGTCGATAGAGTTCGGCGATGCCGGCCGCGCCAAGCCTTGTGAGGCACGCGGAAGCGGTTTCGCCCTGATGTCGTTGCGCGCGCAGCGCGGCAAGGATGCCGACGATGCCGCGCGCGGCGTCATAGCCCGGCCTGTACGCGGCAGGAAGGGCCTTTGCCGTCCCGTCCACGACAAGTCCGGCTCCGTTTTCGTCGCCGACCAAGGTCAGTGCCGCCGCGCCGGGATGCGCGCAGCCCTTGGCGCAGCCGGAAACGTGGAGCGTCAGCGAGGCGTCGATGAGGCAGGGGCTTTGTTTTGCAATGGTTTCGGCGATGGCGCGCGTGGCGATACGGCCGGAAGCGCAGGCCGGCGTGCCGGGGCAAGCGGCGATGCGGGTGCGTGGGTCCGTGGGGTCGGTGACGAAGCCGAGGGTGGCGGCGGAGGTTTGCAGGGAGGAGGGGGCGGAGAGGCCGAGGAAGAGCAAGGCGCGGCCTGGGGCGAGGCGGATTTCGGTGGCGTCGAGGTGTGAGGCTTCGCTGGCGAGATCGATGAGGTTTTGCGCCGGCATGCTGCCGTAGGGCAGGGCGATACCGAGGGCGGTGTTGCTGCCTAGACTGAATAGGGCAATGGGACTTCTCGCGGGCTGGCGTTCCTGCGCCCCTCTCTCTGTCCTGCCGGACATCTCCCCCTCAAGGGGGGAGATTGCCTTGTCACCGCGGCTTTCGCCAATCTCCAACGCTGAAAGTGGAGAGCCGGCGCGGGAATTGCCAATCTCCCCCCTCGAGGGGGAGATGTCCGGCAGGACAGAGAGGGGGGTGACGGAGTGCCAACTTGCGAGTGAAATAAGCTGTCTCTCCGACAAATCGCGCGTGTGCGCTTCGCGTCCCTTTTCGGCAACCATCCGTAGTGCCGCCACAGCGATGTCGCGGGATGTATCGGCATCGATCGTCGCGAGCGGCCTTGAACTGCGCCCGTCGCCAGCAACCGACACGCTCCAAAGAACATCGCCGCCAGCCCCCACCGCCTTCAGCCGCACATCGGCCGTCACGGCATCCATCGTCAGCTGTCCGCCGCCATCGACAACCACCGACACCTTCGGCCCCAGCCGTGGCGTCAACCCGGCCTCTTCAATCGCCGCCCTGATCCGCTCCGCCACCGGCCGCGGATCGGCGTTCTCTTCCGGATCGATCCCAGCCAGCGGCCCCGTCTCGACCGGCACTCCGGTGCGCACCGCGATGCCCAGCGCATCCACTTCGTCCGCCAGCAACCGGGCGCTTTCGGCCGTCAAACCACGAATCTGCAGGTTGCCGCGCGCCGTCACCTCCATGATGCCGTTGCCGTGACGCAAGGCGGATTCGCCGAGCCCGATCAGCGACTTCGGCGAAATTCCTCCAGCGACCGGGTTGAGCCGCACCAGCAGCCCGTCGCCGGTCTGCATCGGCGCGCTGAGAGCAGGGCAAGCGCCACGGCGCGAGAAGGCGTTCATGCCGCCACCCCGCCTGCCTGGGCTTCGGCGATCAAGGCCGCGAGACCGTCGTCGATGGAATTGCGCAGCGGGTGCCATAGGCCGCGCCGACGGGCGGCTAGGAACCGTTCGGCGATGACCTTCGCCGCCGCCGGATTCTCGCGCAGGATGAAGGCGCGAACCTCCGGGTCGCCAATATAGGCGTCATGCACCGCCTCGATCAGCGCGCCCGAAATGGCATGCGTGGTTTCGGCGAAGCCGACCAGACGGTCGACCGTTTCGGCGAATTCCGAGGCGCCGCGCGGGCCGTGGCGCATCTGGCCGGCAATGAAGCGCGGGTTGACGGCACGGGCGCGGACCACGCGCGATACCGCTTCGCCGACCGAACGCGGCTTCGGCTTTTTCGGGTCGGTCGTGTCGAGCACGATGACGTCGGCATTCCTGCCGAGCGCGGCAAGGGCGGCCGAAAAGCCGCCGATGAAGGCGACGTCGGCCGAGCCTTCAAGGATGTCGCGGCCCGGATCGTCGCCGGTGTGGATGAGGAGATCGGCTTCGGCGACCCGGCCTTCGAAAGCGCCGGGCGCCGAGATCGCTTCGCTATCGGCGCCGCCATAGGCGTGCGAGGTGGCGTCGAGATAGGCACGGCCGATCTCTTCGCGCGCGCCCCATTCGCCGCGCGACAGCAAGTCCTCGACGCCGGCGCCATAAGTTCCCGGTGAGGTGCCGAAAATGCGCGGGCTGATCTTCCCCTGAGCGCGCGTCGCTGCGGCGAGCGGGTTCTCGGTATCGTCCTCGTCGCGGCTGGCGACCGCGTTGGCAGCGGCGTCGATCAACGCGATCTGGGTCGGGAACATGTCGCGGAACAGGCCGGAGATGCGCCAGGTGACGTCGACGCGCGGGCGGCCGAGCGTGGCCGGCGGCAGCACCTCGATGCCGGTGACGCGGCCGGTGGCGGCATCCCATTGCGGCCGGCAGCCCATCAGCGCCAGACCTTGCGCGATCTCCTCGCCGCCGGTGCGCAACGAGGCGGAACCCCAGAGGTCGATGACCAGCGAGCGCGGCCAGTCGCCATGGCTTTGCATATAGCTGCGCACCACTTCCTCCGCCGCCGCCTGGCCGAGGTCATAGGCGGTTGGCGTCGGCATTGTGCGCGGATCGGAGGTGAAGAGGTTGCGGCCGGTGGGGAGCACATCGGAGCGACCGCGCGCCGGGGCGCCGGCAGGGCCGGCCTTGATGTGGCGGCCATCGAGCGCGGCGAGCAGGTTGGCTATTTCGGCCGCCGCGCTTTGCCGGCGCAGCGGGTCGGCTTCGTCTTCCGGTGCGCGGCCATAGACATGCAGCCCGTCCTTGACGGCGAAATCCTTGAGGTCGCAGAGCCAGGCGTCGATGCGGCGCAGCGCTTCGTCCGGAGCGTCTGTGCCGGCAACGCCGGCTTCGGAGGCCAGGCCGGTCCTTTGCGCCGTCTCGACGATCAGCCTAGCCAGACGGTCGCGGCGGCGGCGGTCGAGGCCGTCGGCCTGGGCATATTCATCGACCAAGCGCTCCAGCTTCTGTTGGACCTCGTCGAGGCCTGCGCCGGTCAGCGGCGGCGGCAGATGGCCAAGCGTGACGGCCGAAATGCGGCGCTTGGCCTGCGCGGCCTCACCGGGATTGGAAACGATGAAGGGATAGATGACCGGCAACGACCCAGTGACGATCTCGGGGAAGCAGGTGTCGGATAGCGCCACCGTCTTGCCTGGCAGCCATTCCAGCGTGCCATGCGCGCCGACATGGATGATGGCATGCGCGCCGAGCGATTTTTGCAGCCAGAGGCCGAAGGCGATCAACTCGTGGCGCGGGGGAAGTGTCGGGTCGTGGTAATCGGCGCGGCGGTCGGCCGAGCGGCCGCGGTCGGGGGCCAGCGCCACGGTGACGTTGCCGAAGGTGGCGGCGCGGAAGGGGAAGGTTGCCGAGGTCGGCGCTTGAACACCCCCCTCTGTCCTGCCGGACATCTCCCCCGCAGGGGGGGAGATTGATCTGTCGCCACCGCTTTCGCCAATTGTCGGAGTTGCAGGAATGGCGCCTTCGGCGGAACTGCCGATCTCCCCCCTTGCGGGGGAGATGTCCGGCAGGACAGAGGGGGGTGCCTCGCGCGAACCTATCTGGTCCTGTGCCATGCCCCATGCCACCTCAACTGAAGCTCGCGCTTCCCTCGGCAGTTCCGCTGAAAAGGCAACGTAATCCGTCAACGTAAGGCCAAGCCCACCAACCTCCAGCGCATCGAGCAACTCCCGCGGCGATTGCGGAATCGCTTCAACCACGTAGCCCTGTTCCTTCAGGTCATGCAGCATGGCGAGCACGCTTGACGGCACATCAAGCCCAACGGCATAGCCGGTCCGCCCGGGCGCGCTGGGATAATCGGGGATCAGGATCGCCAGCTTGCGCTCGGCCCGCTCGGTCCGCTGCAGGCGGATAAAGGCAGCGATCCGCCTGGCGACCTGCTCGACGCGATCGGCCTCCGGCCGGTTGGCGAAGGCGCGGAAGGCGAGCGCCGGGTCGGTTTCGACCTCGCCCTTGAACGAGATGGCGCCGGCGAGGATACGGCCGTCGAGCTCGGGCAATACAACGTGCATGGCGAGATCGGCGGGCGCCAGGCCGCGCTGGTTCTTTTCCCAGACCTCGCGTCTCGTTGTGGCGACGATGACCTGGAACACTGGCACGCCGGCGCGGTCGAACAGAGTCTCGATGCCGGGCTCCGCGCCGGAGGCGAAGGCGGTCGCGGTGACAATGGCGGCCGGGTTCAGCGAGGCGATCGCGTTTTCGACGAAGGCGAGAGACGCCGGATCCTTGAGGCTGGAAACGAAGATCGGCACCGGGGCCATGCCTTGCTGCTTCAACGCTTCCGCCAGAGCGTCGATCGGCGCGATGTCTGCGGCAAGCAGCATGGAACGGTAGAAGAGGATGGGGACGACTGCGAAATTGTCGACGCCGAGTTGCGTCACACCCCCCTCTGTCCTGCCGGACATCTCCCCCGCAAGGGGGGAGATTGCTCTGTGGTCGACGGTTTCGCCAACTGTAGATGTTTCAGCTAGCTCGATATTTGACGAAGCAGAGATAGAGCCGGCTTGGGTGACGGCTGATCTCCCCCCTTGCGGGGGAGATGTCCGGCAGGACAGAGGGGGGTGCGAAGGAATGCCGACCCTTGAAACGTTCGACTTCTCGACGACACCAACTCCCGGCTCATAATACCCCGCCTTCGGCACACTGACCGCATCAACCACGGCCGCCTCAGCCCCCGCAAGCTTTGCCAGCCTTTGCACCAGCGCCGCCATATTGGCCGGCCCGCCTTCGCGGAAATAGCCGAGCAGGGCGTCGAGCTCGGCGCGCGGCAGGGTCGAGCCTTCGATCAGGCGCTGGTCCTCGTCATGGCTTTCGCCGGGCAGCAGCGCCAGCTTGATGCCGCGCTCGCGCGCGACCGCAGCGAGCTGGTCGCAGCCATAGCGCCACCACTCATAGCCGCCGAGGATGCGCACCAGGACGACCTTGGCGTGACGGGCGACGCTGTCGATCCACAGGTCCACCGACATCGGATGGCGAAGGTCGCGAAGGGCCGCCAGCCGCATCGAGGGTAGCCGCTCCGCATCCGCCTTCCAGGCGGCGGCCAGACCGGCGAGGTCGCTGTCGGTGAAGGACAGGGCCACCACATCCGCAGGCGTCTGCCTGAGGTCGACCGGCTCGGCGAGATCGTCGAGCGAAGCGGATGTCGTGGTGAGAATATGCATCGCTTTTTGGTCTTAGCCTCAGCCGGCGAGGATACGCTCGATCGCCGGGCGGTTCAGCCCCTTGAGGCCGATGACGACCAGCCGCGAGCGGCGATCGTCATCCGCCGTCCAGGCGCGGTCGTAGTAGTGGTTGACGCGCGGGCCAACGGCCTGGAGCAAGAGACGCATCGGCTTGCCACCAACCTCGACGAAGCCTTTGACGCGCAGCACGTTTTCCTGCTCGGCGGCAAGGGCGACGCGCTTGGCCAACTCATCGGGATTGGCGACCGACGGGACGTCGATGACGAAGGAATCGAAATCGTCATGCTCATGGTCGAGCTCGTCGTCGTGGTGGGTCTTGCGGTTCTCGATGTCGTCCTCGACGGCGAGCCCGAGGCCGAGCAGCACCGACGGGTCGACCTTGCCTTGCGCGGTCGGAACGATCTTCACGGCGCGCGCGACGTGCTTGCCGATGACGGCGTTGGCGCGCTGCGATCCGGCCGCATCCATCAGGTCGCTCTTCGACAGGATGATCAGGTCGGCGCAGGCAATCTGGTCCTCGAATACCTCTTCGACCGGATCGTCATGGTCGAGCGTCACGTCCGCGGCGCGCTGGGCCTGCAGGGCATCCATGTCGGAAGCGACGCGGCCGTCGGCCAGCGCCGGGCCATCAACAACGGCGACGACCCCGTCGACCGTGACGCGGCTCTTGACCGTCGGCCACTGGAAGGCCTGGACTAGCGGCTTCGGCAGAGCGAGGCCGGAGGTCTCGATCAGGATGTGGTCGACCTTGGGGTTGAGCGACAGGATCTGGTCGAGCGCCGGCACGAAATCGTCGGCCACGGTGCAGCAGATGCAGCCATTGGCGAGCTCGACGATGTTTTCCTCCGGGCATGTGTCGACGCCGCAGCCTTTCAGTATCTCGCCGTCGATGCCGACATCACCGAACTCGTTGACGATGATCGCCAGCCGCTTGCCCTTGGCGTTCTCGAGCAGGTTGCGGATCAGCGTCGTCTTGCCGGCGCCGAGGAAGCCGGTGACGACGGTGCAGGGAACACGAGAAACGGAAGCGTTCATGGTCAGTCCTTCAGCATGTCGAGGGGAGGAATGCGGGCAACCAGGCCGCGCTTGAGAGAGTCGGGCCGGCCGCGCCAGGGGACCAGGCCGTCGGTCGAGATGGCGAAGAGCTTTGCGCCGGTGATGAGGTCGGCGCCGCTGGTCGGGGTCAGATCGCCGAAGACATAGCTCCAGCAGCCGTCGCGCAGCAGCGCGGCGCTCAGCCGGCGCTTGCAATTGCCGAGGCATTCGACGGTGCGGATGTTGATGTTTTCGCCGGAGGCAGCCCGGCGCGTGTCCTCGGCGAGCAGCGCGCCGGCACGCGGATGGCCGTCCGAGCCGGTTTCGTCGCGGCAAGAGGAGCAGACGATGACGGTCACGCCGGCCAGCGCGTCGGGCTCGGACGAAATATCCGCACTGTTTGCCGGGAAACTGCCGTTACGATCCAAAACCAGGCTCCTTGCCCGGAAAACCCGCCGGGCATTCGGATACTTAAAGTTTCAGACGGCAGGTCTCCTGGCTCGCGAGTCGTCGCCTTGAAGGCCGCCTTCCCGGGAACATCCCAGTGGTTTTCGGCCGGGGCTCGTCGCTTACAGTTGCGGGGACAGCCGCGGATTTGGGCGTTGGCCCGCACCGCATTCCCTCTTGGCTCCTCCCTTTGCCGGGAGAAGACCGTCTGCGGCGGATTTAGGCTTACGGCCGGGTGCCTGTCAACGCACGGCTACGACACCGCGATGTCGGCCAGCGCCGGCCCGAGGTCGCCGGCCGGCGTCACTTCGATCGCTCCCAGGCCGAGCCAGCCCTGCATTTGCTGCAGTTCGTCGAAGAGTTGGGCCGCCGTTTCGGCGGGGGCGCCGGCCTCTGCAAAGGCGGCATGGACGCGCAGCACGCTCGCCGGCCGATCGGCTCGCAGATCGACACGGGCGACGATGCGGTCGCCAAGCAGGAAGGGCAGCACGTAGTAGCCGTATTGGCGCTTTTCGGCCGGCGTGTAGATCTCGATGCGGTAGCGGAAGCCGAAGAGTTTTTCCGTCCGGGTGCGCTCGAAGACGACGGGATCGAAGGGGGCGAGCAGGGCGCGGGCCTCTATCCGGCGTGGAAAGCGGGCGTCCTTGTGGAGATAGGCGGTCTTGTCCCAGCTCTCGACCTTCACAGGCAGCAGTTCGCCCGCTTCGACCAGTTCCTCGATGCGGTCTTTCGTATCGCCCGGCGCGAGACGAAAATAGTCGCGAAGGTCGCCATAGGTGGCGATGCCATGGGCGCGGGCCGAGATGCGCAGCAATTCGCGATGCGCGTCCTCGACCGAGGGTACCGGCAGGTCGAGTACGGCCTGCGGCAAAACGCGCTCGGGCAGGTCGTAATAGCGTTCGAAGCCGCGCCGGTAGGCGGTGGTGATGCGTCCGGCCCAGAACAGCCATTCAAAAGCGTGCTTGGCCTCGCTCCAGCCCCACCAGCCGCCATTGCCCTTGTGGCCTTCGATGTCGGACGCGGCGATCGGGCCGCGTTCGGCGACCTGCGCATAGATCTCGTCGATCATCGCCTTACGCTCCCGGCCCCATTTCGCCAGGCCGAGATACATCTCGTCGCCCTGCTCGGCGCGCAGCATGCGCCAGCGCATCAAAGGGTAGGTTTCGACAGGCAGGAACGACGCCTCATGCGCCCAATACTCAAAGACCGCGCGCTTGCGGGTGACCGCGGCGTTGTCGAGCAGCGCAAGCGGGTAGGGGCCGAGGCGAGAATAGAGCGGCATATAATGAGCACGCACCACAGCGCTGACGGAATCGATCTGCAACAGGCCGGTTCGTGAAAGCACGCGCGCAAGGTGGCGGCGATCCGGAACGCCGCCGGGCCTAGGGTCGTTGAACCCCTGTGCTCCGAGCGCAATGCGCCTCGCCATGGCCAGCGAAATCTTGTCCTTCATCAAGGCGCCCTTGCGCTGATCATTTGCCGGATTTTTAGCCGGTGATTCCGGCGATGCTAGCAGGCAAATGGCGGGAGATATGTCAGGAGAGAAAAGTGGAGTAAAAAGCGAAGGAAATCAAACAGGAGCGGATCGGACCAGTTTCTTCCGATAAGGCGTCCAGGGTCGCGAATTGAACAAGGTTTGACTTGCGTCACCGAAACCGCTGCGCTAACCCTCGCCGCGTTGCAGCATGGGCCCCTTAAAACGGTTCAGCGGTTAAACTGTCACGCTTCCGCATTAGAGTTCGTTGCTGTAATCAAAGTGAACTGCCCGCCTAAGGAAAGCCGCCGCATGAGCGCACTCCTGAGTTCATATCTGCCGATCGTCCTGTTCATCGCCGTGGCGCTGGTCGTCGGCCTTGCGCTGCTCATAGCGCCGTTCCTGGTGGCCTACCGCAATCCCGACCCGGAAAAGCTTTCCGCCTATGAATGCGGCTTCAACTCGTTTGACGACGCCCGTATGAAATTCGACATCCGCTTCTACCTGGTGTCGATCCTGTTCATCATCTTCGATCTCGAAGTCGCCTTCCTGTTCCCGTGGGCGGTCTCCTTCTCCAAGGTCGGCATGCTCGGCTTCTGGTCGATGATGGTGTTCCTGGCGGTGCTGACCATCGGCTTTGCCTATGAATGGAAAAAAGGAGCGCTGGAATGGGATTGAACGACAGTTCAGGCACCCTCGTCGCGCCGAAGCCCAAGGGCATCATCGACCCCAACACCGGCAGGCCGGTGGGGGAGGACGATCCCTTCTTCCTCGAAATCAACAATGAACTGGCCGACAAGGGTTTCCTTGTCACCTCGACCGAAGCGCTGATCACCTGGGCGCGCAGCGGCTCGCTGATGTTCATGACCTTCGGCCTCGCGTGCTGCGCGGTCGAGATGATCCACACCTCGATGCCGCGCTATGACTCGGAGCGCTTCGGCGTCGCGCCGCGCGCGTCGCCGCGCCAGTCCGACATCATGATCGTCGCCGGCACGCTGACCAACAAGATGGCCCCGGCGCTGCGCAAGGTCTACGACCAGATGCCGGAGCCGCGCTACGTCATCTCGATGGGCTCCTGCGCCAATGGCGGCGGCTATTACCACTATTCCTATTCGGTGGTGCGCGGCTGCGACCGCGTCGTGCCGGTCGACATCTATGTGCCCGGCTGCCCGCCGAGCGCGGAAGCGCTGCTCTACGGCATTCTCCTTCTGCAGAAGAAGATCCGCCGCACCGGCACGATCGAACGGTGAGCCGATGACCCAGGCGTTGAACGAACTCTCCACCTATCTCGGCGAGAAGCTCTCCGGCCGCATCGGCGAAGCCGTGCTTGCCTACGGCGAACTGACGGTTTCGGTTGAACCGGGCAATCTGATCGAGGTAGCGACCTTCCTGCGCGACGATCCGCGCTGCCAGTTCATCTCGATCATCGACGTCTGCGGAGCGGACTACCCGTCGCGCGCCAGGCGCTTCGACGTCGTCTATCACCTATTGTCGCCGAAGCAGAATGTGCGCATCCGGCTCAAGGTCCAGGCCGACGAGGAGACGCTGGTGCCGTCGCTGACCGGCGTCTATCCCGGTGCCGACTGGTTCGAGCGCGAGACCTACGACCTTTACGGCGTGCTGTTTTCGGGCCATCCAGACCTGCGCCGCATTCTCACCGACTATGGTTTCGAGGGCCATCCGCTGCGCAAGGATTTCCCGCTGACCGGCTTCGTCGAGGTTCGCTACGACGACGAGGCCAAGCGGGTCATCTACGAGCCGGTCGAGCTCAAGCAGGAATTCCGCAATTTTGATTTTCTTTCTCCTTGGGAAGGGACGGACTACGTCCTGCCCGGGGATGAGAAGGCGAAACAGTGAGTGGGGAAGTAGTGAGTAGTCAGTAGGGAAGGAATTGGGAAAAAAGATCGAATCTTATCGCGACTTGGTGGTGTGGCAATCGGCGATGGTCCTTGCCGAGGATTGTTACCGCGTCACCAAAGGTTTTCCGAGAGACGAGATCTATGGAATGACCTCCCAGATGCGCCGCTCGGCGGTATCTATCGCCGCGAATATCGCTGAAGGGTACGGTCGTGAGAATAGAGGTTCTTTCGTTCAATTTCTGCGCATGGCACAGGGTTCGTTGAAGGAACTGGAAACGCACATATTGCTGGCGTGCCGGATCGGTATGCTGGCAAGAGATAACGAGACTGAACTGCTACTGCGGTGCGAAGAGATTGGAAAAATGACGCGATCTCTGATCAGAACCGTGCAGGCCAAGCAGGCGGAATGAAGCAGGCATTGAGATTGATGGTCACTACTCACTACTCACTACTGACTCTTCGCCAGAGGCGCCACAATGGCTGAAACCTCTGTCCGCAACTTCAACATCAACTTCGGTCCGCAGCACCCTGCGGCGCATGGCGTTTTGCGCCTGGTGCTGGAACTGGACGGCGAGGTGGTCGACCGCGTCGATCCGCATATCGGGCTGCTTCACCGCGGCACCGAAAAGCTGATCGAGGCCAAAACCTATCTGCAGGCCGTGCCTTATCTCGACCGGCTCGACTATTGCGCGCCGATGAACCAGGAGCATGCCTTCGCTTTGGCCGCCGAGCGGCTGCTCGGCATCGAGGTGCCGAAGCGCGGTCAGTTGATCCGCGTGCTCTATTCCGAGATGGGCCGTATCATGTCGCACATCCTCAATGTGACGACACAGGCGATGGACGTCGGCGCGCTGACCCCTCCGCTGTGGGGCTTCGTCGAGCGCGAAAAGCTGATGGTTTTCTACGAGCGCGCCTCCGGCTCGCGCATGCATGCGGCCTATTTCCGGCCGGGCGGCGTGCACCAGGACCTGCCGCAGAAGCTGGTTGAGGATATCGGCAAGTGGATCGATCCGTTCCTGAAGTCGATCGACGATCTCGATGCGCTTTTGACCGGCAACCGCATCTTCAAGCAGCGCAATGTCGATATCGGCATCGTGTCGCTGGCCGACGCCTGGGCCTGGGGCTTTTCGGGCGTGATGGTGCGCGGCTCGGGCGCCGCCTGGGACCTGCGCAAGTCGCAGCCATATGAATGCTATTCCGAGATGGATTTCGACATCCCGATCGGCAAGAACGGCGATTGCTACGACCGTTACCTGGTGCGCATGGAAGAGATGCGTCAGTCGGCCAAGATCATGCGCCAGTGCGTCGATCTCCTGCTCGGCAAGGAAAGCGCCGGCCCGGTGTCTAACCTCGACGGCAAGGTGGTGCCGCCCAAGCGCCAGGCGATGAAGCGATCGATGGAAGCGCTCATCCACCACTTCAAGCTCTACACCGAGGGCTATCGCGTGCCGGCCGGCGAGGTGTATGCGGCCGTCGAGGCGCCGAAGGGCGAGTTCGGCGTCTACATGGTCTCCGACGGCACCAACAAGCCCTATCGCTGCAAGCTGCGTGCGCCCGGTTTCGCGCATCTGCAGGCCATGGACTTCCTGTGCCGCGGCCACATGCTGGCCGACGTCACCGCGGTGCTTGGCTCCCTCGACATCGTGTTTGGTGAGGTCGATCGCTAAATGTCAGTCCGCCGTCTCGCAGATGCCAGTGTCCAGCCAGCCTCCTTTGCCTTCAACAAGGCGAACGCGGCGGCGGCGCAGCAGTGGATCGCCAAATACCCGAAGGGTCGCGAACAGTCGGCTATCATCCCGTTGCTGATGATCGCGCAGGAGCAGGAAGGCTGGGTCACCAAGGCGGCGATCGAGACGATCTCCGACATGCTCGGCATGCCGCGCATCCGCGGCCTCGAAGTCGCGACCTTCTACACGCAGTACCAGCTCAATCCGGTCGGCACCCGCGCCCATATCCAGGTCTGCGGCACCACGCCCTGCATGCTGCGCGGCTCGGAAGCGCTGATGGATGTGTGCCGGTCAAAAATCCATCACGACCAGTTCCACACCAACGACAAGGGCACGCTGTCGTGGGAGGAGGTCGAATGCCTCGGCGCCTGCGTCAACGCGCCGATGGTCATGATCTTCAAGGACACGTTCGAGGACCTGACGCCCGAGCGGCTGGCCGAAATCATCGATCTCTACGATGCCGGCAAGGGCGCCGAGGTCAAGCCTGGACCGCAGAACGGCCGCCACGGCTCCGAGCCGGCCGGTGGCTTGAAGACGCTGACCAGCGAAAAGGCGATCCTGAAATCGACGCGTGACAAGGAAGCCAAGGCGGCGGCGAAAGCCGCCAAGGATGCCGCCGCGGCAGCACCGGCTGCTCCTGCCGCCGTCGTCTCGCAGGCGGCACCTGCCTCAGCACCGGCATCCGCTGCGCCAGCAGCTTCGGCGCCGGCCGCCTCAGGCCCGGTTGCGCCGTCAAAATCCAGCAAGCCGAAGACCCATGCGGCTGAAACCAGCCCGGCGCTCAACACGCCGTCGCCGGTCAAGGTCGCTCCGGCCACCGAGAACGGCGCCAGCGTCAGGGCGCCGCGCCATTCGGCCGCCAACGCCAACCAAGCCGATCCGGAAGTCGAAGCGGTTTCCAAGCCACGCAGCGGGCCGAAGACAAAGGCCGAACCGGCCTCCGCTTTCAAGGCGCCGGAAACCAAGCAGCCTGTCGCCAAGACAGCCAAACCTTCGCTCGACGACAATAACCGGCCCGCCGGCATCGAGCGCCCGGCAACGGTCGACGATCTCAAGCTGATCTCCGGCGTCGGCCCGAAGATCGAAGGCACCCTGCATTCGTTGGGCATCTACACCTTCGCGCAGGTCGCCTCCTGGAAGAAGGCCGAGCGCGAATGGGTCGACGGCTATCTCAGCTTCCACGGCCGCATCGATCGCGACGACTGGGTGAAACAGGCCAAGGCGCTCGCCAAGGGCGGCGTCGCCGAATACATCCGCGTCTTCGGCAAGAAGCCGGTCTGAGGGACGAAAAATGCTTCAGGACAAAGACCGCATCTTCACCAACATCTACGGCCTCTTCGACACGTCGCTGGCTGGCGCGCAGTCGCGCGGCATCTGGGACGATACGCCTGGCCTCATCGCCAAGGGGCGCGACTGGATCGTCAACGAGATGAAGGCGTCCGGCCTGCGCGGCCGTGGCGGCGCCGGCTTCCCGACCGGATTGAAATGGTCGTTCATGCCGAAGCAGAGCGACGGCCGGCCAAGCTATCTCGTCATCAACGCCGATGAATCCGAGCCCGGCACCTGCAAGGACCGCGATATCCTGCGCAACGATCCGCACACGCTGGTCGAGGGCGCGCTGGTCGCCGGCTTCGCCATGGGCGCGATCGCCGCCTACATCTATGTGCGCGGCGAGTTCATCCGCGAGCGCGAGGCGCTGCAGCGCGCCATCGACGAGGCTTACGCGGCCAAGCTGATCGGCAAGAACAACACCTCCGGCTACGACTTCGAAGTCTACATGCATCACGGCGCCGGCGCCTATATCTGCGGCGAGGAGACCGCGCTGCTCGAAAGCCTGGAAGGCAAGAAGGGCCAGCCGAGGCTGAAGCCGCCATTCCCGGCCAATGTCGGCCTCTATGGCTGCCCGACCACCGTCAACAACGTCGAGTCGATTGCGGTGGCGCCGACCATCCTGCGCCGCGGCGCCGCCTGGTTCTCGTCCTTCGGCCGCCCGAACAATGCCGGCACCAAGCTGTTCTGCGTGTCGGGCCATGTCAACAATCCGTGCACTTTCGAAGAGGCGATGTCGATCCCGTTCCGCGAGTTGATCGAGGAGCATTGCGGCGGCATCCGCGGCGGCTGGGACAATCTGCTCGCGGTCATCCCGGGCGGTGCTTCGGTGCCGCTGGTGCCGGCCGAGCAGATCATGGACGCGCCGATGGATTTCGATGCGCTGCGCGACCTCAAATCCGGCCTCGGCACGGCTGCTGTCATCGTCATGGACAAGTCGACGGATATCGTGAAGGCGATCGCCAGGCTTTCCTACTTCTACAAGCATGAGAGCTGCGGCCAGTGCACGCCGTGCCGCGAAGGCACCGGCTGGATGTGGCGGGTGATGGAGCGTCTGGTGCGCGGCGAGGCGCAGAAGCGCGAGATCGACATGCTGCTCGACGTCACCAAGCAGGTCGAGGGTCACACGATCTGCGCGCTGGGCGACGCGGCCGCCTGGCCGATCCAGGGCCTGATGCGGCATTTCCGCGGCGAGGTGGAACGCCGCATCGACGAGTTTTCGCGCAACGCGCACCGGGCCGAGCCGGTGATGGTCGCGGCGGAATAAGACTTCGAAATACGGGCTTGGCCCGAAGACTGAAAAACTGGGGCGGGCACACGAAGAAACGACCAGGAGATTTCTATGGCGCCGTATTCGATACCCTACCCGTTCATGCCTGATTTGGACCAACTCGAGAAGATGAACCAGGACCTGACCAAGATGATGCCGAAGGAGATGGCCAGTGCCGTCAACCTTCTGGCGCATCCGGTCGCGGGTGCCGCGGCGATGTCGGCTCTCAGCATCGGTCTCGCCAACCATGCCGTCGGCATGTGGATGGGCGCCTTCACCGGCGCGCTGGAAGCTTCGCAGCGCATGTTCCAGCCGTTCCTCGACGATCTCGAGGCGCAGAGCGAAGCGGCCGCCAACGCGTCCAAGGCGCGCAAGGCGACCGAGACGCTGATCGCCAAGGCGCAGACCTTCGCCAAGGATGTGACCGACATCGCGGCGAACGCGACCGAGAAGGCGCTCGACGCGACCGGGGCCGATATTGTCGCCCAACCGGCCGCGACCGGGCTGATGCCCGAGGATTTCAGGCAGCCGAAGGCCGTCGACAAGCCGGCGAAGCCTTCGGACCTGAAGGCGATTTCGGGCATCGGACCGAAGCTGGAGAAGGTGCTCAACGGTCTCGGCATCTGGACCTATGGCCAGATCGCCGCCTGGACGTCGGAAGAGATCGCCTGGGTGGAAGATTATCTGTCGCTCGCCGGCCGCATCGGCCGCGACGACTGGACTGCGCAAGCGGCGGCGCTCGCGGCCAAGTGAATTGAAATACCGGGCGCGGCTCAAGCCGCGCCCGGAAAGATAGATTGCGGACATCCGCAGGGATTTGAGGCGAATGGCAAAGCTAAAGGTCGACGGGAAAGAGATCACGGTACCCGACCATTACACGCTGCTGCAGGCGGCCGAGGACGCCGGCGCGGAAGTGCCGCGCTTCTGCTTCCACGAGCGGCTGTCGATCGCCGGCAATTGCCGCATGTGCCTGATCGAGGTGAAGGGCGGTCCGCCCAAGCCGCAGGCGTCCTGCGCCATGGGCGTGCGCGACCTGCGTCCCGGCCCGAATGGCGAGCCGCCGGAAATCTTCACCAACACGCCGATGGTCAAGAAGGCCCGCGAAGGCGTGATGGAATTCCTGCTGATCAACCATCCGCTCGATTGCCCGATCTGCGACCAGGGCGGCGAGTGCGACCTGCAGGACCAGGCGATGGCGTTCGGCGTCGATTCCTCCCGCTATCACGAGAACAAGCGCGCGGTCGAAGACAAGTATATCGGCCCGCTGGTCAAGACGGTGATGAACCGTTGCATCCACTGCACGCGCTGCGTCCGCTTCACCACCGAGGTCGCCGGCATTTCCGAGCTCGGGCTGATCGGCCGCGGCGAGGATGCCGAGATCACCACCTATCTCGAACAGGCGATGACCTCCGAGCTGCAGGGCAATGTCATCGACCTTTGCCCGGTCGGCGCGCTGACCTCAAAGCCGTTCGCGTTCCAGGCGCGGCCGTGGGAACTGACCAAGACGGAATCGATCGACGTCATGGATGCAGTCGGCTCGGCGATCCGCGTCGACAGCCGCGGTCGCGAGGTGATGCGCATCCTGCCGCGCGTCAACGAACAGGTGAACGAGGAGTGGATTTCCGACAAGACCCGCTTCATCTGGGACGGTCTGCGCACGCAGCGCCTCGACCGCCCCTATGTGCGCAAGAACGGCAAGCTGGCGCCGGCAAGCTGGGCGGAAGCCTTCGCCGCCATCAAGGACGAGGTGGGCAAGGCGACGCCCGAGCGGATCGGCGCGATCGCCGGCGACCTCGCGGCGGTCGAGGAAATCTACGCGCTCAAGCTTTTGATGGCGGCGCTCGGCTCGAAGAACATCGACTGCCGCCAGGATGGCGCCGCGCTCGATCCGTCGCTCGGCCGCGCCAGCTACATCTTCAATCCGACCATCGAAGGCATCGAGCAGGCCGACGCGGTGCTGATCATCGGCGCCAATCCGCGCTTCGAAGCCTCGGTGCTCAATGCCCGCATCCGCAAGCGCTGGCGCGTCGGCAACCTGCCGGTCGGCGTGATCGGCGAGATCGGCGACACCCGCTATGACTATGAGCTGATCGGCGCCGGCCCCGAATCCCTGAAGGGCCTCGCCGACGGCAACGGCAAATTCTTCGAGGTGCTGAGCAAGGCCACGCATCCGCTGATCATCGTCGGCCAGGGCGCGCTGGCGCGCACGGACGGCGCGGCGGTGCTCGGCCAGGCGGCAAAGCTCGCGGCCGCTGTCAACGCGGTCACCGCCGACTGGAACGGCTTTGCCGTGCTGCACAACGCCGCGGCAAGAGTCGGCGGCCTCGATGTCGGCTTCGTGCCGGGCGAGGGCGGCAAGGATGTCGCCAGCATGCTGGGCGATACCGATGTGCTCTTCCTGCTTGGCGCCGACGAGATCGACATGGCCAGGACCGGCGGCGCCTTCGTCGTCTATATCGGCACGCATGGCGATGCCGGCGCGCATCGCGCCAATGTCATCCTGCCGGCCGCCGCCTACACCGAGAAGTCCGGCACCTATGTCAACACGGAAGGCCGCGTGCAGCAGACCAACCGCGCCGGCTTCGCCCCTGGCGAGGCGCGCGAGGACTGGGCGATCCTGCGGGCGCTCTCCGACGTGCTCGGCAGGAAGCTGCCCTTCGATTCGCTGGCGCAGTTGCGCGCCAAGCTCTATGGCGAGTTCCCGCATCTCGCCCGCATCGACCAGGTGCTGGCCGGCAGCGCCGACGATGTCGCCAAGGCGGCGAAGCTCGGCGGCCGGCTGAACAAGGGCACTTTCACCTCGCCGGTGAAGGACTTCTATCTCACCAACCCGATCGCGCGGGCGTCGGCCGTGATGGCCGAGTGCTCGGCGTTGGCCAAGAGCGGCTTCAAGCAGGCGGCGGAATAAGCATGGAAACCTTCTTCTTCCTCTATGTGGCGCCGGCGCTCTGGATTCTGGCCGAGTCGGTGCTCCTCATCGTCGTGTTGCTGATCGGCGTCGCCTACCTGCTCTATGCCGACCGCAAGATCTGGGCGGCGGTGCAATTGCGGCGCGGCCCGAACGTCGTCGGTCCGTGGGGAACGCTGCAGGCCTTTGCCGATCTTCTGAAATTCGTCTTCAAGGAGCCGGTGATCCCGTCGGGCGCCAACAAGGGCGTGTTCCTTCTGGCGCCGCTGGTGTCGGCGGTGCTGGCGATCTCGGCCTGGGCGGTCATTCCGGTCAACGAGGGATGGGCGATCGCCAACATCAATGTCGGCATCCTCTATGTCTTCGCCATCTCCTCGCTCGAGGTCTACGGCGTGATCATGGGCGGCTGGGCCTCGAACTCCAAATACCCGTTCCTCGGCGCGCTGCGCTCGGCCGCGCAGATGGTGTCCTACGAAGTCTCGATCGGCTTCGTCATCGTCACCGTGCTGCTCTGCGTCGGCTCGCTCAACCTCTCCGACATCGTCATGTCGCAGCAGGACGGTCTCGGCACCAAGCTCGGCCTGCCCAACACCTTCCTCGACTGGCACTGGCTGTCGCTGCTGCCGATGTTCGTGGTGTTCTTCATCTCTGCGCTGGCCGAGACCAACCGCCCGCCTTTCGATCTTGTGGAGGCGGAATCGGAACTCGTCGCCGGCCATATGGTTGAATATTCGTCGACGCCGTTCCTGCTCTTCTTCCTCGGCGAGTATGTCGCCGTCGTCCTGATGTGCGCGCTGGCGACCATCCTGTTCCTCGGCGGCTGGCTGCCCCCGTTCAACTTCGCGCCCTTCACCTGGGTACCGGGCGTTATCTGGTTCGTGCTGAAGATCTGCCTGATGTTCTTCATGTTCTCGATGGTGAAGGCTTTCGTGCCGCGCTACCGCTACGACCAGCTGATGCGGCTGGGCTGGAAAGTATTCCTGCCGATCTCGCTGTTCATGGTCGTGGCCACCGCGGCCTTCCTCAAGATCACAGGGTTTGCGTGATGGGCGATATCTCCGCAGGTTTTGTGGGAGCTGTTGCTGGCTTACTTGTTGCCTTTCTCGGCAATGTTGTTGTGCTGCCTTACGTGTTGCGACAGCAGGGACAGAGGATCTCCGCAAATTATCAAGTTCCCGTATTTGGTTGGGACATGCGGAAAGTGGCGTCGCTCACGCGAGTTGCGTATCGCTTTATGATGCCGATCCTGTTCGGGTTTGTTGGCGCTGTCGCCGCAATTCAATTATTTGGGGGTGCTGAATGAGTGCTCTGGCCCAGGCCGCAAAGTCGCTGCTGCTGAAGGATTTCGTCAGCGCCTTCTTCCTTTCGATGCGCCAGTTCTTCGCGCCGAAGGAAACGATCAACTATCCGCATGAGAAGGGGCCGACCAGCCCGCGCTTCCGTGGCGAGCATGCGCTGCGCCGTTACCCGAACGGCGAGGAACGCTGCATCGCCTGCAAGCTCTGCGAAGCGATCTGCCCGGCGCAGGCCATCACCATCGAAGCCGGGCCGCGCCGCAATGACGGCACGCGCCGCACCGTGCGCTACGACATCGACATGGTGAAATGCATCTATTGCGGCTTCTGCCAGGAAGCCTGCCCCGTCGACGCCATCGTCGAGGGGCCGAATTTCGAATTCGCGACCGAGACGCGCGAGGAGCTTTACTACAACAAGGAAAAGCTGCTGGCGAACGGCGATCGCTGGGAGCGGGAGCTGGCGCGCAACATCGCGCTCGACTCGCCCTATCGCTGACATTTGACGCATGGACGGGGCGAGGGGCCTCGTCTAAGGAACACGCGGCTTCGCTACCGGAGGCGGAACGAAGCCACAGACAATGGAGAGGGCGAATGTCCAATCCGACAGGAACCCGGGGGAACCCATGCTGAGTGGATTAGAGGCGGCCTTTTTCTACCTCTTCGCCTTTATCGCCGTGGCGTCGGCCTTCATGGTCATTTCGTCGCGCAACCCCGTGCATTCCGTGCTGTTCCTGATCCTCACCTTCTTCAACGCCGCCGGCCTGTTCATGCTGACCGGCGCCGAGTTCCTGGCGATGATCCTGCTCGTCGTCTATGTCGGCGCGGTGATGGTGCTGTTCCTGTTCGTCGTCATGATGCTCGACGTCGACTTCGCCGAGATGAAGCAGGGCGCGCTGCAATACGCGCCGATCGGCGCGCTGGTCGGGCTGATCCTGGCGGCGGAACTGATCGTCGTGCTCGGCGGCTACACATTTGCGCCGCAGCTTGCCTCGACGGTCGCCAAGGCAACGCCGGATCTCGCCACGCGCTCCAACACGGCGGCGCTCGGCGACATCCTCTATACGGACTACCTCTATTATTTCCAGATTTCCGGCCTGGTGCTGCTGGTCGCCATGATCGGCGCCATCGTCTTGACGCTGCGCCACAAGGAAGGCGTCAAGCGGCAGTCGATCGCCGCGCAGGTCGGCCGCACGCCGGCGACGGGCATGGAAATCCGCAAGGTCAAATCGGGCGAGGGCATCTGAGATGGTCGTCGGCATTGCACATTATCTGACCGTATCGGCGATCCTGTTCACGCTCGGCGTGTTCGGCATCTTCCTGAACCGCCGCAACATCATCGTCATCCTGATGTCGATCGAGCTCATCCTGCTTGCGGTCAACATCAACTTCGTCGCTTTCTCGGCGGCGCTGCATGACCTCGTCGGACAGGTCTTTGCCCTGTTCGTGCTGACGGTCGCGGCGGCCGAGGCCGCGATCGGTCTTGCCATTCTTGTCGTCTTCTTCCGCAACCGCGGCTCGATCGCGGTCGAAGACGTGAGCGCGATGAAGGGTTGACGGGAACCACCATGTATCAGGCTATCGTCTTCCTTCCGCTGCTTGGCTTCCTGATTGTCGGCCTGTTCGGCAATTCGCTCGGCGCCAAGGCTTCCGAATACATCACCTCCGGCTTCCTGGTGATCGCGGCTGTGCTGTCGTGGATCGCCTTCTTCGCCGTCGGCTTCGGCCATGGCGAGGTGTTCACAGTGCCAGTGCTGCGCTGGATCCAGTCGGGCGGCATCGACGCGTCGTGGGCGCTCAGGATTGATACGCTGACGGTGGTGATGCTGGTCGTCGTCAACACGGTGTCGGCGCTGGTTCACATCTATTCGATCGGCTACATGCACCACGATCCGAACCGTCCGCGCTTCTTTGCCTATCTGTCGCTGTTCACCTTCGCGATGCTGATGCTGGTGACGGCCGATAACCTCATCCAGATGTTCTTCGGCTGGGAGGGCGTCGGTCTCGCCTCCTATCTCTTGATCGGCTTCTGGTACAAGAAGCCGTCGGCCAATGCGGCGGCGATCAAGGCTTTCGTCGTCAACCGCGTCGGCGACTTCGGCTTCGCGCTCGGCATTTTCGGCGTCTTCGTGCTGTTCGGCTCGGTCAATCTCGGCACCATCTTCGCCAATGCGGCCTCCTTCCTGCCGGCCGAAGGCGCGCCGGCGGGCGCTGCCGTGCTCACTTTCCTCGGCCACGCGCTCGACAAGCAGTCGGCGCTGACCGTGGTCTGCCTGCTGCTCTTCATGGGCGCCATGGGCAAGTCGGCGCAGGTGCCGCTGCACACCTGGCTGCCGGACGCCATGGAAGGCCCGACGCCGGTCTCCGCGCTCATCCACGCGGCGACCATGGTGACCGCCGGCGTGTTCATGCTAGCAAGGCTCTCGCCGCTGTTCGAGCTGTCGCATACGGCGCTGACCGTTGTCACCTTCATCGGCGCCTTCACCGCCTTCTTCGCGGCGACGGTCGGCCTGGTCCAGAACGACATCAAGCGCGTCATAGCCTATTCGACCTGCTCGCAGCTCGGCTATATGTTTGTGGCGCTCGGCGTCGGCGCTTATGGCGCGGCGATCTTCCACCTGTTCACGCATGCGTTCTTCAAGGCGCTGCTGTTCCTCGGCTCCGGCTCGGTCATCCACGCTGTCTCCGACGAGCAGGACATGCGCAAGATGGGCGGCCTTCGCAATCTGATCCCGAAGACCTACTGGATGATGGTCATCGGCACGCTGGCGCTGACGGGCGTCGGCATTCCGGCGACGGTGATCGGCACCGCCGGCTTCTTCTCCAAGGACGCCATCATCGAAACCTCCTTCGCCAGCCACAATGCGGTCGCCGGTTTCGCCTTTATCCTGCTGGTGGTCGCCGCCTGCTTCACCAGCTTCTACTCCTGGCGGCTGATCTTCATGACCTTCCATGGCGAGCCGCGTGCCAGCCACGAGGTCATGCACCATGTCCATGAATCGCCGCCGGTGATGCTGGTGCCGCTCTATGTGCTGGCCGCCGGCGCGCTGTTCGCGGGTATCATCTTCCACGGCGCTTTCATCGGCGAAGGCTATGGCGAGTTCTGGAAGGCGTCGTTGTTCACGCTGCCGGACAACCACATCCTGCACGAGATCCACGAATTGCCGTTGTGGGTGGAATTGGCGCCGTTCGTCGCCATGGTGATCGGCCTGCTGGTCGCCTGGCAGTTCTATATCCGCAAGCCGGAGACGCCGAGGGAACTGGCGGCTAACCATCGCGGCCTTTACGCCTTCCTGCTCAACAAGTGGTATTTCGACGAGCTATACGACTTCCTGTTCGTGCAGCCGGCCAAGCGTCTCGGCCGCTTCCTGTGGAAGACCGGTGACGGCACGATCATCGACGGTCTCGGCCCGGACGGCATCTCGGCGCGCGTCGTCGACGTCACCAACCGGGTCGTCAAGCTGCAGACCGGCTACCTCTATCACTACGCCTTCGCCATGCTGATCGGCGTGGCCGCTCTCGTCACCTGGATGATGCTCTGATGACCGACTGGCCAATCCTCTCGCTGGTCACCTTCCTGCCGCTGGTTGGTGTTCTGCTCATCTTGTTCATCGACGATGACAATGAGAACGCGCGCCGCAACATCCGCGCCATCGCTTTCATCACGACGGCGTTCACCTTCGTCATCTCGCTGTTCATCTGGATGGGCTTCGACAATTCGCAGGCCGGCTTCCAGTTCGTCGAGAAGCACGCCTGGCTGGATTCGGGCATCTCCTACCACATGGGCGTCGACGGCATTTCGATGCTGTTCGTCATCCTGACCACCTTCCTGATGCCGTTCTGCATCCTGGCCTCCTGGGAAGCGATCGAGAAGCGGGTCAAGGCCTATATGATCGCCTTCCTGATCCTCGAGACGCTGATGATCGGCGTGTTCTGCGCGCTCGACATCGTCTTGTTCTACGTCTTCTTCGAGGCCGGCCTGATCCCGATGTTCATCATCATCGGCGTCTGGGGCGGCAAGCGCCGTGTCTATGCCTCGTTCAAGTTCTTCCTCTATACGCTCGCCGGCTCGGTGCTGATGCTGCTCGCCATCATGGCGATGTTCTTCCAGTCGGGCACCACCGATATCCCGACGCTTTTGACGCATAATTTCCCGGCCGGCATGCAGACCTGGCTGTGGCTCGCCTTCTTCGCCTCCTTCGCGGTGAAGATGCCGATGTGGCCGGTGCACACCTGGCTGCCCGACGCCCACGTCGAGGCGCCGACCGCCGGTTCGGTCATCCTGGCCGGCATCCTCCTGAAGATGGGAGGGTACGGCTTCCTGCGCTTCTCGCTGCCGATGTTCCCGGAGGCATCGGCGATGTTCGCGCCGCTGGTGTTCACGCTCTCGGTCGTTGCCATCATCTACACCTCGCTGGTGGCGCTGATGCAGGAGGACATGAAGAAGCTGATCGCCTATTCGTCGGTAGCCCACATGGGCTTCGTCACCATGGGCATCTTCGCGATGAACCAGGAAGGCGTGCAGGGCGCGATCTTCCAGATGCTCAGCCACGGCCTCGTCTCAGGCGCGCTGTTCCTGTGCGTCGGCGTCATCTACGACCGCATGCATACGCGCGAGATCGACGCCTATGGCGGCCTCGTCAACAACATGCCGAAATACGCGACCGTGTTCATGATCTTCACCATGGCCAATGTCGGCCTGCCGGGCACCAGCGGCTTCATCGGCGAATTCCTGACCATGCTCGGCGTGTTCAAGGTCAACACCTGGGTGGCGTTCTTCGCCGCCACCGGCGTTATCCTGTCGGCGGCGTATGCGCTGTGGCTCTATCGCCGAGTGATCTTCGGCGCGCTGACCAAGGACAGCCTGAAAAACCTGCTCGATCTGTCGCCGCGCGAGAAGGCGATCGTCTATCCGCTGGTGGTGCTGGTGATCTTCTTCGGCGTCTACCCGGCGCCGGTGTTCGACGCGACGGCCGCTTCGGTCAAGACGCTCGTCACCAACGTCACCGCATCCATCAATTCCGCGCAGACCGCGGCGGCGAACTGACTGGGGAATAGACCATGACGCCGGACCTTCTCTCCAGCCTTTCGCTCTCGACGCCGGAACTGATCCTGGCCGTCGGCGCGCTGGTGCTCCTGATGATCGGAGCCTATTCGCGCTCCAACAACACCACGACCGTGACCGGGCTGGCCGTCATCGTGCTGGCGGTTGCCGGCCTGTGGCTCGCCTTCTCCGACGGACGGGGCGCCGCCTATGGCGGCGCCTTCGTGCAGGATTCCTTCAGCGCCTTCATGAAGATGCTGGCGCTGATCGGCTCGGCGGTGACGCTGGTCATGTCGATGCGCTTCGCGCGCCAGGAACATTTCGACAAGTTCGAATTCCCGGTTCTTATCCTGCTCTGCACGCTCGGCATGATGCTGATGATCTCGGCCAACGGCATGATTGGGCTGTATCTCGGGCTCGAGCTGCAGTCGCTGGCGATCTATGTGCTCGCGGCGATCAACCGCGACAATCTGCGTTCGACCGAGGCGGGCCTGAAATATTTCGTCCTCGGCGCGCTGTCGTCGGGCATGCTGCTCTACGGCATCAGCCTCGTCTACGGCTACACCGGCAACACCGGCTTCCAGGAGATCGCGACGGCGCTCTCCAGCGGCGAGCGCCAGCTTGGCCTCGTCTTCGGCCTGGTGTTCGTGCTCGCCGGCCTTGCCTTCAAGATCTCGGCCGTGCCGTTCCATATGTGGACGCCGGACGTCTACGAAGGCGCGCCGACGCCGATCACCGCCTTCCTGGCCGCGGCGCCGAAAATGGCGGCGATGGCGCTGATCGTGCGCGTCACCATGGGCGCCTTCAAGCCGATCGCTTCGGACTGGCAGCAGATCGTCGTCTTCATCTCGATCGCCTCGATGGCGCTCGGCGCCTTCGCGGCCATCGGCCAGACCAACATCAAGCGCCTGATGGCCTATTCCTCGATCGGTCATATGGGCTATGCGCTGGTCGGCCTTGCCGCCAACAGCCAGGCCGGCGTGCGCGGCGTCGCCATCTACATGCTGATCTATCTGGTGATGACGCTCGGCACCTTCGCCTTCATCCTCGCCATGCGGCGCAAGGAGGGCAATGTCGAGCAGATCAGCGATCTCGCCGGCCTGTCCTCGACCAACCCGATCATGGCCACCATCCTCACCATCCTGATGTTCTCGCTGGCCGGCATTCCGCCGCTCGCGGGTTTCTGGGGGAAGTGGTACGTGTTCCTGGCCGCCATCAACGCGCATCTCTACGCGCTGGCGATCATCGGCGTGCTGGCCTCGGTGGTGGGCGCCTACTACTATCTGCGCATCATCAAGATCATGTGGTTCGACGAGCCGGTCGGCGGTTTTGTGCCGATGGCCAGCGAGCTGCGCCTGGTGCTCGGCGTCAGCGGCGCCTTCGTGCTGTTCTATGTGCTGATCGGCGGGCCGATCGGCAATTATGCCGAAGCCGCCGCCAAGACCTTCTTTTGACGGGATGGCATTTCGACTGGCTCCAACCGCGGCGTCGGAGGGGTTCCGGCTCGAGGCGCATGACAGCGTCGGCTCGACCAACGCGCTGGCGCTGGAACACGCGCGCGCCGGCGATCCCGGCAAGCTCTGGGTCGTTTCGAAGAAGCAGGAAAGCGGCCGCGGACGCCGTGGCCGTGTCTGGGCCACGCCCGAAGGCAATCTTGCGGCGACGCTGCTCCTGGTTCCGGGCGGCGAGCTGCGGCTTGCTGCGACGCTCGGCTTCGTCGCGGGGCTGTCGCTGGCCGACGCGCTCGACGCCGTCGTGCCGAAGGGCCGGATCGCCGTCGCCGTTGACGGCGCGAGCCAGGGCCGCAACCGCTTCGAGCTGAAATGGCCGAACGACGTGCTGGCCTCGGGCGCCAAGCTTGCCGGCATATTGCTGGAATCGACGATGCTGGAAGGCGGCCGCTTCGCGGTTGCGGTCGGCATCGGCGTCAATGTCGTGGCCTACCCGGAAGATTTGCCTTATCCGGCGACATCGCTGCAGGCATTGGGTGCGCAGTGCGACGCCGAAACGCTGTTCCTGGCGCTTTCGGATGCCTGGAGCGAGAATGCCCGGCTGTGGGATGACGGGCGCGGGCTCGATGCCATCAGAAAGCGCTGGCTTGGCCGCGCAGCGGGCCTCGGCGGCGAGGTTGCTGTCAGAATTGACGGTAATGTGGTGCGCGGCGTCTTCGAGACCATTGACGAGGACTGCCGTTTTGTGATCCGCGACGATGAGGGATCGGTTTTGACGATCGCGGCCGGCGACGTGCATTTCGGCGCTGTCGCCTCGGCCCGGGTATAATTTTGTTTTTGCGCAATTCCGGACGGAAAACCGTGACACGCTTTTCCCGGAATTGTGCCAACGGCTTGGCCAAGGCGGCCAGGAAGGAAAGAATTCATGGCGAATAAGGAAAACGCCGAGCTCGTTTTCGCGCCGCTGGGCGGCGTTGGCGAGATCGGCATGAACTTCGCCCTTTACGGCTATGGGCCTGCCGACGCGCGCGAATGGATCATTGTCGATGTCGGCGTCACCTTTCCGGACTCGGCACATCCCGGCGTCGATCTCATCCTGCCCGATACGCGCTTCATCGAGGAGAATCTCGACGGCCTGCGCGGCATCGTCATTACCCATGCGCATGAGGACCATTACGGCGCGCTGCTCGATATCTGGCCGAAGCTTAAAGTCCCTGTCTGGATGACGCCGTTCACGGCCGGCCTGCTCGAGGCCAAGCGGCAGGG
This sequence comes from Mesorhizobium sp. B2-8-5, assembly GCF_006440675.2. Taxonomy (NCBI): domain Bacteria; kingdom Pseudomonadati; phylum Pseudomonadota; class Alphaproteobacteria; order Hyphomicrobiales; family Phyllobacteriaceae; genus Mesorhizobium; species Mesorhizobium sp. B2-8-5. The sequence goes on from NZ_CP083951.1 coordinate 3,422,357, forward strand.
CGAGCAGAACGCCCCGAAGATTCCGGCGTCGATCTACCGGGCCGGCGAGAAATTCACCATCGGACCTTTCGAGATCGAGGCCATTCCAGTGGCGCATTCGATCCCCGAGCCGATGTCGCTGGCGATCACCACGCCCGCCGGCACCGTCATCCACACCGGCGACTGGAAGATCGACCCGGCGCCGACGATCGGCCCGAAGACCGACGAGGCGCGTTTCCGCGCCTATGGCGACAAGGGCGTGCTGGCGCTGATCTGCGATTCCACCAACGCGTTGAGGGAAGGGGAGTCGCCGTCGGAAGTCGCGGTCGGCGAAGGCCTCAAGGGCGTCATCGAGAAAGCCAAGGGGCGCGTTGCCGTCACCACCTTCTCCTCCAATGTCGGGCGCATCGTCTCGATCGCCAGGGCGGCACGCGATGCCGGCCGGCAGTGCCTGGTGCTCGGCCGCTCGCTGAAGCGCGTCATCGATGTGGCGGGCGAGCTCGGCTACATGGATGGCCTGCCGGAGTTCATCGCCGAGGAAGACTACGGCTATATCCCGCGCGAGAACCTGGTGATCATCTGCACGGGCAGCCAGGGCGAGCCGCTGGCCGCGCTTGCCAAGCTTTCGCGCGACGAGATGAAGTCGGTGGCGCTGACGGCCGGCGATACCGTCGTGTTTTCCTCGCGCACCATTCCCGGCAACGAGAAGGCGATTCTCGAGATCAAGAACCGGCTGATCGATCTTGGCATGAAGATCATCGAGGACGGCGATGCGCTGGTGCATGTGTCGGGCCATCCGCGCCGCAGCGAGTTGCGCAAGATGTATGAATGGGTCCGGCCGCAGATCGGCGTTCCCGTGCATGGCGAGGCGGCGCATCTGGTGGCGCAGGGCTCGCTGATGTCGATGTCGGGCATCGGCCAGGTGGCGCAAGTGCGCGACGGCGACATGCTCAGGCTCTGGCCCGGCCCGGCGACGATCATCGACCAGGTGCCGTTCGGGCGGCTCTACAAGGATGGCTCGCTGATCGGCACCGACCAGGCGATGGGCATACGCGACCGCCGCAAGCTTTCCTTCGCCGGCCATGTCGCCGTCAATGTCGTGCTCGACGACAAATATGAGCTTGCCGGCGACCCCGACCTGGTGGCGATCGGCGTCGCCGAGGCCGATGCCAGCGGCGAGACGCTGGAGGACCTGATGCTCGATGCGGCAATCGGCGCGGTGGACTCCATTCCACGCCAGCGCCGAAAAGACCTCGACCTAGTGCAGGAAGCGGTGCGCCGTGCCGTGCGCGGCGCCGCCAACGAAGCCTGGGGCAAGAAGCCGCTGGTGACTGTGTTTGTGACGAGATGAAGAGTAGGGCAGTAGGGAATAGGCAGTAGGCAGTAGGCAATAGGAAAGCGATTGCTTTTAGCTCGCCAAATTTGCTTCCTACTGCCTACTGCCTACTGCCTAGGGAAACCGCCAATGCTTGGACGCCTGAACCATGTCGCGCTTGCCGTGCCGGATCTGGCCGCGGCAATGGCCGCCTATCGCGATACGCTGGGCGCGCGGTTGAGCGAGCCGCAAGCGCTGCCGGAGCATGGCGTGACCGTCGTGTTCGTCGATGTCGGCAACACCAAGATCGAGTTGCTGGAGCCGCTGGGCGAGACTTCACCCATCGCCGCGTTCCTCGAGAAGAATCCATCCGGCGGCATGCATCACGTCTGCTATGAGGTCGACGACATCCTGGCCGCTCGCGATCATTTGAAGCAAAGCGGCGCGCGCGTGCTGGGCGACGGCAATCCGAAGATCGGCGCGCATGGCAAGCCGGTGCTGTTCCTGCATCCCAAGGATTTCTTCGGCACGCTGGTCGAACTGGAGCAGATATGAACTGGATACTGTTCGCCGCGCTGTTCTTCGTCATCTGGTGGATGGTGCTGTTCGTTGTTCTTCCGTTCAGCTTGCGCACCCAGGACGACGACCAGGATGTCACGCTTGGCACCGTTTCCAGCGCGCCGCGCGGCCCGCATATGCTGCGCGCCTTCGTCCGCGCGACGATCGTGACGGTGGTCGTGATGGGCATTCTCTACGGCTTGACGATGGGCCTGGGGTATAGCTTCGACGACGTCATGCGGATCATGCCGGACTTCACGCCGGACGTCAGTCACTGAAGGCGACAACGCAGTTTCCGCAAGTATTGAGCAGCATACGCGCGCCAAGGTTGAGATCGGAAGCCGGCTTCCGATTCAACGGCTAATCACGCCTGATGCTGTTTGGCAGATGGTTGTGTTAAGCAGATGATTGCACAAAAAAAATGCAAGGCACAAGGCCTTGCAATTTAAACGCGTCCGATCTGTTTCCGGTGTCCGGCGGCAGCGAGTTACCGCGCCTAGATCGCATCCTCCCAAGACTTTGACCGCGTAGGAGAGCAGATTTTTCTCCGCCCTCTCGGTTATCGGCGCACACTAGACCAAGGCAGGTGAAAATGTCACGAAGAATTTTGCCTCGAAACAGGCAATATCGTGCTGCACTGCACAATAGTGCGGCAGGGCTTGCTTGTGAATCGATCAAAAAGCCATTTGCGGCACTTTGCAGCCAAAATCGCCTTTTTGGTAAGGTGCAGAAGGCCCCGATACTTTGGGGCACTCGGGTTTCCATTCGGCCATGAAATGGCTATGAAGCCCGGGCAAGCAGCCTCGGTTGCGCCGATTCCCGCGCCGCCATTTTCACTCACGGACCAGTCCATGCGTTTGTCGCGCTATTTCCTGCCCATTCTCAAAGAAAATCCCCGCGAGGCCGAAATCGTCTCGCACCGGCTGATGCTGCGCGCCGGCATGATCCGGCAGCAGGGGCAGGGCAGCTTTTCATGGCTGCCGCTGGGAAAGCGCGTGCTGGACAAGGTCTGCCGGATCATCCGCGAGGAACAGAACCGCGCCGGCGCGCTGGAAATCCTGATGCCGACCATCCAGTCGGCGGATCTGTGGCGAGAAAGCGGCCGTTACAACGACTACGGCAAGGAGATGCTGCGCATCAAGGACCGCCAGGATCGCGACATGCTCTACGGGCCGACCAATGAAGAGATGGTCACCGAGATTTTCCGCGCCTATGTGAAGTCCTACAAGGATCTGCCGCTCAACCTCTACCACATCCAGTGGAAGTTCCGCGACGAGGTGCGCCCGCGCTTCGGCGTCATGCGCAGCAGGGAGTTCCTGATGAAGGATGCTTACTCCTTCGACCTCGATTTCGAGGGCGCCAGGGCCGCCTACAACCGCATGTTCGTCTCCTACCTCAGAACGTTCACACGCATGGGGCTGCAGGCCATTCCGATGCGCGCCGACACCGGCCCGATCGGCGGCGATCTCAGCCATGAGTTCATCATCCTGGCCGACACCGGCGAGAGCCAGGTGTTCTGCGACCGCGCCTATCTGTCGCTCGACGTGCCGGGCGCCGGCACCAACTTCTCCAACGATGCCGAGATCGGCGACATCGTGAAGAAGTGGACGACGCCTTATGCCGCCACCGACGAGATGCATGAAGAGGCGGCCTGGGCGAACGTTCCGCCAAGCGAGCAGGTCTCGGCGCGCGGCATCGAAGTCGGCCACATCTTCTACTTCGGCGAGAAATACTCCAAGCCCATGGGCGCCAAGGTGACCGGACCCGACGGCAAGGACCATTACGCCTCGGGCGGCTCCTATGGCATCGGTCCGTCGCGGCTGGTCGCGGCGATCATCGAGGCGAGCCATGACGAGAACGGCATCATCTGGCCGGAGGCGGTGGCGCCCTTCGATATCGGCCTGATCAACATGAAGGTCGGCGACGGCGAATGCGACCGCGTCTGCGACGAGCTTTATGCGGCGCTCACTTCGGCCGGCAAGGACGTGCTCTATGACGACACCGACCAGCGGCCCGGCGGCAAGTTCGCCACCGCGGATCTGATCGGCCTGCCGTGGCAGGTGATCGTCGGACCGCGCGGCGTGGCCGCCGGCGAGGTCGAGATCAAGAACCGCAAGTCGGGCGAGCGCGCCACACTGCCGATCGCGGAAGCCAAGAAACGCCTGGGTATCGCCGCATGAGCGAGCCGGCGGCAGCGGCCAGGTCAGCGGCGGGCGCTTTCTCCGGCTTCGAACGCATGGTGGCCTGGCGCTATCTGCGCTCGCGCCGCAAGGAAACGGTGATCTCGGTCATCGCCTCGATCTCCTTCCTCGGCATCATGCTGGGCGTCGCGACGCTGATCGTCGTCATGGCCGTGATGAACGGTTTTCGCGCCGAATTGCTCACCCGGATCCTCGGCGTCAACGGCCACCTCATCGTGCAGCCGCTCGATTCGCCGCTGGAGGATTACGCCCAGGTGGCGAGCCGCATCAACGGTGTCGCGGGCGTCAAATACGCCATTCCGCTGATCGACGGCCAGGTGCTGGCGCAAGGCAATGTCGGCGGCGGCACGGGCGCGTTGGTGCGCGGCATCCGCGGCGAGGATCTCGGCAAGATTTCGATCGTCGCCAGCAACATCAAGCAGGGCACGCTCGACGGTTTCGACACCGGCGACGGCGTGGCGATCGGCAAGCGTATGGCGGAAAGCCTCGGACTGGTGCTCGGCGACACGATCACGCTGATCTCGCCGGACGGCGACGTGACGCCGCTCGGCACCACGCCGCGCATGAAGGGCTACAAGGTGGCGGCGATCTTCGAGGTCGGCATGTCGGAATATGACAGCTCGATCGTCTATATGCCGTTCTCCGAAGCGCAGCTCTATTTCAACATGGACGGCCGCGCGCAGACCATCGAGATCTATGTCGACAATCCCGACAATGTCGACGCGCTGAAGCCGCTGGTCGAGCAGGCGGCGCAACGGCCGGTCGATCTCGTCGACTGGCGCCAGCGCAACGAGACCTTCTTCTCGGCGCTGCAGGTCGAGCGCAACGTCATGTTCATGATTCTCACACTGATCGTGCTGGTGGCGGCGCTCAACATCATTTCCGGCCTCATCATGCTGGTGAAGGACAAAGGCCACGACATCGCCATCCTGCGCACGATGGGCGCCTCGCGCGGCGCGATCTTGCGCATCTTCCTGATGACCGGGGCGGCGATCGGCGTCACCGGGACCATCGCCGGCGTGCTGCTCGGCGTCGTCATCTGCCTCAACATCGAATCGATCCGCCAGTTCTTCTCCTGGATGACCGGCAGGATCCTGTTCAACCCCGAGCTGTATTTCCTCAGCCAGCTGCCGGCGAAGATGGATCCGCGCGAGACGACCTACGTCGTCATCATGGCGCTGGCCCTGTCGTTCCTCGCGACGGTGTTTCCGGCCTGGCGGGCCGCCCGGCTCGATCCGGTCGAAGCCTTGAGGTACGAATGATGGCCGAGGCCATTATCGAGTTGAAGGGCGTCGAGCGGCACTACGTCCAGGGGCCGCGCAAGCTCACCATCCTGAACGGCGCCGACTTTTCGCTGCGGCGCGGCGAGATGGTGGCGCTGGTGGCGCCGTCGGGCACCGGCAAGTCCACACTGCTGCATACGGCGGGGCTGCTGGAGCGGCCCGATGCGGGCGACGTGATCCTCGCCGGCCGTGCCTGCGGCCGGCTGTCGGACGAGGAGCGCACCGCGATCCGCCGCAACGATGTCGGCTTCGTCTACCAGTTTCATCATTTGCTGCCGGAGTTCTCGGCGCTCGAGAACATCATGATGCCGCAGCTGATCAAGGGGCTCTCCTCCAAGGACGCTTCGGAGCGGGCAGCCCAGCTTCTCGACTACATGCAGATCGGCAAGCGCGCGCAGCACCGGCCGGCGGAGCTTTCCGGCGGCGAGCAGCAACGCGTCGCCATTGCCCGCGCGGTCGCCAATGCGCCGCTGGTGCTGCTGGCCGACGAGCCGACCGGCAATCTCGATCCGGTCACCGCCTCCTATGTGTTCGATGCGCTGGAGGCGCTGGTCAGGCAGTCGGGCCTCGCGGCGCTGATCGCCACCCACAACCATGAGCTGGCCTCGCGCATGGATCGGCGCGTGACGCTGGCCGAGGGTAAGGTCGTGCCGCTTTAGGCCAAACCGATATTCGGATGAGGCTGGCCTGCGGACGGCAGCTTCCGGCCTTCGCCGGCCGAAGCCCTCATAAGTGTCTCCGCTCATGAAGGCTACGGCCGGCGTGGGCCGGTTCTCGGAACCCGCCATCCTCGACTCAGCCCGATCCGAATCTCGGCTTGGCATGGCTCTGCGCAAATACCCCCAATCGTGCGCTAACCTTTCCTTAACCCTGCAGAAATGGACCGCCCGGATTCGTTCGGCGCGGTGTGTGGCGGCCGTTGACATTCGAACAAAATTAGAACAAACTACGAACATACTAACAACGGAGAGAGTTATGTCTGATCTGGTTCAGGATGTCGTCTCGCTGGTTTGCATGAGCACCTTCCTCGTTTCCATGGCGATCTGGATCGGCGCCATGTGATCGGGCGGCCTAGCCGCCGCCGGGACGGGCAAATGCCCGACCGTTGTTCGGGCGGGCAAGAGCCCGCCCCGGGATAGGCAAGGGCCGCCCGGTGATGGGCAAGAGCCCACTCCTTGTTAAGTCTTTCTTGGCCGCGCCGACGCTAGGTTGCTCCCTCAAGACAGGAGCGAATTTGGTGTCGGTCATCGTCACGGTCACCCTCGTGGCCGGCAATCTCGGATTGATCTTTCTTTTGATGACCGTGCCGCTCGGACTGCGCACGGTGACGGTCAGCCGCGTGATCAAGGCCGACCGCGATCGCCTCTGGCAGGCGCTGTGGCCGTTCGGCGGCGACGCCGGATGGTCCGGCGAGATCCTTTCCGCCGAGCCGCTGGACGGCGAGGGGACGGTGCTGATCAAGCTGTCCTGGGAAGGGCGTGACGGCCGGCCGATCGAACGCAAGGCGCGGTTCGAGGATGTGAGGGAAGGCAGCCGCTTTTCGATGCGGGTTATTGAGGACACTGCGCTCGATCCGTCGTTCTGGGCAAACTATCGCGAGACCGCCGAACTCGTACCCGAGGGTGATGCGACGCGGGTCACGCTTACTCAAACCGATCGCTACCGCGGCGTCGCGTTCCTGGTCTTCCGTTTCTTCGCCATGCGCCGCGAGCTCGGCAAGCTGGACGTCTGGGCGGCTACCGGCACGTATCGCAAGGGCGGCTGGTTCGAGCATCCGCTGAGCCAGATCGGCTTTGCCGTGCTTTCGGCCCTGATCCTGTGGCCGTTCTTCGGCCTCAATATCGGCGGCCTGGCCCTTGCCGCGATCCTGACCTCGGTGGTCGCCCTGCACGAGCTCGGCCATATGGCGGCCTTCCGGCTGACGGGGCATCGCCGGGCACGGATGATCTTCATTCCGCTGCTTGGCGGCATTGCCATCGGTGGAAGGCCCTATGACAGCCGCTTCGAGGTCGCTTTCGTGGCGCTTATGGGCGCAGGCTTCTCCGCTTTCCTGGTGCCGGTGCTGATCGCCGCCAGCGGCTTCGCCAACGGCGAGGGACATCGGCTTGTCGCCATGCTCCTGGCAACGCTCGCCGGCTGCGCATCCCTGTTCAACATCGCCAATCTGGTGCCGGTGTGGAAATTCGACGGCGGCCAGGTGCTGCGTCAGATCTGCCCGGGTCCGGCAGCACTCGCGCTGGCGTCCTTCCTGCTGCTCTCGGCGCTTCTGGCGCTCGGCTGGCGGGCCGGTTTTTCGCCGAGCTTCCTGCTGATCGCCGGCGCGGTGTTCGCGATCCTCAGCCTGATCACCATGGGCAGCGGCGTGAAGCCGCGACACGAGCTGAAGCCGATCAAGACCTTCGACCGGCTGGCCATGGCCGGCGCGCTGCTCGCCGTCTTTGCCATCCACGGCTACGGGATGCTGTGGGCATCCGCGCAGCTGATGTAGAGTATGTTGATATTCAGATGAGTCCGGCCTGCAAACGGCAGCTTCCTGCCCTTCCGGTGCTCACGTACTTAAGTACGCTCCGCTCCGGTTCTCGGAACCCACCATTTTCGGCTCGGCCTGACCTGAATCTCAACACACTCCAGGCGGAGCGACGTTCAGCCAGCCTTGCGAGCAGGCTCGGCGACCGAAACTGCGGCAGGCCCGAACACATCCTCAAACGCCGATTTCAGCGCCAGATCAAGATCTGCCATGGTGACGGGCAGGCCGAGATCAACAAGGCTGGTCACGCCGTGGTCCGAAACGCCGCAGGGCACGATGCCGCTGAAATGGCCGAGATCCGGCTCGACATTGATGGCGATGCCGTGGAAGCTCACCCAGCGCCGTAGCCGGATGCCTATTGCCGCGATCTTGTCCTCGACCGACGTGCCGTCCGGCAGGGCAGGACGATCCGGCCGAACCACCCAGACGCCGACGCGGTCCTCGCGTCGCTCGCCGCGCACATTGAAGGCGGCAAGCGTGGAGATAATCCATTGCTCGAGCGCCGCGACGAAGGCGCGCACATCCTCGCGCCGGCGCTTCAGATCGAGCATGACATAGGCCACGCGCTGGCCGGGGCCGTGATAGGCGTATTCGCCGCCACGGCCCGCGGCAAAGACCGGGAAGCGGTCGGGGTCGATCAGGTCCTCGATGCGGGCGCTGGTGCCGGCGGTGTAGAGCGGCGGATGCTCGACCAGCCAGACCATTTCGCCTGCCGCGCCGCTGCGGATCGCTTCGGCGCGAGCCTCCATGAAGGCAAGGGCATCCGGATAGGCGGTAAGGCCTGGCTCGATCACCCATTCGACCGGTGCCGAGCCGGGCAGGGGCAGGAACGACGTGGCGATCTGGCTGCGTTCTGTCATGGAACTTTCTCGATGCTCCTCCCATATGGCGGCAATCGGCCAAAACGTCCAGTTCCGGCAACGTGAAGGCGGGCTGCGGAGGCTTGTGGAGGCAACACCTCGTCCGCCCAAAACCTCTGCGCACCTGTCGGTGATACGCATTCGCGAATATTCCGCTCAGCGCACTTGTTTCGCCGGAAACGATTTGCTACAGGCCCCGAGCCGGACGGTTCCGGCTCCTACCACGTGCGGTCGTGGCGGAATTGGTAGACGCGCAGCGTTGAGGTCGCTGTGGGGCAACCCGTGGAAGTTCGAGTCTTCTCGACCGCACCAAAATCTCCGCAAAAAGCCAATGAATCCGGCGATGGCAGGCGACTGTCGCCACGGCTGCGTGCGTCTTGCTCGCCAAAACGAAAGCGGCGGCGGGTCATGAAGACCGCCACCGCCTGGAATTCCCAACCAATCCAAAGCCGTCAGGGCTAGACCGATCAAGCAGCCTTCTTCGTCCGCGCCAGCGTATCGGCCACCACTTCGCCGAAGGAGGCGGGGGTAGGCACGATGACGACGCCGGCTTCCTTCAGGATCTCGACCTTTTCCTGCGCCGACTCGCCGAAGGCGGAGATGATCGCGCCGGCATGGCCCATGCGCCTTCCCTTCGGTGCGGAAAGCCCGGCGATGTAGGCGATCAGGGGCTTGCGCATATTGTCGCGCGCCCAGATCGCGGCTTCGGCTTCCTGCGGGCCGCCGATCTCGCCGATCATCACCACAGCGTCGGTGTCGTCGTCCCGTTCGAAGAGCTGCAGGATGTCCTTGAAGGAAGAGCCATTGATGGGGTCGCCGCCGATGCCGACGCTGGTCGACACGCCGATGCCGAGCGCCTTCATCTGCGAGGCCGCCTCGTAACCCAGCGTGCCTGAGCGGCCGACGATGCCGACGCGCCCCGGCAGATAGATGCTGCCTGGCATGATGCCCATCAGCGCCTGTCCGGGGGTGATGACGCCGGCGCAGTTCGGGCCGACCAGCCGCATGCGGTCCTCGAAGCGGTAGCGGCGCATGTAGCGCTTGACCCGCATCATGTCCTGCGAGGGGATGCCGTCGGTGATGCAGACGCAGAGTTTTATCCCGGCGTCCGCGGCCTCCATGATCGAATCGGCGGCGAAGGGCGGCGGCACGAAGACGATGCTCGCCTCGGCGCGGGTCTCGCGCACCGCACCCTTGACCGTGTTGAAGACAGGCAAGCCGAGATGCGTCTGGCCGCCCTTGCCGGGGGTGACGCCGCCGACCAGCTTGGTGCCGTAGCGCTTCATGTCGTCGGCATGGAAGCTGCCGATCTTGCCGGTGAACCCTTGCACGATCACGCGCGTGCTGCGGTTGAGCAGGATTGCCATTTCTCGACCTCCCTCAGGCTGCTTTTTTGTTCTTGGTGGCTTCGCGCCAGGCGGCGACGGCCTTTTCGGCGGCTTCGGCCAGTGTGTCGGCGACGATCACCGCCTCGCCGGAATCGGCCAGGATCTTGCGCCCTTCCTCGACCTTGGTGCCGGAAAGGCGCACCACCAGCGGCACATCGACGCCGACCTCGCGGATCGCCTTGATGACGCCTTCGGCGACCCAGTCGCAGCGGTTGATGCCGGCGAAGATGTTGACCAGGATGGTCTCGACATTCTTGTCGCCGAGCACGGCTCGGAAGGATTTCGCCACCCGCTCCGGCGAGGCGCCGCCGCCGATGTCGAGGAAGTTGGCCGGCTCGCCCCCGGCGATCTTGATCATATCCATCGTCGCCATGGCTAGGCCGGCGCCGTTGATGATGCAGCCGATATTGCCGTCGAGCCCGACATAAGAGAGGCCGCGGTCGCTGGCGAACGTCTCGCGCGGGTCTTCCTGGCTCTTGTCGCGCAGCTCCGAGATTTCCGGGCGACGAAACAGCGCGTTCTCATCGAAGGACATCTTGGCGTCGAGCGCGACGAGGTTGCCGTCGCGCGTCACCACCAGCGGATTGATCTCCAGCATCGTGGCGTCGTAGTCGCGGAACACCCGGTAGCAGCCGAGGATGGTTTCGGTCGCCTTGCCGATCAGATTGTCCTCGAGCCCGAGGCCGAAGGCGATCTCGCGCGCCTGGAAGCGCTGCATGCCGACGCCCGGATCGACGGTGGCGCGGATGATCGAATCCGGCGCCGTCTCGGCGATCTCCTCGATCTCCATGCCGCCGGCGGCCGACGCCACGATCATGACGCGCTCTTCCTTGCGGTCGAGCACGAAGCCGAGATAGAGCTCCTGCGCGATGTCGACGGCTTCCTCGAGATAGAGGCGCGAGATCAGCTTGCCGCGCGGGCCGGTCTGCTGGGTCACCAGTTTACGCCCGAGCATGGCTTCGGCCGCGTTGGAGATCTCCTCGTCGTTCGAGCAGAGCTTGATGCCGCCGGCCTTGCCGCGCGCGCCGGAATGGACCTGCGCCTTCAGCACCCATTTCGCGCCGCCGATCTCCCTGGCACGGTAGGTCGCCTGTTCGGGGCTGTAGGCGAGGCCGCCGCGCGGCACATGCACGCCGTGGCGGGCAAGCAGTTCCTTGGCCTGGTATTCGTGGATGTCCATCTTGTCCTCCCGGTATTTTTCTATTGCGCGGCAGCGTGCTGCTGACCGGCGCGCTCGATCGCCTCGTTGACCACCAGCACGTTGCGCGCCATGCGCTCCGAAGCGGCGTCGATCATCTTGCCGTCGAGGGCGGCGGCACCCTTGCCGAGCGCTTCCGCTTCCTTCAGCACTTCGAGGATGCGGCGGGCGCGCGTGACTTCCTTCTCCGGCGGCGAGAACACGTCGTTGGCCAGGGCGATCTGCGAGGGATGGATCGCCCATTTGCCCTCGATGCCGAGTGCCGCGGCGCGCCGGGCGGCCGCTGTGTAGCCTTCCGGATCGGAGAAATCGCCGAACGGCCCGTCGATGGCGCGCAAGCCATAGGCGCGGCAGGCGACCGTCATGCGCGACAGCGCGAAATGCCACTGGTCGCCGGGATAGTCGGGGTTGAGGCCGCCGATGTTGACGGTGCGCGCCTTGTTTGAGGCGGCATAGTCGGCGACACCGAAATGCATGGCTTCCAGCCGGCCGGGCGCGGCGGCGATCGCTTCGACATTGGCCATGCCGAGCGCCGTCTCGATCAGCGCTTCGAGACCGACGCAGGTCTTGAAACCCTTGGCCATCTCGATCTGGTTGACCATGGCCTCGACCATATAGAGGTCGGCCGGCACGCCGACCTTCGGCACCAGGATCGTATCCAGCCGATCGCCGGCCTGCTCCATGACGTCGACGACGTCGCGGTACATGTAATGCGTGTCGAGGCCGTTGATGCGCACCGAGACGGTCTTGCCCTTGGCGCGCCAGTCGATGTCGTTGAGCGCCTGGATGATGTTCTTGCGGGCGCGCTCCTTGTCGGGCGGCGCGACCGCATCCTCGATGTCGAGGAAGACGAAGTCGGCGGCGCTGTTGGCCGCCTTGTCGATCATCTCCGGGCTCGAACCCGGGACGGCGAGCTCGCTGCGCTGGAGTCTCAGCTTCTTCAGATGGTTGATGGTGTGGCTCATGGTCCGCTCCTCACGCCGCCTTGGCGACAGGGACGCCGGCCGTGCGGCGGAAGTGCTCGATCGCCGCGGCCACGCCCGAGCCGGGCGCGAGGCGCACGCCGCAATCGAGCAGCGCCATTTCGGCCGCCGACAGCGAGGCACAGACCATCACCTCGTTCAGCCAGCCGAGATGGCCGATGCGGAAGACTTTTCCGAACACCTTGTTCAAGCCGCCGCCGAGCGACGTCTGGTAGGCCTGGTAGGCGCGCTTGACGACATCGCCGCTATCGATGCCTTCCGGCACCATAATGGCGCTGACCGTGTCGGAATGCCATTTCGGCGCCTTGGCGCAGAGCTTCAGGCCCCAGGCGTCGACCGCCTTGCGCACGCCTTCGGCAAGGCGATGGTGGCGGGCGAAGATGTTGTCGAGCCCTTCCTCCTCGATCAGGTCAAGCGAGGCGCGCAGGCCGCGCAGCAGCTGAGTCGCCGGGGTGTAGGGGAAATAGCCGGCATCGTTGGCGCGGATCATGTCGTCGAAGGAGAAGAAGCAGCGCCGGTGCGTCGAAATCCGCGAGGCGGCCAGCGCCTTCTTGCTGACCGACAGGAAACCGAGGCCGGCCGGCAGCATGAAACCTTTCTGCGAGCCGCTGACGGCGCAGTCGACGCCCCATTCCTCCTGGCGGAAGTCGATCGAGCCGATCGAGGAGACGCCGTCGACGAAGAGGAGCGCCGGGTGGTTCGCCGCATCGAGCGCGGCGCGGCAGCCGGCGACGTCGCTGGTGACGCCCGTCGCGGTCTCGTTCTGCGTGCAGAAGACCGCCTTGATAAGGTGCGCCTTGTCGGCCTTCAGCCGTTCCGCATAGATTTCGAGCGGAACGCCGGTGCCCCATTCGCAGTCGATGATTTCGACCTCGAAGCCGAGGCGCTCGGCCATGTCGACCCACAAATGCGAGAACTGGCCGAAGCGCGACATCAGCACCTTGTCGCCGGGGCTGAGCACGTTCGTCATCGCCGCTTCCCAGGCGCCGGTGCCGGAAGAGGGGTAAATGAAGACGCGGCCGCTTTCGTTCTTGAAGACTCGTTTGATGTCCTCGAAGAGCGGCAAGGTCAGGTCCGGGAAGGAGGCGGCGCGCATATCCTCCATCGGCAGGTTCATGGCCTGCCGGACTTGCTCTGGAATGTTGGTAGGCCCCGGGATGAAAAGATGCGTGAACCCAGCCATGCGCGAAATTCCTCCGATCGTTTGGGATTGTGGAGGCAGTTTCGTTTCGACGAGGCCTTGCAACAACACCTTGCCGGGTAAGTTGTTGGCCCTTGCGGGTGGGTTGGTCCTACCCGATTGGCCTACCCGGGCGGCCTAACCGAAAGGCGGTTTGGACGTGCGGCGTTTCTCGCTGGAATAAAGCGCGACGGCCATGGCGCGGTTGCGCACGTCCAGCTTGTCGTAGAGATTCTTCAGGTGATACTTCACCGTGTTCTCGGAAATCCCGGTCCGCGTTGCAATCTGCAGGTTGGTCCAGCCGTCGGAAAGCACCGCCAGCAATTCGCGCTCGCGTACGGTGAGCCGCGACAATGGCGTGTCGTTGACCTTGTTGATGTCGATATAGGGGATGCAGATGCGGCCATGCGCCACCGCAAGAATGGTTTCGAAGATCACCGGCGGATCGTCGAACTGGAAGCAGTAGCCCTGCACGCCGAGGCGTACGCATTGCTTCAGAATGCCGATATCGTGGTCGTTGGAAAAGATCGTGATGCGCACACCGAGCTCGCGGCTCTGAACTTCCGTAAGCACATCGGCGCCATCCATGTCGGCGAGCTTCCAGCCGACGACGGCGACGTCGAATTTCGTGGCGGCGGCCAGTTCCAGAAATTGCGCGCCGCTGTGCACGGCATCGAGCAAATCGAAACGCCCGTCGCATTCCAGCATTTCGCGCAGCGCCGAAACAACGAAAGGATTGCGCTCGGCGACGACCACGCGAACGCGCCGCTCGGTATTTCCTTGGTTCGTCTTTGCGGACTTGATGTTCAAGGGCAGCGTTTGTCCTCGGACTGTTTAGCGATGCGCTGATCCTGCTGGATCATGCATCATGACAATTCTGCCTCAATGGGGAAGGGGTGCTCTTTCCCCAGCGACATGCGCTGTCGCGTCGACTGAAGCGATTGTCACGCCTGCGAGGCGGGCGCCGTATACTGCTCTTGTGGGGGTGCGAGTCGAAGACAACCGCCACATTTCCTTGGCTATTCCGTGCGCTAGAGCGACATCTTTCCAAGACGAATCCTATTGCCGCGCTATCTGCCGCACAGGGTTTGGATTTCCCGAAAAGCGGTTTCCACTTTTCGGGATCATGCACTAGACCTCATTTCGGGATTCCTCGTTGCGGGAGGCGCTGGTGGAAGGCCAGGATAGACAGACGACCGGCGCCGCGCCCGCCGAGGAGCACCATGCCGACATCTATGGCGAGGACGGCGCCGTTCGCGCCTCCTTCCTTGCCCAGATCGGCGCGGCGATCGCCGACCGCGACACGATCACCCTCAAGCGCGAAGTCGACGACCTGCACCAGTCGGAGCTCGGCGACGTGCTGGAGGCGCTTCACCCAGAACAGCGCCGCGCACTGGTCGAACTGCTCGGCTCCGATTTCGACTTCTCCGCGCTGACCGAGGTCGACGAAGCGATCCGCCTCGACATCGTCGACAACCTGCCCAACGCGCAGATCGCGCAAGCGGTGCAGGAGCTCGATTCCGACGACGCCGTCTACATCCTCGAGGACCTCGAGAAGGAGGACCAGGACGAGATCCTGTCGCAGCTGCCTTTCACCGAGCGCATCAGGCTGCGGCGCTCGCTCGACTATCCGGAGGAGACCGCCGGCCGGCGCATGCAGACCGAGTTTGTCGCCGTGCCGCCGTTCTGGACGATCGGCCAGACCATCGACTACATGCGCGAGGACAAGAACCTGCCCGAGCGCTTCAGCCAGATCTTCGTCATCGACCCGAGCTTCAAGCTGCTCGGCGCCATCGATCTGGACCAGATCCTGCGCACCAAGCGCGCGATCAAGGTCGAGGAGATCATGCATGAGACCCTGCACGCGATCCCGGCCACGATGGACCAGGAAGAGGCGGCACGGGAGTTCGAACAATACAACCTGCTCTCCGCCGCCGTGGTCGACGAGAACGTGCGGCTGGTCGGCGTGCTGACCATCGACGACGTGGTCGACGTCATCCAGGAGGAGGCGGAAGAGGACCTTCTGCGCATGGGCGGCGTCGGCGACGAAGAACTATCCGACACGGTGCTCGCCACCTCGCGCTCGCGCGTGCCCTGGCTGCTGGTCAACCTTGTGACCGCCTTCCTCGCCGCTTCGGTGATTGGCCTGTTCGACCGCACGATCGAGCATATCGTGGCGCTGGCGGTGCTGATGCCGATTGTCGCCGGCATGGGCGGCAATGCCGGTTCGCAGACCATGACCGTCACCGTGCGCGCGTTGGCAACCAGGGATCTCGATATCTACAACGCGGCGCGCATCATCCGCCGCGAGGTCGGCGTCGGCTTCATCAACGGCATGGTGTTCGCGGTGCTTATCGGCATGGTCGCCGGTTTCTGGTTCCGCGACCCCAATCTGGGCGGCATCATCGCGGCGGCGATGATCATCAACATGTTTGCCGCCGCGCTGGCCGGGATCCTCATCCCGCTGGTGCTCGACCGCTTCAAGATCGATCCGGCGGTGGCCTCCGCGGTCTTCGTCACCACGGTCACCGACTGTGTCGGTTTTTTCGCGTTCCTGGGGCTGGCGACGTGGTGGTTTAGAGTGCCCTAAATCAACATGCCCGGCGTTAATTGACTTTTACGTAAATGCCGTGCGAGGTTGCCCCTGGGTCACGCGCCGATTCCGGCGCGGGATGGGTCTGATCGGAGGGAAGGGCGACGCTCCAAGCGGCGATGCCCGGGCTTGGGAGCAGGAATGCGGGAATATTATACGATCACCGAGCTGACACGCGAGTTCGACGTGTCGACGCGGACGTTGCGTTTTTACGAGGACGAAGGGCTGGTGCAGCCTGTAAGGCGCGGCCGCACGCGGCTGTTCCGGCCGTCCGACCGGCACCTGATCCGCCAGATCATGCGGGGAAAAAGGCTCGGCTTCTCGATCAACGAGATCCGCGAGATCATCCAGATGTACAAGGAGCCGCCCGGCGAGGTCGGCCAACTCAAGCTGATGATCAAGCGCATCGAGGAGAAACGCGAGGACCTGCGCCAGAAGCGGCGCGACCTGGAGGAGACGCTGGCCGAGCTGGACCAGGCTGAAGAGTCCTGCGTGGAGCGGCTGGCTGAGTTGGGTGTGAATACGTGAAGCGCGGTGAGCAGGAGTTTTGCAGGGCAACTATCGCAAACGTTCGAGATTAGCCGGTGCCTCTCAGCTTCGTCATCCACGGGCGGAGCGGGAGCGAAGCGGACGCGGAGACCCGAGGATCCATTCCGTGACCTTGATCGAAGAGTGCAGCAGAGCAGAAGTCTGCACCGTTGCAACGCCTTGATGTCACGGAATGGTCTGCGCGCGTCGCTTCGCTCCTTGCTTCGCCATAGAATGACGACAGGAGAGGCGTTGCGGCTAAGGCGAGGCACGCAACCCTGACTGCTAAAGAAGCATGACCCCGCACCGATCCAAGCGAGGCAGCCCTCAGATCCAGCGGCGCACCCTTTTTGCGTAGTCGCGGTATTTCTTGCCGAACTTCGCCGCCAGGATCTTTTCTTCCTTCTCGATCGCCAGCTTTTGCGTGGCGAAGGCGGCGAGGAAGGCAAAGAGCAGGAACCAGGCGATGCCGGTGATGAAGGCGACGCCGATCAGCAGCAGCGTGTTGGCTAGATACATCGGGTTGCGGGTGATGCCGAAGGGGCCGGACGTCACCAGGTGGTCCGGCTCGGCATTGGGGTCGAGTGTCGTCTTGGCCTTGAACATGGCGCGGATGGCCGTGATCCACAGCATGGCGACGCCGAACAGCGCCACCCAGCCGACGCCGAACAGGAGATCGCCGAAGATGTCGCCGATCCAAGGCAGCGGGTAGAGCATGCCGAGGGCGACGCTGAGCGCGATCGCCACGACATAGATCACCGGCGGCCAGGGAATGATCCCGTGTCTGGACTTTACGATGCCCGTCATTGCTGCCCTCCCTCCATCTGGTCCTCCGTCGTGGCGGTGCAGGTTTCCGCCAGGTCGGCCAGATGCGATTTCCAGACGCTGGACTGGTCGTTGGCGTAGAGCTTGTCGAGAGACCCTTCGCCCTTCAGCGTGTCCAGCATGCAGCCACAATAGCTCGTACAGAACTTGCTGTCCCGCTGCTGTTCGCACTGCGCCTGGCAAGCCGGCAGGAAGCCGGCTTCCCTATCCTGCGGGGCGGCGGGCATGACCTGCGAGAACATCCATACCGAGCCGAACAGAAGCGGCTGGTGGATGAGGTAGAAGGCAAGGCTGTGCCGGCCGATGAAGGTCAGCGGGTTGGACCAGCGGCCGGGCAGCCATGTTCCCAGCCGGGCGAGAAGCCCGGATGAGGAAGCGAGCTTCACCGCGGCGATCCCCAGCAGAACAGCGCCGAACCATGGGAAAAGCGGCACATAGTCGTTGGAACGCGGGTTGCTGGCGGAAAGGCCCACCCACCACAGCGCCGGATGGTCGAACAACTCCGAGCGCAGATAGTAGGGGGCTGCAATGACGGTCGCGGCGATGATGGCCGTCAGCAGCCAGGGCAGCCTGAGAAAGGCAAGGCCGAGCAGGCTCGCCAGCGCGATCTCGTGCAGGATGCCGAAGAAGATGAAGCCGTCCGGGGTGACGAAATAAGTGATCGTCGAAATGGCGATCGCCGCCACGGCGACCATGGCAAAACGCTTCCAGAAGCCTGGCCAGCGGATCTGACGGCCATGGGCGAGGAAGAGGCTGACGCCGACCAGGAACAGGAAGGTCGAGGCAATGCAGCGCGCATAGAACTTCCACCAGCCGAAGGCGGTGAGGGCTGGCGCGGTGTAGCCGAAATTTTCGAGGTCCCAGGTGAAGTGGTAGCTCGCCATCGCGATCAGTGCGATGCCGCGCAGGATGTCGATGGCCTGGATGCGGCCGCGCTTGGGGGGATCCTGAACGGGTTCGCCGGTCGTTTGAACGCTCATTGATCTCGCAATCCGATTCAGTCCTGCCGAACGACTATCACGGTTCAAGCCGACGACAGAAGCAGGCGGCCATCAATGCGTTTCATGGCAGCCATGAAATTTCGCTTTAGGCCAGCGCCGGAAAGCCTTTGGCAAGCTTCGCTTTTCGGCCTCTGGGGGTCGGTTTCCTGCTACCGGCCAGCAACTGGTCCGGCCAGATTTGGCGAAGCGATTCACGTCCCGGAGGGCCGATGTCCACCCATGTGCGCCATCCGATCTGGCTTCCGGCCTTGCGGCCGACGGATGCGCGCACCTTCGCTTCGCTCTACGCGGTGGAATCCTTCGCTCGCGCCACCGTCTCCAGCGTGATCCCGATCCAGGCCTACGAGATCCTGCACAATGAGCGGATCGTCTCGATCCTCTACACCATTGTGTCGTTGATGGGCCTTTCGGTCACGCTGTTCATGCCGATGCTGATCCGCCGCTTCGCGCGGCGCTGGGTCTACACGGCCGGCTGCGTGCTGCTGGCGATCGGCTCCGCCTTCTTCGTCACTCATACGCTGCCCGGACAGATCGCCGGCATGCTTTGCCGCGTCATGGGGGCGAGCGCGCTGTCGATCACGCTCAACCTCTACATCATGGACCACATCCGCAAGACCGACTTCATGCAGGCGGAATCGCTGCGCATGGCGTGGTCGATGTTTGCCTGGACTGGCGGGCCGACGCTGGGCATCTTCCTCTATACCCATTTCGGCATCTATGCCGCGCATGGCGCGGTCGTGGTGTTCGCGTTCGCGCTGCTTTGCCTGTTCTGGTTCTACCGGTTGACCGACAACCAATCGATCCGGCCCGGCAAGTCGCGCCCTGCCAATCCGCTTGCCAATATCGGCCGCTTCGTGAAGCAGCCGAGGCTCAGGCTCGCCTGGCTGATCGCCTTCGGCCGCTCCTGCTTCTGGACGACGTTCTTCGTCTACGGTCCGCTGTTCATGGTGATCACCGGCCAGGGCGAACTCGCCGGCGGACTGCTGGTTTCGGCCGGCAACGCGCTTCTGTTCGTGGCGATCTTCTGGGGCAGGGCCGGCAAGCGCTTCGGCGGAAGGCGGGTCATGACCTTCGCCTATTTCGCCATGGCCGCCATGCTGTTTGCGGCAGGCGGCGTCGGCGAGGCCGCACCGCTGCTCACGGCCGCGCTGCTGCTGGGTGGCGCGCTCTTCACCATCGCGCTCGACGCGCTCGGCTCGACCGCCTTCATGCGCTCGGTGCGCACTTATGAAAGAGCGCAGATGGCGGCGGTCTACCGCACCTATCTCGACTTCTCCGAACTGACGCCGCCGCTGGTCTATTCGGTGGTGCTCGCCTTCTTCGGCCTCGGCTCGGTGTTCGTCATGCTCGGCATCCTGGCCGCCTTCTGCGGCTTCGTCACCTGGCGCTATCTGCCGAAGGCATTTTGAACGCCGCGTGACGGCCGCGCACCCAATCGTGGAAGCGGTGCAGGTCGTATTCTTCCGGCATCAGCACGCCGGCCCGATGGCGCATCGAGCGCAGGCCTTTCTGGTTGATCTCGCAGATCGCGGCGTCTTCCTCCAGCACCTGGGTGCTGAAGGCGACGATGTTGTCGATGTCGGTCTCTGCCAGCGCATCGGGCGCGAACAGCCATTCGGCGGTGAGCTCGGTCTGCTCGGGACCGAGCGGGGAGAGCCGCACCGTGCGCATGTAGTCGACATGGCCGACGATGAACATCGAGGGCAGCGAGGTGGCGTAGGTCTGGCCGGCGGCGCGCTCGGCTGGGGTCAGGCCGGAAAAGACCGGGCCGTGCACATGGCCGTCCTTGGACCAGGTTTCGGCGCCGGCGCGCAGGCGGCCCGAGAATTCCGGATCGTCATTGTCGGCATGGCGCGACCATTCGGGATCGTCATGCCTTGCCATCAGGCCGCGGCCATAGATCGGCACCAGCCGCGACAGGTCCTTATGGACGCCCGGGCAGTGCAGGCATTCGTTGAAATTTTCCCAGAAGATCTTCCAGTTGCAGTTCATCACCTTGGTCAGCCGGTGGCCGGTGACGAGCGTTTCCAGCGGCCAGTTGGAAAGATTGCCGGAGGCGCGATCGAAAGAGGTTTCCGCCGAGCCCTCGGGGTCCTCGGCGAGGTTGATGAAGACGAAGCCGCGCCAGAGCGAGAGCGCCACGCGGTAGAGCGGATAATCGGCCTTGTCGAAGCCGTCGGGCAAAGATTTCGACGGCACGCGCACGAGGTCGCCGCGCAGCGAATAGGACCATGCGTGGTAAGGGCATGTCAGCAGCCTGGCCTTCAGCCGCCCGGCGCTTTCCTGGCAAAGCTGCGAGCCGCGATGCCGGCAGGTGTTGTGGAAGGCGCGCAAGACGCCGGTCTCGTCGCGCAGCACGACGATCTCCTGGCTGCCGATACCGAAGGTTCGGAAGGCGAGGGGCTCCGCCAGATCGGCCTCGCGGCAGACCATCAGCCAGCTCCGGTACCAGATGCCGCCCAGATCGCGCCGGTAGGCGTCGGCGTCCCAATAGGCCGCCGACGGCAAGGTCGGCTGCAGGCTGGTCAGGCCGTTGTAAGGGTCGCGCTCGCTCGGATTGGGCTGCATCGGCTTCTCCCCGCCAGAGCAGTCCAGCGCTCAATGGGATCGCTGACCTGCTCTAACTCTTTGTTTTTACGCAATTCCGGACGGTTATGCACTTTTCCTGGAATTGCTCTGATGCCAGCCGACACCCGGGCAAAGCTGTTGTCAATTGCCGGCTCCGCGCATTGTGGCGGCCACGGGAGGACCTTAAGGTCGAAGGCATGCTGCCAAGAACCATGTCGCTTACCGAGGAATTGGTCGCCCGTTGCTTTCGCACGGTCGAGGATGCGGGACCGGATCCCGACGCCGCGCATCTGGATGACGCCGACTATGACGCAATGGCGCACATGCTGGAGGCTCAGCTTCCAGCCACCGAACCGCTCTGGCTGTTTGGCTATGGCTCGCTGATCTGGAAGCCCGAGATCGAGCATGTCGAGGAGCGGGTGGCCCTGCTGCGCGGCTGGCATAGATCCTTTTGCATGAACATGACGCGCTGGCGGGGGACCAAGGCAAGTCCGGGCCTGATGATGGCGCTGGACCGCGGCGGGCACTGCAAGGGCGTCGCCTTTCGGCTCGGCGACGGCGACAGGCGAGAGCAACTCGACAAGATCCTTCGGCGCGAGGTGACGCTGAAGCCGACCAGCTACCATCCGCGCCTGCTCAATATGACGAGCGATGGCGGCGCGCTGCGGGCGCTGGCCTTCGTCATCAACCGCCAGGGCACCACCTATGCCGGCCCGTTAAGCGAGGAGGCGGTTGTCGAAAGGCTGGCGACCTCCTGCGGCCATTGGGGCTCGGGCGCCGACTATCTCTACAACACGGTGAAGAATCTCGAGCAGCGCGGCATCCACGATGCGCATCTGTGGCGATTGCAGCAGCTCGTCGCGGCGCGGATCGCCGCCGCGTAGCACCCGTGACCCGTGCCGCAATCGCGCCGGGCGGTGGCGGAATTTGGTTTGCCGGCCGGAGGGCTTCTGCCTAAAGTCGCGCCGTCGGCCTGATGGCCGCGACAATATTCATCCAACGGTGAAGGCAGGGAATGACCGGCGCGACAGCCGCGAGCGCAGCTTCCAATCGGAAACTGACTTTCGTCCTCGGCGGCGCGCGCTCGGGGAAGAGTTCGCATGCCGAAAGTCTGACGACGGCCTTTTCGTCACCCTGGGCTTACATAGCCACGGCACAGGCTTATGACGACGAGATGCGCGAGCGCATCGCGCTGCATCGGTCGCGGCGCGGTGAAGGCTGGGTCACCGTCGACGCGCCGCTCGAACTGGTCGGCGCAATCGAAGCCTTGCCGGACCACCAGCCGGTGCTGATCGATTGCCTGACGCTGTGGCTCACCAATCACATGCTGGCCGAACATGACGTCGAGGTCGAGTGCCGGCGGCTGGCGGATATGCTGTCGCGGCCGCGCGGGCCGTGGTTCGTGGTCTCGAACGAAGTCGGACTGGGTATCGTGCCCGACAATGCACTGGCGCGCCGGTTCCGCGATGCCGGCGGCCGGCTCAACCAGCAGGTCGCGGCGGTAGCCGACAGCGTTCTCATGATGGTGGCGGGGCTGCCGCTCAAGGTGAAATGACATGGCCGAAATCGAAGACAAGACCATTGACGACAGGGACGTCGAACGCCACCGCGCCAAGATGGCGAAGCGCAAGGCGGTGCAGGATGCCGAAGTGGCCGGCAAGACGATCGAGAAAGGGTTGCTGATCGTCAATACAGGCCCTGGCAAGGGCAAGACCACGGCCGCTTTCGGTCTGGCGCTGAGGATGCTTGGCTATGGCAAGCGCGTCGGCGTCGTCCAATTTATCAAGGGAAAATGGCACACCGGCGAGAAGGACGCTTTCGCCGCGTTCGGAAACCGTGTCGTCTGGCACGCGATGGGCGAGGGGTTCACCTGGGAGACGCAGGACCTCAAGCGCGACATCGCCGCCGCCGAAGCCGCCTGGGCCAAGGCGCTGGAACTGATGGCCGATCCGTCGATCAGCCTCGTGGTGCTCGACGAGCTCAACATCGCGCTGCGCTACGACTATCTCGACCTGGAAAAAGTGGTCGCGGCGCTGAAGGCGCGCCGCGATGATCTGCATGTCATCGTTACCGGCCGCAACGCCAAGCCTCCGCTGATCGAGGCGGCCGATCTCGTCACTGAAATGGGGCTGACGAAGCACCATTTCTCGGCGGGCGTGAAAGCCCAGCAGGGAATCGAGTTCTAAAGTGCGCTGGCGCCCTGACCACTGATCTGGATGGTCAGATAGATCACAACCGCCGACAGGGTCGCGAACAGCCCGAGCAGCAGCCAGTCGGCCACGCGATAGAGCTTCAGCGCCTGGCGGATGTCGGTGCTTTCGGCCTCGCGACGGCCGCCTTCGCCCATGAAGGCGTCCTCGACGACCTCGCCGCCATAGCTGCGCGGTCCGGCGAGGGACAGCCCGAGCGCGCCGGCCATCGCCGCCTCCGGCCAGCCGGCATTGGGCGAGCGATGTTTCCTGGCGTCGCGGCGCATCACCTGCCAGGCGCCGCGCGGGTCGGCGCCAGGGACAAGAAAGGCCGCCAGCACGATGAGCAGGCCGGTGAGCCGCGATGCGGGCAGGTTGACCAGATCGTCGAAGCGGGCGGCGGCCCGGCCGAAGGCCTCATATTGCGGCGTCCGGTGGCCGATCATCGAATCGGCGGTGTTGGCGGCCTTGTAGGCCGCACCGCCGCCAAGGCCGCCGATGCCGGTCCAGAAGGCAGGTGCGACGATGCCATCGGAGAAATTCTCGGCCAGGCTTTCGATCGCGGCGCGCGCGACGCCCGCTTTGTCGAGCTTTTCGGGATCGCGGCCGACGATGCGTGAGACGGCGATGCGGCCGAGCGTCAGGCCGCCGGTCTCCAGCGCGTCGGCGACCTCCTCGACATGCTCGGCGAGGCTTTTCTGCGACAGCAGCGAGGAGCCGAGGATCGCGGCAATGACGAGGCCCGTGGGGAACATCATCCAGAGCAGGACATGCAGCCCCAGGCCGATCAGGCCGGGCACCAGCAGAATGACGAGCAAGGCCTGGACGCCGCGGCGGCGACGCAATTCGTCGGAATCCGTCGCGCGGTTGAGCCGGCGATCGAGAAAGGATATCAGCCTGCCGATCCAGGTTACCGGGTGGCCGATGGCGTTGAACAGCCAGTCCGGGTAGCCGAGGGTACGTTCGACGGCGAGTGACAGGAAAGCGATCAGGATTGACATGAAGCTTCTAAGCGGAGCGATTGCAGCGGTTGATCATGGCGGCAGCCTTGGCCGCGCAAGCGCGCTTTTTCCTCATGCGCCAAAACCTTTCGTGGACCTCTCGACAGGTATCAATCCGCACTCCTATCCGCTTTTCGACCTGCCCGCCACCGCCCTGTCCCGATTGCCGGAGGCAGGACAACTGCGTGAATTGGCCGAAATTGCGGCTTCGGCCTATGGCGCGCCGTCAGCGGCACATGTGGCGGCGGCGCCCGGCACGCAGATTTTGCTGCCGCGCGTCGCTTCGCTGGTGCGACCCGGCAAGGCGCTGGTGCTCGGCCCGACCTATGCCGAACACGCCCGGGCCGCGGCCATCGCCGGCCATGCGGTTGCGGAGGTCAGCGATTTCGACGCGCTGGGCGAGGCGGACCTTGCGGTGCTGGTCAATCCCAACAATCCTGACGGGCGGGTGATCGAAAAGGCCCGCCTGCTCGACCTTGCCGCGCGGCTTCGCGCCAAGAGCGGGCTGCTCGTCGTCGACGAAGCTTTCATGGATGTCGGCCCGATCGAGCAAAGCCTGGCCGGCGATGTCGGGGCGGGCGGTATCGTCGTGCTGCGCTCGTTCGGCAAGTTCTTCGGCCTCGCCGGTGTGAGGCTCGGCTTCGCGCTGGCGGATCAGCTGACGGCCGAGCGGCTGGATGCGCAGCTGGGGCCCTGGGCGGTGGCCGGTCCGGCGCTCGAATATGGCATCCGCGCGCTGTCGGATACGGGATGGCAGGAGGACATGCGGGTACGTCTCGCCTCCGATGCCAAACGACTCGACGCGCTGCTTGGAAAGTCCGGCGTGCCAATCTCCGGCGGCACCTCACTGTTCCGCTATGTGTCTTTCAACGATTCTCCAAGCCTGTTTTCGGCGCTCGGCGAGCGTGGCGTGCTGGTCCGTCACTTCGCTGAGCGGCTTCACGTTCTGCGCATCGGACTGCCGGGCAGCGAAGCGGAATGGCAGCGCCTCGAAAGCGCCCTTGCCACGTGGGCCGCGCGGCGCAAGGATGCACCGAAGGAGTTCGGGCAATGATCCACGTCTGTTCGCTGTCGAAGGTCGACGAGACCGTGGTAAGGACCGGTGCGCAGCGGTTGTTGTCGCTGCTCGCCGCCGGCACCGAAGTGCTCCGCCCGGCCTCGATCCCGGCGGAAAACCACCTGCATCTCGTCATGCACGACATCGCCGTCGCGCAGGAAGGCATGACCATGCCCGGCGAGGAGCATGTGCGGGCCTTGCTCGATTTCGCCTATCGCTGGGACCGGGCAAAGCCGCTGGTGGTGCATTGCTATGCCGGCGTCAGCCGCTCGACCGCGTCGGCCTATATCATCGCGGCGGCGCTTTCGCCCAAGCGCGACGAGATGGAACTCGCCCGGACGCTGCGTTTCCTCTCGCCGACGGCGACGCCCAATCCACGGCTGATCGCGGTTGCCGACATGCTGCTTCAGCGCGATGGCCGCATGATCGCGGCGATCG
Source organism: Mesorhizobium sp. B2-8-5 (assembly GCF_006440675.2). Classification (NCBI taxonomy): domain Bacteria; kingdom Pseudomonadati; phylum Pseudomonadota; class Alphaproteobacteria; order Hyphomicrobiales; family Phyllobacteriaceae; genus Mesorhizobium; species Mesorhizobium sp. B2-8-5. The sequence goes on from NZ_CP083951.1 coordinate 3,448,029, forward strand.
AGGCGATCGGGCGCGGCGCCGACGCGTTCGAGGGGGTACCCTTCGAACTAACGATTGAAAGTTGAGTCGCGTTTTATCTACGACAGCCACTCCGCAAGCTTTGCCTTACGAACATCCCTGACCAGGTTGATAAAGCCGTCGGCCTGCATTTCCGCCGTCAGCCGACCCTTCTCGGCCGTGGCGATCGAGGCATCGCCGACCACGCCGTTCGGGTTGAGGTCGCTGGCGATCCAGGCGAAGGCGTGCGTTCCGGTGTGGCGCAGCAGGGCGAATTCCTTTTCGGCGCGGGCGACATTGGAGACGAATTCATCCGCCTTGGTCATGTCGACGAGATCAGGGCGGAAGTGCAGCATCAACGAGGTCTCGACGTCGCCGCCATGGATGCCGTGACGGTCCTCGAGCTCGGTGTACATGCCGGCCGGGCGGCCGAAACGCTGCCAGCTGGTCCTCACCGACAGCATTTTGGCGCGCACGCGCAATTCGCGCGAAACGATGCCCATGATCTCTTCATTGCCGCCATGCGAATTGACGATGATCAGTTTCCGGACCCCGGCGCGGGCGACGGACAGGCCAAGCTCGGTCCAGGCATCGACCAAGGTGGTGGCCGGCAAGGTGAGCGTTCCCGGCGCGTGTAAGTGCTCGTTCGACTTGCCGACCGCCTGCACCGGCAGGATGCGGATGTCGAGATCGTCGGGCAGGCGCGCGACCACCGTCTCCAGCATGCCGACCATGATCGAGGTGTCGGTCGAGACCGGCAGATGCGGGCCGTGCTGCTCGATCGCCGCCACCGGCAGCACGGCGATAGTCGCCTCGGCGTCGATCGAGGCATATTCGGTCGTCCGGTAGTCGCCCCACCACACACGTCTTGTCGTCACTTTTCGTCTCCCGATTGGTCTGCTGTCCGGCCTGAGGTCTAAAGACTATCCCCGGCAACAGCTAGCCTGCTGCCAGAACTTCGACCTCGACCTTGAATTCCGGACGCGCAAAGCCGGAAACGATCATCAGCGTCGAGGCCGGCGCCGGGTCCGAAAACAAGCGGTTGCGGACATCCATATAGGCCTGCAGATATGCGCGGTCGGTGACGAAGGCGTTAATGCGAACGGTGTCGTTCAAGGTCAGCCCGGCTTCGCTCAAAATCGCGGCGATGTTCTTGAAGCAGAGCTCGGCCTGGGCGCCGGCGTCCTCGGGAACATGGTCGTCAGCCCCGATGCCCAGTTGTCCGGAGCACAGCACCAGCCGTTTTCCGGCGGGTATCTCAACGCCGTGGCTGTAGCGGGCGAAGGGCGGCTTGATCGTCTTGGGGGCGAGGTATTTCAGCATGGCATTCTCCTGTGCGCCCGCAGACTAAGGCTCGATTCGTGAAACCTTCAAGATGCGGTGCATGCCGCCAGAGCGATTATGGACAGGCGTCCAAAAAATAGGCACGATGCCTCGCGTACAGCATGACCCTTCCGGTCTCGGCAATGACTGCCGCGCAAGCGGGCGGCCCGGGCGGTGGCATGTGTCTTGCTTCTTGAACCAATGGTGTCGAGCCCAGCGCGTTGCGCGCCGGAGCCAAGAGAGGGTGAGTTTTATGATCGGAAATGGGAAGGTCCTGGCGGGCTCGATCGCCTTGCTGGTGGCGGGCACACTGAGCGCGGCCGCGAACGAGAAGGTGACGTTCGGCACCAACTGGCTGGCCGAGCCGGAGCATGGCGGCTACTACCAGGCCGTTGCCGACGGCACCTATGCCGCCTGCGGCCTCGACGTCACCATCATGCAGGGCGGCCCGCAGGTCAGCGGCCGGCCGATGCTACTTGCCGGCAAGATCGATTTCTATATGGGTGGCAATCTGCTCTCGGCCTTCGACGCGGTGCAGCAGGGCATTCCGATGCGTGTCGTCGCGTCCGACTTCCAGAAGGATCCGCAGGTCATCATGTCCCAGCCGGGGCAGGGGCTCGACAAGTGGGAGGACCTGAAGAGCGCCGACCAGTACATCATGGGCGACGAGGGTGCGCAGACCTTCTTCCAGTGGATGGTCACAGATCTCGGCTTCGATGCCGCCAAGCGCGTGCCCTATACGTTCAATCCGGCGCCCTTCATCGCCAACAAGAAGTCGATCCAGCAGGGCTATGTGACGTCCGAGCCGTTCGCGGTGCAGAAGGCGGGCGGCTTCGTGCCGAACCAGTTCCTGCTCGCCGACTATGGCTGGGATACCTATTCGACCACCATCGAGGTGATGCAGGATACGATCGACAAGCGGCCGGAGGTTGTGCAGTGCTTCGTCGATGGCTCGGCCAAGGGGTGGTACAAGTACCTCTACGGTGACAACAAGGCCGCCAACGATATGATCAAGAAGGACAATCCGGACATGACGGATGAGCAGATCGCCTTCTCGATCGAGCAGATGAAGAAATTCGGCGTCGTCGATTCGGGCGATTCGGAAAAGCTCGGCATCGGCACCATGAACGAAGCCCGCATCCAGAGCTTCTACGACAAGATGGTCAAGGCCAAAGTCGCCCAGCCGGGCATCGACATCAAGAAGGCCTACACGCTGGCCTTCATCAACAAGGGTGTCGGGCTGGAGCTGAAGAAGTAAGGCGGCCTGCCTGAGATGATCCAGGAGAAAGTGGCTGAGACGCCGGCGGCATCGGGAGAGACCCCGATGCTGCTTGCCCTGCGCAATGTCGGCAAGGTCTTTTCCAACGGCGTGACGGCGCTGAGCAAGGTCGACCTTACGATCCGCGAGGGGGATTTCCTGAGCCTGCTCGGCCCTTCGGGCTGCGGCAAGTCGACGGCGCTCAGGCTGATCGCCGGCCTGTCGACGCCGACCTCCGGCCAACTCGACTGGCGCGGCTCGATCGACCGCTCGAACATCGGCTTCGTCTTCCAGGAGCCGACGCTGCTGCCCTGGGCCAGCGTCTTCGACAATGTCTGGCTGCCGCTCAGGCTGAAGGGCATGTCGCGCGCCAAGGCGGCGCCGGCCGTGATGGAGATGCTGTCGCGCGTTCATCTCACCGGCTTCGAGAACGCCGTGCCGCGTGAGCTTTCGGGCGGCATGAAGATGCGCGTCTCGATCGCGCGGGCCATGGTGACCAAGCCGCGCATCCTTCTGATGGACGAGCCCTTCGCCGCGCTCGACGAGATCACCCGCTTCAAACTCAACAATGATCTCTTGGAGCTTTGGCAGGACGAGCGCTTCACCGTCGTCTTCGTCACCCACAGCGTGTTCGAAAGCGTGTTCCTGTCCAGCCGCGTCGTCGTCATGGCCGCGCGTCCGGGCCGCGTCTTCGGCGAACTCGCCGTCGATGCTCCTTATCCGCGTGACGAAGCGTTCCGCACCTCGCCGGACTATGCCGCGCTTTGCCGGCAGGCCTCGGACGTGCTGGTGAACGCCATCAACTCAACCGCCGGACCGCGCCATGACGGCCATTGAAGACGCTACGCTGAAACTCGATCCGGAAGAGGCGCGCCGCGCCCGCCAGGAGCGCCTTGAGCGCATCGGCAGATGGGTGCTGCCGCTGGCGATCATGGTGTTGGCGATCGTGCTGTGGGATCGCATCTGCGTCTGGAACGAGATCCCGCAATATATCCTGCCGCGCCCGGGAGTGGTGCTGCAGACGCTGCACAACGACGCGGGGCTGTTGTTCTCGTCGCTCTTGGTGACGCTCAGGATCACCTTCCTCAGCTTGGCTCTCGCCGTGATCGGCGGCGTCGGGCTGGCGGTGCTGTTCGCGCAATCGAAATGGGTGGAGATGTCGTTCTTCCCCTTCGCCATCGTGCTGCAGGTGACGCCGATCGTCGCCATCTTCCCGCTGATCAACATCTATGTGAACAACCAGACCGTCAAACTGCTGCTCTGCGCCTGGATCGTCGCTTTCTTCCCGATCCTGTCGAACACCACGCTCGGCCTGAACTCGGTCGACCGGAACCTGCGCGACCTGTTCAAGCTCAACGGCGCGACGCGCTGGCAGCAATTGCGCTATCTGCGCCTGCCGGCGGCGATGCCCTATTTCCTCGGCGGGCTGAAGATCGCCGGCGGCCTGTCGCTGATCGGCGCGGTGGTGGCCGAATTCGTCGCCGGCGCGCAGGGGCAGTCGTCCGGGCTTGCATCGCGCATCATCGAGGCCGGCTACCGGCTCAACGCGCCGCGCCTGTTCGCGGCGCTGATCCTGATCTCGCTGACCGGCATATTGATCTTCCTGGTGCTGTCGCTGGTGTCGCATCTCATCCTGCGCCGCTGGCACGAGAGCGCGCTGAAGCAGGAGCGCTAGGGTGGTTCGTCTCGTCACCCAAGGGAGCTGCAGTTGATTCCAGACAAAGCGTCATACCGGCTTGCCAATGTCCGGCTGCATGCATCACTGACGCCCGGCCTCGCCGCGGCCTTCGACAGCGACGGCTTCGCGCTTGCCGACATATCTGTCGCCGACGGCAAGATCTCCAGCATTGCCTCGCATGGCAAATCGAAGCTCCCGGCCGACGCGATCGACCTTGCCGGCCGCATCGTGCTGCCCTGCTTCGTCGACTGCCACACCCATATCGACAAGGGCCATATCTGGCCGCGAAAGCCCAATCCCGACGGCACCTTCATGGGCGCGCTCAATGCCACCGGCGCCGACCGCGCCGCGCGCTGGAGCGCCGAGGACGTCGCGCGCCGCATGGATTTCTCGCTGCGCTCAGCCTATGCGCATGGCACCAAGGCCGTGCGCACGCATCTCGACAGCGTGCCGCCGCAAGAGGAGATCTCCTGGCCGGTGTTCGAAACGATGCGGGAGAGATGGCGCGGGCGGATAGAGTTGCAGGCCGCCTGCCTGCTCGGCATCGAAGGCGTGCGCGACAAGAAATGGTTCGAGAAATTGGCGAAACGCGTCGCCGTGGCCAAGGGGGTGCTTGGCGTCGTCACCTATATGGTGCCCGATCTCGAGGAACTGCTCGACCAGGTTTTCGCCCAGGCGATCAAGCATGGGCTCGATCTCGATTTCCATGCCGACGAAACCGACGATGTCGCGGCCATCTCTTTGAAGAAGATCGCCGAGGCTTCGCTGTGGAACGGTTTCGAGGGCAACATCCTGGTCGGCCATTGCTGTTCGCTGGCACGCCAGCCTGACCTCGAGGTGCTCGACACGCTGGACAAGGTGGCCAAGGCAGGGCTCGCCGTTGTGTCGCTGCCGATGTGCAACCTCTATCTGCAGGATCGCCGCAACAACGAGACGACGCCGCGCTGGCGCGGCGTGACGCTGCTGCACGAGATGAAGGCGCGCGGCATCAAGGCGGCGGTCGCATCCGACAACACACGCGATCCATTCTATGCCTATGGCGATCTCGACATGCTGGAAGTCTACCGCATGGCGACTCGCATCCTGCATTTCGATCATCCGGTCGGCGACTGGCCTAGGGCGGTGGCGGCGACGCCGGCCGAGGTGATGCGGCTCGACGGCGCCGGCGTGCTCGCTGCCGGAGGCAGCGCCGACTTCATCGTCTTCAAAGGCCGCAACTGGACCGAATTGCTGTCGCGGCCCGAATCAGATCGCATCGTGGTGCGCGAGGGCAGGGCGATCGAACGCCAATTGCCCGACTATGCCGAACTCGACGAACTGATGGTGGGATGATGGATATCGCAGTGCTGAAGCGCGATCTCGACGGGATCAAGGTCGACGACCATCCGGCCATCGTCCAGCAGAAGAGCCGCGACTTCTACTGGTACAGCCCGGTTCTGAAGGCGCAGCTCGATCACGTCAAAGGCGACCTGATCGTCACGCCGAAGAACGAGGACGAAGTCATTCGCGTGCTTGCCGCGTGCCACAAGCACGGCGTCCCGGTGACGCCGCGCGGCAGCGGCACCGGCAATTACGGGCAGGCGATGCCGCTGTCGGGCGGCGTGGTGCTCAACCTTGCCGAGATGAACGAGATCAAGACGATCGCGCCGGGGCGCGTGGTGACTGGACCTGGCGCGGTGCTGGCCGACATCGATAAGGCGACGCGGGCGCATTCCGGCCAGGAACTGCGCATGTCGCCTTCGACCTACAATACTGCTTCCATTGGTGGCTTCGTCGCCGGCGGTTCGGGCGGCGTCGGCTCGATCCGCTGGGGCGGCTTGCGCGACCTCGGCAACGTCATTCGCCTGCGGACCGTGACGATGGAGGCCGAGCCGCGCGTCATGGAACTGACCGGCGACGACGTGCTCAAGGTCATGCACGCCTATGGCACCAACGGCATCATCACCGAGGTCGAGATGCCGCTGACGGCCTCCTACGATTGGATCGACGTCATCGTCGGCTTCGACGATTTCATGGATGCGGCCGGTTTCGGCAACGATCTCGCCGTTCAGGACGGCATTTTGGCCAAGCTGATCACACCGATCGCCGCGCCCATCCCTTACGACTATTTCAAACGGCACCAGAAATTCTTCCGGCGCGAGCAGAGCATCGTGGTGTGCATGATCGCGCCGCACGCGATGGACGCCTTTATCGCATTCGTGCGCAGCGGCAAGGGCGAGATCGTGTTCCGGGCCGACCAAGGGGCCGATATCAAGGGGCTGCCGCCGGCCTATGAGCTGACCTGGAACCACACGACGCTGCGGGCGATCCGGGTCGATCCGACGATCACCTATCTGCAGACGCGCTATCCGTCGCCGGACCATCTCGCCCATGTCAAGGCGATGGTCGACCGTTTCGGCGACGAGGTGCCGGCGCATTTGGAATTCATCCGCTTCGACGGCGCCATCGGCGTCGCAGGCCTGCCGCTGGTGCGCTACACCACAGAAGAAAGGCTCGACGAGATCATTCGCATCCATGAGGACAATGGCTGCTGGATTTTTAACCCGCACCGCTACACGCTGGAGGAAGGCGGCATGAAGCGGACCGATGACGTGCAGCTTGCCTTCAAGCGCGATACCGATCCGCAAGGCCTCCTCAACCCGGGCAAGATGATCGCCTGGGAGAATCCCGGCTACGACTACCGCTCCGGCAAGCCGTTCCTGTTCAAGGGGCTGCAGGGAGCCGGGTGAGGAGAGGTTTGCGCTTGAACACCCCCCTCTGTCCTACCGGAAATCTCCCCCGCAAGGGGGGAGATTGGCAGCTTGAGCGCTGCGGCCAACCTGCCACGCTGATAATTGGCGAAAGCGATGCGGCAGTCCGATCTCCCCCCTTGCGGGGGAGATGTCCGGCAGGGCAGAGGGGGGTGCCTCGCGCTGACGTTCGGGACGTTGTCCCGTGAAGATCCTCGTGCTCTTCGCTCATCCGGTGGAGACCAGCTTCAACGCCGGCCTGCACCGGACGATCGTCGAGCGGCTCGCCGCGGCGGGTCATGCTGTCGACGATTGCGACCTCTACGCAGAGGATTTCGATCCGCGGCTGACGCGCGCCGAGCGGCTCGGCTACCACGACCCGCGCGGGCCGGACGACCCGGTCGCCCCCTATGTCGAAAGGCTGCGGAATGCAGAAGCGCTGGTGCTGTCTTTCCCGGTCTGGAATTACGGTTATCCGGCGATCCTGAAGGGCTTTTTCGACCGGGTCTTCCTGCCCGGCGTGTCGTTCAAGCTGGTCGACGGCAAGGTGCGGCCGACGCTGCACAATATCCGTAAAATGGCGGCCATCACCACCTATGGCGGCAGCCGTTTTCGCGCCATGCTGATGGGCGACCCGCCGCGCAAGATCGTCAAGCGCATGCTGCGGGCCACGATCAAGCCCGGCGCTTCCGTCTCCTATCTCGCGCATTATTCGATGAACCTCTCCACCGACGAGACGCGCGACGCCTTCATGGCGAAGGTCGCCGCCACGATGGACGCCTTCTGATGCGCGTGCTGGTGGTCTATTGCCATCCGGTGCCGGAGAGCTATTGCGCGGCGATCCGCGATACTGCCGTCGAGGTGCTGAAGGCAAAGGGTTGCGATGTAAGATTGCTCGACCTCTATGCCGAGAATTTCGACCCGGTGATGAGCTGCGAGGAGCGGCGCTTCTACAACGACCGGGCGCCGGAAGACCCGTCGCTCAAGCCGCATTTCGAGCATCTGAAATGGGCGCAGGCGATCCTCTTCATCTATCCGACCTGGTGGTACGGCCTGCCGGCGATGCTGAAGGGCTGGTTCGATCGGGTCTGGGCGACCGACATCGCCTTCCAGCTGCCGGCCGGAAAGGGCCGCATCAAGTCGCTGATGACGCATGTCACCAAGGTCGGCGTCATCACCACTTGCGGCGCGCCGACCTGGTGGAGCGTGGTCGTTGGCCAGCCCGGCCGCAAGACCATCCTGCGCGGCATGCGGGCGCTCTGCGCCACGCGCTGCAGGACGTTTTTTCTCGCCCACTATCTGATGGATTCCTCGACGCCGAAGAGCCGGGCGGCGTTTTTGGGCAAAGTGAGGGCGAGGCTGGAGCGGTTTTAAGATTAGCGTCCTTCTCCCCGTTCAACGGGGAGAAGATGCCGGCAGGCAGATGAGGGGCGGCGCTTCACTTGCAGAACTTGGCGCTTACCCCTCATCCGCCCTTCGGGCACCTTCTCCCCGTAAACGGGGCGAAGGGAAGGTGGCGCTACATCCTTACCCGTTCCGCCTTAGGATCGTACATCGGCTTCAACGACGCCTCCGCCGCGAAGCGCTCACCGGCGATCTCGACCTCGTAGGATGAGGCAAGCACGTCCGCCTCGCTTTCGCCCTCGCACGGCACGTAACCCAGGCCGATCGCGCCGCCGAGATGGTGGCCGTAATTGCCGGAGGTGATCGGGCCGACGATCTTGCCGTCGCGCAGGATCGCCTCGTTGTGGAAGAGCAGGGGCTCAGGGTCTTTCAGGCGGAACTGCACCAGCCGGCGTGATAGGCCGGCTTCCTTCTTCCTGAGCACCGCGTCGCGGCCGATAAAGCCGGCTTTGCTCGTCTTGACGGCAAAGCCAAGGCCGGCCTCCAGCACATTGTCCTCGTCGGTGATGTCGTGGCCGAAATGGCGGAAGGCCTTTTCGATGCGGCAGGAATCGAGCGTATGCAAGCCGCAAAGCTTCAGGCCGATATCGGCGCCGGCTTCAGCGATCGCCTCGAAGACATGGGCGGCCTGCTCCGTCGAGACGTAGAGTTCCCAGCCGAGCTCGCCGACATAGGTGACGCGATGCGCTCGGGCGAGGCCCATGCCGATCTCGATCTCCTGGAAAGTGCCAAACGGATTGGCTTCGTTGGAAAAATCGTTCGGGCTGACCTTCCGGATCAGGTTTCGCGCTTCCGGTCCCATCAGGCAGATGACGGCTTCGGCGGCGGTCACGTCGGTGATGACGACGAATTCGTCGGCGACATGCTTGCGCAGCCAGGCAAGGTCGCGCTGCAAGGTGGCGCCCGGCACGACGAGGAAATAGGCCGTCTCCGACAGCCGCGTCACGGTGAGGTCGCTCTCGATGCCGCCGCGCTGGTTGAGCATCTGCGTGTAGACGATCTTGCCGGGAGCAACGTCCATGTCGTTGGCGCAAAGCCGCTGCAGGAACGCGCAGGCATCGCGGCCTTCGACGCGGATCTTGCCGAAGGAGGTCATGTCGAACAGGCCGACGCCGTTGCGCACGGCCAGATGCTCCTCGCGTTGGTTATCGAACCAGTTCTGCCGCTTCCACGAATAGCGGTATTCGCGCTCCTGGCCATCGCGCGCGAACCAGTTGGCGCGCTCCCAGCCCGCCACCTCGCCGAAGACGGCGCCGCGCGCCTTCAAATGTTCATGCAAAGGCGAGCGGCGCACACCGCGCGAGGTCGCCATCTGGCGATAGGGGAAATGGTCGGCGTAGAGCAGGCCGAGCGTTTCCGACACGCGCTCCTTGAGATAGCGGCGGTTCTTCTGGAAGGGCTGGGCGCGGCGGATGTCGACTTCCCAAAGGTCGAAGGGCGCCTCGCCGTCGTTGATCCATTGCGCCAGCGCCATGCCGGCGCCGCCCGAGGAGACGATGCCGATCGAATTGTAGCCGGTCGCCATCCAGTAGCCGGCAAGTTCCGGCGCCTCGCCGAGATAGTAGCGATCGTCGGGGGTAAAACTCTCTGGACCGTTGAAGAAGGTGTGGATGCCGGCGGTGCCCAGCATCGGCATGCGGTTGACGCCCATTTCGAGGATCGGCTCGAAATGATCCATGTCCTCGGGCAACTGATCGAAGCAGAAATCCTCGCGGATGCCGTCCATGCCCCAGGGCTTCGCCACCGGCTCGAAGGCGCCGAGCATCATCTTGCCGGCGTCCTCCTTGTAGTAGGCGCACTCGTCCGGCACACGCAGCACCGGCAGGCGCGAGAGGCCGGGGATCGGCTCGGTGACGAGATAGAAATGCTCGCAGGCATGCAGCGGGATGGTGACGCCGTTCTGCCGGCCAAGCTCGCGCGCCCACATGCCGGCGCAGTTGACGACGATGTCGGTTTCGATCGTGCCTTGCTCTTCGCCCTGCGTCCAGGAGACGCCGGAGACGTGGCCGTTCTTGGTATGGACCTTGGTGACCTTGACATTCTCGATGATCGTCGCGCCGCGCTGGCGCGCGCCCTTGGCCAGCGCCATGGCGATGTTGGCCGGATCGCACTGGCCGTCGAGCGGCAAATGCACCGCGCCGACCACGTCCGAGACATTGAGATGCGGGTACATCTCCTTGACTTCGCTCGGCGAAATCTCGCGCACGTCGACATCGAAGGCGCGGGCGAGCGATGCCTGCCGATAGATCTCGTGCTTGCGCTCTTCGGTCAGCGCGACGGTGATCGAGCCGACCTGGCGCATGCCGGTGCCGACCTCGGTCTCGGCTTCGAGCTTGACGTAGAGGTCGGCCGAGTATTTCGCCAGCCGCGTCATGTTCTGCGAGCCGCGCAACTGGCCGATCAGTCCGGCCGCATGCCAGGTGGTGCCGCTGGTGAGCTGCTTGCGCTCCAAGAGTACAATGTCGGTCCAGCCGAGCTTGGCTAGGTGATAGGCGACCGAGCAGCCGGAGACGCCGCCGCCGATGATGACGGCGCGGGCCTTACTGGGGATGGCCTTGGTCATGCTGCCTCGCGGCCGTAGTTGGAGGCGAAGCGGCGCACGCGAAGCGCTGCTTCCTTGAGGATGGGTTCGGGCTGGCAGAGGCTGATGCGGATGTGCCCGGCGGCGGCTTCGCCGAAGCTCGATCCGGGCATGACGCCGACCTTTTCCTTGTCGAGCAGCGCCCAGGCGAATTTCTCGTCGTCGGGCTCGACGGCGGAGACATCGAGCATGATGTACATGCCGCCTTCGGAGCCGCGCACGGTGACTTCATTGGCGCCGCGTATGGCATCGAGGAAGACGGTGCGTCGCGCGGCATAGCGTTCGGCGATGTCCTTCACGCCATAGTGGTTCTCCAACGCCTCGGCGCAGGCGATCGAAATGAAGGCCGGCAGGCCATAGGTCGTGACCAGATTGAGGTCGGTCATCAGCGCGATCATCGCTTTCGGCCCGGTCAGCCAGCCCATGCGCCAACCGGTCATGCCGTGGCTTTTCGACATGGAGTTGATGACCAGCGTACGCTCGGCCATGCCGGGCAGCGAACGCGGCGAGATATGCTCGCCGCTGCCAAGCGTCCAATAGACCTCGTCCGACAGCAGCCAGAGATCATGCTCCTTGCAGATTTCGGCCAGTTGCTCGAGCCGTTCGCGCGAGTAGACGGCGCCCGTCGGATTGTTCGGCGTGTTGATCAGGATGGCGCGGGTGTTGGGCTTGAGCGCGGCGCGGATCATCTCCGCGCGGGGTTGAAATCCATCTTCGGCGGGCGTCTCGACCACGGTGAAGCTGGCGCCCGCGGCGCTGAAGGTGTTGGGATAGGTGGCGTAATAGGGCGCGACGACGATGGCGTGGTCGCCAGGGTCGAGCACGCCTTGCACGGCAGCGTAAAGCGCTGCCTGGCCGCCAGGCGTGGCGATGACCTCGTCGGGTTCCGTGAGGATGCCGGCGCAAGCGGTCGCGGCGGCGGCCATCGCCTTGCGCAGGCGCGGTAGGCCAGGCAGCGGCGTGTAGTGATGGTTGCTGCCGCGCACGGCGGTCACGCAAGCCTCGATCGTTTCAGACGGCGTGTCGAAATCATGGTCGCCGACCGAGAGCACGATGATGTCTTCGCCGGCCTGCTTGCGATTCCAGGCGGCGAAATGAACCTCCCAACCATCCTTGCCGGAAGGCACGATGGCAGTAATGCGCTTTGACGGCTTTGGCATCAGGAAACTCCCGAAATCTGGTGGCCGGCCCGCGTGAGCTTGTCACGCAGGGCGGCGATATGGGCGGGGCCGACCTCGCAGCAGCCGCCGACAATGCCGGCGCCGGCATCGACCCAGCCGATGGCCTGGTCGGCATAGGCTTGCGGATCGAGATCATGGCGGGCGTGCAGCACCTCGACCGTCCCGCCATGCTTCAATGCCTCGACCGAAGTGAAGCCGTTGGCATAGGCACCCACCTGTCCTTCCAGGGCAACGAGTTCGGGCAAGGCGGCGGCGATGGCTTCGGGCCGGCAGCAGTTGAGCAGCCGGGCCGCGACCGGCAGGTCGTCGAGAGCGTTGACGGCGGCAGCAATGGTTTCGCCGCTGCGCAGGCGGGGCGTGCCGTGGTCGGCCAATGTCCACGAAACCCATACGGGCTTGCCGCTTTCGGATGCCGCGGTGACGGCCACGCGGGCCTCCTCGGCGGAAGCCATCGTCTCGCACAGGAACAGATCGACGCTGTCGGCCTGCTCGGCGACGATGCGGCGATAGATATCGAGCGTCTCTTCGAAGGAGATGGTCAGCGCCGGCGCGTAGCTTCCGAACAGAGGCGACAGGCAGCCGGCTATGGCTGCGTCGCCCGCTTCGTCGCGAGCCTGCCTCGCCAGTTCGATGCCGCGCTTCTGCAACGGCTTGAACAGATCTTCGGCGCCCTCGCGCGCCAGGCGTTCCGGCGTTGCCGAATAGGTGTTGATGGTGATGACACGTGCGCCGGCACGGATGAATTCCGCGTGCAGGTCGCGCACCAGGTCCGGTTCGTCGATCAGCACCCTGGCCGACCACAACGGCGTCGGCTCGGACCTGCTGCGCCGAACCAGTTCCTGGCCCATGCCGCCATCGGTGAGGATGACGGAGGTCATGCCCGCAACCTCTCATTCTTCGGATCCCACAGCGGCTCGTCGTTCTGGACGACGGCCTTGAAGCGATCGCCAAAAATCTCGATTTCGATGGCCGTGCCCGGTTGCGTGAGATCGGCGCGCAGCATGCCAAGCGCAATCGACTTGCCGACGCGGTGGCCCCAGCCGCCCGACGTCGTCTCGCCGACGATGCTGCCGCCGTGCCAGAGCGTCGACATATAGGGCGCGTCGCAATCGCTGGGATTTTCGACGACCAGCGTGACGAAACGCTTCGTCACGCCCTGCTGCTTTTCATTGAGCAAAGCCGCCTTGCCGCAAAAGTCGGGCTTGTCCCATTTGACGAAGCGCTCCAGGCCGCCCTGCAGGATCGAATAGTCGGTCGAGAGATCGCCCTTCCAGGCGCGGTAGCCTTTCTCCAGCCGCAGCGAATCCAGCGCATACATGCCGAAGGGTTTCAGCCCGTGCCTCTGGCCGGCGGCCCAGACGGCATCGAAGACGGCCGTCGTGTCGGCGACCTTGGTGTGGATCTCCCAGCCAAGCTCGCCGGCGAAGGAGACGCGCACCAGTTTCGCCCAGCGTCCGGCGATGGTCGTTTCCTGATGCGTCAGCCAGGGCAGCGAGAGATCCGCGTCGCAGACGTCGGCCAGGATCTTGCGCGAGTTCGGTCCGGCGAGGATCTGGGTCGAGTATTCCTCCGTCCGATCGGTCAGCGTGAAGGCTGCGTCGGCGGGCATGCGCGACTTCAGCCATTCGAAATCGTGCCACTGCGCGACCGCCGCGGTGATCAACGTCATCTGGTCCTCGCCATGGCGTAGCACCGACATTTCGGTGACGATGCGGCCCTTGTCATCGGCGAAATAGACGAGGCCGATGCGGCCAGGCTTCGGCACCAGGCCGGTGACCTGCCTTGCCAGCCAGTCAGCCGCGCCCGGACCTTCGAGGTTGAAGCGCGAGAAGCCGGGCAGGTCGAGGATGCCGGCGGCATCGCGCACCGCCAGGCATTCTTCGCGCACCGCGCGGTGCCACGGACCTTCGCGGCGGAAGGTGAGCGTGGCATCTTCCGATGTGTCGTCGCCGGGCTTCGCATACCAGGTGGCGCGCTCCCAGCCATTATAGGCGTCGAACTGGCCGCCCAGCGCCTTGATGCGCTCATGCAGCGGCGAAAGCTTGCGGTTGCGCCCCTCCGGCCAGGCATGACGCGGGAACTGGATGGCGTATTCGTTGCCATAGATTTCCATGCCCTTGGCGACGCAATAGTCGGGGGCCGAGGCAAAGCTCGTGAACCGGCGCGGATCGCAGGACCACATGTCCCATTCGGTCTGGCCCTCGGTGACCCACTCGGCCAGCACCTTGCCGGCGCCGCCGCCTTGCGCGATGCCGAAGGTGAAGACGCAGGCCTCGAAGGCATTCGGCACGCCGGGCATCGGGCCGATCAGCGGGTTGCCGTCCGGCGCGTAGGGGATCGGTCCGTTGATCACCTTGGAGAGACCAGCGGTGCCGAGGATCGGCACGCGGGCGACGGCATCGGCGAGGTAGTGCTCGAGGCGGTCTAGATCGTCCGGGAAAAGCTGGAAGGAAAAATCCTCCGGCATCGGATCGTTGTGGGCCGCCCAATGCGCCCGACAATTGCGCTCATAGGGGCCGAGATTCATGCCGGTCTTTTCCTGGCGCAGGTAGTAGGAGGTGTCGACGTCGCGCAGCAACGGCAGTTTCTTGCCCTGTTCCTTCGACCATGCGGCGAGTTCGGGGATTTCCTCGAACAATATGTACTGATGGCTCATCACCATCATCGGCACTTCGCGGCCGAACATCTTTCCAACCTCGGCGGCGCGGTAGCCGGCCGCGTTGATGACGATCTCGCAGCGGATTTCGCCCTGTGGGGTGGTAACCACCCATTCGCCGTTCTCGCGGCGCACGCGGGTGACCGGGCAGAAGCGGATGATTTTCGCGCCCATGTCGCGCGCGCCCTTGGCGAGCGCCTGGGTCAGCTGCGCCGGGTCGATGTCGCCGTCGCTCGGATCGTAGAGCGCACCCTTCAGCTCATGCGTCTCGATGAAGGGGTAGCGGCGCTTGATCTCGTCGAGGCCGACGACGTCGATGTCCATGCCTTGGTAGCGGCCCATGCCCTTGGCGCGCTGGAATTCCTGCATGCGCTCATTGCTATGAGCAAGCCGGAGCGAGCCGGTGACATGGTAGTTCATCGGATAGTCGACCGCTTCGGCCAGACCCCGGTAAAGCTCGGTCGAATAGCGCTGCATGTTCATCAGCGACCACGACGAGGAAAAGGTCGGCACGTTGCCGGCGGCATGCCAGGTCGAGCCGGAGGTCAGCTCGTTCTTTTCCAGAAGCACGCAATCGGTCCAGCCGGCCTTGCAGAGGTGGTAGAGCGATGAGCAGCCGACGACACCGCCCCCGATGATCACCACGCGTGCCGTGGTCGGCAAACCCGCCATGTTCTTCCTCCAACTCAAAGCGCGAAACGTCGCGCTTTGCTTCCTGTTGATGCATGCCGTTGTCCCAAAACCGCTGGGCACTTTTGGGCGGCATGCAATGTTCAATAGACAGGCGGTGAAACCACCCAAATGACGACCGCTGCCTCGACGCCAGGATTGCGCCAGCGGAACGGCTTGCCCTCGAAGCGGAACGAATCGCCTTCGCCGAGACGATGCCAGACGCCGTCGATCTCGATCTCGAACGTGCCCGACGCGATATAGCCTGCTTCTTCCGTCGGGCGGCGCGCTTCGGTCTTCAGCTCCGCGCCCGGCGCGAAGACCGAGCGCAGCATCTCGAAGCTACCGCCGAGGTCGGGCGACAGAAGCTCCTCCACCAGGCCGGATTCATTTGTGCCAAGCGAACGGCGGCTGCCGGCGCGCACGACCACGCCGCGCTCCTGCTCGACAGGGACATCATGGCTGAAGAACAGGCTGATCGGAACATCGAAGAGGCTGGCGAATGCTCTGAGGTCGCCGAGCGAAGGAACCGAGAGGCCGCGCTCGACCTGGCTGACCCAACCGACCGAACGGCCTAACTTGAGCGCGATTTCAGCAAGCGTGAGGCCGCGCACCTTGCGGAGCGCACGGATGTCGCCGGCCAGCAGCCGGTCGCCATTGTCCTGCTCCGATTTGGTCGCGGTCGGGGTCAAAGGTTGCTCGTGAAAAAATCTGGATAAATTTCATGAGAGGGTAAAACCATGAAAAAATCAAGGAGATTTTCATAGGCCACAAGATTTGCTTGCGCGTTTTCGGCGGTTGATGCAAAGGCTCGCGCACGAGCGGCGAGTGGGGCGTCCGGTCGGGGACCAGTTTTAGCTTATAGTCTGCGGATGGTCGTTAAGGAAACCGGGTTGCGGGTTTCTGGCCATGCCGAAAGGGACGACCCATGCTTGAGAAGAACATCCGGATCGCGTCGGATGCGGAGATCGTCGATGAGGCGATCATGTCGCGCCGGTCGGTGCGCGCCTTCCTGCCCGATATGGTCGATGACGACACGATCCGCGCGATCCTGGCCGTCGCCGCGCGCGCGCCGTCCGGCACCAACATGCAGCCCTGGCGCGTCTATGTGACCAAGGGCGAGGTCAAGCAGCGCATCAGCGACGCCATCCTCAATTCCGGCATCCGCGCCGAAAAGGCGGAGTGGGACGAGTACCGCTACTATCCCGACCAGTTCTTCGAACCATACCTCACGCGCCGCCGCGCCAACGGCTTCGGGCTCTATGGCGTGCTGGGCATCGGCCGCCGCGAGGTCGACAGGATGCGCGCCCAGCACGACCGCAACTTCATCTTCTTCGACGCGCCGGTCGGCATGATCTTCACGATCGACCGGCGATTGAACCAGGGGTCGTGGATCGACTACGGCATGTTCCTGCAGAACATCATGGTGGCGGCGCGGGGCAGGGGGCTGCATACCTGCCCGCAGGCGGCCTTCGCGCCCTATCACCGCCAGATCAGGCCGGTGCTCGGTATTCCCGACGAGGAGATCGTCGTCTGCGGCATGGCGCTCGGCTATGAGGACACGTCGAAGCCCGAAAACGAGTTCCGCACCGACCGCGCGCCGCTCGAGGACTGGGTAAGCTTCGCGGAATAGTGGCGCCGAGTTTCTCGGTCGGCTAATCGGTGCTCATATGCGCGCCGTGCCCGCTGACATGGGCGCCGTCCTGCGGCGTCAGCCTGAGATAAGCCGACAGCGCGCAAAGCGTGATCAGCCCTTCGATGACGAACAGGATGCGATAGTCGTTGACGCTGGCCTTGCCGCCGCCGGCAAGCAGCGACAGCAGCGCAGCGGCGAGGCCGACGCTGATCGCCACCGCAAGCTGCCACAAGATATAATAGAGCGCGCTGAAGCGCGCGAGCTGCTCCGGCGCGATGTCCGAATAGGAAAGGTTGCCGGTCGAGGCCCATTGCACCGAACGGAAGACGCCGAAGGCGAAGATGTAGGCCAGGACGATCCAGGCCGGCAGGCTCTCCTGCATCAGGGCAAAGCCCGCGACCAGCAAGGCGACGATCGGCGTGTTGGTGACCAGCACGCGCCTGAAACCGAAGCGGTTCAACAGGCGCGGCATGAAAAAGCGCATCATCAACGACCCGATCGCGGCGACGAAGGTCAGCGATCCGGCCTGCACGGCGCTCATGCCGAAGCCGAGCTGGAACATCAGCGGCAGCAGGAAAACCACCGAGCTCAGGCCGATCGTGTCGAGGGCGCCGCCGGTGAGGAAGGAGATGCGGAAGGTGCGGATGCGCAGCAGGTTGAGATCGAGCAGCGGGTTGCGGGCGCGCAGGCAATAGAAGGCGGCAACCGTCAGGATGACGATCGCCAGGCCAAGCTCGATGCCGATGAGACTGCTTGCGGCATCCTTGGCGGCAAGCGAATCCATGCCGAAGACCAGCAGCCCCATGCCGCTGCCGACAAGCAGGAAGCCCGGAAAATCGAATGGGGTGCGGACCGGCTTGGTCGTCGTGGGAAACATGGAGGCGGCCAGCATCGCGGCGGTCAGCGCGATCGGGATGTTGATGTAGAAGATCCAGCGCCAGGAGACGTAAGTGGTGAGCGCGCCGCCGACGAGCGGGCCGACAAGCGGCCCGGATTGGCCGGCCAGCGAGATATACATGTTGATCTTCAGCGTGCGGTCGCGCGGGAAGCTCGACAGGATCACGACCTGGCCAAGCGTGCCCATCAGCGCGCCGCCGCAGCCTTGCAAGGCGCGCGAGCCGACCAGCATCCAGATGTTTTCCGAAAGGCCGCACAGGGCCGAGGCGCCAGCAAAGACGAGCAGCGCGAAGCAATAGACGTTGCGCAGGCCGAAGCGGTCGGCCAACCAGCCGCCGAGCGGCATGGTGACGATGAGGCTCGCGACGTAGACCGTGATCAGCAGGCCAAGCTGGCTTGGCGGGCGATCGAGGCTCTCGCCGATGCCGGGCAGCGCGGTAACCACGACATTCTGGTCGAGGCTGGTCATGAACACGCCGCAGGCGACCGTCGCCGGCAACAGCATCGACGGACCCCCCGCCGGAGCAAAGCGGGTCGTGGCCGTCGCCGAAGTCTCAACAGTCATGGAAGAGTATGGTCGAACTGGTTGCCTGAGCGGACGTTTGCCCTGGCAAACGCCGATGATTCCTATCTATCGTCCCTGCTGGCCCAACGCTCAAGCAGCAGTTGTAATCGTCCGTAGTGCCAGATGCCGGCTGGACCATTCCTGATCTTGCCGCGCCGGGCTATTGCACTTCGTAACCGACCTCCTCCGAGGCGTGGCACAAAGCCTTCCAGAACGAGCGCGCGAAAGAGCGGAAGACGTAGATGTCGAACTGGTCGGCGCCTGTGCGCTGGATCTGCGCGAAGACGTCGTGATGGTTGGTCGAACGTCCAGCGCCGAGCGGGAAGGCCGGCAAGGCGAAGTCGATGGCGAAGAATTTCGCCATCACCCATTCGGCCTTCGGGCCGGCGATGCGGATCGCGGTGCGGCCGTGCGAAAGGTCCGTCAGTGTGCCGATGGCCGGCGTGATCGATCCGGCAAAGGCCTGAGCCAGGCCTTCGGCCTCGTCCACCACGGTGAATTTCCCCGGCGCGAAGCCGAAAACGGCGCGGGCGCCGTTGCTCGCGCCACCGCCGGCGCCGTCGGGCAGCGCGAGCCCGGTGACCTTGCGGACAATTTCGATCAGCCGCTTCTCTTCGCCCGGCCATGCGGCGAGCTGCAGGATAGAGCCCGGCCGCGTCTCAGACAGGATGACATCGACGCCATGTTCGAAATTGCCGTGCGACCCCGGATGATAGTCCGGCTCGAGCGGCGATTGGCGTTCGGGCAACTGGTGCTCAGCCATGCATGCGGCTCCCGTCCGGATCGTAGAAGTGGTTGGAGACGATCTCGATCGGCCCGAACCGGTTGCGCAGCGGATCCGAGACGAACGCGCGGGTTCCGTGACGCGCCTTGCCGCCCTTGACCAAAGCCAGCGCGATATATTTGCCCAGCGCCGGCGAATAGCAGCAGGCGGTGATGTGACCAAGCGAGTCGTGCGGATTGGCTTCGTCCAGTTCCTCGACGATGTGTCCGCCGCCGTTGAGCGGCCGGTTGTCGAGGGCGATCAGGCCGACCAGTTCGTGCCGGTCAGGCGCGATCAGGCCTTCACGGTCCATCATGGCAGAGCCGATGAAGGGCTTCTTCTTCGACAGCATCCAGTCGAGGTGGAGATCGCGCGCGGTGGTGCGGCCGTCGATCTCGGCGCCGGTGACATGGCCCTTCTCGATGCGCATCGTGCCCAGCGCCTCGAGCCCGTAGGTGACCAGGCCGAAAGGCTTGCCGGCCTCGATCAAGGCTTCCCAGACGCGGGTGCCGTAGCCGGCGCCGGAATAGACCTCGAACGCCATTTCGCCGGAGAAGGACAGCCGGCAGATCATCACTGGGACGCCCGCGATCCGGCCGTGGACGATGCCCATGAAGGGCAGGCTGGCGTTGTCGACGGCGGTGCCGGTGACGCAGGAGGCAAGGATGGCGCGCGCGTTCGGTCCACCGATCGCCGCGCCCGCCCATTCGTCGGTGACGGAGGTGACGGTGACCTTCAGCTCCGGCCAGATGACGTCGAGGAAATATTCCAGATGCTGCATCACCTTGCCGGCATTGGCGGTGGTGGTGGTCATCAGGAATTCCTGCTCGCCAAGCCGCCAGGTGGTGCCGTCGTCGAAGGCAAGCCCATCCTCGCGCAGCATCAGGCCGTAGCGGGCCTTGCCGACCGCGAGTGTGGAAAACATGTTGGTGTAGACGCGGTCGAGGAACTCGGCCGCGTCGGGCCCTTGCACGGCGATCTTGCCCAGTGTCGAGACGTCGACGATGCCGGCGCTTTCGCGTGTCGCTTTCGCTTCGCGGACATAGGCCTGCTCGACCGTCTCGCCGGCAAGGCCGTAGATCATCGGGCGGTACCAGAGGCCGGCCGAATACATCCTCGCGCCATTGGCAAGGTGCCAGTCATGCATCGGCGTCAGCCGTTCGGGCTTGAGGTCGCCGAAGCGCTCGGCGGCCAAGGAGCCGATCGACACCGCCGTGTAAGGCGGGCGGAAGCGCGTCGTGCCGACTTCGGGGATCGGCTTGCCGAGCGCCTCGGCCATGATGGCAAGGCCAGGCACATTGGAGTTCTTGCCCTGGTCGGTCGCCATGCCGAGCGTGGTGTAGCGCTTCAGATGCTCGACCGAGACGAAGCCTTCGCGATGCGCCAGCCGCACGTCCTCGGCGGTCACGTCGTGCTGGAAGTCGACAAAGCTCTTGCCCTTGGCCTTGATCTCGAAGACCGGCGCCGGGTCGGGATCGCCGGGGGCCGCCTCGACGACGGGCAGGGGAGCGGATGACGCTGCACCGCCAGCCGCCTGAAGGCCGGCCGCGCGGCCTTCGGCGATGGCTTCAGCAGTCGAAAAACTGCCGGTGAAGGCGCCGGCGCCAATCCATTGCTGATTTGGCCAGCGCTGCGTCGGCTTCGGTGGCAGGAAAGCCTGCCGGGCCGGGTTCCATTCGGCCTTCGCTCCGGCCTGGCTGGCAAGATGGATGGTCGGCGACCAGCCGCCGGACATCAGAAGGCTGTCGGCATGGATGCTGCGTTCGTCGCCGCTCAGCGCACCGCTCGTGGCGTCGAAGCGCTGCACCTTGAGGCCGGTGAGGCCCTTGCCGCCCTCGGTCGCAACCACGGCATGGCCGTCCAGCAGCTCGGCCTCGGCTTCGCTCGCCAGCCGGCGCATGTCGTTCGAGACGTCGCTTCGGACATCGACGATGGCAACGATCGCGGCGCCGGCCTTCTTCAAGGCGAGGGCCGAGCGGTAGGCGCTGTCGTTGTTGGTGAAGAGCGCGATGCGCTGTCCCGGCAGCACGCCATATTCAACTGCGTAGCGTTCCGCCGCATGCGCCAGCATGACGCCGGGACGGTCGTTGCCCGGGAACACCAGCGGCCGCTCGAAGGAGCCGGTGGCGAGAACCACGGTGCCTGCGCGGATCGCCCAGTAGCGCTGGCGCGGCTCACCCTTGGCGCCCACTTCCTTGTGATCGGTCACGCGTTCGAGCGCGGCCAGCGTGTTGCCGTCGTAATAACCCCACACCGTCGTGCGCGGCAAAAGGCGGACATTGTCGTTGCCTTCGAGCTGGCCAACGGTGCGCTGGGCCCAGTCGGCGGCAGGCATGTCGTCGATGGTTTCGCCCGACCAGTTGGCGGAGCCGCCGAAGTTGGCTTCGAGATCGGCGAGGATGACGCGGGCGCCCTGGTCGGCGGCGGCTTTTGCCGCCATCAGGCCGGCCGGACCGGAGCCGACGACCAGCACGTCGCAAAAAGCGTTCATGCGCTCGTAGCGCGCCGGATCGGGCGCGGTGCCAGCCTTGCCGAGGCCGGCGGCGCGACGGATGAAATGCTCGCAGAACATCCAGAAGCGCGTGCCCTTCAGCGGGCCGATCACCGGCCCCATGAAGGTCTTGTAGTAGAAGCCGGCCGACAGGATCTTGCCGCCGAGCTGGTTGATCGCGCTTACATCCCAGGCAAGCGAAGGCGTGCGGTTCTGGCTGACGGCGACGAGACCGTCATAGATCTCGACCATGGTGGCCGGGATGTTCGGCTCGCGCACTGCGCCGCGCAGCACCGTCACCAGCGCGTTCGGCTCCTCGACGCCGGCGGCAAGCAGACCGCGCGGGCGGTGATATTTGAAGGAGCGGCCGAACAGCGTCACGCCGTTGGCGAGCAGCGCCGAGGCCAGCGTGTCGCCGGCATGGCCGGTGTAAGGCGCGCCGTCGAAGGTGAAGCGGATGGTGCGCAGCCGGTCGATCCGGCCGCCGGTCTCCGTGCGGCGAGGGCTCACGAGCGGCCCCCCGCCTTGTGGCCGCCACGAGCGAAGGCGGTGCTCAGGATCTCATGCGTGATGGTGTTGCGCACGACCCTCAGATGCGCGCGGCAGCCGCCGGAATGCTGCCAGATCTCGTTGTGATCGCCGGCCGGGTTCAGCCGGTCGTAGACATAGGCGTTCCAGGCGTCGAGGTTCTGCGAGGCCGGCTGCGGCCGCTCGCGGTTACCGTCGCCCTGGTAGGTGAATTCGATGACGTCGCGCGGCCCGCAATAGGGACAGGTGATAAGCATTCTCTTTCAAAACCCTAATGCAGCCGCGGGTTCGCGCCCTGGCCTTTGTCGTCGATGATCAGGCCACGATAGAAGCGGTCGAGCGTGAAGGACGCGTTGAACTCGTGCGGCTCGTCCTTGGCAATCGTGTAGGCAAAGCACCAGCCCGACGCGGGCGTCGCCTTGAAGCCGCCGTAGCACCAGCCGCAATTGAGATACATGCCCGGCAGCGGACCGGTGGTGATGATCGGCGAGCCGTCCATCGTCATGTCGCACAGCCCGCCCCAGGAGCGCAGCATGCGCACGCGGGCCAGGCCGGGGAACAGCGCCAGCATTTCGCTCATCACCTCGTCGACAATCGGCAGGCTGCCGCGCTGGGCGTAGCTGTTGTAGCCATCGAGGTCGCCGCCATAAACGAGGCCGCCCTTGTCGGATTGCGAAATGTAGAAATGGCCCATGCCGAAGGTGAGAACGGTGTCGACGATGGGCTTCAGCGATTCCGAGACGAAGGCCTGGAGCACGTGGCTTTCGATCGGCATGTGCGAAATGCCGGCAAGCTGCATGACCTGGCCGGTGCTGCCGGCAACCGCAAGCGCGACCTTCTTGGCGCGGATTTCGCCGCGCGTCGTCGAAACGCCGGTGATGCGGCCGCCGTCGCGCAGGAAGCCGGTAACCTCGCAATTTTCGATGATGTCGACGCCGCGCCGGTCGGCGCCGCGCGCATAGCCCCACGCGACCGCGTCGTGCCGGGCGGTGCCGGCGCGCGGCTGCATCAGCCCGCCAAGAACCGGGAAGCGCGCCGAACCCGAGACGTCCAGCGCCGGCACAAGCCGCTTGATCCGGTCGACGCTCATCAGTTCAGCGTCGACGCCGAGATGCCGCATGGCGTTGCCGCGCCTGGCATAATCGTCGAGCTGGGCGGGCGTATGCGCGAGGTTGAGGCAGCCGCGCTGCGAGAACATGACGTTGTAGTTGAGGTCGTGCGAAAGGTTCTCCCACAGCTTCATCGAATGTTCGTAGAAGCGGGTGTTCTGCGGCAAGAGATAGTTGGAACGCACCGCCGTGGTGTTGCGGCCGACATTGCCGGAGCCGAGCCAGCCCTTTTCCAGCACCGCGACATTGGTGATGCCGTGTTCCTTGGCAAGATAATAGGCGGTCGAGAGGCCGTGGCCGCCGCCGCCGATGACGATCACGTCATAGGAAGCCTTGGGGTCCGGCTTGCGCCAGGCGGGCTTCCAATCCTTGTTGCCGGTCAGAGCGTTCTTGAGCAGCGAGAAGGCTGAATATTCCGCCATTCTTCCTATCGTCCTTATGATGCGAGCGGCAGACTATAGAGCAGGCGGGAAGCGCAAAGCCAAGATTGCGCCATCGCTTTTCGACAGGCCGACTCCCGCCGATGCGGTCGGGACGGCTTGCCGCCCGATATGTCGGTCTTTATCAAGGGCGGAAATTTCGAGGATTTTTCGACCGCGAGTCGCCAACAACTCATGTTTTTCCGCCTGCTGCGCCTGATCCTGGTCGTCGTCATCGTCGCTGTCTTCGGGCAGCCGGCGCTGGAGGCGTCGGCGCAGGCGATCGGCCATGGCTCGTCGCAGCTCATCGCCGACCAGACCAAGGCCATCCAGGACCTGACGGCCAAGACCGACGGCCTGGAGAAGAAATTAGGCGACCCCGATGAGGACGATGCGGGGCTGGTCGACATCCGGTTGCAGCTCGAGGATATTTCGCGGGCGGCGCTGAACAGCGCGCTGGCATTTCGGCAGCGCCTCACCGACATCAACAACCGCGTCGAGGTGCTCGGCTTGCCACCGGCGCAGGGGCAACCTGCCGAGCCGGCGATCGTCAACAACGAGCGCAGCGCGCTCTCCTCGGAAAAGGCTCAGATCAACGCGGTCGTCGCCAGCGCGCAAAACCTGTCGATCCGCGTCAACGGGCTGGTCGACAAGATCGCCGTCATGCGCAGCGAGCTTTTCCGCAGCGTCATCACCAAGCACTATGACCTGACCGAGGCGCTGAGCCCGCAGGCCTTTTCCGACGCGCACGACCAGTTCTCGGGCCTCTACAAGTCGGTGTCGTCGTGGCTGAGCTTCGCCGTCAGGTTCAAGTTCCAGGCGATCCTCGCGGCGACGCTGATGGCGCTGGCGCTGGCGGCGGTGCTGTTGATCGGCGGCAGGCGCCTGTTCGGCCGCATATTCGAGGCCGACCCGACCGTCGAGGATCCGTCCTATCTCAGCCGCCTGTCGGTGGCCTTCTGGTCGACGCTGCTGCCGACCCTGGCGCTCGGCGTCTTCTTCGCCTCGGCGGTGTTTTTCTTCAATTATTACAATGTGCTGCGGGGCGATATCGGCACGTTCCTCAATGCCTTGCTGACGGTGATTGGCATGGTGTTCTGCGTCAACCGGCTTACCAACGCGGCGCTCGAACCGCGCCTGCCCAACTGGCGGCTGATCCCGGTCGCGACCGGTCCGGCGCGCTGGCTCGTCGGGCTGACGACGGCCATGGCGCTGGTGCTCGGGTTCAATTACTTCCTGTCGGTCGTCAACGAGAAGATGGGTTCGCCGCTTTCGCTGACGATCGCCAGGGGCTTTGTCGCCACCATCATCGTCGGCGTCATCCTCATCCTGATGGGGTTGCTGCGGCCTTTCAGGGCCGCCGACGGCTCATGGCGCCCCTGGCCGGCCTGGCTTCGTTTCATCGCCATCGGGCTCGGCCTGTTCACCATCGCGGCGGCACTGCTCGGCTATATCGGCCTGGCACTTTTCGTCTCGTTCCAGGTCGTGGTGACCGGCACCGTTCTGGTGACGGCCTATATCGGCTTCCTGTCGGCACGTGCGATCGGGGAGGAGGGTGGTTTCGCCGACACTTCGGTCGGGCGATGGCTTTCGGAAAATTCCAGCTACGAGGATACCGCCCTCGATCAGCTCGGCCTGGTGGTCAGCATCGCCATCAACCTGATGATCGTGCTGGTGTTCCTGCCGCTGATCCTTTTGATGTGGGGCTTCCAGCCCGGCGATATCGAGGCCTGGGCCTACAAGCTCGCGACAGGGGTCTCGATCGGTTCGGTGACCATCTCCTTCCTCGGCATCCTCAGCGGTATCGTGGTCTTCGTCATCGGCTATTTCCTGACGCGCTGGTTCCAGGGCTGGCTGGATGGCTCGGTGATGGCGCGCGGCAAGGTCGATGCCGGCGTGCGCAATTCGATCCGGCTTGGCGTCGGCTATGCCGGCGTGGCGATTGCCGGCCTGGTCGGCATCTCGGCCGCGGGCATCGATCTTTCCAATCTCGCGCTGGTTGCCGGCGCGCTTTCGCTGGGTATCGGCTTCGGCCTGCAGAACGTCGTGTCGAATTTCGTTTCGGGCCTGATCCTGCTTGCAGAGCGGCCGTTCAAGGTCGGCGACTGGATCGTCGCGGGCGACGTCAGCGGCACGGTGCGCAAGATCAGCGTGCGCGCCACGGAGATCGAGACCTTTCAGCGCCAGGCGGTGATCCTGCCCAACTCGAACCTGATCAACAATGCGGTCGGCAACTGGACGCATCGCAACAAGCTCGGGCGCATCGACATCAAGGTCGGCGTCGCCTATGGCAGCGACGTCAAGCGCGTCCATGCCATCCTGATGGACATTGCGCGCGCCCATCCGATGGTGCTGAAGAATCCCGAGCCGTTCGTTCTCTTCGCCAATTTCGGGGCGGCCGCGCTCGAATTCGAAATCCGCGTTTTCGTCGCCGACATCATGAACGGCAGCGTCGTGCAGAACGACATCCGCTTCGCCATCTTCGATATCTTCGAGGAGGAGCGGATCGAGATACCCTCGACGCCGCGCGCCGTGGTCGAAACGAAGAAGCACGAGGCCTGGCCGATCGACGACGACAAGATCGAGGCCGAATTCGCCGAGCGCCAGAGGCTGGAGGCGGAAGCCGCGGCAGAGCGGGAGCGGCTGGCCAAGATGAAGCGCAAGGGCCGCAAGCCCGATCCTAGTTAAGGTGCACCAATATTCGGGTGGGGCCGGCCTGCAGACCACGCAAGCTGCGCTCATCCGGCGCCGAAACCGATTGTGGCATGAATGCGGCATTCAGTTGCGGTTCAGGTAACATCTCATATAAGCTTCGATGCAAAGGGCGAGAATGCCTTGCAAATTTGAACAGAGGCGGTGTGTGAACACCGGAAATGCAATGTGGAAGTCTGTCGTTGCCGCCATCGCTTTGCTGGCTCTGGGCGGTTCGGCTTTCGCCGCCAGCGCGATCAACAGGGACGCTCAGACGCGGACCCTGGTCGTGACCGAAGGCGGCGCCAAGAGCGAGCTGACGCTTGCCGCCGGCGAGACGGTGGAATTCTGCTCGAACGGCTGCTTCGTCACCCTGCCCAATGGCGACCTCGAAGCCCTGACCGGCTCGGAAACGGTCGAAATTTCGGGCGGTGCGGCCCGCATCAAGTAACCGTCGCCGCAAGATTGGCGCAGCAAGATTTGGCAAAGGCCGGACCGATGTCCGGCCTTTTATCGTTTTCGGTAGCCGTCGCTTAACGATGACGCCCGAAAACCGGTATGACCACGCGCTGCAACCGGGCGTTTTAACGTTCGCTGCGTCATCACCCGCTATATCCGACCCGAGGACGCCGGCACGCGGCGTGGGTTGAGTTGGCGCGTGGTCCCTTTCCGGGATCTTGCGGTCGATCGGGGCAGGACAATGGACGCGAGGTCGGACAGGAACGCAATCCCGCTTGCGGTCGATCTCGACGGCACGCTGATTGCGACGGACCTTCTGTGGGAAGGGCTGTTCATCCTGTTCAAGAAGAACCCGCTCTATCTCTTTCTTGTGCCGCTCTGGCTGACCGGCGGTCCCGCACGGCTGAAGCAGGAGATCGCCAGGCGCGTCGACATCGATCCGGCCTCGCTGCCCTACCGCCAGGACCTGCTCGACCGGTTGCGCGCCGAGCACCGGGAGGGCCGCGTGATCGTGCTGGCGACGGGAACGCCGCACAAGTTCGCGGAGGCGATCGCGGCGCATCTCGGCATCTTTGATCAGGTGCTGGCGACCGATGGCCCGCACAACATGACGTCGGGCAGGAAATGCGCGGCACTTGTCGCCGCCTATGGCGACGCGGGCTTCGACTATGCCGGCAACAGCCGTCATGACCTCAAAGTGTTCGACGCCGCGCGCAACGCGCTCGTGGTCGCGCCCGACCGCAGCGCCCGGCGCTGGCAGGCCGCGCATAGCGCCGAGGCCATGCCGGCGCCGAAGCCGACGCTGAGGACCTACGTCAAGATGCTGCGCATGCATCAGTGGCTGAAGAACTCGCTGATCGCCGTGCCGATGGTGCTGTCGCACGAATATTTCAACCCAAACATGATCTGGCAGTGCCTGCTGGCGTTCGTCTCCTTCAGCGCCGTGGCGTCCGCCATCTATATCCTCAACGATTTCTTCGACCTGGCGCTCGACCGCAAGCATCCGACAAAGCGCAACCGGCCCTTCGCCAGCGGTGCATTGTCCATTCCGTTCGGCCTTGGCGCGATCGTCGCGCTGCTCGCGATCGGCATCGCCGTCGGATTGTTCCTGCCGATCGAATTCCTTGGCGTGCTTGCCGGCTATATGGCGGTCACCACTGCCTACTCGCTGTCGTTCAAGCGCATGCTTCTGGTCGACGTGCTGACGCTTGCCGGCCTCTACACGATCCGCGTGCTGGCGGGCGCGGCGGCCACCGGCGTCGACGTCTCCTTCTGGCTGCTCGCCTTTTCGATCTTCTTCTTCCTGTCGCTGGCGCTGGTGAAGCGGTTTGTCGAATTGCGCACCACGGCCATTCCTCCGGGCGAGCGCATCGCCGGTCGTGGCTATCGCACCGAGGACCAGGAAATCGTCGCCCAGGCCGGCATGGCCTCTGCCTTTTCCTCGGCGCTGGTCCTGGCGCTCTATATGGACAGCCCGGCGGTGCGCGAGCTCTATCCGCATCCCTGGCTGATATGGCCGCTGGCGCCGATCGTGCTCTACCTCACGATGCGCGTCTGGATCCTCGCCCGGCGCGACGAGATGCATGACGATCCGGTCGTCTTCATCATCCGCGACTGGCGCAGCCAGATCGTCGTCGCCATCGGCGCGGTCTTCCTCGTCGCTGGAGGCTGGTGATGAGGAACGAGCGCTTCGGCAGCTTCGGACTGGCGACGGCGCCGGCGCGCAAGGCGATCCCGGCGGACGAGGCGATCGCCTTGCTGAAGCGCGGCGAGGCGAAAGCCGGATCGCTGCTCGGTTACGGCAATGGCCGCTCCTATGGCGACAGTTGCCAAAACGATGCCGGCATGGTGGTCGACATGCGGCCGCTCAACCGCATCCGTTCCTTCAACGCCGAGACCGGCGTGCTCGAAGCGGATGCCGGTACGCTGCTTTGCGACATCATCGCGCACGCCGCGCCCTACGGCTTCTTTCCGGCTGTGGTTCCAGGCACGCAGTTCGTCACGCTGGGCGGCGCGATCGCCAATGACGTCCACGGCAAGAACCACCATCGGCGCGGCAGCTTCGGCTGCCACGTCGAGGCCTTGACACTGCTTCGGTCCGACGGCCGAACCTATCGCTGTTCGCAAACCGACAATGTCCGTCTGTTCGCGGCAACGATCGGCGGCATGGGGCTGACCGGGCTTATCCTTTCGGCATCGATCAAGCTGATGCGGGTGCCCTCGCTCGACGTCACGGAAAAGGCGACGCGGTTTCGCGATCTCGGCGAATTCTTCGATCTTGCCGAGGCTGCCGACCAGGCCAACGAATATGCCGTCGCCTGGATCGATCAGCTTGCCGGGGGCAAAAGGCGCGGGCGCGGGCTCCTGTTCATCGGCAATCATGCCGAGCACGGCTCGCACGCCGCCGCGCGTGCCGGCAGCCGGCTTTCCGTGCCGATGCAGCCGCCCTTCAATGTCCTCAACCGGCCTTTCCTCACCGTCTTCAACGCGGCCTACCGCTGGAAAAAGGGCAGGTCCGCGGCTCCGCGCCAGGCGGGCTATCAGGGTTTCTTCTTTCCGCTCGACGGCATCCGCGATTGGAACCGGCTCTACGGGCCGCGCGGGCTTTTCCAGCACCAGAGCGTGGTGCCGGAGGCCAATGCGCGCCGCATCGTCCCGGCGCTGCTCGAGGCGGCCCGGCGGGCGGGCGAGGGATCGTTCCTGACCGTGCTCAAGCGCTTTGGCGATGTCCGCTCGCCGGCGCTGCTGTCGTTCGCGCGGCCGGGCTACACGCTGACGCTCGATTTCCCCAACCGGGGCGAAAGGACGTTGCGACTGCTTGCCGAACTCGACCGCGTCGCCGTCGAGGCGGGTGGGGCGGTGAACCCTTACAAGGACGCCCGGATGGGTCCAGAGACGTTCGCCGCGTCGTTTCCGCAATGGCAACGCCTGGAGGCACTTCGCGATCCGGCTTTCACATCAAGCTTCTGGGCGCGTACCGCCAAGAGATTGGAGATCGGACAAGGGAGAGCTGAAGCCGCAGAATAGATAAAAGTCGAATAAAACATGGTAAATAAATCGTTACGCCATGGTTTGTTCAAAGCACTATCGTGGCTTCACGAAATATTTGCAGGTTTGTAATAGGACCGCCCAAGGGGCGGGGTGGCAACAATGAAATACATAATCTTCATTCTCTTCACGGTCATGACCAATGCCGCGGCGCAGCTGATGCTGAAGCAGGGCATGATGTCGATAGGCCCTATCTCCTTCGAAGGCGCCAATCCGCTCGTCAAGCTCCTGCAGATCGTGTTCAGCCCCTGGGTGTTCCTGGGCCTCTGCACCTTCGTCATCTCGATGGCATCGCATCTTTATGTGCTGTCCAAGGTCGAGCTCAGCTTCGCCTATCCGTTCCTCAGCCTCGCCTACGTCGCCGTGGCGATCTTTGCCTATTTCGTCTTCCGCGAGGACCTCAACGGCTGGCGCATCGCCGGCATCGCCTGCATCTGCGTCGGCACGATCCTGATCGCGCAAAGTGGCCGAGGCCATGAGGACCAGACGGCTTCCATCGCGCCTGACAGAACCCAAGCAAGCGAGATCGTTCGATGAGACATGTGATTTTCGGCGGCGACGGCTTCGTCGGCCGTCACCTTGCCCCCAAGCTTGTCACGGACGGCGAGACCGTCGTCGTCGCCGACATCGTCAAGAGCGACCTGCCGCATTACCGCTCGGTGCGCTTCATCACATGCGACGTCACCGATCCGGCCTCGGTCGCGGCGGTCGGGCTCAAGGCCGACGACATGGTCTACAATCTGTCGGCCAAGATGCTGTCGCCGATCCAGGTGCGCGCCAAGCGGCATGATTTCTTCTTCCCGGTGAATTTCCACGGCACCGAGCACATCATGCAGGCGATGGACAAGGCCGGCGCCTCAAGGCTCGTCCACTACACGACCGACATGATCTACGGCCACACGGTGGTGCTGCCGATGACCGAGGACCATCCGGTCTCGCCGCTCGGCGAGTACGGGCTGTCGAAGCTGAAGACCGAGGAACTCGCCGCCGAATGGCGCAAGCGCGGCATGTCGATCTCGCTGTTCAGGCCGCGCCTGATCATCGGCCCTGGACGCCTCGGCATCCTGGAAAAGCTGTTCAAGCTGATCGACTGGAACCTGCCTGTGCCGATGATCGGCTCGGGCCGGAATCCCTATCAGTTCATCTCGGTGTTCGATTGCGCGGAAGCCGCCCGCGCCGCCTGGAAAGCCGGCGTGCCGAACGAGGCCTACAATCTCGGCTCGCTCAGTCCGCCGCCGGTAAAGAGGCTGCTTGGCGACCTGATCCGCCATGCCGGCTCGAGGTCGATCCTGTTGCCGACGCCGGGCTGGGCGGTCAAGCGCACGCTCGACCTGCTCGACCTATTGAACATGCCGATCATGGATCCGGAACAGTATCTGATCGCCGACGAGGAATG
This sequence comes from Mesorhizobium sp. B2-8-5, assembly GCF_006440675.2. NCBI lineage: Bacteria > Pseudomonadati > Pseudomonadota > Alphaproteobacteria > Hyphomicrobiales > Phyllobacteriaceae > Mesorhizobium > Mesorhizobium sp. B2-8-5. The sequence goes on from NZ_CP083951.1 coordinate 3,479,507, forward strand.
CGTGCTCGACGTGTCCAAGGCCGAGCGCCAGCTCGGCTGGGTGCCGCAATATCGCGACGAGGACATGCTGATCGCCGCCTACAGCGAATATCGCGCCAAGCAGGACGGCCACGCCGTCGCCACCAGACACGTTCCCGCCGAATAAGGCGACGAAGGGAGATTTTTCAGATGACCGTCATGGCCAAGCCGGAACATACCGGAACGCGCACGCTGGTCGATGCGCCGACGCTATCACCAGCGACCATCGCCAAGCCCGACCTGATCAGCGTCGAGCAGGCCAAGGCGCTGGATGTCGCCCGCATCACCGACCTGTTCAAGGCGCATCTCAATCCCGGACAGTTGCATTTCATGAAGCTGCTCGGCTTCCACAAGATCAAGATCGAGCGCGCCGAGGGCATGTTCTACATCGACCAGAACGGCCGCAAGATCCTCGACTTCTTCGGTGGCTTCGGCTCGCTCGCCTTCGGCCACAACCATCCGCGCATTCTGGAAGCGCGGAAAAAGTTCCAGGAGGAGAAGCGCCAGGAAATAGCCATCGCCTTCATGTCGCAATATGCGGGGGCGCTGGCGCACAACATCGCCAAGTGCTCGCCGGGCGAGCTCGACATGGTGTTCCTTGGCTCCTCCGGCTCGGAAGCGATGGAAGCGGCGGTGAAGCTCGCCGAGCGCTCCGCCGGCCCTAAGCGGCCGAAGGTGGTCTATGCCGAGAATTCCTTCCACGGCAAGACGAAGGGCGTGCTGGCGATCACCGACGGCCAGCTCTACCGCGCCGACTTCAAGGTGGCCGACAATGTCGTGCGCGTTCCCTTTGCCGACATCGACGCCGTCGAGCGCCTGTTCAAGAGCGATCCCGAGATCGGCGTCATCGTGCTCGAAACCATCCAGGGCGGCGGCGGCATCATCCAGGCGCCGGCGCAATATTGGCAGAAGCTGCGTGCGCTTTGCGACCAGCATGGCGTGCTGTGGGTCGCCGACGAGGTGCAGTGCGGCTATGGCCGCTCGGGCCGCTTCTATGCCTTCGAGCATTACGGCGTGGTGCCGGACGTGACGGCGCTGGCGAAATCGCTGGGCGCCGGCAAGGCCGCGGTCGGCGCCATGATCGCCAAGCGCGACGTCTACATGAAGGCCTATGGCACGCCGAAGACGGCGATGATCCATGCCATGGCGACGTTCGGCGGCATGGGCGAGGCCTGCGTCACCGCGATCGAAGGCATCAACGTGCTCTATGACGAGGGCCTGATCGACAACGCCGCCTCGACGGGCGAGTACCTTCTGCAGCGGTTGCGGGCGCTCAAGGAGAAATACCCCAAGATCATCAAGGACGTGCGCGGCAAGGGCTTCATGATCGGGCTCGAGTTCCACGATTTCTCGCAGACCCTGCCGATGGTGCTGCGCCCGGTCGTGAGCGTGCTCGACGACAAACTGAAGGGCTCGCTGTCGGGCTTCGTCGGCTCGCTTTTGTTGCGTGACTACGACGTGCTCGTCGCCTTCACCGAATACAACCGCAACGTCATCCGGCTCGAGCCGCCGCTGATCTGCCAGCCCGAGCATGTCGACCGCTTCGCCGATGCTTTCGACAGCCTGTTGTCGCGCGGCATCGTGGCGATCGTGAAGGATTTCGTGAAAAGCCAGGTCGGCAAATAGAGGCCGCTGAGGATGCTGACCAGGCCGTCCGCTCCGACCAATCCGCTGGAATGGCTGACCGGCGCCGGCCTGGCGTGGGGCGAGGGGGCTTACGCGAAATGGGCGGCATCGATCGGGGCGATCACCTTCTCGCTCTATATACTGCTGACCGCCGCGACCGCCTGGTTCATGCCCGATGCCAACTGGGACATGCTGCCTTATCTGGCGATCGCCGAGGAGGGCGCCTATCCCGATCCGCAGGCGCTGCATGACTATGCCTACAGCACGGTCAAGGCGGGCGTATCGGCCGGCGATTACAAGACGCTGACCGACGATGGCGGCGGCTTCCGCAGCCATATGACGGAGAACGCCGCAGACTTCCATTCGCTGCTCGGCATGTACCGCATCAAATTCCTCTATGCCGAGATCCTGTCCAGTCTCAGCCATGTCGTGTCGCCGGTCGAGGCGATGCGGCTGGTTCAGGTGTTCTCTGTGCTGCTGTTCGGCGCCGTCACGCTCGCCTGGCTGCGCGCGCAAGGCGCGCTGGCGCTGGCGCCCGTGGTCGGCGCGATCCTGATCATGGCCGATTTCGGCGACGCGGCACGCGCTTCGACGCCGGACCTGTTTTGCTCGGCACTGTTCCTCGGCGGGCTCTTCGCCTATGTGCGCAAGCGCGAGGCGGCGACGGCGGTCCTGCTTTTCCTGGCGTTCATGGCCAGGCCCGACAACATCGTCTTCCTCGCCATTTTCGCGGTGCTGCTCGTCGCTTTCCGCGAGAGGGCGTGGGGCGCGTTGGCCGGCTTTGCCGCGTCCTTCATCGCCTATTTCGCCATTTCGCACTGGGCCCAGCATCCCGGCTGGTGGCCGCATCTTTGGTTTTCCAGCATCGAGCAGCACTACAACATGGACGGGTTCGAGCCGCCGCTCTCGGTGGCCGCTTATCTGAAGGCCTTCGCGGCGTCGGTGGTGCGCGCCGTCAGCGTCAACAACTGGGTCGGCGTTTCGGTGCTGGCGCTGGCTGGCTGGTTCGGGCTCGAGCGTGCCGGCTTCCGGCTCGACCGCCGCGCCGGCATCCTGCTGGCGGCGCTGGTGCTTGGCGTGCTGGCGAAGTTCGCCGTCTTCCCGATCCACGACACCCGCATCTATTTCCCCAACCTTCTGCCGCCCTTCCTCCTGCTTGTCGCGCCGCTCATGGCGCTGTGGGCATCGGCAAGCCAAAGCGGCCGCCGCGCGGCGCTGCAGGTCATTTCCGGAGACAAGTCATGAGCTCGCTTTCCAATCTGGCGCGCATCTTCCTGTCGCTCGGCCTGCCCGCCGGACTTCTCGACCGCAGCCCCTCGCTCCACGGCACGAAATTTCTCGCCAAGGCGGCGTTGCAGGCCCGCTTCGGCGGCCGGCCGTTCCAGATGGTCAATGTCGGCGCCTGCGACGGCGGGCTGTTCGACGACGTGACGCCGTGGCTGCACCGCATTCGCGGCGCCCGCGCCATGCTGGTGGAACCGATCCCGTATAACCAGAAGCGGCTGCGCGCCAATTACCCGGATGCCGAACGCTTCGTCATCGAGCCGGTTGCGGTGACGAGGACAAAGGGCACGATCACCGTGCACACTTTCGATGCCGCTGCGCTCGAGGCCGGCACGCTGCCGATCGAGTTCATCGGCTGCTCGTCGGTCACCGAAACCAATCTGATGTCGGGCAAGAACGCCTGGGGCGAGGCGGATGCCAACTTCAACAAGTTCGCGCCGCATCTGAAGGATATCGAGGTGCCGTCGGAGACCTTGCAGACGCTGCTCGACCGCAACGGCATCACCCACATCGACGCCTTCCTGGTCGACTGCGAAGGCGCCGACTGGATGGTGTTCGAGCAGCTCGACCTCAAACGCTACCGCCCCGGCATGGTCAAGGTCGAGATCGGCGCGCTGCCGGCCGCCGAGATCGGCCAGGTCGTGGTCAAGCTAAAGACCGCCGGCTACCAAGTCGGCTTCCAGGCCGAGGACATCTGGGCCTTCGCCTGAACGAAAATTGCCGATGACGGCCCGCCGGCGCGCAGGGTCGCGCCGCACCTGCGGACGTGTCGCAAACAGGCGGTAGCTCAATCCGCGTCCTCTGCATATTGTGCGCCATTCGAAGGGCGCGCAAACGCGCCCGTCTATACCTTTGGAGTCGCGGGCAATGGCAGAGTTTCCGAAAAAGGCGAAGGTCGTCATCGTCGGCCTGGGCGGTATTGTCGGCGCATCGGTCGCACATCACCTGATCGAGCGCGGCTGGGACGACATCGTCGGCATCGACAAGTCGGGCATCCCCACCGATATCGGCTCGACTGCGCACGCCTCGGACTTCTGCTACACGACCAGCCACGATTTCCTCTCGTGCTGGACGACGCTCTATTCCATCGATTTCTACGAGAAGATGGGCCACTACGCGCGCGTCGGCGGCCTCGAAGTAGCGCGCGTCGGCGACGATGCCCGCATGGACGAGATCAAGCGCAAGATCGCCTCGGCCAAATCCTTCGGCACCCGCGCGCGGCTGATCGAGCCGGCCGAGATCAAGGAAAAATTCCCGCTGATCGAGGAGCATCTGGTGCAGGGCGGCCTGTGGGACCCGGATGCCGGCCTCGTCATCCCGCGTTCGCAGACGGTGGCCGGCAAGCTTGTCGACCAGGGCGTCGCTTCCGACAAGCTTCAGGCTTTCGCGAACACTTCGGCCAAGTCGCTGGTCGTCGAGAACGGCCGTATCAAGGGTGTCGTGACCGAGCGCGGCACGATCGAGGCCGATTATGTTGTGGTCTGCACCGGCATCTGGGGCCGGCTCACCGCGGCGCTGGTCGGCGAGGATTTGCCGGTGATGCCGATCGACCATCCGCTCACCTTCTTCGGCCCCTACAATGAGTTCGCCGGCACCGGCAAGGAGATCGGCTGGCCGCTGCTGCGCGACCAGGGCAACTCGGCCTATATGCGCGACACCGGCGATCCGAAGACCGCCGAGGGCGGTCAGATCGAGTGGGGCTATTACGAGGAAACCAATCCGCGTCTGTGCCACCCGCGCGACCTTCTCGAAAAGGACCAGGCGCGGCTGTCGCCGTCGCAGCGCGACCTCGACATGGAGCAGATCATGGCGCCGCTGGAGCGCGCCATGGAGCTGACGCCGATCCTCGGCGAACTGGGTTACAATGAAGGCCATTCCTTCAACGGGTTGCTGCAGGTGACCACCGATGGCGGCCCGTCGATGGGCGAAAGCCAGAAGGTGAGGGGCCTGTGGTACGCCGTCGCCATCTGGGTCAAGGACGGCCCGGGCATGGGCAAGCTGATCGCCGACTGGATGACCGACGGCAGGACCGAGGTCGACCATCATGCGATCGACTATTCGCGCTTCTATCCGCACCAGACGCAGGAACAGTTCATCTGGGATCGCTGCACCGAGACGGCGATGAAGGTCTACAATCCGGCGGTGCATCCGCGCGAACCCTTCTCCAAGGGCCGTAACATCCGCCGCTCGCCGTTCTGGGAGCGCGAGAAGGAGCTCGGCGGCTATTTCATGGAGCTGGGCGGCTGGGAGCGCGCGCATGGCTACGCCGCCAACGAGCATCTGCTGGAGAAGTATGGCAACCGCGTGCCGGTGCGCGAAAACGAATGGGACAATCGCCATTTCTGGCGTGTCTCCAACGCCGAGCATCTGGCGATGAGCGAGGATTGCGGCATCGTCAACCTGTCGCATTTTTCCATGTACGACGTCGAGGGGCCTGACCATGTCGCGTTGCTGGAATGGCTGTGCGCGGCCAAGATCGGCGGCGACAACAATATCGGCAAGGGCATCTACACGCACTTCCTCGACGAGGAAGGCATGGTGCGCGCGGACTTCACGGTCATCCGCATGGCGGACCGTTGCCGGGTGATCGACGGCGCCGATGCCGGTCCGCGCGACTTCCGCTACATGCAGCGCACCGCGCAGGACAAAGGGTTCGACGCCACCGTCACCGACGTGACGGAAAAATACGTCACCATCGGCATCTGGGGGCCGAACGCACGGGCGACCCTGCAGAAGGTGGTCGAGAATCCGAACGGCCTCTCGCTCGAGAATTTCCCGTTCGCGGCGATCAAGCCGATCAGGATCGGCGGCAAGGACGTCACCGCCTTCCGCATCTCCTATGTCGGCGAGCAGGGCTGGGAACTGCATATGCGCTACGAGGATGGTCTCGCCGTCTGGGACGCGCTGCGCTCGACCGGCGTCATGCCTTTCGGCGTCGAGACCTACGCCAACACGCGCCGTATGGAAAAGAGCCTCAGGCTTCAGAACGCCGACCTCTTGACCGAGTACAATCTGCTCGAGGCCGACCTTGCCCGCCCGAAGGTCAAGGAGAACGACTTCTGCGGCAAGGCCAAGCACCTGGAGTATCGCGCCCGCGAGCACCAGCCGGCGATGCTGTGCACGCTGGTGATGACCGAGAACAAGGACGCCAAGGGCGTTGCGCGCTATCCGGTCGGCACCATGCCGGTGCAGGATCCCGCGACCGGCGAGACGCTGGTCGATGAGCTCGGCCGCCGCTCCTTCACCACGTCGGTCGCCTACGGCCCGACGATCGGCAAGAACATCGCACTCGCTTACCTGCCCTGGGCTTTCGCCCAGGAGGGCCGCAAGCTGCAGGTCGAGTATTTTGGTGAGACCTATCCGGTCGAGGTCGCCGGCGTCGGCTACAAACCGCTCTACGACCCGGAGAACCTCAAGCCGCGCAGTTGAGATCGTGGACGTCGAAGCACGGATGCGAAAGCCCGGCTTCGACCGGGCTTTTCTCTTTTGTATGCCGGCATTCTCGCATAGCGTTGCGCCGGGCGGAGTAGGCAAGCTTGCAACGGTTCGGCTGGGACAGGAAGAACGACGCATTCGTCTTCACGATGAAGGGGGACATTCCCGTTCGTGTCAGCTGGACCTTTGCCATTCCCGCCGCCTTGCCGTTCCTGCATGAATGGTCGAGGCATCCCAGCAGCGCGCTGACTCATACGGTCATCTTTGCCGCGCTGCTGTTCCTGTCGGTGTTTCTGCATGAACTCGCCCATGTGCGGGCAGCGCGGCGACAAGGCATCGGTACCCAACGGATAGATCTATACCTCTTCGGCGGAATCGCCTGGTTCAAGCCCGGCGCGGCTTCGCCTTACGGCTGGGCGTGGATTTCCTTCGCTGGGCCGCTGGTGAACATCGTCCTGGCGGCGGGCTTTGCCGCTGCCTATTACCTTTTTGCCCGGCCCTTGTCGCCGGCCGAGCCAGACGGTCTTTTCAGTTGGCCGCCGCCGAGACCGGACACGCTTCTTGAGTGGACGCTTTGGCTTGGCGCCCTTGTGAACGCGGTTCTGGCCATTCTCAACCTCCTTCCGGCCTATCCGCTCGATGGCGGAGCGATCGCCAGGCATCTGCTCGCGCCGCGCTTCGGCGCGGAGACCGCCACGCGGATCGTCGGCTTCTGCGGCGTCGTGCTTTCGATCCTGCGTTTTGCGGTCATTGTGCCCGCGGCCACAGCCGGTATCCTGATCTGGATTCCGCCGTCTTTCAGGCCGAACTGGAGAGCGTTTCGCGCTGCCGGCAATAAGAAGCCCGCTCCGCAGCATCCGGCTTGATGTGCAAGGGGCCAGCGGCTTATGTGGCCGCATCAGAAGCCCGCGAAAGCAACACGCCCATGCGCATCCTGTCCGACGCCTTTATTCCCGAGCTGCCCAACCGCTACAATGGCAAGGTGCGCGAAAACTACGATCTGCCGGACGGGCGCCGCATCATCATCGCCACCGATCGTCTGAGCGCATTCGACACGATCCTGGCCTCGATCCCGTTCAAGGGAGAAGTGCTCACCCAGACGGCGCGCTACTGGTTCGAGGAAACCGCCGACATCTGTCCCAACCATGTGCTGGAATATCCCGACCCCAACGTCGTCGTCGGCACGCGGCTCGACATGCTGCCGGTCGAGATCGTGGTGCGCGGCTATCTGGCGGGAGCCACCAGCACCTCGATCCTGACCAAGTACAGAAAGGGCGAGCGGAGCTTCTACGGCCATAGTTTTCCGGACGGGCTGCGCGACAACGAAAAATTGCCGGAAGCGATCATCACGCCGACCAGCAAGGCCGCCCATGGCGGCCATGACGAGCCGTTATCGGAAGCCGAGATCATCGCAGAGCGGCTGCTCACGCAGGCGCAGTGGGACACCGTATCGCGCTATGCGCTTCAGCTGTTCGCTCGCGGCCAGCAGCGCGCGGCCGAACGCGGCCTGATCCTGGCCGACACCAAATATGAGTTCGGCACGGCGCCGGACGGCGCGATCGTGCTTGCGGACGAAATCCACACGCCCGACAGCAGCCGCTACTGGATCGCGGCGAGCTACGACGAGGCGTTCGAAGGCGGCGGGCGGCCGCAGAGTTTCGACAAGGATTTCATCCGGTCATGGGTGTCGGCGCGTTGCGACCCTTACAAGGATCCGATCCCCGGCATTCCGGACGAGATCGTCAACAAGACTTCGGCGGTCTATATCCAGGCCTACGAGGCGATCACCGGCGCGAAATTCGCGCCCGACCTTTCCGGCGATACGGTGCTGGAGCGTATCCGTTCGAACCTCGCGCGGTATTTTTAGGAAGGTTTCGCCGCCGGCAGAATCCGATGCCCCGGATTCCCGGCTTTTGCGCGCGGCGATTTTCGCCTAATCTTGCTTCATGTCTGCTTATGCCCGCGCAAGGCATATCTTTTCAGGCAGTGCCGCGCTGGCGCTGGCGCTCTGGCTGACGCCGCCAGCTTCTCCCGCAGAACCGGTCGATGTCGAACTGGTGCTGGCGGTCGATGTTTCGCTTTCGATGTCGCCGGTCGAGCTCGAGATCCAGCGCCACGGCTACGCGGCGGCGCTGACCCATGACAATGTGCTGAAGGCCATCGCCGACGGCGCCTATGGCAAGATCGCCGTCACCTATGTGGAATGGGCGGGTACCACCTGGCAGCGCGTGATCGTGCCGTGGACGGTGATCGCCAACCGCGCCGATGCCGAGAAGGTGGTGGCGCAACTCAATGCGCGGCCGCCGGACAGCGCCCGGCGGACCTCGATCTCCGGCGCGCTGAGCTTCGGCAGCGACCTGTTCGCCGAGAGTGGTTTTGAAGGCACGAAGCGCGTCATCGACGTCTCGGGCGACGGACCCAACAACCAGGGCGCGCCGGTCGACCTCACGCGCGACGCGGTGGTCAAGCAAGGCATCACCATCAACGGTTTGCCGCTGATGACGCGCGGCGGGTTCAGCGGCGCCTTCGATGTGGAAAATCTCGACCGCTATTACAGCGACTGCGTCATCGGCGGACCGGGCGCCTTCATGATCCCGGTCAATGACTGGACGCAGTTCCCCGAAGCGATCCGCCGCAAGCTGGTGCTTGAGCTTGCTGGTCCCGCCTCGCCGCGATGGGCGGCGGAAGAGGCCGCGCATCCGCCGGTCGTGCTCGCCGACGACGCGCCGGCAGCGGACTGCATGGCGGGCGAGAAGATGTGGCGCAATCGCGGCTGGGGCATGCCGTGACAGATCGAGAAGCGGCTCCAGGCGCGCCCGGCATTAGATCAGAATGACGAATCGTCATCCCGATCGTTGGAGCATGATCTCTTCCGAAAACCGAATCCACTTTTCGGGACCATGCTCCAGCTTGGACCAAGGTCGAGTGCGGCGTCTGCTTCATTGACAAGCCTTTTGGCGTCTGTGAGACAATTTGCGCTCACCACAAAAAGGGGAACCACAATGAACAGAACCTCCATCTTCGCGGCGGCGCTGACGGCGGTCGCCGTGCTCAGCGCGCCGGCGATGGCCGCTACGTCGCTCACCATCGGCATCAGCGGCTGGACCGGCTTCGCGCCGCTGACCTTGGCAAAGCAGGCCGGGCTTTTCGAAAAGCACGGGCTCGATGTCACGCTCAAGAAAGTGCCGCAGGCGAGCCGCCCGCTGGCCATCGCCAGCGGCGACCTGCAATGCGCGGCGACCACGGTCGAGACCTGGATGGTGTGGAACGCCAGCGGCGTCACCACCAAGCAGATCTTCCAGCTCGACAAATCCTATGGCGCCGACGGCATCGTCGTGCGCAACGACATCAAGACCGTCGCCGATCTCAAGGGCAAGAATGTCGCCTCGTCCGCGCCCGGAACCTCGCCCTACTTCCTGCTCGCCTGGGTGCTCAACAAGAACGGCATGTCGACCAAGGACGTGACGGTGGTTAATCTGGAGCCGGATGCGGCGGCGCAGGCCTTTCTCGCCGGCCAGAACGATGCCGCGGTCACTTACGAGCCCTTCATCTCCGCCGTGCGCGACAAGGCCGACCAGGGCCATATCCTGGCGACCACGCTCGACTACCCGATGGTGATGGATACGGTCGGCTGCACGCCGGACTTCCTCAAGGCCAATCCTGACGCAGCCAAGGCGCTCGCCGACAGCTATTTCGACGCGCTCGACATGATCAAGAAGGACCCGCAGAAATCCTATGAGATCATGGGCGCCGACGTGAAGCAGTCGGCCAAGGAGTTCGAGGATTCGGCCAAGTACCTGAAATGGGCCGACAAGGCGGAGAACAAGCAGTTCTTCACCAAGGATTTCCAGGATTTTTCCAAGACCGCAGCAGAGCTCCTGCTGCAGATGGGGTTGATCAAGGAAGCGCCAGATGTGACGACGCTTGCCGACACCAGCGCGGTCGCCAACTGATCGCGCATTTTTCGATCGACGGCGGCGACAAGCCGCCGTTCTTCCTCTTCAAGGACAGGGCCTGATGCTGCGTCCCTTGCACCCCGTTGCGCCGGGCACGCGAACCGTGCTCGGCATCGCCTTCTTCGTGCTGTTCGTGGCCTTCTGGGCATGGATCACGCTCGGCGGCCATGTGAACCGGATCTTCCTCGCCGATCCGCTGTCGATGCTGAAGGATGGCTGGCGGCTGCTCACCGAGGATCGTTTCTGGCTCGACATCCTGATCACCATCTGGCGCGTCTTCGGCGGCTTTGTGCTGGCCTCTATCGTCGCGGTGCCGATCGGCATCGCCATGGGCGCCTGGAAACCGGTCGAAGCCTTTCTCGAACCGTTTGTCTCCTTCGCCCGCTACCTGCCGGCGTCCGCCTTCATCCCGCTGCTCATCCTGTGGGCCGGCATCGGCGAACTGGAGAAGCTTCTGGTTATCTTCGTCGGCTCGGTGTTCCAGATCATTCTGATCGTGGCGGTCAAGGTCGGCAGCACGAGGCGGGACCTTGTCGAGGCCGCCTATACGCTGGGCGCGACCGACAACGGCATCGTCAAGCGCGTCATCGTGCCGGCCAACGCGCCAGAGATCGCCGAGACGCTGCGGCTGGTGCTCGGCTGGGCCTGGACCTATGTGATCGTCGCCGAGCTGATCGGCTCGTCTTCGGGCATCGGCTACATGATCATCAACAGCCAGTCGCGGCTGGCGACGGGGCAGATCATCTTCGGCATCATCGTCATCGGGCTGATCGGGCTTTTGTCCGACTTCGCCTTCAAGGCGCTCAACCGCTGGCTCTATCCATGGAGCCTGGCGTGAGCAAGCTTCTCATCGAAGGCGTTTCGCGGACCTTTGCCGGGGTCGGGGGCGGAGAGCCGGTGCGGGCGCTGCAGCCGGTCGACCTCGCGGTCGCGGCCAATGATTTCATCACCATCCTGGGGCCGTCCGGTTGTGGGAAATCTACCCTGCTCAGAATCGTCGCCGGGCTGGAGGCGCCGAGCACCGGCCGCGTGCTGCTCGACGGCAAGGCGGTCACAAGGCCGGGACCGGACCGCGGCATGGTGTTCCAGTCCTATACGCTGTTTCCCTGGCTGACGGTCGCCGAGAACATCGGCTTCGGCCTGCGCGAGCAAGGCAGGCCCGAGCGCGAACGCAACGAGATCGTCGCTTCCTATGTCGATCTCGTCGGGCTGAAGGGTTTCGAGAACCATTGGCCGAAACAGCTGTCGGGTGGCATGCAGCAGCGCACAGCGATCGCGCGGGCGCTGGCCAACGATCCCGAAATCCTGCTGCTTGACGAGCCGTTCGGCGCGCTAGACAACCAGACGCGCGGGCTGATGCAGGAATTGCTGCTCGGCATCTGGGAGCGGCGCAAGAAGACGGTGCTGTTCGTCACCCATGACATCGAGGAGGCGATTTTCATGGCGTCGCGGGTGATCGTGATGAGTGCCCGGCCCGGCCGCATCAAATCGGACGTGCCGGTCGACCTGCCGCATCCGCGCCATTACACGCTGAAGACCAGCCCGGAATTCTCGGCGCTCAAGGCGCAACTCACCGAAGACATCCGTGTCGAGGCGATGCGGACGGCGCAGACCGCCATGTAAGCTCAGAGATTCCTCAGGTCCTTTATAAGCACATAAAGGTGTAGCGGGTCAGTTGGCGACTGGATGAATCCGTAGCGTTCGTAAAAGCTACGAGCGTTATCGCCCTTTGCATGAACCGTGATAGCCCGGATGCCCGCGATATCGGCCGCTCGCAAGCTGCGTAAGACTGCATCGCGCAGCAGTCCCGCTCCAACGCCTCTGCCCTGCCAGTCCAGGCTGACCGCGAGACGCGCCAGCAGCATTATCGGCACGGGATGGCGAGCCAAGCCCTTTTTCAAACGATCGGGTGCGTCGTCATAGGCGACTTCGCCGACGACCAGCGTATAAAAGCCGATCACGTTCTCGCTTGAGAGGCCAATATATGTCTGCGACGCGTTGGCCTGCTGGTTTTGAAATGCATAGCGAGCAAGAAAGCGATTGAGTGGTTGTTCGCCGCAATCGAACTTCTCTACCGGATGGCCGCGAGCCAACTTCTCGATGCGAAACGGGTTCACGCCGGATCGCGGCCGGAAAAGATGCTTGGTTCGCTCAGGAGTTTCTTGAGGCGCGGAAGGTCCTGCGTCGGTGCATCAAGTGCCGAGAGAAACGCAGCCCATTTCTCCGCATCAAGATAGAAGGTGCGCCGGTCCGCCAACGTTTCCTCAGCCCGCCCAAGCGCACTTTCAAGGACGAAGTCACTTAGCGAACGACGCTCGGCCGCAGCTGCGGTTGCAAGAATACGCTTCGCTTCCGCGGTAAGGCGCAGGTCGAGTTTTTCGGATCGATTGGTTCGGGTGGCCATGGCTATCTCCAAGTACGGACGTACCATATCCGCCAGACAATGTCATGACAAATTGCGAAAATCGACTAGGCGGCCAGCAACTGCTTGCGGTCGACGCGCTCCTGCTGGGGCGAACGGGCGTAGAGCTCGCGGTAGCATTTGGAGAAATGCGAGGCGGAGACAAAGCCGCAGGCGACCGCCACTTCGACCACCGGCATCGACGACTGGATCAGCAGGTGCCGGGCCCGGTCGAGCCGGATTTCCAGATAGTAGCGGGCAGGGGAGCGGCCCATCTCGGTGCGGAACAGGCGCTCGATCTGCCGCCGGGAAAGATCGACATGGTCGGCGATCTCGATCAGCGACAGCGGCTCGGAAAGGTTGGCCTCCATCAGCTCGATGATGGTCAGCACCTTGGAGTTCTGCACGCCGAGGCGGGCGCGCAGCGGCAGGCGCTGGCGGTCGGTCGGGCTGCGCACGCGGTCGGTCAGCACCTGCTCGCAGACGCGGTTGACGAGGCTCTCGTCGAAATCGTCGCCGATCAGCTTCAACATCATGTCGAGCGCGGCGGTGCCGCCGGCGCAGGTGTAGACGTTCTGGTCGACCTCGAAGAGGTCGGCAAAGACATTGGCCTTCGGGAACGCCTCGGAAAAGCCAGGCAGGTTCTCCCAATGGATGGCGCAGCGCTTGTTGGACAACAGGCCGGCGGCGGCCAGGATATGCGCGCCAGTGCAGAGGCCGCCGACGGCGACGCCGCGATTATACTCCTCGCGCAGCCAGGCGAAGGCCGACTTGTTCTGGTAGCGCTCGACATTGATGCCGCTGCAGACGATCGCCATGTTAGGCCGATCCGGCCCGGCCATCTTCTTGCGCTCTTCCTCGAGCGAGGTGTTGACCGCGCATTCGACGCCGTTCGAGGCGCGTACCGGCTTGCCGTCTATGCTGGCCAGCCGCCAACGATAGGCTTCGTAGCCGAGCATCCGGTTGGCCGAGCGCAGCGGATCGAGCGCCGTCGCGAAGGCGATCATGGTGAAATCGGGAATGAGGAAGAATACAAACGATCTCTTGATCGGATGCTTTACGGCATTCACGGGGAAACCTCACGCAGCCATGACGCGAACAGGATGTCGCGAACAGCATAGCGACAACAGGAAAAACCATTCCTGTCAATCGGGTAGGCGGCTAAGTGAAGATTAAATTTGCGACACGGGTCGCAAATGGGCAATTCATGCAACCGAAGGGCGTGAGGACACCGACGACAGTGGCAAACGACCAAACGAAAACGCCGCCTCGGCGGAGCCGGGCGGCGTTGAATTCGGAATGCCGGATTGTCTCAGGCAATGAAGCCGAGACGGGCAGCAGCCACGGCGCCGGTCTGGCCGGGCATGGTCTTGGCGAGGCGCTGACGCTCCAAAGCGGTGGTCAGGTTCATTTCGCGGCGGGCAAACAGGCGGGCAAAAAGCTTCATCATCATCTCCATTGGGTTGCTCAGACGGGTCGCCTTCGCTTGATGGAGTGGGGCAGCTCGTTTGCTGGCGTGGATATAGGCTCACTTCAGCAGAAACTAAATCGCAAAAACGAACCGCTTGATATGAAAAGCGACATCATTTGCGACATTTTTGGGCAAGTTGCCCAAGATTTCCTATTATTTACAAGGGTTTAATCGGCTTGTTAACCCGCTATGCGGGTGGTTCATATGCGTCATGCTGTGGTCGCATGGCTGGAAAAGTCGTTTGAGTGCAAACAAAGGCGCTAAAAACAAGCAAAAGGCCTGCCGAGCTGACGCGGCAGGCCTTCAGAACTCCATACACACTTGATTACTTCGCTCCGGCCCAACTTCCGACGCCGAAGCGCAAGCCGGTCTTGGCATCGGCGGCTTCCGGCCAGCCGATATCCTTCTGCAGTTCGATCGGCAGCGCATGGATGGCGCGTTCGGTCTGGTAGCGGGCGCGGGCCGCGCTGAATTCGGTCGCAAGCCGACCGATGGATGACAGGATAGACATTTCTTTCTCCTCTATGCGGGCAGGGAGGCGCCCGTCACTGCGTTAAGCCAGGTCTGTTTCAGCTTCATTTCACGTCGATTGCAGGACTGTGTCAGGGTCGTTTCATGGCTGTTTTTGGCAGCATCCTGCATCGATCGAGTTGACTATGCGCCTGGAGTGATGTTCAATCAAACGAAATGGAATGATGGATTGCATCAGAAAAATTGAAGGCAAGCTGCCATGAACGCCCCGCTCAATCATCCCTTGCCGCTGCTTGACCTCGATGTGCTGCGCACTTTCGTGGCGATCGCCGAGACCGGCAGCTTCACCACCGCCGCCAACGCGGTGTTCCGCACGCCATCGGCCGTCTCCATGCAGATCAAGAAGCTGGAGGATATCCTCGGCCGTTCTGTCTTCGCCCGCGACGCGCGTTCGGTGACGCTGACCACCGATGGCGAGATGCTGCTCGGCTATGCGCGCCGGCTTTTGTCGATCAACCGCGAGGTGGTGTCGAAATTCATCATCCCCGACATCGTGGGCGTGGTGCGGCTCGGTTCCCCGGACGACTATGGCGAGCGCGTGCTGCCGCATGTGCTGAAGCGTTTTGCCCAGTCGCATCCGTCGATCGCCGTCGACGTCACCATCGACCAGAGCATCAATCTGCGCCGCCGCATGGACGACCGCGCGCTCGACATCACGCTGCTCACCAATTCCTACAAGACCAGCGCGATCGGCGCCGAGGTGCTTTTGACCGAACCGATCGTGTGGGCAGGCGCTAAGGGCGGCTGCGCGCATCTGCGCGAGCCGCTGCCGGTGTCGCTGTGGGAAGAAGGCTGCGCATGGCGGGCAGGGGCGTTGGAAGCGCTTGGCCGCGAGGGCCGCAACTACCGCATCGCCTATATGAGCGCCCACACGGCCGGCCAGCGCGCCGCCATCATGGCCGACCTTGCAGTGGCGCCGCTGCCGAAGTCCTTCCTCGGCGACGAGATGGTCTCGCTGGGCGCCAAGGACGGCATGCCCGAGATCGGCACCTACAATCTCGCCATGGTGGTGGCGCCCGACGCAAGCGCGCCGGTGAAGGCCGTCGCCGACCATATCCGCGCGACGTTCGAACTGTTCCGGGAAACCGGCAAGTTCTGAGCTATTCGGCCGCCGGCGCCGGGCGCCCTGCGAAAGCGGCTTTCGTCCTGCGTCGCGCACGAGCCTGGTGCGCTGCTGGAACATTATCGAGGAATGCAACGATGCTGTCGCGCGCGCGGCGCGCCTCGGGCATCTCGATCAGCGGCCAGACGTGGAACATGCCTTCCTCGTAGACCAGGTCGACCTCGACACCGGCAGCGCGGGCGCGTTCGGCGAAGATGAGATTATCCGGTGTCAGCATGTCGCGTGAACCGGTCAGCAGCAGCGTCTTAGGCAGCACGGACAGGTCGCCGTAAAGCGGGCTGATGTGCCAGTCGGTGCGATCGAAACCGGCGCTGTAGAGCCGCACCGCTTCCAGCCCACCCGCAATACCCAGCCATGGATCCTGCCGCTCGGCCTCGAAGACTTCCGGATTCGCAAGCGAAACGTCGAGGCCGGGCGAGATCAGCACATGGCGCGACGGTGCCGGCAGGCCCTCCTCGGCGGCCATCATGGTCAGCACGACGGCCATGTTGCCGCCGGCGGAATCGCCCATGAAGACGATGTCTTGCGCCTCAGTCTCTTCGAGCATGCGCCGGTAGACGTCGCCGACCATGCCGAACATGTCATGGAAATCGTGCTCCGGCGCGATGGGGTAGACCGGCACGGTGATGCCGAAGCCGAGACGCTCGGCCATTTCGGCGATCAGCCCCCAATGGTAGGAGGTGATCTGAAAGACATAGGCGCCGCCATGCATGTAGAGGATGCGCCGGCTTTCGCCCGCCTTCGGCGCGATCTCATAGACGGGAAAGCCGTCGATCTCGGTCTCGGCGATGTCCAGCCGTGCCCTGAGCAAGGCCGGCGGATGATAATCCTCCGTCTTGCGGGCGTAGGCGATCCAGCGCTGCAGGTTCTCGGGACTGGAAAACGCCTTCTTGCGGCTGTGCCTGAGAACGAACGAAACGAGATGGCTTTTCAAACTGGGCATGCAGATACACGCACTTCGGCAGAGCCGACTAAGAGAATTCCCCCCGCTTTGCGAAGATTGTACCTCAGTTAAAAATGTCAAGGATTCACGCTGGCACATCGGCGTGATCCGATGGTGCCAGTTCTTTGTTTGCGCGATTTCGGGCGGAAGGCTACGGCGAATTGCCGAGCCTAACCGCTGCGCACGTTTCCTGGAATTGCTCTAGCGCCGCTTCGACAGCAACGCCGCGCGCAATTTGTTGTCGACGTTCGCCGAGGCCGCGTCGCGGCCACGGCGCTTGCCGAGCAGCCTGCATTTGTCGGCGAAGGTCATCAGCGCGGTGTGCCCAGAAGCAGCGCATGAAGGGCTGCCTGCGGGTCGCTCGGCGGCGAAGCCGGCCAGCCGATATCCTTCTGGACATGCGCCGGCAGGCTGTTCAGCGCGCGGATCGCCTTGTTCCTGGCGTGAGCCAGCCTGATGGTCACGCCGAAACGGCTGAGGTTGTCGTACATCGACATTTTCATCTCCCTTGAAGAGCAGCGGCGGCCGAGGATTGTCCGCAGCCGCCGTTCGATGTCGGTTAAATCGCTCACGCATGTATCGGATCGATTTCGCGAAAACAGCGTTTCGGTTTCCGGACAGCGCGAATCCGGAAACATTTGCATACAAATGAATTGGACCGGCGGGCATTCCGGCTCCATCCGGATAGAAGCCATCCGCGGGTTGACAGCAGCGCTCGGCTGCTTTGTTATTGTGCGATGCGATATCGACTGTATGCACTGCAGCATAGCGCGATCTGGACCAGAGCATCGTGACGAGCATTCACAGTATTCAATATCTGCGGGGCCTCGCCGCCTGCGCGGTGGTCTGCTTCCATGTCAGCGAACAGTTCGGCGGTCCGTTCCATGTCGGAGCAGCCGGCGTCGACGTTTTCTTCGTCATCAGCGGTTTCATCATGTGGGTGACGACGGCCGGCAGGCCGGCCGATCCTTGGCGTTTCATGGGTCGTCGGATCACCCGCATCGTGCCTCTCTACTGGATCGTCACGCTTCTGACCGCGGCAGGCATCCTGATCAAGCCGCAATTCTTCTATGGCCATTTCTTCAGTATGGCGAATTTCGTCGGCTCGCTGTTCTTCCTGCCTGTCCTGCAGGAGGGGGCGCTGCATCCCATCGTCATACAGGGTTGGACGCTTTGCTATGAGATGATGTTCTATCTCGTTTTCACCCTGGTCCTGTTCCTCGGGGAGCGCTGGCGGTTTGGCGTTCTCGTGGGCGCCCTTATGGCCATCGTCGCACTGCATTTCGTCTTGCCCGCGGGATATGCGCATGCCTTCACCGATCCTGTCGTGCTCGAGTTCGCGGCCGGCGTCGTCGTGGGGCGCTTGTGGCTCCAGGGCACCAGGCTGCCGCTCGGAGTGGCGCTGGCGATGGCTGTCTTAGGATTTCTGCTCCTTGCGGCCAGTCCGCTGTTCGATGCCGACATGGCTCGCGCCTTGCGCTGGGGGCTTCCGGCCACGCTGATCGTGGCTGGCGCGGTGTTTGCCGAGCGGGCGCGGCCGTTCAAGCCCGCGGCCTTGCCCAGCTTTCTCGGCGATGCGTCCTATTCGATCTATCTATGGCATGTCGTGGCCGGCGTCCTGGCGACGGGTGTCGTCTTGAGGGCGGGCCTTCCGGCGGTCTTGCAGCCGGCAACGATCCTGGCCATCACGCTGGCGCTCTCGGCAGTGCTTTATCTGATCGTCGAAAAGCCATTGATCGGGGTGCTGCACCCGCAACGTCCCAAGGGCGCCGTGAAGGCAAGCAGTGCCGCGGCCGCAGGGGCCGCGGAATGAGTTGAAACGTTAGTCGCGGCCGCGCCGTGCCGCGCGCTCCTCGCGTGAACGCCGGCGTGGGGTAGCGTCGCCGGCGGTGCCGTCCTCGCTCATCGCCTTGCGCGGCGGCAGCTTCACCGCGGCCGCCAGCTTCGGGAACGGGTCGACCTTGTTCGGCAGCGCCATGGCGTAGACGAAGTGCTCCTGGAATTTCGGCTCCAGCGCCGTCTCGATCTTCTCGATCCTGCTCACCGTCTCCTCGATCTCGCGACGGTAGCCGCGATTGAGCAGCGCCATGCGCGAGCCGGCGCCGGCGGCGTTGCCGACGGCCGAGACCTTGTCGAGGTCGCAGTCGGGGATGAGGCCGAGCACCATGGCGTATTTCGGATCGATGAACGAACCGAACGCGCCGGCGAAATGGATGCGGTCGACGTGCTCGGTGTGCTGCTTTTCCATCAACAGCTTGGTGCCGGCATAGAGTGCTGCCTTGGCAAGCTGGATGGCGCGCACGTCGTTCTGGGTGATGGTGATCCTGGGTTCGCCTTCCTTCAGCACATAGGAGAAGGTGCGGCCGTTGGGAACGATGCGCGGCGAGCGCGCGGCCAGCGATCCGTCGACGACGCCATCTTCGGAGATGATGCCGGCAAGGTACATTTCCGCCACGATCTCGATGATGCCGGAGCCGCAGATGCCGGTGACGCCGGTCGCCTGCACGCTGTCGAGGAAGCCCGACTCGTCCGACCACAGCTCCGAGCCGATGACGCGATATTTCGGCTCAAGCGTGTCCGGGTCGATGCGAACGCGCTCGATGGCGCCGGGCGCGGCGCGCTGGCCGCCGGAGATTTCGGCGCCCTCGAAGGCCGGGCCGGTGGGCGAGGAGGCCGCGACCACACGCGTCGAGTTGCCGAGCACGATCTCGGCATTGGTGCCGACGTCGACGATCAGCATCATCTCGTCCTGGCGGTGCGGGCCTTCCGACAGGGTGACGGCGGCGGCATCGGCGCCGACGTGGCCGGCAATGCAAGGCAGCATATAGAGGCGGGCACCCTGGTTGAGCTTCAGGCCGATGTCGGAGGCCTTGATGCGCACCGCGCCGGAGACGGCAAGCGCGAAAGGCGCGCCGCCCAACTCGGTCGGATCGATGCCGAGGAACAAGTGATGCATGATCGGATTGCCGACGAAGACGGAATCCAGGATGTCGGCTCGCTGGACATTGCCTTCGGCGCAGACCTTGTCGACGAGGCCGGAAACCGCTTCGCGCACGGCGACCGTCATGCCTTCGCGACCGTCCGGATTCATCATCACGTAGGAGACGCGGCTCATCAGATCCTCGCCGAAGCGGATCTGCGGATTGGACGTGCCGGAAGATGCGGCGACTCGGCCCGACAGCAGCGACACCAGATGCATGGCTATGGTGGTCGAGCCTATGTCGCAGGCAAGGCCATAGGCTTCGTTCTTGAGGCCGGGCCACAACGCGATGACACGCGCGATGTCGCTGTCGGCATCCTTGTGGATGGCGGCCGTCGCGGTCCAGTTGCCCTTGCGCAGGATGCCCTGCACCTGCGGCAGGAGATAGAAATCGAATTCGAGGTTCTTGAGGCCCCAGTCCTTCATCAGGGCGATCTTGAGCCGGTCGAGGTCGCCGAGCGGCTTGTGCATGTCGGGCTCCTCGATCTCGACATAGCACATGCGGATCGCCGTATCGCGGGCGATCACCCTGGTGTCGGCGTCCTTTCGGATGGTCTGGGCGTTGATGACCGTGTCCTGCGGCACGTCGATGACGAGGTCGCCGAGGATCTGCGCCGAGCAGGAGAGGCGGCGCCGCTCAGGCAGGCCGCGCACGCGCTCGTAGCGCTCTTCCTTGGCGCCCTTGGGCGAGATGTGGTCGTTGGACGAGACGATCTTGTGCTTGGCGAAATTGCCTTCCTGCACCTCGATCTGGCAGCGTCCGCAAGTGGCGCGGCCGCCGCACACGCTTTCGACATAGACGCCGAGCTGGCGCGCCGCATCCAGCACGGGCGTTCCAACGGGGAATCGGCCGCGCTTGCCCGACGGCATGAACAGCACGAGCGGATCGGTGATGTTGGGCGGAGGGTTCATGCTGGCACGCGTCTCGATGGCAATTGTCGATGCCGTTTAACGGATCGTTTTACTGTTGGGTGGAGAGTCTGCTGGTCCAGGGGCCAACCATGTCGGATCTTCTGCTTTCCGCCGTCTTCACCGCGTTCACCATGGTGCGCGTGATCAAGGGCTCGTGGCTGCGCAATCCGCAATACCTCGCCACCGGGATCCTCGGCGCGATCGTCGGCGCGCTGCTGCTGCACGCGTTCTGGCCCGCCTATGACGATGATTTCATCGTCGGCGGCGTAACAGGCATCTTCGGATCGTGGGCGGGAATGGCGCTGTTCGACGCCATATTGGGCGTGGCCTGAACGCAAAGCAGAGCTGTCCGGCCGCATCCACGATGCGATCGGATCAGCCTTGTTTGCGGTGCGGCTCACGATTGCGCGCTTATCCCCTGGCCATGCGGGCTTCACGGCCGCCGCGGCGACGGCCGCCATTGCCGCTGCCTTCGCCCGGCGCATTGACGGCCGTTGGAGCCGCAACGGCTTGACCGCCTTCGACCGGCTTATAATCCTTGTAGGTGCGGATCCAGTTGGTGCAGTTCTCGTCGGTGCCGTTGAGCACATTGGCGCCGCGCACGGCTTCCATTTCCTGCGGACGGACCGGGTTCATGATTGCCGAGGTCATGCCGGCGCCGATCACCATCGGGATGAAGGCGGCGTTGATGCCGTGGCGGTGCGGCAGGCCGAAGGAGATGTTGGAGAGGCCGCAAGTGGTATTGACCTTGAGCTCTTCGCGCAGCCGGCGCAGCAGCGCGAACACCTGGCGTCCGGCATCGCCCAGCGCGCCGATCGGCATCACCAACGGGTCGACGACGACGTCATGGGCGGGAATGCCGAAATCGGCGCAGCGCTGGACGATCTTCTTGGCGACGGCGAAGCGGACGTCCGGGTCCATCGAGATGCCGGTCTCGTCGTTGGAGATGGCGACGACCGGGACGTTGTATTTCTTGATCAGCGGCAGGATAGCCTCGAGCTTTTCTTCCTCGCCGGTGACGGAGTTGACCAGCGGGCGGCCCTTGGCGACCTTCAGCGCGGCCTCGATCGCGGCGGTCACCGAGCTATCGATCGACAGCGGCAGGTCGACCAGGCCCTGCACGATCTCCAGCGTCTGCACCAGAAGCGCCGGCTCGGTCGCATTGGGGTCGACGGCGGTGACGCCGGCATTGACGTCGAGCATGGTGGCGCCGCAGGCGGCCTGCTCCAGCGCGTCCTTGATGACGGTCTCGAAGTTGCCAGCCACCATTTCGGCGGCGAGCTTCTTGCGGCCGGTCGGGTTGATGCGTTCGCCGATCACGCAGAAGGGCTGATCGAAGCCGATGACGATTTCTCGGGTCGCCGAGGCGACGATGGTGCGGGTCATGAAATCTCTCCGTCGGGATATAAAGAGTTCTTTATATCGTTATCTGATCTCGTTCAAGCGGATGGTGACTGCCACGCTGTCAATGCGCGGTCTTCACCATATCCACCTGGGTTTCGGTAATCTCGTCGTGCAGCAGGTGGTCGAGTCGGTCGGCGACCAGTTGGTCGTCGCGCCGGCGCTCCCGCTTCCAGGGCTGGCGGCCTTTCAGCACGCCGGATTCATCGACGATCTCGGCGACATATTCCTCCTGGCGGTAGGCCATCACATGGATGCCGGCGACGCCGGGGATTTCCTTCACCTCGTTGATGATGTCGATGCAGAGCTGCTTGCCTTCCTTCTTCTGGTCCTGCGCGCCTTCCAGCCGCTTGATCACCGCGTCGGGGATGTGGATGCCCGGCACGTTGGAGCGGATCCACTTCGCCGTCTTGGCGGAAGCGAGCGGTCCGACGCCGCAAAGCAGGAAGAGCTTTTCAGTGTGGCCGAGGTCGCGCGCCTTCTGCATGAAGGTTCTGAACATCGGCACGTCGAAGCAGTACTGCGTCTGCGCGAACTGCGCGCCGGCGGCGATCTTCTTGCCGAGATGGATCGGGCGGAAGTCGTAGGGCGGCGCGAAGGGGTTGACGGCTGCACCGAGGAAAACCTGCGGCGGCGTCGTCAGCTTGCGGCCGGACAGGAACTTGCCATTGTCGCGCATGATGCGGATGGTTTCGAGCAGCGACATGGAATCGAGGTCGAACACCGGCTTGGCGCCGGGCTGGTCGCCGGCCTGCACGCCGTCGCCGGTGAGGCACAACATGTTGGCGACGCCCATGGCCGCGCCGCCCAGCACGTCGCCCTGGATGGCGATGCGGTTCTTGTCGCGGCAGGCGATCTGCATGATCGGCGCATAGCCCATGCGGGTGAGCAGCGCGCAGATGCCGACCGACGACATGTGACAGTTGGCGCCCGAGGCATCGACGGCATTGATGGCATCGACCCAGCCATCAAAAATCTTGGCGCGGTTGTAGACGTCTTCCGGATCGGCGCTGTCGGGCGGATTGAGCTCGGTCGTTACAGCAAACTCACCGCGGCGCAGCACGCGCTCCAGCCGGCCGCGCGACGTGTGGCCCGGCAGGGGCTCAAGCGGCAGGTGGATGCCGGCCGGGTTCTCGTCGACCTGGCGGGCGGTCATGCCGAAGCTCCGGGGTTCTGGGTCGTTTCACGCGCGGCGGCGGCCTGCGCGGTCACCCGCAGCCACGCCGAGGTTTCGCGCAGCGACTGATCGACCGGCTTCTGCACGGTGAGGATATTGTCGCCATGCACCATGTTGCGCGAGCCTTCCCAGGCCTTGACCCAGACGCAAGGCATGTCCGGCTCGACCTCGCAATTGCCGTTGGCGCGCACGCCGCCGCAAGGGCCATTGCGCAGCTGCTTGGGGCAATTCATCGGGCACGACATGCCGGTGGAGGAGAGCACGCACTGGCCGCACATGCGGCAGTCGAACATGAAGCCCTTGACCCGCTTCTCGATGAATTTCACCGGGGCTTCGACGCGGCCGTAGCCGATGCCCTTCCACAAAGGATGCAAGAGCAGGAAAATGTCGGCGAACCGGCTGTAGAACCATTCGAGCAATCGCGAATGCCGGATGGACCACAGGCGCACGGCGAAAGTGCGCTGGACGCGCCGCTGCGGCGACACGTCGGCAGGCTTGTAGTCGGATTTCGGCGCTGCCTTCTTGACCAAGGTGGCCTGGGTAACCGCCGGCCCTTCCTTGACAGGAGTTGTGTCAGACATTTTCTTTCCCGCCAGCCTTGACCAGAGCGACTAGCCGCTCTCGGTCATATTTCGCGTCGAGTTCCTGATAGGCCTTCTCGACCTCGGCCTCGATGTCGTCGCCGACCGGGATCGGGTCGGCCTTGCGCCATTCCGCCAGATAGTCGTCGGTGCCGCCGGCGCCGGTGCGCATGGCGCACATGTCGATCGCCTCGGTGAAGCGCAGCGGCAGCTCGCGCTTGGCGTTCTGCCGGCCCTTCTTGACGATGACCTGGGCGGGGATGTCGCGCCAGTAGACGACGATCAGATCGGCCATGAATTCTCACTCCTCGAGGTTGTCGAGCATTGCCGCATGCGCCGTTGGGCCGCTTGTTATGGGACGACGCGCGCGCCTTCAAAAGCGACGCTGGCGATGGCCCAAACGGAAGGGAGAAGTTCTTTGGTCGAGCATCCCCCTGTGTGCTGCACCGCTTGCTCTCGAAACTTGCCTTATTCGTAGCCGAAGCCGCTTTCCCTTAAGTCGGCGATACGCACGATCATGCTTCGTTTCGGATCGAATGGCAGGTCTACGAAATCGAAGCCGCGGTAGAAGTTTCTCACGGACTCATCAAGTGGGTGGGCAAGGACGCCAAAACAGCCGATCTCAGTGGAAAACCGAACCGCGGTCCTAAATGCGAAGAGGAGCAGTGAGCGTCCGCATCCGCGACCTTGAAAGCGGATATCCACGGCCAGCTGGCCGAGCAACACAATCGGAATGGGATCGGGGCGATTACGCTGTGCCGACTTCGGCAGATAGGCCCGCTCGATCTGGCCGGCGCTCAGCGCAACATAGGCAGCAATCGCGCCGCTCGCCAAATCGCAGATGACGCTGGTGCGCGATGCCCCGTCCTGCTGGTTGCGCCAGGCATGGCGACGAAGCCAATTGTTGAGCGACTCGCGGCCGCAGTCGAAAGCATCTCTGTTGTCGTCAACCGCAAGCGGTCGAGGCGAGGTCAGTCCTGCCATACGGGCCGTGACGCTGCGAGCCTTTGCAAACCAGGCAGCTTTTTCGGCGCCGATTTCGCCCAAGCCTCAAACCGCTCCCAGTCGGCTGCGGGGATCGTCACGATACGTCCATCCAACACCTCCATTTCGGCAGCTTCAACAGCCTTACGGCGGATGAAGTCGCTAAGATTGGTGTTAGCCTGACTTGCGGCGGCTTCGAGTATTTCGCGTTCGTCCAGAGTGACGCGGACGCTAAGAGGAGCCATGTTCGACATCGTAATCTCGCTTTCTGTATGACAATAGCATACAAATCGCCGAGCTGACAATGTTACCAGACGCGCTTGGTCAGGCCGGTCCAGAGGTAGAACCAGATCGTCGGGT
This sequence comes from Mesorhizobium sp. B2-8-5, assembly GCF_006440675.2. Taxonomy (NCBI): domain Bacteria; kingdom Pseudomonadati; phylum Pseudomonadota; class Alphaproteobacteria; order Hyphomicrobiales; family Phyllobacteriaceae; genus Mesorhizobium; species Mesorhizobium sp. B2-8-5. The sequence continues at coordinate 3,504,690 of NZ_CP083951.1, forward strand.
GGTACCACTGTTTCGACGGCAGGCCAGGATCGATCGTTTCCAGTCTGCCGGCCAGCGCATTGCCGACCGCCTCGACGCAGACATCGCGCGAAAATGCTGCCTGCCGCAGCGCGTAGCTGGCGATCGTATCGCCGGTCCTGGGCTTGCCGCGCGCCTGCTTCAGCACACCGCCGGTGTCGACGCCGGCATCGACCAGATGCACTGTGGTGCCGAAATTCCCTTGATCGCCGGAGGCCAGCGCCCAGTAGCCGCCATTCATGCCGCGATATTTTGGCGCGATGCCGGCGTGATAGTTGAGCACTGGGCAAGGCATCTTGGCCAGCGTATCCTTCGACAGCAGCCTACAGCCGGCAAGCAGCACAACGCCAGGATCGATGCTCACGATCCCCTTCAGGCATTCCGGCCCGTTGGCTGAAGGGACATGGATGATCGCCTGGCCTTGCCTCGGCTCGGTTGCGAGCTTCTCCTCGGCGATCAGTCGCGCGGCATGACGGGCCAGGAAGCGCTTGCCGAGCCTGGTCAGTACCATGGTGCCGAGCTGGCCGATGGCCGAGATCCAGCCCTGGCGCCGGGCGCGGCCCATGAGCAGGCGCTTTTTGGATTCAGGGGATTCGAGGATGACGCTGACAGGGCCGACGCGATCGGCAAGCGCATTGACGATGGCCCAGATATGCGGGCCACCTTCGGTGACGACCACAATCGGTCGCGTAATCGATTCCGACGCTGTCATGGCAAGCATCCGCTCTGAAGATCGGGCGCATGCTATGCGGACCGGGTTAATCCCTGGTGTGCCGGAGGCGTTTCAGCCAGCGTCGAAGGGCCGGTTCAGCGCTTCAATTCCATGATGTCGAGCTTCGATTCGTAATAGGGCGCGGGGAATTCGATCCGCCATTCGGTGGCGCTGTTGCGGAAGGCATAGCCCACCTGGTCGCTTTCGGGGCCGCTGCCATAGGGCTTGGCCTTGTCGTCATTGACCGAGAACGAGCCGAGATAGATGGCGCGCTTGTCGCCATCGTCGAAGAAACGGCCGGCGGTGCGCTGCGAGCCGCTGATCTTCGCAAGCCGCCAGCCGGAGCCGTCGTCGGTCACCTTGCACTTGAACCAGCCATAGATGACGAGCGGGCTGATGCCGCCCGCCTTGATGGTGCGGCACTTCCAGTTGCCGGTGAGATCCTTGTCGGAGAAGGCGACAAGTGGTTTGGCGAGCAGTTCATCCAACTGCTTGACCTCGGCCGGATCGCCGGCCTTTGCCTCTTCGAGGGCCGCCTTGCGCGTCTCGCCATACTTGTCCAATCGCGCCTTGTCGGCAGCCGTGATCAGCTTCTGCACTTCGCCATCGGCAAGGGCCGGCAAAGTGAGGGCGACGAGACCGAGGGCGGCAAGGAGCAGGCGAGGCATCATGAACATGTTTCCTCAAATCAATGGCTGGAACAAAGTTCTTTCTATCACTGGCGCACAACTTACCGGTTCGCCATCGTCTGTCATCCATGCTTAACAACAGCATCTCGAAGAAATGGCGGTTTGATCGATGCGGATCTTGCTCACGGGATCGTCCGGCTGGCTGGGCAGCGCGCTCGGGCCGAGGCTCGAAGCGCTCGGCCATCACGTCGTCGGACTTGATCCGGTTCCCTCGGCGCGCACCCAAGTCGTCGGCTCGATCGCGGATCGCGATCTTGTCCTGAAGACTGTCCGCGAGAACAGCATCGAGGCCATTATTCACAGTGGGGCGCTGCACAAGCCGAACATCGAGCATCATGAGAATAGCGCCTTCGTCGCCACGAATGTGCAAGGCACGCTCAACCTGCTCGACGCGGCCGTGGCCTGCGGCGTGCAGCGCTTCCTCTTCACCTCGACGACCTCGCTGATGATCTCGCAGGCGATCCGCGCCGGTTTCCGGGGTGGCGCGCGCAAGGCGGCCTGGCTGACCGAGGAGATGTCGCCGGAGCCACGCAACATCTATGGCGTGACGAAGCTTTCCGCCGAGCATCTCTGTCGCCTCTACCACATCGAGCATGGGCTGCCGGTGGTGGTGCTGCGCACCGCGCGCTTCTTTCCCGAGGCGGACGACATGGCACATGCCATCGAACAGTCCGATGCCAACACCAAGGCCAACGAATTGCTGTTCCGGCGGCTGACGGTGGAGGACGCGGCCGAGGCCCATGTGGCGGCCCTGGAGAAAGCGCCGAGCCTTGGCTTCGACGTCTTCATCATCTCGGCGCCGACGCCGTTCCGGCCGCAGGATTGCGTCGAGTTGATCGCCGACGCGCCGACGGTCGTCGCGCGCTATTTCCCGGACTATTCGAGGCTCTATGCGAGGAAGGGCTGGACGATGTTCTCCTCGATCGACCGCGTCTACGATCCGTCGCGGGCGCGAGAGCGACTGGGCTTTGTGTGCAGAACGAGTTTTGCCGATGTGTTGAGGGCGCTGGAAGCGGAGGCGTGAAGACCGACCTTCAGGCCCCCTGTGCCGCCCGCGCCAGTTCGCTTGTCAAATCGCCATATCCCGTCGGCCGGCGCTCATAGGCGAGGCCGAGCATGACGGCGGCTTTCTCGGCGACCTTGTCGAGCTCGGGATCGTCGGTCTGGGCGAGATAGATCAGCTTCTCGTAATTACCGAAATAGTCCTTGATCAGTTCGGGATGCCTGTCGAGGCCGAGCGGCTTGATGAAGAAAGCCTCGAACTGGCGGCAGAGGAAGTCGGTCATATAAAACGACATCATGTCGTCGTCGGCGATCTTCGCGTAGGCATCCATGCCCTGGTAGAAGGCAAAGCAATGCGGCCCGGCCATGCGCTCGACGCCATGCTTCTCGATGACGCGGTCGAGCAGGCCGCCGGTGCCGCAATCGGCATAGCCGACGAAAATACGGCTGTAGCCTTCCGTCTTGGCCTTCTCGATCGCCTTGTCCATCGCCGGAGCGATGCGGTCCGGATAGAAATGGAACTCGGCCGGCAGGCAGGTCAGCTCGAGATGGTCGAGCTTTAGCTGTTGCTTGACGGCCAAAACTTCGCGCGCAATCATCCCGCAGGCGATGACGAGCAGCCTGTCCATTTGATTCGATTTCGTTTTTTGCGTCTTGACCAAGTCGGGCCGGCTTTCGCTGCGGGGCTTAATACCTGTCGAGGGAGACACCGTCCATGAAACTGCTACGCATCGCGCCGATCGCCATCCTGGCCTGCGCGCTTGCCCTCACGGCCTGCGCGAACACCATCCGGGGCGTCGGCAAGGACGTCAAATCGACGGCAAGGGCGGTCAAAGACACTGTCAACTGATCGGCAGCCCTCTCCCATCATCTGGGAACAAAAAAGCCGCGCTGCAAGGCGCGGCTTTTCTTGTCGATCCATCCTGATGCCTTGGGTCAGGCGGAAGCGCGAACGTTGTGCTTGCGCTTCATGTAGTCCTTGGCGGTCTCGACGGCCACCGCGGCATCGCGGCAATAGGCGTCGGCGCCGACGGCCTTGCCGAATTCCTCATTGAGCGGCGCCCCGCCGACCAGCACGACATAATCGTCGCGGATACCCTTTTCCTTCATCGTATCGATGACGACCTTCATATAGGGCATGGTGGTGGTGAGCAGGGCCGACATGCCGATGATGTCGGGCTGGTGCTGCTCGATCGCGTCCAGGTATTTCTCGACGGCGTTGTTGATGCCGAGATCGATGACATCGAAGCCGGCACCCTCCATCATCATGCCGACGAGGTTCTTGCCGATGTCGTGGATGTCGCCCTTGACGGTGCCGATCACCATCTTGCCCTGTTTCGGCGCGCCGGTGGCGGCGAGCAGCGGACGCAGGATGAACATGCCGGCCTTCATAGCGTTGGCCGAGAGCAGCACTTCCGGCACGAACAGGATGCCGTCGCGGAAATCCTCGCCTACGATACGCATGCCTTCGACCAGTGCCTCGGTCAGCACCTTGTAGGGCGCCCAGCCGCGCTCGAGCAGGATTCGCGTGCCTTCCTCGATCTCTTCCTTCAGCCCATCATAAAGATCGTCGTGCATCTGCTGCACGAGCTCGTCGTCGGAAAGCTCGGAAAGGATGATCTCGTCGTCGGACATTTCTCTCGGGCTCCTTGCTGCTCGGAATGACTGCGGCAGCCTAAAAATCGATGCGCCAATACCTAACCCGCGAGGGCAGGGCATCCATAGCTGATTTGCGACTTCCCGCAAAAGGAAAGCGACTGAAAAATTGGCGCTTTTCTTGTCGATTTTGCGACAGGCGTTGGCGCTGGCTGGCCGTTTCCAATAGGGTGCATGGCTACGATCCGGGCAAGAAGCGGCAGCGATGGGCCGCAGGCCAGTTCAGGCCAGATTTATAGGAAGAACGATCATGAGCGATAACGCGGCAGTCGAGCAGGAAGCGTCGGGCGGACGGCGCGGACGCGGCGCCAGCGGCGGCGCGGCGGCACGCCGGGCTGCCCGTTCGGGCGGCGGTCCGGGCACGCAGCTCACCTACATCAAGCGCAAGATCAACGTCTACGAGGTCCTCAACGAGGAAGGCCTGGCGTTGATCGAGAAGAACACCGACACGGTGCTGGAAGAAATCGGCATCATCTTTCGCGACGACGCCGAAGCGCTGGCGCTGTGGAAAGAAGCGGGCGCCGACGTCAAGGGCGAGCGCGTGCACTTCCCCAAGGGCCTCTGCCGCTCGCTGCTGAAGACCGCGCCTTCGATCTACACCCAGCATGCGCGCAACCCGGAGCGCTCGGTGCAGATCGGCGGCAACGCGACGGTGTTCGCGCCGGTCTACGGCCCGCCTTTCGTGCGCGACCTCGACGGCAACCGCCGTTACGCGACCATCGAGGATTTCCAGAATTTCGTGAAGCTCGCCTATATGGCGCCATCGATCCACCATTCGGGGGGCACGGTGTGCGAGCCGGTCGACGTGCCGGTCAACAAGCGCCATCTCGACATGATCTACGCGCACATCCGTTACTCGGACAAACCGTTCATGGGCTCGGTGACGGCGCCGGAGCGGGCCGAGGACACGGTGGCGATGGCCAAGCTCGTGTTCGGCGACGACTTCGTCGAGAACAACACGGTGCTGACAAGCCTGATCAACGCCAACTCGCCGATGGTGTTCGACGAGACCATGCTCGGCGCCCTGAAAGTCTATTCGCGCCACAACCAGGCCTGCATCGTCACGCCCTTCATCCTGGCCGGCGCGATGAGCCCGGTGACGGTTGCCGGCACGCTGACGCAGGTGCTGGCCGAGGTGCTCGCCGGCGCTTCGTTCACCCAGCTGATCAGGCCCGGCGCGCCGGTGCTGTTCGGCACCTTCGCCTCGTCGATCTCGATGCAGTCCGGCGCGCCGACCTTCGGCACGCCGGAGCCGTCTCTGGTGTCCTATGGCGCGGCGCAGCTCGCGCGCCGGCTCGGTTTGCCGTTCCGCACCGGCGGCTCGCTCTGCGCCTCGAAGGTCCCGGACGCGCAGGCAGCCTATGAGAGCGCCAACACGCTCAACTCGACGATCCTTGCCGGCACCAATTTCGTGCTGCATTCGGCCGGCTGGCTCGAGGGCGGTCTCGCCTCCTGCTATGAAAAATTCATGATGGATATCGACCAGCTCGGCATGCAGCAGAAGTTTGCCGAAGGCGTCGACCTGTCGGAAAACGGCCAGGCGATGGACGCGATCCGCCAGGTCGGTCCGGGCAGCCATTATCTCGGCTGCGACCACACGCAGGCGAATTTCCAGACGGCCTTCTACCGCTCCAACATCGCCGACAACAATTCCTACGAGCAGTGGCTGGCCGAAGGCGAGAAGACCGCGCCGCAGCGCGCCAACGAGCTCGCCCGCCGCTGGCTGGAAAGCTACGAGGCGCCGCATCTGGATCCGGCCATCGACGAGGCGCTGAAGGACTTCATCGCCAAGAAGAAGGGCTCGATGGCCGACGCCTTCACCTGAAAGGAGCCCGAGTCAGGCCGGGCTAAAGTGGCCGACATCATTCACAAGGAAGTCTGGCGGAGCGCATTCTCCGACCCGGACCGGAAGGGATGATTTTTGCGCGCGACCTGGTCGGGCAGATCGCGACCGCGCTCGCGGCCGACGGCTTGATCCTCCGTGGCGGCTTCCGTTTCACTGATGGGGAGGCTGCGCCAACCGGTCCATCAGGCGCATCCGCCAAATCTGCGCTGCTCGTCGGGCAGGCGGGCGCGGCGCCATGGCCGCATTTTCAGCGCTGGCTGGGACAGCAGGAGAGGGACATCGCCAATCCGCTCGACACTTGGTCGCGCGCGGTGATCGGCTCGGTCGCGCAAGGCTGCGACGCCCGCGCCGTTTCGCCTTCAGACCGGCCCTATCTGCCGTTCCAGCAATGGGCGATGCGGGCCGAAGGGTTGAAACCGTCGCCGCTCGGCGTTCTGATGCACCCGCAATATGGGCTATGGCATGCCTATCGCGGCGCATTGCTGTTCGAGGACGAGATTTCTCTTCCCGACCCTCATGCAGCGATTCATCTCTGCGACACATGTGTCGCAAAACCCTGCCTGAAATCCTGTCCGGTGGACGCCTATTCCGGGCAGGGCTTTGCCCATGAAGCCTGTCTCGACCATGTTCGCGGCTCCCGCGGCGAGCCCTGCCGGATGGGCGGCTGCCTCGACCGCAACGCCTGCCCCTATGGCACAAGCTATCGCTATCCGCCGGAGGTGCAGGCCTTTCATATGGCGGCCTTCGCGCGGCTCTAGGAGGCAGGCTGGCCGCACGAAATCTTGAACGGCCTGGTCCGGGAATGGCTTGCCGGAACGGCGCGTGCCGATATCTAACGCGCGACAGGCAACGGAGAGCATCATGACTGGAAAGCAGATCGAGTTCGAAACCAGGGACGGCAAGGCAAAGGCTGGCCTTTTTCGACCGTCCACCAAGGCCAGCGCCGGCGTCATCCTTTATATGGACGCCTTTGGGCCGCGCCCGGCGCTTGACGAGATGGCCGAGCGGCTCGCCGGTCACGGCTATGCCGTGCTGGTGCCCGATCTTTTTTACCGCAACGCGCCCTACGGTCCGTTCGACGCCAAGACCGCCTTCACGGCGGAGGAAACCAAGACCAAGCTGATGGCGCTGGTGACCGGCACCACGCAGGAAATGACCATCCGCGACAATGCCGCCTTCCTCGATGCTCTGGCCGCCGAGGGGATCGCCGGACCGATCGGCGTCGTTGGCTATTGCATGGGCGGCGCGCGGGCGCTCAATGCGGCCGCGACCCACCCCGACCGCATCGTCGCCGCGGCAAGCTTGCACGGCGGCAATCTCGCCAGCGACGCGCCCGACAGCCCGCACCGCAAGGCGGCCTCGATCGAGGCGCGCGTCTATGTGGGGGTTGCCGGCGTCGACCGCAGCTTCCCGCCGGAGCAGTCGGCGCGGCTGGCGGAAGCGCTCAGGGTCGCCGAAGTCGATCATGTCATCGAGAATTATGTCGGCGTCGGCCATGGCTGGTGCGTCAAGGACCACAGCGTCTATGACGAGGCGGGTGCCGAGCGCCATTGGAAGCGGCTGACGACGTTTTTCAAAGAGACATTGGGGTAAGCGATCTTCTGATCTATGGCCGCGCTGCCCCTCATCCGTCACTTCGTGACACCTTCTCCCCGTAAACGGGGTGAAGGAATGTTTGTGCAAAAAAATCTTTGCATCGCCCCAAGGATTGGCCATTAGCCTTCGTCCAACAGGCAAATGACGGCGATGATGCTGGACGACGGCGAAGCCTCCGATGCCGAATTGATCGTGCGGGCGAGGGGCGGAGACAGGGGTGCTTTCGGCAGATTGCTCGAAAGGCACTATGGTTTCGTCTATCGCGCCGCCTATCGCTGGTGCGGACGCAAGACCGATGCCGAGGACGTCGCCCAGGACGTCTGCGTGCGGCTCGGCCGCGCGATCCGCGACTATCAGGGCAGCGGCGCCTTCAGGACATGGCTCTATGCCATGACGCTAAACGCTTCGCGCGACATGATGCGCAAGCGCGCCCGCGATACCGCCAAGACCGATGCCTACGGCGCCTATACGTCGATTGCCGGCGAAGCACCGGCTGAGGCCGACGATCCGACCGAGGCGCTGTGGGCGGCGGTGCGGATGCTGCCAGACAAGCAGCGCGACGCGGTTCTGCTGGTCTATGGCGAAGGTCTCAACCACGCGGCGGCGGCGGAGGTGATGGCGATCTCGGAGGCGACGGTTTCCTGGCACATCCATGAAGCGAAGAAACGGCTGAAGCTGCTGATGCGCTCAGCCGGGGAAGTGTGACCATGGTCGACGACAACGAACTCGAAAGGCTGCGCGACATCGCGGTACCGGCGCCGGACGGCGAGGCGAAGGCGCGCGCGTTCACCGCCGCGATGCAGGCTTTCGACCTCGACGAAAGAATTTCCGCGGTCCCCCAAGGAACGCCCGCAGGCCTTCGTCTCACGGAGCGAGCAAGAATGCTCTGGAGAGACATCATGCAACGGAAACTCATCGCCACGCCGGCCATCACCGCGCTGGTCGCGCTGCCTATTGCCGGCTATGCCGCTTTCGAGATGCTGAAGGAACAGCTGCGGGTCATCGGCGGCAACGGCACCGTCACCGAGACTGTGGCAGACAAGCCGGTGGCGCAGAAGCCGGAACAGCCTGCGGTCATCGAGCCGCTGGCAGCGGCGCCCACCAAGGAAAAGAAGACCGACGCGGACGCCGAGACCCGGGCCAATTCACAAGCGGCGCCCGCGGCGCCGAAGCCGGCGACAGAGGTCGACACCCTGTTCAAGCAGGAGGCGACGCCGGCGGCCAAGCGCGCCTTGCAGGCTACGCCGGCGGAGAGCGGCCAACTCGCGGCCGGCGGCAAAGATGGGGTCGGGGTAATTGCGGGCTATTCCCCCAAACGGAGCGCCGACGAGCTGGAGCGGGCCGACAAGGCACCGGCAGGAGCAGCTGCCGGGATTCCGGCGTCTCCGCCGGCGGTCGCCGATTCCAAGCTGATGGTGCAGCCTGCGCCCATGCCGGTCGACCAACTGCAGCCGCAGGAGGAAAACCGCGACCGCGTCGAGAATTTCAAAACCAATCCGGTGCATGAAACAGCCCAGGATCCGGTCTCGACTTTCTCGATCGATGTCGACACGGCCTCCTATTCTTTCGTGCGGCGCTCGTTGAAGGAAGGCGCTCTGCCCGACCCGGACACGGTGCGCGTCGAGGAGATGATCAACTACTTCCCCTATGACTGGAGGGGCCCGGATTCGGCGTCAACGCCGTTCAACTCGACCGTCACCGTCATGCCGACGCCGTGGAACGAGCACACCAAGCTCATGCATGTCGCGATCAAGGGTTTCGACGTGAAGCCGGCCGAGCAGCCGAAGGCCAATCTGGTCTTCCTGATCGACGTGTCGGGGTCGATGGACGAGCCGGACAAGCTGCCGCTGCTCAAGTCCGCCTTCCGCTTGCTGGTGAGCAAGCTGAAGGCCGACGACACCGTTTCGATCGTCACCTATGCCGGCAATGCCGGCACTGTGTTGATGCCGACGAAGGCGGCCGAAAAGCAGAAGATCCTTGCTGCCATCGAAAATCTGGCGCCCGGCGGCTCGACGGCCGGCGAGGAAGGCATCCGCGAGGCCTACAAGCTTGCCCAGCAATCCTTCGTCAAGGACGGCGTCAACCGGGTGATGCTGGCCACAGACGGCGATTTCAATGTCGGCCAGACCGATGACGACGACCTCAAGCAACTGATCGAGAAGGAGCGCAAGACCGGCGTGTTCCTGTCGGTGTTCGGCTTCGGACGCGGCAATCTCAACGACCAGATGATGCAGACCATCGCCCAGAACGGCAACGGCACGGCGGCCTATATCGACACGCTGGCCGAAGCCGAGAAGGTGCTGGTCGAGGATGCCTCCTCGACGCTGTTCGCCATCGCCAAGGACGTCAAGATCCAGGTCGAGTTCAACCCGGCCAAGGTCTCGGAATACCGTCTCGTCGGTTATGAGACCCGCGCGCTCAAGCGCGAGGACTTCAACAATGACCGCGTCGATGCCGGCGATATCGGCTCGGGCCACTCGGTGACGGCGGTCTATGAAATCACGCCGAAGGGCAGCGGCGGCGAGCAGGTCGACCCGCTGCGCTACGGCCAAGCCAAGGTCGACAATGGCGGCATCGCAAATGCCGACGAATATGCCTTCGTCAAGATCCGCTATAAGCTGCCTAACGAGAATGTCTCGAAGCTCATCACCACGCCGGTGACCGCCGCCAACGAGGTCTCGTCCTTCGACGCTGCCGGCGCCGACCAGCGGTTCTCAGTCGCGGTCGCGGCCTTCGGGCAGAAGCTGCGCGACGAGGATCAGACGGCGAATTTCGGCTACGACCGCATCGCGGAGATCGCCAACGCCGCGCGCGGCGCCGATCCGTTCGGCTACAGGGCAGAGTTCCTGTCGCTGGTGCGCCTGGCCTCATCGCTGGACGGCAACAAGTAGGCCATTATTGATTGAAGGAAGGACCGGCGGGAGAAAATCCCGCCGGCCTTTTTGCGATCGTTAAACTGCGCTGCTTTTCCGGAACCTCGCCGCAACGAGCTTCTGTTAGTCAATGCTGATAGAGATTTGAGGGATCAGCAGTGCATATCACGACAATCGGGAACGCGAACTCGACGGCGCTCAATGCCCCGGTGCGCGGACCGTCCGCTCCTTCAGCGGAATCCGCGCGCATCAGGAACGATGTCGACGCGGCGCGCAACACAGCGCTTTCGGCCCTCAACAACGACCGTTTTCGCGTGATGCTGGAACAGATCAGCGACCCCGGCGCATCGGGCGCCCTGATGACGATGGGCGCCGACAATCAGGGCAGTACCGGCACCGATCTCAATACCGCGCTGTCGCGCTACGCCGAAAACAGCAAGTAGAAATCGTATCAGGCGCGGCTGCGCCGGCGCTCGCGGCGGGCTTCGCTGGTCTCGGCGGTGTTTGCCGTCGCCACCTTGTTGCGCATCGGGCCGATGCGCTCGACGATCGTCTCGACGGTCGGGCGGGTCGACTTGGTGTGCGCGTCGAGCGCCTTGCGCATGGCGGCAAGGTGCGCGAACGAGGTGCCGCAGCAGCCGCCGACAATCCTGGCGCCGGCATCGACCGCCAGCCGCACATAATCGGACATCAGCTCCGGCGTGCCGGAATAATATATCTCCGCGCCGCGGAATTCCGGAATGCCGCAATTGCCCTTGACGATCACGGTCGCGTCCGGTTTCGCCTCGGTCATGTCGAGCAGCGAAGCCAGGATATCGGAAGCGCCGACGCCGCAATTGGCGCCGACACCGAGAGGGGCCTGCGACAGGCCATCGGCGACGGCGTGGATATCCTTCGGCAGCAGGCCCATCATGGTGCGGCCGGCCGTGTCGAAGGAACCGGTATAGGTATAGGGCAGGCCGACACGGATGGCGGCTTGCGCCGCGGCGCGGATCTCGTCCGGCGCCGACATGGTCTCGATCCAGGCGACTTCGGCGCCGCCGGCCTTCAAGCCCTCGATCTGTTCGGCGAAGGCCTCGACCGCATCGTCGTAAGTCATGGCGCCGAGCGGCACCAGCAATTCGCCGGTCGGGCCGACGGAGCCGGCGACGATCACCTTGCGGCCGGCCTTGTCGGCGACGGAGCGGGCAATCTCGGCGGCGCGCTTGTTCAGCTCGTGAACGCGATCCTGCGCATGATGCAGCTTCAGCCTGTGGCGAGTGCCGCCGAAGGAGTTGGTGAGAATGATATCGGCGCCGGCGTCGACGAAATTCCGATGCAGGCTGGCAATGGTCTCGGGCGAAGTCTCATTGAGCAGCTCAGGCGCTTCGCCGGCCTCCAGACCCATCGCGAACAGATTGGTGCCGGTGGCGCCATCGGCCAAAAGCACGCCCTTTTCGGCAAGCAGGGCGTCAATCGGGTTGGTCGCGGTCATGACTTTGGCTTTCGTGTTCGAATTCAAATAACGATATAAAGAAGTCTTTATGTCCAGTCAACGAGCTTGCGGCCGCGAAGGCCTTACGAAGCCGGAGTGATCTCGACCTCGATCTCGGTGCAGGCATCGCCGTTGGTCGGGTGATGATCGACCGAGCAGGCGGTGACGACAAGCAGGAGGTCCTGTTCGGCGCGCAGCGTCACGTAGCCGCCCGGCGGATTGATCGATGCCTCGACCACCAAAGTCCCGTCAGGCTGCGGCATGGAGTTCTGGAAGAGATCGACCGGGTCGGGCGCGAAGGGCAGTTCGATGCCTTCCGCGCCGAGCGCCTTCATCAGATTGTCGCGGCAGTTCGGATGGTTGGGCAGGCCGGCCCGTTCGTAGAGCGCGCTGTCGCAGGCCGGGTAGAGCATGTCGTGCGGTCCAGGCGAGGCGTCCTCGATCAGCGTCAGCACGATCTTGCCCGCGGCGCTGTAGAAATGGTCGCCGGGTTTCGGAAACAGCCGCTCGGTGATGTCGCGGGTCTGCGAGGTGCTCAGCCAGTCGAGCCTGCCTTCGGTCGAGAAGGCCCAGAGGTCCGAGACCTGCTGGCCCTTGGGATCGACGATGCGGATCAGATCGCCGCGCTTGACGCGCATGGAACGGCCCGACTTAGGAGGAACAACGATGTGACGCGGTGCTTGCATGGGTTTCCCGAAACGATGAGCGGCGGCCGGCCTATGGCCGATCGCCAAGATGGCGCCGATGGAGCCGATTAGACAGAGCCTGACGGGAAGGACATTGCGGCCAGCTTCTGCGCAAAACTCGCCGCCTCATGCGCGTTGATGTCGGCAGCCCGGATCAGATTGTCGAAATGGCTGGTGAGCGTGCGGACCGGCTGGGTGGCGTTCAACACCAGGTACATGTCGCCGACATAGATAGCGGCGCGATAGGGGCCGAAGATCGTATAGGGGATCGAATAGCGCATGCGGCCGTCATAGAGAAACAGCCGGAAAGTCGGGTAAAGGTCGTCGAGCAGCGTTGCCATGTGCAGCAGTTGCTTGCGCCGTTCGGCCTCCGGGAAACGGTCCCAGACACCGAGACCGCGCGCGAAAATCTCCAGCGTATGGCGCGGCATGCAGACCTCCATATCGGTCTCCGGCCGCCTTGTGTAGTCGATGCGGTACTGCGTCTCGCCGGCTTGCGCCTCACGGCTCTTGTTGGTGATGCCGGCCTCGTATTCCACCAGTGCCTCGGTGCGCAGAAGGTCGGGAATGCCGGCGGGCACGTAGCGGATCTTCGTGCCGGCGGCCTCGGCATGCCATTTGGCCAAAAGCGTGCGATCGAAGCCGTCGGGCGCCTCCTCGATCTCCAGGCTTTCTCTTATTTCGCCGGTGACGCCTTCGTCCTGGCTCAGGCCAAGCAGCCAGTCGAGCGACACCTTGAACTCGGCGGCGATGTTGAGGAGGGTCTCGGCGCGGGGCAGGCGGGTCGAGGCGCCGGACAGCAGTTGCGACAGCGCCGAACGGTCGATCCCGACCGCTGTCGCGAAGGCCGACTGGTTCAAGTCGGACCGTGTCAAGAGCAATTTCAGGCGCTCTCGAAAGGTCGTCGACAGATCGCGCTTGTCCACCACGCTGCTCCTGCTTTGGAGAGGAAAAATTTGCGCCGGAGCGCGGCTCAGGCGGAAATGAATCCCCATATTTGTTTACAATGTATAACATATGCAGCCAGAAATGCGCATTCGCAACAGTTTGTGCGCATTGTCGCGTTGATGTAACGGCAGGCTCCTGACACAATGTTGTCAGGAATCGAGTTGGTTCCGGCGACTGGAGGGCAGTGGTCGATAGCATGGCAAGAAGCATGAATACCGGCATGAACAAGAGACGTAGCACCGCACCGGCGGTCGAATGGCCGACAGTCTTCCTCACACTCTTCTGCTACGGCGCGTGGCTCGCCATCGGCTTCCTTCTGTGGCCATCCCATCCGCTTTTGGCGCTTGCCGTCCTGCCGTTTATCCTGGCCTTGCAATCGTCGATCATGCACGAAGTGCTGCACGGTCATCCGACCCGCAACGCCAGGATCAATGAAGCGTGCGTCTTCCTGCCGATCGGCGTGGTGTGGCCGTTCCGCCGCTTCAAGACCATCCACCTTCGCCATCATGCGGACGAGCGCCTGACCGATCCGCTCGACGATCCGGAGAGCTATTACCAGGCGCTTTGGATGCATGACGAGCTGCCGCCGACAATGAAGCTTCTGCTCAAGATCAACAACACCATGGTCGGCCGCTTCGTTCTCGGTCCGTGGTTGTCCTCGGTCGGTTTCTTCATCGACGATGCCAAGCAGATCCTTGCCGGCGACAAGGCGATCCGCAAGGCTTGGCTGCTGCATGCCATCGGTCTCGCGGTTGTGGTGCCGATCGTCACGTTTGGCTTCGGCATTCCGCTGTGGCTCTATATCCTGGTGCCGGTGTGGCTCGGCCAGTCGCTGATCTCGATCCGCACCTATGCCGAGCACCAGTGGTCGGAGCATCCGGAAGGGCGCACGGTGATCGTGGAGCGTTCGCCGCTCTCCTTCCTGTTCCTGAACAACAACCTGCATTTCGTTCATCACAAGAGCCCGACCATTGCCTGGTACAGGTTGCCGAAGCTGTTTCGCGAGCGCCGCGAAGAGTGGCTGCGGATGAACAACGGTTACGCCTATCCGAACTATTTCGCGATGCTGAAAGCCCACGCCTTCAAGGCCAAGGAGCCGATCGTCCACCCGGTGCTGCGGCGCGCGCCGGAGCCCGGTCGCGCCTTCAAGCCGCGGGTCAGGGCGCGCAACGTCAATGGGCTCGGCACGGCGCCGGTTCCGGCGGAGCCGCCGAAAGAGTAGTTTCGACTTCCCGCGACCGCTTTTTTCGCGGCGGAACGCAGGCGCCGAAAATCGCCTGTCTTTGAAAGCCATTCGACATGAGCAAGTACGTTGCGGCCCTGCCGATGTATGACTGGCCCGAGGCGCGTGGCGAAGTCGACGCGCAATGGGCGCGGCTCCGCGATGCCTTCCGGCAAAGGGGCATCGATGCGCCGGAGGCGGTCGTGCGCAGCAATCGCGAACTGCCGCCGGTGCCTGGCGGCATTCGCGATGACGTCGGCAAGCCGATCGCGCCCGATCCGGCGACGCTACCCTCGGACGAGTTCGATTTTCTCCAGTTCTGGCTGAGCCCGGCGCTGCTCTTCGGGCAAACATGCTGGGGGCCAATGGAACTCGGCCTCGCCCCGCATGTGCAGGTGATTGCCCAGCCAAGCTACGATGCGTTCGAGGGCGGGCAGGGCGAGCTTTATTCCAGCGCGTTGGTGATGGCCGCGGACGGCGGACCGTCAGTCGTCTCGCCGGCGGATGGCAAGGCTGTCATCCCGCTCGATCTCATTCGCGGCAAACGCTTCACCTTCAACAATCCGGACTCGATGTCCGGGCTGATCGGGCTGACGCGCGACCTGCAAGCCATGGACAAAAGCCTGGACATCTTCGCCTCACGCAGCGAAAGCGGCGGCCACCGGTCGTCGATCGTGGCGGTCGCGGAAGGCAGGGCCGATATCGCGGCCATCGACTGCGAAAGCTGGGCGTTGGCGCGGCGTTTCGAGCCGGCGGCGAAAGGCGTGAAGGTGGTCGGCTGGACGGCGCGGCGCAAGGGGCTGCCCTACATCACCGCCAGAACGACGCCGGAACAAGTCGTTGCCGCGATGCGCGACGCCGTCGCGACCATCGAAAGCGGATCAGAGCAGCCGCTCGTCCAGCGGGTAGGCTGACAGTTTCTCATTGCCGCTCTCGGTGATCAGGATCTGCTCCTCGATCTTGACGCCTTCGCGTCCGCCAAGCCTGCCGATATAGCTTTCGACGCACAGCACCATGCCGGATTCGAGCAGGCCGTCCGGCGTGTCGCCCGTCCAGTCGCCGGCATGCGGCAGCGTCGGATATTCGTCGGCCAGGCCGACCCCGTGATAGAGCACGCCGTAGCGTGTCAGATAGCAATCGTCCGGCGGCACCGCCGAGCGCTCGACGAGATCGCGGAAGGAGATGCCCGGCTGCATCAAATCCGTGTTGTGGGCGATCTGGCCGGCGGCGATGCGGAACAGATCGCGCTGCTCGTTCGACGGCTGCCTGTCGCCGCAGAGCCATGTGCGCGAAAGATCGGCGCAGAACCCGTAAGGACCGATCAGGTCCGTGTCGAAGGCGACGAGGTCGCCATCCTCGACGATGCGCGAGGAGCATTCCTGAAACCAGGGATTGGTGCGCGGTCCCGAGGACAAAAGACGCGTTTCGATCCATTCGCCGCCGCGCGCGATGTTGCCTCGATGCAGCTCCGCCCATAACTCGTTTTCGGAGATGCCCGGCTTCAGCGCCACTTGCATCTCGCTCATCGCCGCCTCGCAGGCGACGATCGAGCGGCGCATGGCGAGGATCTCGTCCGGCGATTTGATGAGCCTCGCATTCTCCATCACCGCCTCGCCGTTGCCGACGGAAATCCCACGACGGGCGAGTTCTTCCACGCCTTCGGGATTGATGTGGTCGACGGCGATGCGGCGGTTGCCGCCGCCATGCTCGGCAACGAGTTCGGCGATGCCCGCGCCCCAACGCCGGACCTTCTGCTCGGTAAGCTCGCCGCTGTAGAGATATATCCACGACACGGCCGGGCGCACCTCGTCGACGACACCCGAATGGTCGGACAGATGCTCGCAGGAGAAATAGTCGAACAGCACCACCGGCCCTTCGGTGGCGACGAAACAATGGCGTGTCGGGTTGTGCGCGACCCAGAGCTGCATGTTGGTCGAGTCCGTCGCGTAGCGGATGTTGACCGGGTCGTAGAGCAGGGCGCCGGCATAGTCGCGGCGCTTCAGCTCGGCGCGAATGCGGTCCAGCCGGTATCTGCGCATGGCGGGCAGATCGGGCGCTGCGATGCCGGCGGCGGCCCATTCCGCCTCAGCTGTCTCGCCATAGCCCAGCACATGCTGGTTGAGCGACGCCGCCTTCTCGCGCGAGGCCTCGCGCAGCGCTTCGACCGAGCCTGGTTCGAAGGGCATGATCTTGCGGTGGCGGCCGAAGCGTTGCGTGTCCATTCGTTCCCCTGAAACTTACTGCGCGGCCTTCTTGTGCAGTTTGGTGATTGTGACCTTGCGCGGCGGGAGGCCGAGCGCCTGCGGCACTTCAATAGTGCGGTGGACGGTGTCCATCGCGTAGCCGGCCCTCGCCAGCTCTTCGAAGACGTCCGAGGACGATTCCCTGTCATCGGTCAGGACAAGCACCGCCGGTTCGCGGATCGATCTGGCGAAGTCCGGCGTCTCATCGTCGAGCGCGATGAGATCGGCATCGATCAGGCGCAGATTGCCGACCCAGAACCAGCTCGAGACCACGGTCTTGACCGGCCCGTCGGCATTGATCTGATCGTAGAGCGACCGGTAATCCATGCGCACGATACCGCCGCGGCTGTCGCCGCCATGCAGGTGCATGTACCAACTCAGCGGCAGCACGAGGATGGCAAGCACTGCGCCGACGAAGACGATGGTGGCTTGGGTCTTTCGGCCCCTCTGGCCCATGGCGTCGAAGCGCATGGCAAGGACCGCGGGCAAGAGAATGAAGATCGGCAGCATCCAGCGGTCGCGAAACTGCGTGATGCCAGCCGCCAACACGACTGTGACCGTGACCACAAGACCAAGGACGATCGCCCGCCACAACAGCTTTTCCGGCCACCTTACCGGCTGAGGCGGCTCCGTCCGTCTTCTTATCGCCAGGGCGTAGGCGACGGCGAAGATCGCGACCGGCAGTCCAGCGAAATTGACGATCGCGTTGGCCAGTCTGCGGATGCCGAGAAATGCCGTTTTCGCAACGCTGCCGCCTTCGGCCACGCCCAGGCCCCCTTGATGCGAGAGCAGATCCTCCAGATGCGTGAGGCTCCAATAAAGCGTCGGCAGGCAGGCCAGGACCGCCACCGCCACGCTGATCAGGAAACGGCGGTCGAGGATCGCTGCGCGCGTTTCGCGAACCGAAAGAGCCGCCAGGAACAAGGCGGCAAGGAAGATGACGATGTTGTATTTCGACAGCATCGCGGCCGCCGCCGCCAGGCCCAACAACGCATAGGCGATGGCCGATCGCCGCTTCTCAACCTCGGCCAGCGCCAGAAGCAGCACCGAGGTGAAACAGAATATGGCGACCGAATGGGTGAGGGCGTGCTGCATCTCCCAGAAGATCTGGGGAAACAGAAGCAGCCCGAACATGCCGGCCGCAGCGGCGCGGTTCGAGTAGCCGAGGCGGCGTATGGCGGTGAAATAGGCGGCCAGCCCCGCGGCCAGCAGGCCGTATTTGACGATCTTGAGGGCAAGCACGCTGGTTCCGACCAGCGAGGCCGCGAGCATCGCCAGCCAGGTGTACAAAGGCGGCTGCGAACTGCCGTAGCCGGCAGCCATGAACCGCATTTCCATCAATTGCTCGGAATCGTCGACGCCGACACCGGTGCCCGCAACATGGGACAACAAGGCCATCACGACGATCTGGGTCAGGCAGTAGAGGAGGACCGAGGCGACCGCGGCGCTGAATGGACCAACCCGTTCATCGCACAGCCAATCGGTCCATTTCTCTAGCTGCCGCAAGGGGGTGGTCTTCTCATGCTGATGCGCCGGTAGCGGGCTCGGACCATGCCACAGCAACCGACGCAATCCAACAATTCGTAGGGCTTCAGGTCCGCATCTTCTCGCCGCTCGGGTCGAAAGGCGGCTCGACATTGATGCGGGCCGGGCGGCGGTGGCCGAGGATTTCGATCTCGAACAGGCCGGCGCTCTCGTCCTCGGCAAGGGCCGCGGGGACATAGCCCTGCGCCATCGACTTCTGGACGTAATGCGCATAGCCGCCCGACGTGACCCAGCCGACGACGCGCCAGTCTCCGTCGACGATGCCGCGCACGGCGGAAGCACCTTCCGCGGCTTTCGAGCCACGCACTTCCTTGCCGGATGTGTCGAAGCGCGGCGCGCCATAGCCATGCGGTTTCTCGACCGTGCCGTAGTCCTTGCCGACCTTGGCCCAGATCGGCTCGTCGCCCATCACGTCGGCATCCGCCGCGTCGACGATGAAGGAGACCCTGCGCAGCTTCGGACCCTCGGCATGCTCCTTCGCTGACGCCTCGCGACCGATGAAGTCGTTCTTCTCAAGCTTGATGAAGCGGTCCATCGAGCCCTCGAACGGTCCGTAGATCGGGCGCAACTCGCGGAACCAGGTCGGGAAGTTCTTTTCCAGGCGCATCGACAGCAGCGCGCGCATGCCGAAATCGACCAGGCCGAATTCCGCGCCCGCTTCCTTGATCGCCTTGTAGACGAGGCGTTGATAGGCGGGCGCCATCCAGATCTCATAGCCGAGGTCGCCGGTATAGGTGATGCGGTTGACCATGCAGGGCGCGCCGCCGACCGCCATCTCGCGGAAGTCCATGAAGCGGAAGGCCTTTGTGGAGACGTCGACATCGACCAGCTTCTGCAACAGGTCGCGCGACTTCGGCCCGGCGATCGACAGGCCAACCAGCGTCTGGTCGAAGCGGTGGATACGCACCTCTGACGCCCTTGGGCCGTCCTTCGGCAGGTGTTTCTCGAACCAGCGCATATGGTATTTCTGCGCGGCGGAAGAGCCCCAGATCATGAAGCGGTCCTCGCCGGTCTTGGCGATGGTGAAGTCGCCGATCAGCTTGCCGAATTCGTTGACCATCGGGGTCAGCACGATACGGCCGACCTTTGGCATGCGGTTGGTCATCAGCCGGTTGAGGAAATCCTCCGCGCCCGGACCCGAGACCTCGTATTTGGCGAAGTTGGCGATCTCGGTGACGCCGACCCTGTCGCGCGTGGCGCGCACTTCCTCGCCGATCGGGCCGAAATCGTTGGAGCGGTGGAAGGAGACGATGTCCTTGGACTCCGTCCCCTTCGGCGCGAACCAGAGAGGCGTCTCTAGGCCCCACGAGTCGCCCATAACGGCGTTGTTGGCGAGCATGATGTCGTAGAGCGGCGTCGTCTGCGCCGGACGGGCAGCGGGAAGCTCCTCGTTGGGGAAGCGGATCGAGAAGCGGCGCGAATAATTCTCGCGCACCTTGGCGTTGGTGTAGCGCAGGCTCGCCCATTCGCCGAAGCGGGCGACGTCCATGCCCCAGACATCGA
Organism: Mesorhizobium sp. B2-8-5; assembly: GCF_006440675.2. Taxonomy (NCBI): domain Bacteria; kingdom Pseudomonadati; phylum Pseudomonadota; class Alphaproteobacteria; order Hyphomicrobiales; family Phyllobacteriaceae; genus Mesorhizobium; species Mesorhizobium sp. B2-8-5. The sequence goes on from NZ_CP083951.1 coordinate 3,524,703, forward strand.
AGCCAGGATCGCCATGCACCATCCAGTTCGACAGCGCGAGGCCGACGCCGCCGCCCTGGCTGAAGCCGGCCATGACGGCGCAGGCGCACCAGAAATTGGTCAGGCCCTGCACCGGGCCGACCAACGGGTTGCCGTCGAGCGCGAAAGTGAAGGGGCCGTTGATGATCTGCTTGATGCCGGCCTTCTCGATGCCGGGGAAATGCTTGAAGCCGATCTCCAGCGACGGCGCGATGCGGTCGATGTCGGGCTGCAAGAGCTCATGGCCGAAATCCCACGGCGTGTTGACCGGCGACCACGGCTTGCAGGCCTTCTCGTAGGTGCCGAGCAGGATGCCGTTGCGCTCTTGGCGGGTGTAGATCTCGCCCTTGAAGTCGAGCACGCCGATCATCTCGCGGCCGGTCGACTTGTTGAATTCCTCGACCTCCGGCATCGGCTCGGTCAAGAGGTACATGTGCTCCATGGCCAGCACCGGCAGCTCGACGCCGACCATGCGGCCGATCTCGCGCGCCCACAGGCCGCCGCAATTGACCACATGCTCGGCATGGACCGTGCCCTGCTCGGTGACGACGTTCCAAGTGCCGTCCGGCTGCTGGGTGAGATCGACGACGCGGTTGCGCAGCACGATCTCGGCGCCGAGTTTCTTCGCAGCCTTGGAGTAAGCGATGGTCGTCCCGGACGGGTCGAGATGGCCTTCGACCGGGTCCCACATGGCGCCGACGAAGTTCTTCTCGTCCATCAGCGGGAACATCGCCTTGGCTTCCGAAGGCGTGATCAGCTCGGTGTCCATGCCGAGATAGCGGCCCTTGGCGTGGGCCAGCCGCAGGAAGTCCATGCGCTCCGGCGTATCGGCCATCATGACGCCGCCGGTCAGATGCAGCGAGCAGGACTGGCCGGAAATCTCCTCGATCTCCTTGTAGAGCTGGACCGTGTAGGCCTGCAGCTTGGCGACGTTGGGGTCGCCGTTGAGCGTGTGGAAGCCGCCCGCCGCATGCCAGGACGAGCCGGAGGTCAGCTCCGAGCGCTCGATCAGCATGATGTCGGTCCAGCCGGCCTTGGCGAGGTGATAGAGCACCGAGCAGCCGACGACGCCGCCGCCGATGACAACCGCTTTTACGTGGGATTTCATGAAGATAGTTCCGTGTTGTGCAATGTGGAGTCAGAAATGAAAATGGGCGGGCGGGCAGTTGCCCAACCGACCGATGATCAGAAATCCGTCGGCGCGCCGCCTTCGGCGCGGCGCTTCTCGACGAAGTCGTTGAGTTCCTCGCGGATGGCCGGATCCATATAGGGCTCCTCGTAGGAGGCAAGGCGCTCCTTCCAGACCTTGTTGGTCCGCTCCATCGCCGTCGGCGAGCCGGCCTCGGTCCAGGTCTCGAAGTTGCGCCAGTCGGACACGATCGGCGAATAGAAGGCGGTCTTGTAACGCGCCTGCGTGTGCGGGGTGCCGAAGAAATGGCCGCCGGGGCCGACCGACCGGATGGCGTCGAAGCCGAGCGCGTCCTCGGAGAGGTCGAGCGGGGTGAGGAACTCGGCCGCCATCTGCAAAAGATCTATGTCGAGGATGGTCTTTTCATAGGAGCAGCGCAGGCCGCCTTCAAGCCAGCCGGCGCCATGCATCATCAGGTTGCCGCCGCCCTGGATGGCGCCCCACAGCGAGAACACGCTTTCATAGGCGGCCTGCGCGTCGACCGTGTTGGCGGCGCAGGTGTTGGAGGTGCGGTAGGGGATGTTGTAGCGGCGGGCAAGCTGGCCGCCGACAAGCTGCGCCTTCATATATTCGGGCGTGCCGAAGGCCGGCGCGCCGGACTTCATGTCGACATTGGAGGTGAAGCCGCCATAGCCGACCGGCGCGCCCTTCTTCACCATCTGCGCGAAGGCGATCCCGGAGAGCGCCTCGGCGTTCTGCTGCACCAGCGCGCCGGCGACGGTGACGGGCGCCATGGCGCCCGACAGCGTGAACGGCGTGACGATCACGACCTGGCCCATGCTCGACATCTGGATAATGCCTTCCATCATCGGCACGTCGAGCTTGAGCGGCGAATTGGTGTTGATGATGGTAAAGACCGAAGGCTCCTGCATCAGCTGCTCGCGGCTGATGCCGCGGGCGATGCGGGTGATCTCGATGCCGTCGACGTTGCGCTCCTTGCCGAGCGAATAGATGTGGAAGACCTTGTCGGTCAGCGTGGCGAGGTCGCGGATGCATTCCAGATGCCGGACCGACGGATGGATGTCGATCGGTTCGACCGGATAGCCCCCGGTGCAGTGCAGGATGTTGTGCATCTGCGCGAGCCGCAGGAAGTTGCGGTAGTCGGCCTGGTTGCCGGGCCTGCGGCCGCGGTCGAGGTCGGAGCAGTTCGGTGCAGACGCCATCATCGACAGGATGACGTTGTTGCCGCCGAAACGCAGATTGTGCGCCGGGTTGCGGGCATGCAGCGTGAATTCCGAAGGACAGTGCGAGACAAGCTCGAGGATCATGTCACTGTCGAAGCGCACGCGCTCCGAGCCTTCGCGCACGTCCGCGCCATGCGCCTTCATGATGCGGCGGGCTTCGTCGTGCAGGACGTCGACGCCGATCTCCTTCAGCACGCGCAGCGAGGCGAGGTGGATCGATTCCAATTCGTCGTCGGACACGAGCCTGGTCGGGGTCAGCGGGTTCTTCAGCTGCCGGAAGGCGGGCTGCTCGAAGGCGGCCGAGCCGCCGGCGCGCTTTCCCGCGCGGCCGCCACGGCGGGCGCGATCTGTTGCCAATGCCGGTTCGGCGGGATGGAGGGCGGCAGTCATGAGAAGCCTCGTGAGGATGCGAAATTGGCGGCATAATGAACTGGCAGCAATGTCGCCGGTGAGGAGGCGGCGACCACTAGGGCGAGGGAAGCGACATGACGGAAGGGGAGCGGCTGGCTCGCCGAATTGCTTCCGCTGAGGCATCAGGAGGGCTCTCGCCACTGATAATGATGCCGTGATTGTTCAATTGCGAGCCACAATGACCGCTTCCGTCCAGACCGCCGAAGATCGACCGCAATGGGCGGCCCTTGCCGGGGTCACGGCCGCGCTCGCCATGTTCGGCGCGGCGCAAGGGTTGAGCTCGCCGCTGTTCACCCTGCTGATGCAGAGCCAAGGCTTTTCGCCGGGCTTGATCGGACTGTCCGCGGCCATGATGCCGGTCGGGCTGATCCTGTCGGCCTCCTTCGTGCCGGCGGCCGTGCGGCTGGTCGGCGCACGCAACCTGGCGGTCGGCTGCTCCCTGCTTGGTGCGCTGTGCTTCCTGGCTATTGGCTATCTGCAGAACTGGGTCGCCTGGTACGTTATCCGCTTCATCATCGGCGTGGTCATCAACCCGCTCTATGTGCTTGGGGAGGTCTGGGCGCTGTCCCTGGCGCCGCCAGCGCGGCGCGGGCGTGTCATGGGCGTGTTCAACACACTGATGGGCGCCGGCTACGCGGCCGGGCCGTTTACCTTGACCCTTGTCGGCACCGCCGGCTGGGCGCCTTTCGGCGTCGGCATTGCCGGCTTCGCGCTTTGCGCGGTCATTCTGCGCCTCGTCTCCTCCAAGCTCACCGGTTTCGAGGACGATGGCCAGCCCGCCGGTAGTTTTGTCGGCTTCGCGCGGCTCGCGCCGGCGCTGCTTTTGGCCGTGCTGGTCTCCGCCGCCGTTCAGCAGAGCACTTATGCGTTGGTGCCTGTGTTCGGCGCGGGCTACGGCCTGCCCGAAGCGACGCTTGCCGCCCTGGTGATGATGCTTTCGCTGGGCAACATCGTCCTGCAGATCCCGCTTGGCCTGCTCGCCGAACGCTTCGGCGGGCGGCCGATGATCCTCGCCTGCGCCGTGGCGACGACGGCCTGCGCGATCCTGTTGCCGCTCTTGATCGCCACGCCGCTGATCTGGGGCGTGCTGTTGGTGATGGGCGCGGTCGGCTACGGCGTCTACACGATGGCGCTGGTCGAACTCGGCAGCCGCTTCAAGGGCTCGCTGCTGGTCACCGGCAATGCCGCCTTCGCGTTGCTGTGGGGCGTCGGCGGCATTGTCGGCCCGCCCGGCGCCGGGGCCCTGATGCAGGCGATCGGCCCGCTCGGGCTGCCTGCCGTCATCGTTGGGCTCGATGTGCTGCTGGTGTCGTTCGCCTTGTACCGTACCTTGCAGCGCCAGCGCTCCTGACAGGGACTGGCTGGAACATGCGCTTTCGCCGCCAGTTGGCTCTTACGGCAGCCGACCATACCGGCTAAGCCTCCAGGCGATTGGAGCAAGACCGATGGCTCTGGCTGGTTCGGAGAGCGGCGAGACGGTGCAGTGGGCCGCGATCACCGGCGTGATCGCGACCGTGTCTGTCTTCGCCATCGCGCAAGGACTTTCCTATCCGCTGCTCAGCTTCATCCTGCAGCGTCAGGGCGTTTCGCCGGCGGTGATCGGGCTGTCGGCGGCAATGACGCCGGTCGGCTTCATCCTGTCCTCGCCACTGATCCCGGGGCTGGCGCGCCGGTTCGGGGCAGGGCGCACCGCGCTGACTTGCGCCGCGCTCTCGGCGCTGGTGCTGGCGCTGATCGGCTGGACGCAAAATGTCTATCTGTGGTTTCCGCTGCGCCTCCTGATCGGCGTGGTGACCAACCCGCTCTATGTCTTGAGCGAAATCTGGGTGATTGCGCTTGCGCCGCCGGCCCGGCGCGGCCGCGTCATGGGCATCTATTCGACAATCATCTCGGCGGGCTTCGCGGCCGGACCGCTCTGCCTGCTTGCCGTCGGCACCGAAGGCTGGCCGCCTTTCCTGGTCGGCATTCTAGCCTTCCTCTTCTGCGGCGGTTGCCTGGCCGCGGTGGTGAAGCGGCTGCCGAAGGTCGACGAGGCCGATAACAAGATGTCGGTGCTGGGCTTCATACCCTTGGCCTGGCTGCTGATGTCGGCGGTTGTCGTCGCGGCCGGGTTCGAGCAGGCGATACTGGCACTGTTGCCGGTCTATGGGACGCATCACGGCATTCCCGAGGCGCGCATGTCGGCGCTGCTTTCCGTGATGATCGCCGGCAACATCGCCATGCAGGTGCCGCTCGGCCTGCTCGCCGAAAAACTGACGGCGCGCCTGGTGCGGTTCGGCTGCGTGGCGGTAACCATCCTTGGATGCGCGCTTTTGCCGGCGCTGATCGAGACGCCGCTGATCTGGGGCTGCGTCTTTATCTGGGGCGCCGTTTCCTACGGCATCTACACGATGTCGATCATCGAGCTCGGCGAACGCTTCACCGGCTCGGCGCTGGTCGCTGGCAATGCCGCCTTCTCGCTGATGTGGGGTTTTGGCGGCATCATCGTGCCGCCGCTCACCGGTGGCGTTATGGATGTCATCGGCGCCGCCGGCCTGCCGGTCACGCTTGGTGCAATCTGCGCGGCGCTGGCGGCGGCGACGATCGCGCGCCGGCGGGTTTTGTAATCGGTCCCCACATGGCTCTTGAATATCAAGGCAGCGAACGCGATGTAGGCGAGGCCGCCAGATGGAGACCTGCATGACCAGCACGATGACCAGAACCCAGCCCGGATTGACCGCCAACGATCCCTACCTCTGGCTTGAGGATCGCAACGGCAAGGAAGCGCTGGACTGGGTTCATCGCCAGAACGCGCTGACGGTCGCCGAACTGCAGGGCGATCCTTCCTATCAGGCGACATTCGAAACCGCGCTCGACCTGATGACCGCCGAGGACAATATGCCGGTCGGGGCGGCGCTTGCCGGCTACGTCTATAATTTCTGGCAGGACAAGACCAACGCGCTTGGACTGTGGCGGCGCACGTGTGTCGCTTCCTACAAGACCGACAAGCCGGATTGGGAGACGATCATCGATTTCGACCAGCTCTCGGCGAAGGAAGGCGTGAAATGGGTGTTTGGCGGGGCGAGCCGGCTCTATCCCGATTTCAACCGCTGCCTGCTCTACATGTCGCCCGATGGCGGCGACGCCAGCGAGATGCGCGAGTTCGACATCGCGACGAGGTCCTTTGTCGAAGGGGGGTTTTCCGCGCGCGCTTCCAAGTCGGGCTTTTCCTGGCTGGACAAGGATACCGTCATCGTCTCTGCCGCTTTCGAGGAAGACGACAGGACGCAGTCCGGCTATCCGCGCGTGATCAAGCTGTGGCGGCGCGGCACCAAGCTCGAGGACGCGACGCCGATCTTCGAAGGCGAAAAGCAACATCTGGCGGTCGGTGGCGGCGTGGAGCATGACGGCGACAAGCGGCATGTCCTGCTCGGCAAGACGCTCGACTTCTTCACCTCCCACAGTTTCCTGCGGCTGGCTTCGGGCGAGAACCGGCGCATCCCGCTGCCCGACGACGCCACCGACACGGCGATCTTCAAGGGCCAGCTTATCTTCGGCGTGCGCAGCCCCTGGACGGCGCCGGACGGCACGCACTGCCTGCCCGATGGGCTCTATTCGGTCGATTTCGATCGCTGGATTGAAACGGGTGCGTTCGAACGGATCGAGACGCTCCTCGAACCGGAGCACCGCGTTTCCATTGCGGGCCTCGCCAGGACGCAGGACCGGCTGTTCATCAACCTGATGGACAATGTGCGCGGCAAGGTCATCGCCTGCGACCGCGCCGCAGATGGCTGGTCGCTGAAACGGATTGCGCTGCCCGACAACGGCAATGTCGGCATCAGCCATGTCGAGCATTTCGGCTCGAGCGTGTCCTTCTCCTTCACCGATTTCCTGACGCCGAGCTCGATCATCTGGTCGGACGACAATGGCGAGACACTTGAAACGGTGAAGTCGCAGCCGGCCCGCTTCGACGCCTCGCCTTATGTTTCGGAGCAGTTCGAGGCGCGCTCGAAGGACGGCACGATGATCCCGTATTTCGTGGTGCGGCGCCGCGACCAGAAAGGACCGGTGCCGGCATTGCTCTACGGCTATGGCGGTTTCGAGGTGCCGTTGCTGCCGGGCTATGCCGGCATCCGCGGCAAGCTCTGGCTGGACAAGGGCAACGCCTATGTCCAGGCCAACATCCGCGGCGGCGGCGAGTTCGGCCCGGCCTGGCACCAGGCCGCGCTCAAGGGCAAGCGCCAGAACGCCTTCGACGATTTCGCTGCCGTTGCCGAGGATGTGGTCAAGCGCGGCATCACCACGGCGGCGCAGCTCGGCATACACGGCGGCTCCAACGGCGGCCTGCTCACCGGCACGTCGCTGACGCAGCGGCCGGAACTGTTCGGCGCCGTCATCATCGACGTGCCGTTGCTCGACATGCTGCGCTACACCGAACTGCCGCCCGGCGCCTCGTGGATCGCCGAATACGGCGACCCGTCGAAGCCGGAGGAGGCGGCCTGGCTCGGCGCCTATTCGCCTTACCAGCACGTCGCGGCCGATGCTGACTATCCGCCGGTCCTGTTGATGACCTCGACCGCCGACGACCGCGTGCACCCCGGACATGCGCGCAAGATGGCGGCGCGGCTGCGGGAGGCAGGTCACGGCAAGACGCTGTTCTTCGAGGAAACCGAAGGCGGCCATGGCGGGCGCGGCGACCGCCGGCCGCAAGCGGCGCAGACGGCGATGCGCTATATGTTCCTCAAGCGGTCGCTCGGTAAGACCGCCTGACTGGAACCGCTTGAATTTTGGGCCTGAGGCGGCATAAGCTGCCGTCATGATCCGCTTCAGCACATCAGGCGCCTTCGGGGTCGCGGTGACGCCGTCACCGCGGACGCTGCGCGCCGAGCTTTTGCGGCTGTGCGCCCGCATCGGCTATTCGCCGCCTGCCTTCCTCTGACGAATCCGCCGCCGGCTCCCGCCGGATTGGTTCAAGAGGAAAGATCAAACCCATGACCTATCAGAATTATTCGCTGAAGCAGCTTCAGCAGATTGATGCCGCGCATCACCTTCATCCCTTCACCGACCACAAGGAACTGCGTGAAACCGGCTCGCGCATCATCACCCATGCCAACGGCCCGTTCATCTACGATGCCGACGGCACCGAAATCCTCGACGGCATGGCGGGCCTGTGGTGCGTCAATGTCGGCTATGGCCGCGACGAGCTGGCCGAGGTGGCTTACGCGCAGATGAAGGAGCTGCCTTACTACAACTCCTTCTTCAAATGCTCGACGCCGACGCCGGTGCTGTTGTCGAAGAAGCTGGCGGAACTCGCGCCCAAGCATGTCAGCCAGGTCTTTTATGGCTCGTCCGGCTCGGAGGCCAACGATACGGCGCTCAGGCTCGTCCGCCACTATTGGGCGCTCGAAGGCAAGCCCGAGAAGAACCGCGTCATCTCGCGCAAGTCGGCCTATCACGGCTCGACGATAGCCGGCACGTCGCTGGGCGGCATGGAGCCGATGCACAAGCAGCTCGGCGGCGCGGTGCCCAACATCGTCCATGTGATGATGCCCTATGCCTATGAACTCGCGCTGCCCGGCGAAAGCGACCATGATTTCGGCATCCGCGCGGCGAAGGCGGTCGAGGATGCAATCCTCGAAGCAGGCGCCGACAAGGTCGCCGCCTTCATCGGCGAACCGGTGATGGGCGCGGGCGGGGTGAAGATCCCGCCGATGAGCTACTGGCCGGAAGTCGAGCGCATCTGCCGCAAATACGATGTGCTGTTGATGCTGGACGAGGTCATCACCGGCTATGGCCGCACCGGCGAGTGGTTCGCGGCGCAGACGTTCGGGATCGAGCCCGACACCATCACCACCGCCAAGGCGCTGACCTCGGGCTACCAGCCGCTGTCGGCGCTGCTGGTCGGCGATCGTGTGGCCAGGACGCTGGTCGAGAAAGGCGGCGAGTTCTATCACGGCTACACCTATTCCGGTCACCCGGTGGCTTGCGCGGTGGCGCTCAAGAACCTCGAGATCATCGAGAAGGAAGGGCTGGTCGAGCGGGTCAAGAACGACACCGGCCCCTATTTCGCGCAGGCGCTGCAGGAGCGGATCGCCGGGCACAGGCTGGTTGGTGAGGTGCGTTCGATCGGCCTGATGGGTGCGATCGAGATCGTCAAGGACAAGGCGACCAAGGAACGCTATCTGCCCTCGGGAAGCGCCGCGGTCGCGGTGCGCGACCACGCGATCGCGAACGGCATGATGTTGCGGGCCACCGGCGACACGATGATCCTGTCGCCGCCGCTGATCTGGACGCGCGACACGATCGACATGGCTTGCGAACGCATCGCCAAGGCGCTCGATCTCGCGGACGCGGATTTGCGGAAGCGGTAATTGGACTTCGGGCGCTCTTCGAAGAGGGGCGCCCGTTCGATCTCGATGTTCCAGAAACGCAAAAACCGCGTCCCTTCGGGAACGCGGCTCTGCCAGATACGCATGGCATTTCGCTACAGGAATACTTGCGAAACTTACGGGCTCCGGTACGCGAGACCTGATCCGGAGCGCCGGGCAGACGCGATGTCCGCCTCGCAGTCCGTTTTAAAGGCACATCGTTACCGGTGAGTTAGCGAGACCTTAAGCAAATCTAAATTTGCCGGCTTCTGACCGGCGGATATCGAAAATAACCTTAGAAAATCAGTATCTTACGCCGGATTTCCGCGCAGGAAATTAATAATTCCGGAAAAATCGGCGCCGGCATGACCTTGGGCGTTGAACAAGGCATAGAGCTGCGTGGCTTCGGCGCCGAGCGGGGTCACGGCGCCCGCGCCCTGCGCGGCTTCCTGCGACAATTTCAAGTCCTTTAGCATCAGGGCCGCGGCAAAGCCGGGCTTGTAGTCGCGGTTGGCCGGCGAGGTTGGAACAGGGCCGGGGACCGGGCAATAGGTGGTCAGCGACCAGCATTGGCCCGATGAGGTGGAGGCGACATCATACAGCGCCTGGTGCGACAGGCCGAGCTTTTCGGCGAGCACAAAGGCTTCGGCGACGCCTATCATCGAGATGCCGAGGATCATGTTGTTGCAGATCTTCGCGGCTTGGCCGGCACCGTCGCCGCCGCAATGGACGACACGCCCGGCCATCGGCTTCAGGATCGGCTCGGCGGCGGCGAAGGCCTGATCCGAGCCACCAGCCATGAAGGTGAGCGTGCCGGCGGTGGCGCCGCCCGTGCCGCCGGAGACCGGGGCATCGATCGACTGCAAGCCATGCTTCGCGGCAATCGCGTGGGCCTTGCGCGCCGATTCGACATCGATCGTGGAGGAATCTATGAACAGCGCGCCTTTCTTTGCCTTGGGCGCGATGTCCTCATAAACCGACAGCACATGCTTGCCGGCCGGCAGCATGGTGACAACGACATCGGCGTCCTTCACCGCGGCGACGGCATTGGCCTTGACTGTAATGCCGTGCTCTTTCGCAACCGTGAGGTTTTCAGGCACAAGGTCGAAGCCCAGCACCGCATGCCCCGCCTTGACCAGATTGGCGGCCATCGGATTGCCCATGTTGCCCAAGCCGATGAACGCGATGGTGCTCATTGTCTCTCTCCCAAAATTGTCTGCTTTCAGCGACCGATCAACGTCCGCGCAATGATGACGCGCATGATCTCGTTGGTGCCTTCTAGGATCTGGTGGACGCGCAGGTCGCGCACCAGCTTCTCGATGCCGTAATCGTGCAGATAGCCGTAGCCGCCATGCAACTGCAGCGCCTGGTTGGCGATGTCGAAGCCGATATCGGTGACGAAGCGCTTGGCCATCGCCGACCATTTGCCGGCGTCCGGCGCCTTGCGGTCGAGCTTGGAAGCGGCGGCGTAGAGGAAGATGCGGGCCGCCTGCAGCTCCGTCTCCATATCGGCCAGCCTGAACTGCAGCGCCTGGAACTGGTTGATCTTGGAGCCGAAGGCCTTGCGCTCGGCCGTATAGGCCAGCGCCTTGTCGAGCGCCGACTGCGCGCCGCCCAGCGAACAGGCGGCGATGTTGAGCCGGCCGCCATCGAGCCCCGCCATGGCAATGCCGAAGCCGGCGCCTTCGGCGGCAAGCAGGTTCTCGGCCGGCACCTTGCAGTCCTCGAAGACGACCTGGCGGGTCGACTGCATGTGCCAGCCCATCTTGTGTTCGTTGGCGCCGAAGGAGAGGCCCGGCGCGTCCTTCGGCACGACGAAGGTCGAGATGCCTTTCGGACCGTCGGCACCGGTGCGCGCCATCACGACATAAAGGTCGCTGTCGCCGGCGCCGGAGATGAACTGCTTGGCGCCGTTCAAGACATAGTCGCCGCCGCTCTTCACCGCGCGCGTCTTAAGCGCCGCTGCGTCCGAGCCCGAGCCGGGCTCGGTCAGGCAATAGCTCGCCAGCCATTCCATCGAGGTCAGTTTCGGCAGGAGGAGCTGGCGCTGCCCGTCGCTGCCGAAGCGGTCGATCATCGAGGCCGCCATGTTGTGGATGGAAATGAAGGAGGAGAAGGCCGGGTCGGCGTGGGCCAGAGCCTCGAAGATCAGCACCGCATCGAGCCGCCCAAGCGCCGAGCCGCCGACATCGTCGCGCACATAGATGCCGCCGAGGCCGAGCGGCCCGGTCTCACGGATCACATCGGCGGGGAAGTGCTTTGTCTTGTCCCAGTCGAGCGCATTGGGCGCGACGCGGTCCGCCGCGAAGGCCTGGGCCATCTCCTGGATGGCGCGCTGTTCCTCGTTGAGTTCGAACTGGCCAGTGCCCGCATCGACTGTCGCGTCCATGGCGTGCTCCCTGTCGTTTCAGGCCTTCTGGCCTGTCGTTTTTGGCTTTGCGCACCGTTCAATCTAGACCAATGATGCCGCCGCGCAACCCGGCTTCCTGCGGACCGGCTGTGCGTGAAATGACCAACGGAGCTCGTACGTGCCGACAATTTTCGATGAGTTGCTGGACCGGTTCCACGCCTATCTCGCCGGCGCCGACAATAATCTGGTCGCGGACGAAGTCGCGCGCATCGGCTGGGACATGCCTGTCCGTTCGCTCGAACCGCGGGCGCTTGGCTGCCTTGGCTATCTCGATCGCATCGCCGAGCTTGCGTCGGCCGATGCCAAGCCGCTGGCGCGGTTCGTTGCCGACCATCGGGATGAGCTGCGCTGGGGGCAGACCTATACCGCCGCCGATTTCGGGCAGGGCTTTGTCGACAATTACGGCTGGCTGGAAGTGTTCGGCATGCGCGGGCATTTCGTCAATGACGCGGTTGCGGCCGGGCTGCTGATCCTCGGGCCGGACATCGTCTATCCAGACCACCACCACATCGCCGAGGAAATCTACGTCCCGCTGACCGGCGGCACGGAATGGCGGATGGGCGAAGGCGGTTTCCATACTCGCGACGCCGGCGAGGTCATTCACCACGCCTCCAACGTCAGCCATGCCATGCGCACGGGCAAGGAGCCGCTGATGGCTCTCTATCTCTGGCGCGGCGGGCCGCTGGCGCAGAAGTCGACGATCGGCTCGGGAGGCAGAGGCTGATGGCCAAGGCGATCATGCTGCAGGGCACCGGCTCGGATGTCGGCAAGACGGTGCTGGTCGCGGGGCTTTGCCGCGCCGCGAAGAATCGCGGGCTGAAGGTCAGGCCGTTCAAGCCGCAGAACATGTCGAACAACGCCGCCGTCGCCGACATTCCCGGCGGCGACAAGGCCGGCGAGGGCGAGATCGGCCGCGGGCAATGGCTGCAGGCACTGGCCTGCGGCGTCCGGCCGACTGTCCATATGAACCCGGTGCTGCTCAAGCCGCAGAGCGATATCGGCTCGCAAGTGGTGGTTCAGGGCAAGGTCTATGGCGAGGCGCGGGCGCGCGACTACCAGGCGATGAAAGCCGGACTGATGGATGCGGTGCTCGATTCCTGGGCTAAGGTGGGCGAGGGCGCCGACCTGGTGATCGTCGAAGGCGCGGGCTCGCCCGCCGAGATCAACCTCCGCAGCCGCGACATCGCTAATATGGGTTTTGCGACGCGCGCCTATGTGCCGGTGATCCTGGTCGGCGACATCGACCGCGGCGGCGTTATCGCGTCCGTGGCCGGCACGCATCTCATCCTGCCGGAGGAAGACCGGCGCATGATCGCCGGCTATCTCATCAACAAGTTTCGCGGCGATGTGTCGTTGTTCGACGACGGGATCAAGGCGATAGAAACCTTCACCGGCTGGCGCTGCTTCGGCGTCGTGCCGTGGCTGAGTGCCGCGTCCCGGCTGCCTTCGGAGGATTCGGTCGTGCTCGAGCGCCTCGCTTCCGGCGAGAAACGGGCGCTGAAGGTGGCTGTGCCGATGCTGGCGCGCATCGCCAATTTCGACGATTTCGACCCGCTGAAAGCCGAGCCGCAAGTCGAGGTCGTGTTCGTGCCGCCGGGCAAGAAGCTGCCGGAAGATGCCGGGCTGGTTGTCGTCCCCGGCTCGAAGTCGACGATCGGAGACCTGCTCAAATTCCGCGAGAACGGCTGGGACCGGGATCTTCTCGCTCACCGCAAGCGCGGCGGCCATGTGGTCGGCATCTGCGGCGGCTACCAGATGCTCGGCCGCATGGTGCGCGATCCCGACGGCATCGAAGGCAGCGTGACAGAAGCCGAAGGCCTCGGACTGCTCGATATCGAAACGGTGATGGAGCCTGAAAAGACCGTGCGCAATTCAAGCGCGCATTCGGTGCAGTTCGGCCTGCCGCTCGAAGGCTACGAGATCCATCTCGGCCGCACCACCGGCCCGGACACGGCGCGGCCGTCGACGATCCTCAACGGTGTCGAGGACGGCGCGGTTACCGCCGACGGTAAGGTGATCGGCACCTATCTGCACGGGCTTTTTTCTGCCGACGCCTTTCGCGCCGCCTACCTGGAGAGCCTTGGCGTCAGGGGAGGCGGCATTGACTATCGCGCGGACGTCGAGAGGGCGCTGGACGAGGTCGCGGACGAGCTGGAGCGGCATCTCGACTGCGATGCTATTTTTAGACTGGCGCGATAGGTCAGTTCCACCGCAGGGGGACTGGACCGGCCGGATGTGCCTGAGGATCGCGTGCCTTGGCGATTAGCCGAGCCGTTCATGCGGTCGTCATTCTATGGCGGAGCAAGGAGCGAAGCGACGCGCGCAGATCATAGAACCCATTCCGCGACGTCAAGGTGTTGCAACGGTGCAGAATTCGCTCCGCTGCATTCTTCGGCGAAAGTAACGGAATGGATCCTCGGGTCTGCGCGACGGAGCTGCGCTCCTGCTTCGCCCGTGGATGACGAAGTTCAGGCGCTGTTGCCAATCCCCAACGTCGGTGAGACTTCCTATGCCTTCTCTCCCGCCTTCGGCCAATAGGTGCCGAAGGACCAGACATTGTCTTCCAGGTCGAGGCAGATGAACTCGCGGCTGCCATAGTCGCGGTCGACCAGTTCCTGGATGATTCTCGCGCCGGCTTTCTTCGCCTTGGCATAGGTGGCATCGGCGTCGTCGACGGCGATGTAGATCGACTTGCCGCCTCCGCCGGGCTCGCCGACCATCTTGCCGTAATCGTCGTCGCGCGCCGTGCCCAGCATGATCATCGAGGAACCGAAAGTGAGCTCGGCGTGGTGGACGATGTCGCCCTCGCCATAGCGGGCGCGCAGTTCGAAGCCGAAGGCCTCGCTGAGCCAGTCGATCATCTTAGCGGCGTTCCTGTAGCGCAGGGCCGGATAGAGGCGGGGTGCTTCGTTTGCTGTCGGCATGACAATCTCCCTGTGTCGGTTGATGAATGCCAGCCTGTGCGAAAGCGGTCTCGGCGTCTTGAAGAAATGTTACCTCGGTCAGGCCTACATCGACGCCGCGAGCCCGGTCGGCGTTTCTCCGGCCAACTGACGGAACTCGCGCACCAGATGCGACTGGTCGGCGTAGCCGCAATCGGCGGCGATGCCGGCCCAGTCGTCTTCCTGCCGCCTGGACAGCGAGAGCGCGCGGTTGAAGCGCACGATGCGCGACAATGTCTTCGGGCCGATGCCGATCGCGTCGGTGAATCTCGCCGCCAGATGCTTGCGGCTCCAGCCGATCTCACCGGCGAGCGCCGAAACACGGGTGCGGCCGCCCGACATGATGACTGTTCTGTACGCCCAGGCGATTTCGGGCGAAAGCGCATTCGCCTCCGCAAGGCGGCCGGCGATGAAGCCCTCGGCAATGTCGAAGCGCGCGTTCCAATCCGATGCCTCGCCAAGCCGTTCGCGCAATGCCATGCCGTCAAAGCCCAGCGCGTCGTCCAACCCGACCATGCGATCGCGCAACTCGCTCATCGGCAGGCCGAAGAACCGCCTGGCGCCAAGCGGCGTGAAATTGACCTGGACGCAGCAGGAGCCGCCGAAGGATTCGATCATGACCGGCCCAGCATGGAGACCGGCGGCGAAACTGGCGTAGCGATCGTTGTCGCCCGGGCTGTGACCGAGGCCGATGGCGAAGGCTTCGGCGAAGCTGATCACCAGCGGCACGGTCAGCGAAGCATATTCGACGATGCGGAAATGGCCGGGCAATGTCTCGCGATAGCCGCAGATATCCGTGACAATGCCGGCCAGCGAGGCGGGGGGCTTGCGCCGCACCATCTCGAAATGGATGGTCGGAGAGCGGTTATCCTGTCGAAGGCGCTCTGTCTCGTCGGACATGCCGAGAGCCTATCAGAATATGCTCGCAAGAATCAAAAGCGCCCGGCAGGGCCGGGCGCTCCGAGTTGCCTGAGATTGGCTATTAACGGTTAATGCAATTCCGGACGGAAAACTTTTCCTGGAATTGCTTTAGGTGCCGCGCATCAAACAGCCGGCGGCAAGCACGATATAGGCGATGAGCATGATCCAAACGGACGCAAGCGGAATGAATGCAAGAACGCCAAGAGCGGCGATAAGGCCGATGACGGCGATGACCAACGAAATAATGAACACGATCTGGGTGGGCGCACTGAGATTCATGTCTGGTCCCTCCAACCTGATTCGCAACACCCGAATTCTACCAGCATGCGCCTCACATACCAATGAGCTGGCGTAAGGGATTGGCCGGATCGGCCAGCAGCTTCACAGCGAGCGCCAGGCAGACGACCACCAGCAACGGCTTGATCAGCTTGGCGCCGATGCGGATGGCAAGGCTCGCGCCGACACGGGCGCCGATGAACTGTGCCACGCCCATCATCAAGCCGATCTTCCAGTCGATGACGCCGACGGCGGCAAAGACGACGAAACCGCCGATGTTGGAAGCGAAGTTGAGCAGCTTGGTGTGCGCCGTCGCCTTGAGCACGCCGTAGCCGGCAAGGGTGACGAAGGCGAGCATGTAGAAGGAGCCGGCGCCGGGACCGAAGACGCCGTCATAGAAGCCGATCAGCGGCGGGATGATCAGCCCGAACAGGAAAGGCGACAGCCGCTCGGCGCGGTCGACGTCGTCCATGTTCGGCTTCAGCGCGAAATAGAGGGCGATGGCGATCAGGAGCAGCGGCAGCAGGGCGCGCAGGAAATCGCCGGGCACGACCGTCGCCAACAGGGCGCCGACCGCGCCGCCGGCAAGCGCCAGCAGCGCCGACGGCAGCTGGCGGCGCAGGTCGACCTGACCGTTTGCGGCATAATGGATGGTGGCCGAGCCGGAACCGAACATGCCCTGCAATTTGTTCGTGCCAAGTGCCGCGACCGGCGAAAAACCGGCGAGCAGCAGCGCCGGGATCGTGATCAGCCCGCCGCCGCCGGCGATCGAGTCGACAAAACCCGCCGCAAAAGCGGCGGCGACGAGAATAAGGACGGTCTGCAGGGTAAGGTCGATCATCGGGGAGGGGTGATTGGAAGGAAGGAAGCCGCAGCTTCCATCACGCTCAGTCAGTTTGCGCAAGACCAATTCCATGTCAGAGCGGTTCGCCGTTCCACGCCGAACCGCCCGTCCTTCGCTTTGGCGCAATTCCGGACGGAAAGCTACGGCGAAGTCGCCGAGCCTAAACGCTCACACTTTTCCTGGAATTGCTCTAACAATCCAATCGGAATCGCAAAGGGAGCTTGATGGCGATGGCGCTGCTCGACCAGATACGTTCG
Organism: Mesorhizobium sp. B2-8-5; assembly: GCF_006440675.2. Classification (NCBI taxonomy): domain Bacteria; kingdom Pseudomonadati; phylum Pseudomonadota; class Alphaproteobacteria; order Hyphomicrobiales; family Phyllobacteriaceae; genus Mesorhizobium; species Mesorhizobium sp. B2-8-5. The sequence continues at coordinate 3,541,502 of NZ_CP083951.1, forward strand.
ATCTTCGACGGTGACCCGGGTGTGCGCAAGGTGGCGGACGACCCTGTGCTGTCGGCGGAATTGCTGATGCTGTTCCGCATGATCCTGGCCGACGGCTCGGTCTCGGAGAGAGAGATGGTCGTCTTCCGGCATATCTGCAAGGAAGCCTTCGGCATTCCGGAGGCCTCGATCGACAGCGTCATCGAATATCTCAACGATTATGGCTACGAGACCAACGGCTCGCAGGCGATCGCGCTGTTCCGCGACCTCGATGTCGAGCGCCGAAAGCTGCTTGCGCGCCACATGGCCGAGATCGCCAAGGCCGATGCCAAGCTGGCGGAGAGCGAAGTCCGGCTCCTGCGCCGCACACTCGACCTGCTCGATATCAGTCCGGTCGATGTGGTGAAGCCGGAGAGCTGAAGCAATTCCAGGACAAGCGTGAGCGTTTAAGCTCGGCGACTTCGCCGTAGCCGTCCGGAATTGCAGCAAACAAGGAGGCTGAACTACCCCTGTTCCTGCATGCGCCGCGCGATGGCGCGGTGGAGGTCGGGCGCCGCCGCGACCAACGCCTGCGCCGCTTCCGAGCGCGGATGGTCGAGCACATCGGCCGCCCGGCCGCGCTCGACGATCTTGCCTTCATGCATGACCAGCACCTCGTCGGCCATGGCGCGGGCGACCGTCAGGTCGTGCGTGATGAAGAGATAGGCGATGCCGAGCTTCTGGTTGAGCTCGGCGAAAAGGTCGAGGATCTGGGCGCGGATCGAGACGTCCAGCGCCGAGACCGGCTCGTCGGCGACCACCAGCTTCGGCCGGGTGATGATGGCGCGGGCGATCGACAGGCGCTGGCGCTGGCCGCCGGAGAACTCATGCGGGTATTTGTCCATGTCGCGCCGCCCAAGGCCAACTTCATCGAGCGCATGCGCGACCATCTCGCGGCTCTCAGCCTTTGCCGGCTGCTTTTCCAGAAGATGCAGCGGCTCGGCCACCAGCTTCTCCACCTTCTGGCGCGGGTCGAAGGAGCCGTAAGGATCCTGGAACACGACCTGCATGTCGCGCCGGGCCGGCCTCAGCGCCGATTCCGGCCTGTCCGTGATGGCCTCGCCGCGAAAACGGATCGTGCCCGCCGTCGGCTTGTCCAGGGCGAGGATCATGCGGGCAAGCGTGGACTTGCCGCAGCCCGAGCGGCCGACCAGCGCCACCGATTGGGCGGGTTCGATGGTGAGCGAGACATCGTCGACGGCGCGGATCGACTGCGCCGGCCGAAACAGGGATATGCGCCGTCCCGGATAGTCCCGGCCGACGTTTTCGACTTCGAGCAAGGGTTTTGCCGAGCCGGCAAGGTGCGGTTTCGGCCGCGCCGGCACATGCATGGAGGCCAACGCCAGCTCGCGCGTGTAGGGATGCTGTTGCTCCGACAGCGTGCGTGCGGTGTCGCCGGCCTCCGTCACCTCGCCGTGACGCAGGATGGTCAGCCGATCGGCCATCTCGGTCACAACCGCGAGGTCGTGCGAGATGAGCAGGAGCCCCATGCGGTTTTCGCTGACCAGATTGCGCAAAAGGTCGAGGATCTGGGCCTGCAGCACCACGTCGAGCGCCGTTGTCGGCTCGTCGGCGATCAGCAATTTCGGTTTAAGCGCGCAGGCGATGGCGATGACGACGCGCTGGCGCTGGCCGCCGGACAGTTCGTGCGGGTAGCGCGACAGCGGGAATTTGGCCTCCGGCAGCCCGACGCGGTCGAGGATCTTTCGCGCGCGGTCCTCGGCCTCGGCGCGGCCCGCCCTGGTGTGCCAGCGGATGCCTTCGGCGACCTGCTCGCCGATGGTCTTGACCGGGTTCAGCGCCGTCATCGGTTCCTGGAACACCATGCCGATGTCATCACCGCGCAGGGCGCACATCTGATCTTCGCTCGCGGCAAGGATATCGATGCCGTCGAAGGCGACGCGGCCTTCGGCGCGGGCCAGATGCGGCAAAAGCCGCATGATCGTCAGCGCTGTCATCGACTTGCCGGAGCCGGATTCGCCGACCAGGCCGACGACCTCGCCGGGCGCGATTGTCAGCTCGACGCCTTTCAGGATCGGCGTGTCACCGATCGAAAGCGACAGGTTTTCGATCTCGAGCAGGCTCATCGGCGCCGCCGCGATTTCGGATCGAGGATGTCGGCAATGCCGTCGCCGAGCAGGTTCAGCCCGAGCACGGTGACGACGATCGCCATGCCGGGGAAGATCGCCATCCAGGGTGCGGTCACCATGCGCGTCTGCGCGTCGAACAGCATGCGGCCCCAGCTCGGCATCGGCGGCTGGGCGCCGAGGCCGACATAGGAAAGCCCGGCTTCGGCGAGAATGCCGAGCGCGAACTGGATCGTGCCCTGGACCAGCAGCAGCGTCGCGATGTTGGGCAGGATGTGCTCGATGCTGATGCGCGTCATGCCCTTGCCGGCGGCGCGCGCGGCAAGGATGAACTCGCGCGGCCAGATGGCTAAGGCTCCGGCCCGCGCCACGCGGGCGAAGACCGGGATGTTGAAGATGCCGATTGCGATGATGGCGTTGACGGCGCCCGGGCCGAAGATCGCGGTGATCATGATTGCCGAGAGCAAGGCCGGAAAGGCGAAGACGAGATCGTTGACGCGCATCAGCGCCTCGTCGGCTATCCCGCCACGCGCCGCCGCGAAGGCGCCAAGCGGCAGGCCGATGCCCATGCCGATGCCGACCGCGACCAGCGCGACAGCGATCGAATTGCGGGCGCCGACCATGATCATCGACAGGATGTCGCGACCGAAATGATCGGTGCCGAACCAGTGCGCCCAGGAGGGCGCCTGCGTCTTGTCGGCGATCACCAGCCTGGTGACGTCGTAAGGCGTCCACAGGAACGAGACGAGCGCGACGGCCACGATCAGGAGCGTGATGACAAGCCCGATCAGGAATGAGCGGTTGCCAAAAGCCTTGGCGAGCACGCGGGCAAGGGTTTCCTCGGGCAGGTCAACGCGCATGGTCATTGCCGGCCTCTGAGGCGCGGGTCGACGATGGCGTAGGAGAAATCGACAACGAGATTGATCAGGATCACGGCGGCGACCAGCAGCATGACGATGCTCTCGACGACGATTAGGTCGCGCTGGGTGATGGCCTGGAAGATCAGCCGGCCGAGGCCCGGCAAGTAAAAAACATTCTCGATGATGATGGTGCCGGCCAGCAGGAAGGCGAATTGCAGGCCGAGGATTGTCAGCACCGGGATCATGGCGTTGCGCAGCGCATGGCGCCAGAGCACGGCGCGATAGGGCAGGCCCTTGGCGCGCGCGGTGCGGATATAGTCCTCGTTGAGCACGTCGATCAGCGCCGAGCGGGCGACGCGCCCCAGGATCGCCGCCTGCGGCAGCGCAAGAGCGACGGCCGGCAAGACCAGAGATTTCAACGCCGTCCAGATACCGGCGCCCCAGCCCGGAAAGCCGCCGGCCGGCACCAGACGCAGCCAGACGGCGAAGAGGTAGATCAGCATCAGCGCGAACCAGAAATTCGGCACGGCGACGCCGAGCTGGGCGGCGCCCATGGCCAGCGTGTCGCCGGCCCGGCCCTGGCGGCTGGCCGAGAACACGCCGACCGGAATGGCGATGATGGTCGAGAGCGCCAGCGCGATCAGCGCCAGCGGCAGGGAGACGGCGATGCGCTCACGCACGAGGTCGATGACGGGGACCGAATAGGTGTAGGAGCGGCCGAAATCGAGGCTGAGCAAGCCCGCCGCCCAGTGCAGGTAGCGCAGGACCAGCGGCGCGTTCAGCCCCATCTGGTTGCGCAGCACCTCGACTTGGTCGGCGCTGGCATTGAGGCCCAGCATCAGGCGCGCCGGGTCGCCGGGCAGGATCTCCATGATCGCGAACACCACCATCGAGGCCAGCACCAGTGTGAGGGCCGCGATGATGAGGCGCTTTACGAGGTATGCGGTCATGGGAGGCGATCGGGCGATCGCGCCGGCCTCAATCCGTCCACTTCACCTTGGTGAGATCGTCAGCCTCGATCGGCCAGTTCGTCCACATGCCCTGCAGCTTGGCGTCCCAGACGCCAATCTTGGGCAGCTCGAACAGGTAGACGGCGGGCACATCGTGCGCGAGAATCCTCTGCGCCTCGCCCAGCAGTTCCAGCCTCTTGTCCTTGTCGACCGTGGTGCCGAGCTCCTTGATGACATCGTTGAACTTCGGATTGTCATACTGGAAATAGTAGCCGGGCCGCGAATAGATATCGATGTCGTTTGGCTCGACATGGGAAACAATCGTCAGGTCGTAGTCCTTGTTGGTGAAGACCTGGCTCAGCCACTCCGCCCATTCGACCGGAATGATCTGCAGATTGACCCCGATCTCCTTCAGTTGGGACTGAATCACCTGGCCGCCATCGCGTGCGTAAGGTGCGGGCGGCAGCTTGATCGTGGCCGAAAAGCCGTTCTCCAACCCCGCTTCCTTCAGATACTCCTTGGCCTTGGCGATGTCGTGCGGGTAGACGCCGGTGAGATCGACATAGCCCGCATCGCCTGGCGAAAAATGAGAGCCGATCGGCTTTCCAAGACCGTTCGAGGCTGCGTCGATGATGGCACTGCGATCGATCGCCGAGGCGAGCGCCTGCCGAACCGCAAGCTTGTCGAAAGGTGGCTTCTTGTTGTTGATCGACAGGATTGTCTCGCCCTCGGTCGAGCCGATCACGACGCTGAAGCGCGGATCGGACTGGAGCTGTGCAAGCGCGTCTTGTGCGGGCATGTTGGCGAAAGCCTGGATGTCGCCCGAGAGCAATGCGGGGACAGCCGCGGCGGCGTCGGGCACGATACGGAATGTCGCCTTGTCGAGCGCGGCGGGCGTACCCCAGTAGTCCGGGTTCTTGACGAGCGTGATCTCGGAGCCTTTGGCCCAGTGATCGAGCTTGAATGGACCGGTGCCGATCGGCTTGTCCTTATTGCCGTCGGCCGACCCCTTCGCCACGATCACCGCCGCAACCTGGCCCATGTCGTAGAGGAAACTGCCCTGCGGCCCGTCGAGAGTGACCTTGACGGTCGACGGATCGACCGCCGTGACATCGGTGATGTGCGCAAAGAGCTGCTTTTGCGGATTGAGCGAATCCTTGGCGCGCGCTCGGTCCAGCGAGAATTTCACGTCGTCGGCGCTGAAGGCCGAGCCATCGTGGAACTTCACGCCGGAATGCAGCTTGAACGTGTAGACCTTGCCGTCGTCGGAGACAGTCCAGCTCTCGGCGAGAGCGGGCTGGACCTGGCCGTTGTCGTCGATGCGCGTCAGCCCTTCGAAGACATTGGCATAGGTGACTTCGCCGATGGCAGCGGCAGCGCCGGCGGTCGGATCGAGATGCGGCGGCTCGAGCACGATCCCGAGCGTGAGATCGGTGCGCGCGGCAAAGGCCGACGTGGCGGCGGCAAGCGACAGCGCAGCCGCGGCCAAGATGGTCTTCCACAGTTTCATCGCTGAACTCCCATTTGCTCAAACGTGCTCAAGCTGGCGGATAGAAGCGTGATTTCGCGCGCGAGTAAATCGCGTTTCATGCTGCCTTGCCGCGCCGGGGGAAATGTTTTTCCCACCGTCGTCCCGATCAGTCCGTCGTTCCTCTCAAAAGCACATTGAGACCGATTGCCATCACCTTGGCCGATTCCACCATGTCGGCGATGCCCACCCATTCGTCCGGCCGGTGGGCTAGGTCGAGAATGCCCGGGCCATAGGCGATGCAATCGTAGAGGTGGCCGATGCGCGCGACATGCTTCTGGTCGTAGGTGCCCGGCGAGATCACATAGTCGGGCTCGCGCTCGAACACCGCCATGATGCCTTTCGCGACAGCCTGCACCACCGGCGCGTCGCGCTCGGTCATCAGCGGCAGCACCTCCATCAGGTCGCGGATCTCGTAGTCGAATTTCTTGCGCTCGCGCTTCAGCCGCTCGAGGATGCCCGTGACTTCGCCTTTGACGGCGGCGATGTCCTCTTCGAGCAGGAAACGCCGGTCGATGGTGAGCCGGCAGGAATCCGGCACATTGGGCGAGGGGAGGCCCGGCCGGAAATCCTCGGTCTGGCCGCCATGGATGGAATTGATGTTCATGGTCGAGCGCCGGGCGCCCTCCGGCACCACCGGCATGCGCGTCATCTTGCGGTCGAGGGCCGGGAACAGCTCGTCCTCGAAGGCTTGCAGCACGGCGCCCATATGGCGCACCGCGTTGTCGCCGAGGAACGGCATAGAGCCGTGCGCGATCTCGCCCTTGGTCTCGATCTCGGCCCACCAGACGCCGCGGTGGCCGAGGCAGATGCGATCCTTGTTAAGCGGTTCGGGGATGATGACGTGGTCGACTTTCGGCTTCGAGAAATAGCCGAGCCGCGCCAGATGGGCGACGCCGCCGAAACCGCCGGATTCCTCGTCCGCCGTGCCCGATATCTCGATAGCGCCTGGAAAATCTGGATATACCTCCATGAAGGCTTCGACGGCGATGACGGAGGCGGCCAGGCCGCCTTTCATGTCGCAGGCGCCGCGGCCAAAGACCCTGCCGTCCGTCACCACGCCGGCAAAGGGATCGACGGTCCAGCCGTCGCCGGCCTCGACCACGTCGATATGCGAGTTGAAGTGCACGCAGGGGCCGGGCGAGCGGCCGTCGAAGCGGGCGACGACATTGACCCGCGGGTAGCGGTCGCTGTCGCCGGGCGCGCCTTCAGCACGGATGAACTCGGTTTCGAAGCCGCGTTTCCTGAGACGCGCGCCAAGAAACTCGGCGCATGGCCGGTAGGCCTCGCCTGGCGGGTTGACGGTCGGAAAGCGGATCAGGTCCACGGTCAGCGCAACGAGGTCGTCGACCCGGTCCTCGACCGCCTTGAGAAGTCGTTCATTCATGCGGCGGATTGAAGAAGGAACGCAGCACTTTTGCAAGCAACCAGTCGCTCATTGCCACACAACGACCGAAGCATGGACCAACGCCTCGCCTAAACTTCAGAGGGTGCGTGGCGACGCGGCAACTATACCGCGAAAATCGTTCAAATTCGTCGCATTGGATTGGCGGAATCGTCAAGGAGTGTGTGGTACTTAACGCATCTGCCGGCAAAAAGATGGAAAAACCGCGCGAATGGCAGGGGGCAATCAAAGGGGTTTGATCGCATGAAAAAGTTCGTTCTCATGGCAACCATGCTGGCAACCGCGTTGTTCGGCATGTCCGTCGCAAGCCGGGCGGCCACGCTGGTCGCCAATATCGACGTCTCGTCGCAGACCATGACCGTCAGCAAATATGGCCAGGTGGTCTATCGCTGGAGCGTGTCGACCGCGCGCAAGGGCTACTTCACGCCGCGCGGCAGCTATCGGCCGCAATGGACCGCCCGGATGTGGTATTCGCGCAAGTATGACAACTCGCCGATGCCCTATTCGGTGTTCTTCCACGGCGGCTATGCCATTCACGGCACCGGGTCGGTGAGAAACCTCGGGCGCCCGGCCTCGCATGGCTGCGTGCGCCTGCATCCGGCCAACGCCGCCACCTTCTATGCGATGGTCAAGGAAGTCGGCTTCGGCAACACGCGGATCGTCGTCGCCAACTGATCCGGGGCGGCGGAGCGACCGATTACTGGCCGGCTGTCGCCTTCGCCTGTCCACGCTTGCGGCGACGCCCACTGATTTCCCAGCGCTTGTGGAACCACATCCACTGTCCAGGGTCCTCACGCACCCAGCGCTCGACCACATCGGTGAGCAACTGGGTGGTGGCAGCGACATCGACACTGCCGCCTTCGGTGCGCGGCAAGGTCAGCCTGTCCTCGATTTCCAGACGGAAGCGGTTGCCCGGCAGCCTGACGCAGCGGGCGGGGTAGACATCGCAGTCATAGTGACGGGCCAGCATGCCGAGCATCGGGTTGCTCTGGCACCGGCGGCCGAAGAAAGTCGTCTCCACGCCACCCGAGAATTTCTGATCGACCAGCACGCCGATATTGCCGCCCTTCTCCAGGATGGCGGCAAGGGCGAACGACGCGCCGGCGGCGGAGGGCAGCAGGGCACCCATCGAGGAGCGGCGCGTCGAGTGGATGTAGTCGGCGAGATAGGGGTTGTTCGGCGGGCGAAACAGCGCCGTGATGTTCATGCCGAACGTGGCGGCGGCCACCGGCAGCAGCTCGAAATTGCCGAGATGGCCGGTGAACAGGATATGCGGCTTCTTCTCATCGGCGATCTCGAGGAAATGCTCGACGCCGCGCACCTCGACCCGGCCCGGCTTCGAAGCGTTCGGATCGAAGTCGAACAGCGCGTCGAGGAAGATGTACTCGGCCGCGAGGCAGGCCATGTTGCCCCACATGTCGCGCGCGATGGCTTCGATCTCGGCGTCGCTCTTTTGCGGATAGGCAAGGCGCAGATTGTTGACCGCAACGCGATGGCGCCCGACCATCGGACCGATGCGGCGGGCGATGCGGTCGGCGAAATTGAGCGCGCTGTCCGGCGGCAGAAGGCGCAGCAGCGAGAGCAGAACGATAGCGAGCTTCGCGACCAGCCAATGCTCCAGCTGGCGCAGCCGCCGGCCGTAGCGGAACATGAAGTCCCGGCGGGCTTTCCTGAACACCTTGCCGACCATCTTGTCCTAGGAAACGCGCAGGATGATCTTGCCGAAGACGTCGCGGCCTTCCATGCGCTTCAGCGCGGCGTCGATGTCGTCGAAGCCGACTTCGGTATCGATGACCGGGGCAACGAGCCCCGTCGCCATCTTCTGCATGGCGTTGGCCATGTTCTCCATGCGGCAGCCGAAGGAGCCGAGCAATTTCAGCTGCTGCTGGAAGAGCTGCATCAGGTTGACCTGCGTCGACACGCCGGAGGTCGAACCGCAGGTGACGAGACGGCCGCCGCGCCTCAAGGACAGCATGGAGCCGGCGAAGGTGTCGGCGCCGACATGCTCGAACACGACGTCGACGCCCTTCTTCCTTGTCAGCTTGCGCACCACGCCTTCGAAACGATCCTCGCGGTAGTTGATCACATGGTCGGCGCCAAGTGCCTTGGCCTTGTCGATCTTGTCGTTCGAGCCGACCGTGGTGATCACCGTGCAACCCATCTTCTTGGCGAGTTGGATGGCAGCGGAGCCGATGCCGGAGCCGCCGGCATGGACGAGAATGGTTTCGCCCGGTTCCAGCTTCGCGTTGTCGAACAGCATGTGCTCGACCGTGCCGAAGGTGACCGGCGCGACCGCCGCGCCGATTTCGGTGACGTCGGGAGGCGCGGGCACCAGAAGGCGCGCCGGCAGGTTGATCTTCTCCTGGGCAAAGCCGTCGAGATGGAAGCCATGGACGCCGGAAACATGCTCGCAGAGATTGTCGCGGCCTTCGCGGCAGGCACGGCAGAGCCCGCAGGTGCGCGCGCCGTAGATCGACACCAACTGTCCCGGCAGGAGGCTGGAGACGCCCGGTCCGACCGCCTCGACCTCGCCGGCGGCCTCGGCGCCGACGACCAGCGGCAGCTTGCGCTTGGCAAACGCCATGCCGCGCCAGCCCCAGACGTCGATATGGTTGAGCGCCACCGCCTTGATGCGGAGCGTCACTTCGCCCAGCGAAGGCGGCGGGGGAGGCGGCAGGTCCACCGTTTCAAGGCGGCGGTCCTCGATAAGTTGCAATGCGCGCATGTGGCCTGTCAGGTTCTGCTCTAAAGCGCGATGCGCTTTAGTTTCTTTGTTTATGCATGTCGTTGTCGCAAAAAACCGATTTCACTTTTGCGCGACATGCATTAGCGGAAAAAGTCCGATTAGACCGGTTCCCGCGCCATGACAAGGCAGGTGTTCTGGCCGCCGAAGCCAAAGGAATTCGACAAAACCGTGCCGACTTCGGCGTTGCGCTTCTTGTTCGGCACGACATCGAGCACGATAGCCGGATCGGGATTGTCGTAATTGATGGTCGGCGGGATGACGCTTTCGCGCATGGTCAGCAGCGAAAAGGCGGCCTCGACCGCGCCGGCGGCCGACAGCGTGTGGCCGATCATCGACTTGTTCGACGAGATCGGCATCGAGCCGATGCGCTCGCCGAAGACGGTGGACAGCGACAGGTGCTCCATCTTGTCGTTTTCAGGCGTCGAGGTGCCGTGCGCGTTGACGTAGTCGATCTCGTCTTCGCCGAGGCCCGCATCGGCAAGGGCGGCGCGCACGGCGGCGATAGCCGGCGAGCCATCGGGCTTGGAGCGGGTGCGGTGGAAATCGTCGGCCTTTTCGCCGCAGCCGCGCATGATGCCGAGGATCGTCGCGCCGCGCGCAAGGGCGGCTTCCAGCGATTCCAGCACGAGCGCGCCGGAGCCTTCCGCCAACACGAAGCCGTCGCGGTCCTTGGAGAAGGGTTTTGAGGCCTTCTCGGGGATATCGTTGTGGGTGGAAAGCGCCGAGAGCAGCGAGAAGCGGATCAGCGCTTCGGCGGTTGCCGAGCCGTCGGCGCCGATCGACAGCGCCTTGTCGCATTCGCCGCGCCGGATCGCCTCGACCCCGAGCTGGATGGCGGTGGCACCCGAGGCGCAGGCGGTCGACAGCGTGATCGGCAGTCCGCGCGTGCCGAAGCGGTCGGCCAGGCGATCGGCGATCGAGCCGAACTGCGTGGTCTCGAAGACATCCAGTTCCTTCAACCCGCGCGCCACGCGCAGCAACCTTTCGGCACCAGCGTCCTGCTTGTCGGAATTATAGAGCGAGAAGCGGTCGGCCCAGTCGAGCTCGACCGGCGGCGAGGCCAGGAACAGCGGGCCACCGAAATCGCCGGACTCCAACCCAGCTTCCGAGACGGCCTCCTGGGCCGCGGTCTCGGCCAGCTCGTAGGTGAGGTGGCTGGCGCCCTTGGAGCTCGACGGCAGGAAGTCGACCATGCCGGAAATGCGGGTGTTGAGCTGATCGACCGGAAAGCGGGTGATCGGATGGATGCCGGATTTGCCCGAGGTCAGCGCCGCCCAGTTTTCTTTCTTGCCGACGCCGAGCGAGGTCACCACGCCGATGCCGGTCACGGCGACGATAGGCCTGCCCATATGGTCTCGGAGATTGGCCATGTTTGCGTCTCTTTCTAGGCGGCCTTGATCAGCCCCAGGCCCTCGAATTGGTGATAGCCGATCGCCGTTGCAAGGACGCTATTGGGCGCGCCCTCGAATTGCCGTTCCGCTGTGGCATCGAAGACAGGGTAGGCGGCCTTGCGGTCGACGGCCATTGCCGCGAGCGCAACCGCAAAGGGGAATTGAGCCTCCTTCATATGGCCGGTCAATGTCGAGAAGGCGCGCACGGCCAAAGCCGAGTTGCCGTCGAGCATCGCCTTTTCGGCCGCCGTGGCGGCGTGGGCGCCGGAAGCGGCGGAAATCGTCAGCAGATCGCCGTCGGGAAGGGCGGCCTGCTTCAGCAATGCGGCGATTTCGGCATTCAGTTCGCCGCGCCGGCGCCTGGCGCGGCCGGAGATGACGGGGCCAAGCTCGGCGTAGATCTTGCGGCCGCGGTTTTTTGCGTGCTCGCGCTGTTCCAGCACCAGGAAGGCGCCGCCGGAGCCCGTCACCACACCGCCACCTTCGGCGCCCTGGCGTTGCCAGACCGGCTTCCATGGGCCGCGATGCAGGTAACCGGCGAGCTCATAGCCGAGCAGCATGTCGGAATGCTCGGTCTGAAAGGCACCGCCGACCAGAACATGGGTCGACTGTCCCGAGCGGATGCGCGCGGCCGCCGTCTCGACGGCCGAGACGCCGGCGCCTTCCTCGCCCATGAAGGTGCGGGAGGAGCCGGTGACCTTGTGAACGATCGAGATGTTGCCGGCGAGCAGGTTGGAGAGCTGGGCCAGGAACAGCGTCGGCCGCAGTTCCGTGGTCAGCTTCTCGTTGAGCAGCACGTCGCGGTCGTTGCGGCTCTCCGAGGCCGCGAGGATCGCGGCATCGACGGCTTCGTCGCGCTCGCCGCCACCGGCCGCCACCACCATGTCCATGGTCGCGCAAAGCTCGTCGTCGCCCTTGATGCCGGCGTCATCCAACGCCAGGCCGGCGACATAGGTGCCGAGGCGCTGCCAGGTTTCCATCTGGCGCTGGTCGCCGCGCTTGGCGATCTGCAGGTTCCAGTCGATCTCGGGCAGGGGATGGATGGTGTAAGGCGCAAAGCGCTCTGCCTCGAGCACCGGCTCAAGGCCCGGTCGGGTGAGCTTCTGCCAATGCGCATCCGGACCCTCTCCAAGCGAAGAGACAAGGCCGATGCCGGTGATGACGACGTCGTGAGAACTCATGGGCGGCCGTTGTGGGTCAGCTGGCAGGGCGCGTCAAGACCGCGCCCGAGCCGGCTCAGGCGGCCTTGGCCGCGACCAGCGCGTCGATCTTGGCGCACAGGTTCTTCATGACGAAGTAGTCGTCGGTCGAGGCCTTGCCGTCATTGACCTCCTGCGTCCACTTCTCGAGCGGCACCTTGATGCCGAATTCCTTGTCGATGGCAAAGACGATGTCGAGGAAATCGAGGCTGTCGATGCCGAGATCGTCGATCGTGTGGCTCTCGGGCGTGATGGTGTCGATATCGATCTCGCTGGTGTCGGCAATGATCTTGGCGACTTTCTCGAACGTGGTGGACAAGGGCTCTTCCTTCGGTTGCGGGCGGAATCTGTCCGCATCTTGTTTGGGCGCTGTCTAATCGGTTTTTCCCGGCAGGAAAAGGCCTGATGCGCCGGGGCAGATGGGATGCCGGCTTTGGGAACGCAAGAAGGGCCGCCGGTCTATCCGGCGGCCCTTCCCATTTTACGCGGCGTCAGCTTTCTATTCCGATGCATGTCGTTGTTCCAAAACCGGAACCACTTTTGGGCGACATGCGTCAGTCGCGGAGCTTAACCAGGTCGTTGAGCAGCCCGCCCGTCCCGTTGTGGACGGTGAGCCGCTCGACCTTGCCGGCGATGGTTTCGAGAGCCTCGAGCTCCTTCAGCCGCAGCATCACCGGGTTCTCGGCCATCACCTTGGCCGTGTTGAGCAGCGAACGCGTGGCGTTCGTCTCCTCGCGGCGGCGGATGACGTTGGCCTCGGCCTGCTTCTCGGCCGCGACCACCTGGTTGAGGATCTCGCGCATATCGCCCGGCAGGATCACATCCTTGAGGGCGATATCGCTGACCTCGACGCCGATCGCGGCCATGTCGTCGCGCACCTTGGCCGCCGCGTCCTCGTCGACCGTCACCCTCTTGTCGAGGATCTGGTCGAGCGTGAGCGCGCCAAGCGTCTTGCGGAAGGCATACTGCAGGGCGCGGTAGAGGGCTTCCGAGAAGTCCTTCACCGTGCTCACCGCCTTGACCGGATCGACGACCCGGTATTCGGCGGCGATGTTGACGCGGATCGTCACGCGATCCTTGGTCAGCATTTCCTGCCCCGCGACATCGAGCGACTGGCGCTTGATGTCGACGACCTTCACCTGGACCATGCGCCCGACATTCCAGAAGGCGTGCACGCCCGCTTCAAGCGTGCGGGCGAGGACGCCGTCCACAAAGAGCAGCCCGACCTGACCGTCCACGACCGGATTGACGAAGATGTGCTCCGTCTTCCGGGCCTGGCCGATCCGGCGCATCAAGCCCGGATCGACGGCGAGATCGGCCGCCGTGTCGACAGACGTCACCTTCCACGGTCCGGCATCGGTCCAAAGCACGAGCTTGCGATCCGCAGCCAGAATAGCGTGGAGGGCGCCGTCGCGCTCGATGACAGCGACATCCGTGCGCCCGGTGCGGGCGACGGTGAAATGACGCGCGGCCACGTCCGGGAGCTTGTCGAACAACGCCTTCTCGTAAGCCGAGACGAATTCCGGGTTCTTCAGGTCGTGCCTGGAGATTTCCAGGTTTCCGCGCCGGTTGGCGAGCCAATGCTCGCCCGGCATCAGGATTGCCTGGATCTCGCCCTTGTAGAGGGCGACGGCACGTTCACTTTCCTTCACGAGGACGCGCTGGCGTCCAAGAAGCTTTGCGAGAATGGTATTCATTGTCTTACTCCTGTCGGGCATGGCCCCATGCGAGGCGTCACGTCATGCGTCGAAGCGTCCTTTCGTTTCTCGTTTCACGTCGTCGTACTTCATCTTCCCGGGCACGAATGATCCGGGGACCGGTGGCATCGATCCGCGGCGGGCCCTCGGGAGCGGATCGCGGGGCGGCGAAGCGGGCGCCGGAAGCCGAAGCTTCCCTTGCCGGCCGCACCGCGCCTTGACCGTCACCGCGGGCCTGGCCGCGAGCCGATGGCGCAGAACTTCGCCGCCCGGCGAGGCCGAAGCCCCTGCCGTCCGTGAAGTCCTCGCATTCCGGTCCCCGGACCGTTTTGGATAACACCACCTGATGGTGTCGGCTTATCAGGCCGTTGGAGAAGGATTCGAACCTTCGACAGTCAGATTATGAGTCTGATGCTCTAACCAATTGAGCTATCCGTGGTGCTGATGAAGGGACTCGAACCCCTGACCTCCGGACCCAAATCCGGCGCTCTCCCTCTGAGCTACATCGGCGATCCCAACACCCGAAACGGCGCCGTACACAGCGCGGCAAAGCCGGCTGCGCGGGCGGAGGCGAAAGCTCCAACCGTTGTGCTCGCTTCGGTTTTCGTGACCGGGAGCGTGCCTATAGACCCTTGCGACGGGTTGTCGCAAGCGGCATTGTCGCAGCGGATTTGCGGCTTCTTCCAGGAGTTGTATTTCGGCAACACTAGCCGCGCGGCGCCTTAGAAGGTGACCCGTCCGAGCACCTTGAGACCATCACCCTCCGGCTCCACCACCACGGCCTCGCCCTCGCGCGGCGCTACGCCGGTGAGCGCCTCGATGTTTTCCACATGCGTGACCAGGACCAGATTGTCGGAGCCGGAATAGCCGCTTATTTCCTTCATGATCGCGGCCATTTGCGCGGCCTTTTCGGCCGGGTCGGTTTTGAGCAGGTCGAGTGGCGCGAAAGGCTGCGGCTCCGATTCGAAAGCGATGCGGGCAGTGTCGAGGCAGCGGCAGTAGCGGCTGGAGAGCACGTGATCGATCGGCGCCGAGCGCGCCGCGAACAGCGCGCCGATGCGGCTTGCCTGCTGCTTGCCGCGCTCCGACAGGTTGAGCTGCGTGGCGCAATTGCCGATGTCGAAATTGGCCGGGTCGGCAGCTCCGGTGACGAAGGCATGGCGAAGCAGCACGACATGGCCGCCGTCGCGCAGCAACGCCCAGCCCGCATCGGTCGCGTGGGCCAGGGTGGGAACGGCAAGCAGGAAGAGCGCCAGGGCAAGTCGCAGCATCGGAAGTCCTTTGGCAGCCCGCAAAGGCAAGGTCGTGATTGGCATATAGGGACCGCAAAGCAGGCTGAAAGACAAGCAGCGGGGCAGCAGAGCAAATGGAGCGCCGTTCCGTTCGACGCGATTGCACCGCAGTCAGGGCTCGCCTATCACGGGAAAAATGTCTCCGCCCGCAAAATGACTCCACTCACCGAAACCGTCCTGTTCGTCTTCAGCCTTGTGGCGCTCGGCTATATGGCCGGGTTCACCTTCTATCTGAAGCCGGCGAGCGGGGAGGGCATCTCCGAATTCGCCGTCAACGTGGCGATGCCGCTGCTGCTCTTCCAGACCATGGTGAAATCGGATTTCCGTGGCGTCGCGCCCTGGTCGCTGTGGGGCGCCTATTTCGCGGCCGCCGCCGTCACCTGGGCCGCGGGCCATCTGGTGGTGACGCGCGTCTTCGGCCGGGACGCCCGGGCGGGCATCGTCGGCGGCGTGTCCTCGGCCTATTCCAATGTCGTGCTGCTCGGCGCGCCCTTCGTCCTCGGCATATTCGGCGCCAGCGGCTTCGAGGTGCTGTCGCTGCTGGTCTCGGTCCACCTGCCGATCATGATGATGGCCTCTATCGTGCTGTTCGAGATGTTCGGGCGCGGCAGCGGCGAGACGGTGCATCCGTTGCGCGTCGTCAAAAGCTTCCTCAGGCGGCTGTTCATCAATCCGCTGATCATCGGCATCCTGGCGGGGCTTGCCTGGCGCCTCACCGGCGCGGCGCTGCCGGACCTTGTCGAACGGCTGGTCGACACGCTCGCCGACACGGCCGGTCCGGTGGCGCTGTTCGCCATGGGGCTCAGCCTGCGCCGCTTCGGCATCTCCGGCAATATCCGGCCGGCGCTGGCATTGTCTGGACTGAAACTGTTCCTGATGCCGGCGCTGGTGCTGGCCTTCGTGTGGCTGCTCGGCCTGCCGCCGCTGACTGCCAAGGTCGCCGTGGTGGTTGCAGCACTTCCTTCGGGCATCAATTCCTACCTGATCGCCGTCCAGTTCAACACCGGCCAGGCGCTGGCCTCGAACCAGATGACGCTTGCCACCGCAAGCGCGGTAGTGACCACGTCGTTCTGGTTGACGGTGGTGATCCACGTCTTCGGATAAGGGATGTCGTTATTCAGGTGATGCCGGCCTGCAAACACGGTGCTCACGTACTTTAGGTACGCTCCGCTCCGGTTCTCGGAAATCGCTATTTTCGGCTCGGCCTGACCTGAATCTCAACATCCCTCCACCAATCTCGCACGCAACCAATCCGCGCTCGCCTTTTCTGGCCCAACCCCTATATGCCATCTTGTGATTGCTTGCCCGCCTTTCCCTAGGTAAGAGCAATGCGCCAGCGTGCGGCTAGCGAGCACGCTTCAACGGATATCCAGAAAAACGGCCGATCAGCGCGCCGAACGGAGGCCAGACCATGCTTCAGAAAACCAGTCATTTCATGCGCCAGGCCAATCTCATCAATGGTGAATGGGTGCAGGCCGACAGCGGCCAGACCATCGACGTCAACAATCCGGCGACGGGCCTCAAGATCGGCACGGTGCCGAAGGCCGGCAAGGCGGAGACCCGCCGCGCCATCGAGGCCGCCGAGGAAGCCTTCAAGAGCTGGCGCAAGACCACCGCGCTCGAGCGCTCGAAGCTCCTGCGCAAGCTGCATGACGCGATGATGGACAATCAGGACGTGCTGGCCGAGTTGCTGACCATCGAGCAGGGCAAGTCGCTCGCCGAATCCAAGGGCGAGATCGGCTCGGCCGCGGCCTACATCCTGTGGTTCGCCGAGGAAGGCCGCCGGGTCTATGGCGACATCGTGCCGTCGCCATGGGGCGACCGCCGCATCCTGGTGACCAAGGAGCCGGTCGGCGTCATCGCCGCCATCACGCCGTGGAACTTCCCGTCCTCGATGCTCGCCCGCAAGATCGGCCCGGCTTTGGCCGCCGGCTGCACGGCGGTGGTCAAGCCCGCCTCGCAGACGCCTTATTCGGGCCTCGCCTGGGGCGCGCTCGTCGAGGAAGTCGGGTTCCCGAAAGGCGTCGTCAATGTCGTGACAGGTTCGGCTGGCGAGATCGGCGACGAAATCTGCGCCAATCCGCTGGTCAAGAAGATCACCTTCACCGGCTCGACCGAGGTCGGCAAGATCCTCATCCAGAAGTCGGCAACGACGGTCAAGAAAGTGTCGATGGAGCTCGGCGGCAACGCGCCCTTCCTGGTCTTCGACGATGCTGATGTCGACCGCGCGGTGGCCGGCGCCATCACTGCCAAGTACCGCAACTCCGGCCAGACCTGCGTGTGCACCAACCGCTTCCTCGTGCAGGCCGGCATCTATGACAAGTTCGTCGAGAAGTTCGCCGCCGCCAGCAACAACCTCAAGGTCGGCTCGGGCCTGGAGGAAGGCGTGCAGCAGGGGCCGCTGATCGACGAGAAGGCGGTCGAGAAGGTCGAGGAGTTCATTGCCGACGCTACCTCGAAGGGCGGCAAGGTCGTCGCCGGCGGCAAGCGCCATGCGCTGGGCGGCTCGTTCTTCCAGCCGACGGTCATTGCCGACGCCACGCCGAAGATGCGCTTCATGAAGGAAGAGATCTTCGGGCCGATCGCGCCCGTGTTCAAGTTCGAGACCGAGGAAGAGGCGGTCGCCTTGGCCAACGACACCGAGTTCGGCCTCGCCGCCTATTTCTACACTGGCGATCTCGGTCGCGCTTTCCGGGTGATGGAAGGCCTGAAATACGGCATGGTCGGCGTCAATGAAGGCCTGATCACCACGCCCGAGGCGCCGTTCGGCGGCGTCAAGGAATCCGGTCTCGGCCGCGAAGGCGGGCATCAGGGCATCGAGGACTATCTCGATACCAAATATGCCTGTTTCGGCGGCCTCGGACTCTGATATCGATCCCTGGGATAGGGCAGGCGTTTGGCCTGCCCTTGCCGGATGATGCGCCATCGGCCTAAATCCACGGATCAGGAAATGACATTTCGGGCATGGCGATGAAAGACGGCGAGGTCTTCGGCACGACGCAGGCGGGCGAGGCTGTGCGCCGCTTCACCATTCGCGGCGGCGGCATCACCGCCAACATCATCGGGCTTGGCGCCATCGTCCAGGATCTCAGGCTGAGCGGCCACGATGCGCCGCTGGTGCTGGGCTACGACCGTTTCGAACCCTACGAGACCGACCGCGCCTTCTTCGGGGCGGTAGTCGGACGCTTCGCCAACCGCATCGGCGGCGGCCGCTTCACCATCGCCGGCAACCGCTACCAGACCGAGCAGAATTTTCTCGGCAAGCACACGCTGCATGGCGGCTCGGAAGGCTTTTTCCACCGGCCATGGACCGTCTCGCTGCACGGCCGCGATTTCGTGACGCTGACATTGCACGATCCGGACGGCGCCATGGGATTCCCGGGCGCGCTCGACGTCACCTGCACCTACCGGCTGAAGATCCCCGGCACGCTCAGCATGGAACTGACCGCGACCTGCGAGGAGCCGACGCTCTGCAACCTCGCGCAGCACTCCTATTTCAATCTCGACGATGGCGGGGCGGGCGACATCCTCGACCATCGGTTGATGCTCAACGCCGGCGCCTACACGCCCGTCGATGACGAGATGATCCCGACCGGCGTGGTGAAGCCGGTCGACGGCACGCCTTTCGATTTTCGGCAGGCGCGGGCGCTGCGCATGGAAATGGAAGGCGAGCAGCTTCGCTATGACCTGAATTACTGCCTGGCCTCCAGCCGCGGGCCGCTACACCAGGCTGCCTGGGTGCAAGGCGCCAATTCAGGCGTCGAGATGGAAGTGTGGACCACCGAACCGGGACTGCAGCTCTATAGCGGTCAGTTCGTCGCGCCGACATCGCCGGGGCTCGACGGTCGCCGCTACAGGGCGTTTTCGGGCCTCTGCCTCGAAGCGCAGACGTGGCCTGACGCGCCGAACCGGCCCTATTTCCCGCAGGCGACGCTGTGGCCGGGGCAGATCTACCATCAGGTGACGGAATATCGGTTCCGGCTGCCTTAAAGTTCGACGATATTGAAGTGATGCCTGCCTAAGCTTCGACGGAGCTTAACTGTCGAAGGCTGCCCTCAACGTATCGAACGGGGCAAGCGCGCCGCGAACCTGCACGACCGCGGCGGCGACTTTATGCGCGCGGCGAGCGGCGGCGTCGGGCGCATGGCCGGCAAGCCGCGCAGCGAGATAGCCGCCATTGAAGGAATCACCAGCGCCGGTGGTGTCGACGGGGGCGGCCACATGCACCGCATCGACAGCTTGTAAAATGCCGTTCAGCGCAATCAGGGCCGGCTGCTCGCCATTCTTGACCACGATCTCGCCGGTCAGTTTGGCAAGGCGCTCCGCCGTCGCCCGCGGCGTCGGATCCCCGAACAGCATCTGCTCGTCAGGAAAAGTCGGCAGCGCGATGTCTGCCACGGCAAGCGCTTCCAGGATCGCGGCCTGCGCCGCCTCGCGGCTCGGCCACAGACGCGGCCGGTAGTTCGGGTCGAAAGCGACGAGCGAGCCGGCGGCCCGGGCCGCAACTATGGCCGTCAGCAAAGTTTTCCGCGCGGCCTCGTCCAGAATTGCCAGGGTGATTCCGGAAAGATAGACAAGCGCCTGGTTTTCAAGGCTTTTCGCAAGTGCTGCCGGATCGGAGGCAAGCTGGCGCGCGGCCGCGTCGCTTCGCCAGTAGGTGAAGGCGCGCTCGGCCCCGGTGAGCGTTATGGCGTAAAGGCCGGGGCGCGCGCCGGCAATGACCGGACTGTTGCCGACGCCTATGCCGTTCTCGGCAAGGAAGGCAATCTGATCGCGCGAGAAGGGGTCGTCGCCGAAGGCCGACACGTAGGTCGCGGGCCGATCCGGGCTCAAGGCGTGCAACGCCCAGAGCGTGTTGAAGGTATCGCCGGCAAAACCCATGCGCCAGTTCGGGCCGGTCTGGCCCGACAGTTCCAGCATGCATTCGCCGATCGACGCGATACCCTTGTCCATGCGGGCTTGTCCCTTCCTAAGATATTGTTGCTGTAGCTTTTTGCGGCCGGCAGCGCCATGCTTGGCTAGCGGCGAATTTTGCGCCAGAAGCGATTTCCCACAGGCAGGGTGGGACGCCACAAGCGGCCCGCGACGTTAGCAGCCGAAGAGGAACGGGTTTGGCATCGATATGGCGTTACATTCTTGCGGGTCTCGGCCTTGCCGTTCTGCTGGTCGGCATCGTGGCCGCGGTCTATCTGATGCTGCCGCAATCGGCGTCCGGCCCGGACATTTCACGCTCCAAGAAGACGGCGAACGGCCTGTTCGTCGCAAGTTTCGAGCCGGAGCGCGGCGTGATCCGGCAGGGCGAGCTGCAGTCCTGGCTGCTGACGCTGAAGACCGCCGCCGGCGCGCCGGTGGAGGGCGCCGCCATCACTGTTTCGGGCGGGATGCCGCAGCACGACCACGGCCTGCCGACCAGTCCGCAGGCGACCGATTACCTCGGCGACGGACGCTACCGCATCGACGGCGTGAAGTTCACGATGAGCGGCTGGTGGCAGCTGCATTTTGGTATTTCGGCGGCGGCCGGGTCCGATTCCGTCGTCTTCAACGTCGTGTTGTGAGGGGGCGATGAGACGGCTGGCCAGCGTTGCAGGTCTGCTCGCATTGGCGACGCTTTTGCTCCTCGGCGGTT
Source organism: Mesorhizobium sp. B2-8-5 (assembly GCF_006440675.2). Lineage (NCBI taxonomy): Bacteria > Pseudomonadati > Pseudomonadota > Alphaproteobacteria > Hyphomicrobiales > Phyllobacteriaceae > Mesorhizobium > Mesorhizobium sp. B2-8-5. The sequence goes on from NZ_CP083951.1 coordinate 3,562,301, forward strand.
GCGGCAAGCCGCAGTTCAGCGATCCGGAGAAGAAGACCATCGCGTCACTGGCGTTGAACACCTTGCCCTCGCTCAAACCCGACACCACGAACCAGTATGCGGATGTGCCGGCGGCCGCCGCGCTTGGCTCGACGCTGTTCTTCGATGTCGACATGAGCCGCGACGGGACGGTGTCCTGCTCGACCTGCCACAAGATCGACCGCCAGTTCCAGGACGACCTGCCGCAGGCGGTCGGCGTCAGCCGCACCAACCGCCGCACCATGCCGCTGGCCGGCGTGGCGCGCGATCCCTGGTTCTTCTGGGACGGAAGGCGCGACAGCCTGTGGGCGCAGGCGCTGACGCCGCTGGAAAATCCGCTGGAGCAAGCGGGAAACCGCGCCGCCTTCGCGCATTACATCAAGAAGCGGTTCGGCGAGCGCTATGAACGCATCTTCGGGCCGCTGCCGGACCTTTCGACCGTGCCGGCCAACGCCAGCCCGCTCGGCACGGATGCCGAGAAGGCGGCGTGGAACGCCATGCCCGCCGGCCAGCAAGACGACGTCAACCGCGTCTATGCCAATATCGGCAAGGCGATCGCCGCCTTCGAACGCTCGATCGAGCCTCGGCAAACGCGCTTCGACCGCTTCGCCATCGATCTGGCCACCGGGGCAGCGCCGCAAGGCGACGCCGCGTTCTCGCCGGAGGAGATTCTCGGGCTGAAGCTGTTCATCGGCAAGGCCAACTGCGTGACCTGCCACAATGGCCCGCGCTTCACCGACAATTCCTTCCACAACACCGGCGTGCCGCCGGTCGAAGGGCTGCCGCCGGACCGCGGGCGCGTCGATGCGGTGGCGCAGGTCGAGGCCGACCCGTTCAACTGCCTCGGCAAATTCCGCGACGGCGACGAAAGCGCCTGCCGCGAGCTGCGCTTCATGGTCAAGGACGGTCCGCAGATCATGCGCGCCTACAAGACGCCGTCGCTCAGGGGCGCCGCAAGCCGGCCGCCTTACATGCATGCCGGACAGTTCGCGACACTCGACGAGGTGGTGGCGCATTATTCGAAGGCGCCGCTTGCCGTCGAAGGCGTTTCCGAAGTGCACTCGCTCGACCTTTCCGAGCGTGAGCGGGCGGCGCTGGTGGCTTTCCTGAAAACGCTGTCGGATTAGCGATCCTTCACCGTCTCCATCGCCACGAAGGTCGAGGTCTGGGCGACATGGGGCAGGGCCGAGATGCGCTCGCCGAGCACCCGCCGATAGGCGGCGATGTCGGTGGTGCGGACCTTCAAGAGATAATCGAAGCTCGACGCCATCATGTGGCATTGCTCAATCTCCGGCACGCCCTGCACCGCGCGGTTGAAAGCGTCCAATGCCGCCGAGCGCGTGTCCGACAGCTTCACCTGGACGAAGGCGACGTGGCCTTCACCCATGCGCTCGCGGTCGATGACGGCGCGGTAGCCTCTGATGTAGCCGTCCTTCTCCAGCCGCTTAACGCGCGCCTGCACCGGTGTCTTCGACAGGCCGACCTTGCTTGCGAGTTCCGACATGGAAAGCCGGCCGTCGCGCCCGAGCGCGGCCAGGATGTTGCGATCGATGCGGTCCAATTGGTCTTCAATCATCGATATTGCAGTCAATACGATTGAAAGGATACCTATATGATAGATCGAACGGACTGCTTTGTCGATTTCTTTGGACCGACTGAAATTCGCAGCTGTGCTAGCTTGCGCCATTCGGTCCGGCGACCGCCAGACCGCTCGCTCACGCTCGCTTTCATGGACCAGACATGCCGCTCGACGCCATCCGCCAGCAGATCCGCGCCAATTATTTGCCCGACGAAGACGAGGCGGTGAAGCGCCTGTCGGCGACGGCGGGGCTTTCGGCGCCGGAGCGCAAGGCGATCTCGGCCCGCGCGGCCGATCTGGTGCGGGCGGTGCGCGGCTCGACCGACCCCAGGCTGATGGAGGTCTTCCTCTCGGCCTACGGCCTATCGACCAAGGAAGGCGTGGCGCTGATGTGCCTGGCCGAAGCGTTGCTGCGCGTGCCCGACACCGAGACGATGGACGACCTCATCGCCGATAAGATCGCGCCGCATGACTGGTCGGCGCATTCGGGCGGCTCGAGCTCGATCTTCGTCAACGCCTCGACCTGGGCGCTGATGCTGACCGGCCGCGTGCTCGACGAAGGCGAGGGCGGCATCGAAGGCACGCTGCGCGCCATGGTGCGCAGGCTGGGCGAGCCGGTGATCCGCAAGGCGGTGGCCGCCGCCATGCGCGAGATGGGCGAGCAGTTCGTGCTCGGACGCACCATCGCCGAGGCGATCAAGCGTGGCCGGCCGATGACGCAGAAGGGCTATCTCTATTCCTTCGACATGCTGGGCGAGGCGGCCCGCACGGAAGCCGATGCGCTGCGCTACCACCGCGCCTATGCCGACGCGATCTCGTCGCTCGATTCCGGCTCCAACGGGCCCGACATCCGCTACAACCACGGCATATCGGTGAAGCTCTCGGCCCTGCACCCGCGCTACGAAGAGGCGCAGAAGGAAAAGATGCTGCCGGTGATGGCCGAGCGGCTTCTGTCGCTGGCGCTAGCGGCGCGGCATTCGCGCATGGGCCTCAACATCGACGCCGAGGAAGCAGACCGGCTCGACCTGTCGCTCGACGTCATCGAACGCGTGCTGGCCGAGCCGGAGCTCGCCGGATGGGACGGTTTCGGCGTCGTCGTCCAGGCCTATGGCCCGCGCGCGGCCTTCGCCATCGACTGGCTCTATGCGCTCGCGAAAAAATTCGACCGCCGGATCATGGTGCGGCTGGTGAAGGGCGCCTATTGGGACACCGAGATCAAGCGGGCGCAGACGCTCGGCTTGTCCGGCTATCCGGTTTTCACCCGCAAGGCCAACACCGACGTTTCGTATCTGGCCTGCGCGAAAAAGCTGCTGTCGATGACCGACCGCATCTACCCGCAGTTCGCCACCCACAATGCGCATACCGTGGCGGCCATCCTGTCGATGGCGAAGGACCGCGACAGCTTCGAGTTCCAGCGCCTGCACGGCATGGGCGAAGCGCTGCACGAGACGGTGCGGCAGGCCGAAGGCACGCGCTGCCGCATCTACGCGCCGGTCGGCGCGCATTCCGACCTGCTCGCCTATCTGGTGCGGCGTCTGCTGGAAAACGGCGCCAATTCTTCCTTCGTCCACCAGTTGACCGACGAGGAAGTCGAGCCGGAGGAGATCGCGCGCGATCCGCTCGAGGCCATCGAGACGCAGGGGCCGGCCGCCAATCCGGCGATAGCGCGCCCCGCCGCGATTTTCGGCGCCGGACGCCGCAATTCCAGGGGCTTCGACATCACCGATCCGGTGACGCTTGCGGCCATCGAGAAGGCGAGGGCGGAATTCGCCGGAACGGACCGCTGGCACGCCAAGCCGGTCACGCGCGCCGCCGGCTACGGCAAGCCGCGCCAGATCGTCAATCCGGCCAAGCCCGACGAGATCGTCGGCACCGTGCACGAGGCGGCGGCCAAACAGGCGGCGACCGCCGTGCGCATCGCCGTCGACGCGCAACCCGCCTGGGCGAAGCGCCCGGTTGCCGAGCGCGCCGCGATCCTCAACCGCGCCGCCGACCTCTACGAAGCCAATGCCGCCGAATTCTTCGCTCTCGCCACCCGCGAGGCCGGCAAGTCGCTGGCCGACGGGGTCGCCGAGGTGCGCGAGGCGGTCGACTTCCTGCGCTACTACGCGACCGAGGCGGCGAATGCCGAAGCGGGCACGCAAGCGCGCGGCGCGATCGTCTGTATCTCGCCGTGGAACTTCCCGCTGGCGATCTTCACCGGCCAGATCGCCGCGGCTTTGGTCACCGGCAATTCGGTCGTCGCCAAGCCGGCCGAGCAGACGCCGCTGATCGCCTTCCGCGCCGTCGAGATGCTGCGCGAGGCCGGTGTGCCGGAGGACGTCATCCAGCTTCTGCCGGGCGATGGCCCGTCGGTCGGCGCGCCGCTCACCGCCGATCCGCGCATCGCCGGTGTCTGCTTCACCGGCTCGACCGAGGTTGCCAAGCTGATCGAAAAGCAGCTGGCCGAAACCGCGGCGCCCGATGCCATGCTGATCGCCGAGACCGGCGGCTTGAATGCGATGATCGTCGATTCCACCGCGCTGCCGGAGCAGGCGGTGCGCGACATTCTCGCCTCGGCCTTCCAGAGCGCCGGCCAACGCTGCTCGGCGCTGCGCGTGCTCTACGTCCAGAAGGACGTCGAGAAGAAGATGCTGCAGATGCTGAAAGGCGCGATGGAAGCGCTCACTATCGGCAATCCCTGGGCAATCTCGACCGATGTCGGCCCGGTCATCGACGACGAGGCGCAAGCTTCGATCAGCGACTATTGCAAGAAGAAAGGTCTGGAGGGTCGGCTGATCGCGAAATTGGAAGCGCCGGCAACCGGCCGTTTCGTCGCGCCGCATGTCTTCCGCGTCAAAGGCATAGAGGAAATGGAGCGCGAGGTGTTCGGCCCGGTGCTGCATGTCGCGACCTTCGATGCCGACGAGATCGACGCGGTGATCGCCGCCATCAACCGCAAGGGCTACGGCCTGACCTTCGGCCTGCACACCCGCATCGAGGGCCGCGTCCAGCATTTCGTCGACGGCATCCATGCCGGCAACATCTATGTCAACCGCAACCAGATCGGCGCCGTCGTCGGCTCGCAGCCCTTTGGCGGCGAGGGGCTTTCGGGCACCGGCCCGAAGGCCGGCGGGCCGCATTACCTGCGCCGTTTCCGCAAGGGGCCGGAGGCGGGCACCGAGCTTGGCGAGGGTCACAAGGTGACCGCGACGGAGCTTGCCGACAATCTGCCGGATCCGACGCTCGGCGGCTGGTCGACGCGGCCGGATCGCGTGGCGATCCTGAGAAAGCATCTGCGCGGCAAGGGCGCGGCGGCGATCGCCGCGGCAGCAAGCCTCGATTTCGGCCAGGTCGACCTGCCGGGACCGACCGGCGAGGCCAACACGCTGTCGCTGTCGCCGCGCGGGAGGGTGCTGTGCCTCGGCCCGGATGCCGAGACGCTGCTCTCCCAGACGATCCAGGCGCTCGCGGCCGGCAATGCCGTGCTGGCGGTGGCGCCGGGCGCTCCGGCGGCGCTGTCGGCGCTGACCGGCAAGGGCCTGCCGCTGGCGGCTATCGACGGCCGGCCCGATCCGGTCGAGGCGCGCTCGCTGCGGGTCGATGTCGTCGCCTTCTCCGGCACGCCGGAGGCGGCGCGGATCGTGCGCAAGGTGATTGCCGAGCGCTCCGGTCCGATCGTGCCGCTGGTCAGCGAGGTGCTCAACCCGGCGGCTTACGCGCATGAGCGCGCGGTCTGCGTCGACACGACGGCCGCAGGCGGTAACGCCAGCCTGCTGGCGGCTGCGTAACAGGCAGCAAGGCTGGAAGCGCCGTCGCGAACCGGCGACGGTCAGGCGCCTTCGACGACCGAAAAGCCCTCGAATTGGGGATGGCCGAGATAGTGCACCTTCGAGCCGCCGGCATTGCGATGGGCGGCGCGGAAGTTCTCCGATTTCGTCCAGGCGACGAAATCCTCCTGGCTTGCCCAGACGGTGTGCGAGGCGAACAGCGTGTAGCCCTCGGTCTCGTTGACCGGCCCGCGCAGCAGGTGGAACTCCCTGAAACCCTGCATTTCGGAGAGGCTTGAATCGCGGTTCTTCCAGACGTCCTCGAAAGCTTCTTCCGAGCCGTTCTGGACCTTGAAGCGGTTCATGGCGATATACATCTGGTTCCTTTCGAAATGGACGAATTCCTAGGATGGCGAAGGTTTAAAAAGGGCCGATCCGCGCCTTGAACACCCAACTTGATTTTCCGGTCTCGGGTGGAATGGGAGGGAACGGTGCCTGCTTGCGCACCAGCGTCAAAGCGAACTGATCGAGCTCGGCGGACCCTGAACTCTCAGCGAGCTGCAGGTCGCTGACGCTGCCGTCGGCCGCGACGACGAAAACCACCCTGGCATTGTTGCGAGCCTTGGCCTGGATCGATTTCGAAACGCGACGGTTGGCGCGGGCAAGCTTCTTCTGGATTTCACCGCTGTAGCGGGATTCGAGCGCATTGCCGGCGGCCTGTTTCTTACCCTTGCTGGCGATGACCGGTGCATCGCGCGTGTCGCCATCCGCCGTGCCGCGCGGTTCAACGGTTTCACTTGGCCCCGCCGATCCGGCTGGTGCGCTCGATGTCGCGCTCGGGACCAGTGATTGCCCAGGCTCGGCAGGGGGCGCCTGTGTGCTTTGCGGCTCGATCGCAGGCGTCGGCTTGCTGTCCGTGGGGACGCTCCGATCATCCTGGCGCGGCGTGGCGGCCGCCAGGATGTCCGGCGTGGGGGCCGGCTCCTTGAGGGCTTCCGGCGGAGGCTGAGGCGTCACCTGTTCACTTACCGGCTGCGGCGACTCGGCCGGCGGAGCGGGCTGGACAGCCTGGCGTTTTGCCGGTTGCGGATCCGGCACCAGGGTAACATCCACCGCGCCGGACGCCTGGTCATCCAAGGCGCTGCCGATGACGTTGGCGCCGGACTGGTCGGCGCCCTCGGCCCTGATCGGGTCCGCAGAGTCGAAAGTCCCCGCGGGTGCGATCAGAAACGCCGCCGCGGCGGCGCCATGGAGCAGGCCAGAGGCGATGATCGCCACCGTCCATCTGCGGTCTCCCGCGGATTGCCGCGTCCGCATGAGTGGCTCGGCCGGCTTGATCGCCAGCTCACTGCCTGCATCGGAAGGGTGATCGATATCCTGCATGTCTCGCGCCGAGACCTGCCGCACGCGACAAGGAATTGTCAAATCAAGATCGGTTGCCGCCCATGGCGGCGGACCGCAGGCAGGCCACGCCATTGCGTCAAGCGGGAAGGCCGGATGCAGTCCCACCCCTATACGCCGAAAGCGATGGCGGTCCTGGTCGAGGTCTTCAGGCCGCGCATGCAGGCCGCCGGCTCGACGCCGGTGCCGGCGCATTCGGTCGCGCTGTTGATCAGCACGCGGCTGAGCTTGCCGCAGTCGGCGCCGGCGAGATCGAAGCGCGTGACCTTGGTCTTGCCGGCCGGCAGGTCCTTGAAATCGAGCACCGTGAGGCGGTCGACGATTCCGGCCTCGTTGAACAGCGCAATCTCGAAAGCCGCCTTGGACAGCTCGGCGCCGAGCGCGTTGTTGACGACGAAGGTCAGCCGGCAGCCCTGGTCCGAAGGCTGTGCCGCATTGAGCTCCAGGTTCAGGGCCGGAGCCGGCGCGGACTGGGCCCACGCCGGCACCATCGCAAGCGACATCGCAAACGTCGAGGTCAGCAGACGAAAGGATGCCGTCAAGCGTTTCATGTCTTCCTCAACCTCCAAAGCGCATGGTTGCCGCCAGCTTCAGCGTGACGCCGGGTTCGTAGAGGACGGCGGTCGTGCTTCCGTTGAGCGGGTTGGTGTATTTGACGTCGAACAGATTGTCGGCGCGGAAGTCGAGCTTGAGATTGTCCGTCGCCTGGTAGCTGGCGAAGGCGTTGACCAGCGTGAAGTCCTTGGCCACCGGATTGCCCTTGGGCTTGCCGTTGTATTGCACCTCGCCGCCGACGGTCAGCTTGTCTTCGAGGAAGCGGAAGCCAAGTTGCGCCGTCACCTGCGAGGAGGGAATGGTGGCCAGGTCGGCGCGCTCGCCTTCATAGGAGATGGTGTGGCCATTGATTATGGAGGCGGACAGGCCGGCATAGCCCCAGCCGGCGTCGTAGACGCTTTCCAGCTCGAAGCCGTCGATCTTGGCCTTGGCGAAGTTCTGGTACTGGAAGCAGATCGGAATGCCCGGGCCGAACGGGCAGCCGCTGGTCGGATCGAAGGGCGAGAGCGTCACGCCGTCGATGTAGTCGTCGACATTGTTGTTGAAATAGGCAGCCTTGAGCCGCAGCGCGTCGCCGCCCTCGATGATATCGTTCTGCTTGTAGTTGACGCCGAACTCGACGGTCTTGCCGGTCTCGGGCTTCAGGTTCGGGTTGGGCAGGAACGGGAAGCTGACGCCGGCCGGATGGTTGCCGCTGATCAGCGTCTCGGTCAGCGAGGGCGAGCGATAGCCTTCCGCGTAGGTGCCGTAGAATTGCAGGCCGGCCAGGCCGGCGCTTTCAAAGGGCGAGACGCCGATGGTGATGCGCGGCGATACCCGGTCGCCGGAGGTCTCGTTCGTGTCGTCCTTCAGGCTGTAATTGTCGTAGCGCAGGCCGCCAACGACCTCGAGCCACTCCCAGGTCAGCTTGTCCTGGATATAGGCGCCGGAGACGTTGCGCTTGCCCGACGGCGTGTAGAAGCTGTCGCCGCCGGCCGTGCCGCCGGTCTCGACATCGTCGCCGACCCAGTCACCGCCATAGGTCAATTCGTGGGCGACGCTCGCCGTCTCGAAGCGCGACGTGTTCCAGATGTCGATGCCGGTCGTGCCGACGTCGAAAGTGGATAGCGAGCCGGCCGGCAGCACCACGGGCAGGCCGGTGGTCGGGTCGAAGCGATTCTGCGCGGTGAGCGTGGTCAGGTCGAGAACTGTCTTGTTGTAGGAAGCATTGATGTGGAGGTCGAGCCAGCTCTTGGCATCGTCGGTGATGTTGTAGCGGGCCGTGAAGGTGTTCGACTTCAGATCGACGTCATTGGCCGGCACGCCGCCGCTGGTTTCCGTCCAGCCGTCCTTGGAGCCGACCCAGCCTAGCTTCAGTTCGCTGTTCTCGGTCGGGCGGATGGTGGTCTTGAGCAGGCCGCTCAACACGTCGAAACCGGTGCCGGCAACGGTATCGCCGCCGCCATTCTTGTAGTCGTCGTAGTCGCGGTAGACGATGTTGCCCAGAACGTCCCAGTTCTCGTTGATCCGGTAGGCGCCGGTGGCACTGGTGGTCCAGCCTTTGCCGTTGCTTTCATAGCGCCCGGTCAATGATCCGGCCCAGGTCTCTTCCGGCTTGAGGAAATCGGCTGCGTCTTTGGTGTCAAAGAAGACGACGCCGCCGATGGCGCCGGAACCGTAGGTATTGGCGACCGGACCGCGGATGACGTCGACCGACTTGATGAGCTCGGGATCGACATAGAAGGTCGACTGCGTGCCGTGGTCCGAGCGCTGGAAGTCCTGCCGGGCGCCGTCGACGATGACGGCGACGCGGCCGAAATCCTGCAGGCCGCGGATGTTGATGCTGGAGCTGACGCGGCGCGCGTCGGCCTGCACGGCGACGCCGGGCACGCCGAGCAGCATTTCGTTGGGCGTGGTCGCCATGCGGCGGTCGAGCTGCTCCTGGTCGACATGGCTGGCCGAGGCCAGCGACTGGATCGCCGTTTCGCCGGTGCGGCTGATGACGAGGATCTTGTCGAGCAGGGTTTCATCAGCCTTCTTTTTCTGATCGGCCTGCTGCTGGTCGGCCGCCGGCTGCGCGGCCTGCTGCGCTTTGGCGGCGGGCGCGCCAAGCGCGATCACCGCCGAACCGGCCATCAATATCGCCACCGCCCGCGCCAACGATCGGAAGCCTGGGCCCGCGCTGTCGCCCGCCAGGCCCGTCCGTCCCCAAGTCACCAACCCCATGCCCCAACTCCAGATTCAGGCTCACAGCTGGCTGGCCAGTGGCTCGCTCGCATTTTTGATCACGTCCGGCGTCTTTGATCACGTCCGGCGTCTTAAATGTTGACTCATTTAGTCCGGTAATGCACTGACTAGTAAACATGATTATTCGAGTCAAGAATTTAATCGGCATTTTACGAGGCTGCGGCCAAGATGGCCGTCAGAGGAAAGGACCGACCCGATGAACACGCACAATCCCAACGATTTCCGCTATCGCGTCCGCCGCCCGGAAGACACGCAGATGCGTTACGAAAGGGTGCCGTTGGCGGTGAGGACGCTGTCCAGCAACACGCTGTTCCAGGGTGAACACGAGATCGGCATCGAGCATCACGGCGCGCTTTACCGCCTGAAGATCACCCGCCAGGGCAAGCTGATCCTCAACAAGTGAGGATCGGCGGTGGGGCAGGCGAGCACAGATCAGGCATCACAGGTGGAAGACATTGCAGGTGGAAGTCATGGACCAGCGCGTTAAGCCGTCGCCGGAGGAAATCCGGCGGGCGCGAGAAGAAAATCCGAAAATGCGGGAGCGCGATCTTTCGACGCAATTGGGCATTTCGGAAGCGGATCTGGTCGCGGCGCATTGCGGCGTCGGCGCCGTCCGCGTCGAGCCGCGCGTCAACGATCTGCTGACCGGCCTCGAGGCGGTCGGCGAAGTGATGGCGCTGACCCGCAACGAAAGCGCCGTGCATGAAAAGATCGGCGTCTACGACAAGGTCGTCACCGGCAACCACAACGCCATGGTGCTCGGCGAAAACATCGACCTGCGCATCTTCCCGAAGGTCTGGGCGCATGGCTTTGCCGTAGAGAAACGCGACGGCGGCGAAATCCGCCGCAGCCTGCAGTTCTTCGATGCGGCGGGCGAGGCGGTGCACAAGGTGCATCTGAAGCCCGCATCCAATCTCTATGCCTACCAGAAATTGGTGGCGAGCCTCGAATCGTCGAACCAGGAGCCGACCGTCGCGATCCTCCCAAGCGCGGCGGACGGGGAGGGTGAGGGGCAGGGTTCTGCCGCCTCGATCGACGATCTGCGCGACCGCTGGAGCCGGCTCACCGACGTGCATCAGTTCTTTGGCATGCTGAAGACGCTGAAGCTCAGCCGCCGCGAGGCGGTGCGCATGGTGGGCCAGGACTATGCCTGGCCGCTCGACAACGACGCGGTGAGCGCCATGTTCCATCACGCGGCGGCAGGCGAGATGCCCATCATGTGCTTCGTGGGCAACCGCGGCTGCATCCAGATCCATTCCGGCCCGATCAGGTCGGTCAAGCCGATGGGGCCGTGGATCAACGTACTCGACGAGACCTTCCATCTGCATCTGAGGACCGACCACATCCATGAAGTCTGGGCGGTGCGGAAGCCTACCAAGGACGGCCATGTCACCTCGCTAGAGGCCTATGACGCCAGTGGCGGCATGATCATCCAGTTCTTCGGCAAGCGCCATGAAGGCGAAGGCGAACGCGAGGACTGGCGTTTTCTCGCCGAGAACCTGCCCCGCATCCCCAATCCGACCGCTGCATGAGGTAGCACCCAATGCGCTTTGTTCTCAGTTTCCGCGCGGCGCTTGCGCCGATGCTCGGTGTCCTGCTTGCGGCCACCGCGCCGCCGGCCGGCGCTAACGAGGGGGTGGCCGTCTTTTCGGACACCTCGCGGATCGCCTCCATAGGCGGCTCGATCACCGAGATCGTCTACGCGCTCGGCGAGGAAGGCCGTCTCGTGGCCCGCGATTCGACCAGCAACTATCCCGAGGCGGCGGTGAAGCTGCCGGATGTCGGTTACATGCGCGCGCTCTCGCCCGAGGGTGTCCTGTCGGTCAATCCGACCGGAATCCTGGCGCTGCACGGCAGCGGTCCGAAAGAAGCGGTCGACGTGCTGAAGAAGTCGAGCGTGCCCTTCATCGAAGTGCCGGACCACTACAATCATGAGGGCATCCTCGAAAAGATACGCATCGTCGGCAAGGCGCTGGGGGTCGAGGCGAAGGCGGAGAAGCTCGCCGCGGAGACGGACGCGAAGCTGACGGCGGCGGAAAGGCAGACGGCTGCGATCAAGGATCGCAAGCACGTGCTGTTCGTGCTGTCGACGCAAGGCGGCAAGATCCTTGCCGCGGGCAGCGACACCGCGGCCGACGGCATCATCAAGCTTGCCGGCGCGGTCAACGCGGTCGAGGGCTTTTCCGGCTACAAAGGGATGACCGACGAGGCGATCGTCAGCGCCAGGCCGGATGTCATCCTGACGATGAAGGGCGGCGGACCGCCGATCTCGGAAGAGGAGCTGTTCGCCAACCCGGCCGTCGCTTCGACACCGGCGGGCACGAGCCGCAAGATGATCAGCATGTGGGGCGGCTATCTGCTCGGCTTCGGCCCGCGCACGGCCGAAGCCATCCATGATCTTGCCGTCTCGCTCTATGGCAACCAGGTCACGGACTGAGCGGCGATGGCCGAACAGTCCATTGCCGGCGCGGTCAGGGTGATGGCGGCCGATGGCGACCGCTCGGCCCGGGCAAGGCTTGTCATCCTGCTCTTGTGCCTGGCGCTCGCGCTCTGCGTGTTCCTGTCGCTGACGTCGGGCGCCTCCGACGCCTCCGCCGTCCGCGTCATCCACGACCGGTTTACAGGCGCCATGCCCGCCGACGCGGCGCTGGCCGCGCGCGACCAGTTGATCGTCTACGACATCCGCATGCCGCGCGTGCTGCTCGGCGCGCTGATCGGCGCCGCGCTCGCCGTCTGCGGCGCGGTGATGCAGGGGCTGTTCCGCAATCCGCTTGCCGATCCCGGCCTGATCGGCGTTTCCGCCGGCTCCAGCCTGGGAGCGGTAGCGATCATCGTGCTCGGCGCCACGTGGCTTGCGCCCGTCACGCTTGCATTCGGCACGCTCGCGCTGCCGCTCGCGGCCTTCTTCGGCGGGCTAGCGGTGACGTTGCTGCTCTATGCCATCGCCACGCGCCAGGGGCGGACGTCGGTCGCCACGATGCTGCTTGCCGGCATCGCGATCAGCGCCCTTGCCATGGCGCTCACCGGCATCCTCATCTTCATGGCCGACGACCGGCAACTGCGCGACCTGACCTTCTGGCAGCTCGGCTCGCTTGCCGGCTCGACATGGCCGAAGATCGGCACCGTGGGGCCGGTGATCGTGCTGGCGCTGGCGGCGATGCCGTTCCTGTCGCGGGGCCTCAACGCGCTGGCGCTGGGCGAAGCGACCGCGGGTCATCTCGGCATTCCGGTGCAGCGGCTGAAATACACGGCCATCGTCGCGGTGTCGGCGGCGGTCGGCGCTTCGGTCGCGGTCAGCGGCGGCATCGGCTTCATCGGCATCGTCGTGCCGCATGTCCTGCGGCTGGCGATCGGTCCGGACAACCGCTATTTGCTGCCGGCTTCCGCCCTGCTCGGCGCCTCGCTGCTTCTCATCGCCGACGCGGTCGCGCGCACCATCGTCGCGCCGGCCGAGCTGCCGATCGGCATCGTCACGGCGGTTGCCGGCGCGCCGTTCTTCCTGTGGATTCTGCTGCGCAAGCGCGGCGTCATCGATCTGTGAGCTTGCCATGATCGAAGCGCGCGACATCTCGGTGGCGATCGGCGGCAAGCGCATCGTCTCGCATGTCGATTTCGCCGCGCGGCCCGGCGAGGTCTCGGCCATCGTCGGACCGAACGGGTCCGGCAAGACGACCTTGCTCAAGGCGCTGACCGGCGAGCTCGCCTATACCGGCACCGTCACGCTCAACGGCCGCGACCTGTCGGCCATGAAGCCGGTCGAGGCAGCTACGCTGCGCGCCGTGCTGCCACAGGCCACGACGCTGTCCTTCCCGTTCACCGTGCGCGAGATCGTGCGCCTCGGCCTGATCGGCGGGCGCTCCGGCGTGCTGCCGGGCGAGGATGCGCGCCTGCCGGAGCGGGCGCTGGCGCGCGTCGACCTCGACGGTTTTGCCGGCCGCTTCTACCAAGAGCTTTCCGGCGGCGAGCAGCAGCGCGTGCAGCTTGCCCGTGTGCTCTGCCAGGTCTGGGCGCCGGTGCTCGAGGGCAGGCCGCGCTATCTCTTCCTCGACGAGCCTGTCTCCAGCCTCGACGTCAAGCACCAGCTCATCATCATGAACATTGCCCGCGACTTCGCCCGGCGCGGCGGCGGCGTGGTGGCGATCCTACACGACCTCAATCTGACGGCCATGTATGCCGACCGCATTTTCGTGCTCTCCCACGGCCAGCTGGCCGCCGCCGGCTCGCCGACGGACGTGCTGAATGACGAGCTGATCGAGAAGGTGTTCGACTGCAGGCTGAAGGTCGGCGCGCTGCCGGCCGCGAACATGCCGTTCGTGTTGCCGCAATCGGCCGCTTAGGTCTGGCGGTGAACTTCGTCATCCACGGGCGGAGCGGGAGCGAAGCGGACGCAGCGCAAACCCGAGGATCCATTCCGTGACATCAACCGAAGAAAGCAGCGGTCCAGAAGGAGCGCTGGCGCCTACGCCGCTCGTTCTGCATCGCCGCGGCGCTCGCACGTCACGGAATGGATTCTAGGGTCTGCGCTGCGTCGCTGCGCTCCTTGCTCCGCCCTAGAATGACGAAGTCGAGGGTGGCGCCACACCCGGGAAGCCGTGGGCGGTGGCCTTTGAGAAACAGGTCGCCAGGTCTTGATCACGCAGCAGGCGCGCGCTGCTCCAGAAGGTCGATGCCAAGCAGGCTGCGCACATTCGGACGCGCCGCGACGAGATCTGCGATCGTGTAGCGTGAAAGCACGGCGAAGAAGGCGTTGAGCGCCTCGCGCAGCGCCGAATTCAGGGCGCAGCTGTCGACCAGCGGGCATTCGGCGGCGTCGTTCTCGAAACACTCGGCCATGGCGAAGCTCTCTTCGGTGACGCGCACGACATCGAACAGGTTGATCTGTTCGGCCGGACGGCCGAGCCGCACACCGCCATTCCTGCCGCGCACGGTTTCGACCAAGCGGGCCTCGACCAGCGGCTGCAGGATCTTGAACAGGAACAGTTCCGACACCGAATAGGCGGCGGCGATCTCAGGGATGCGGCTCAGCCTGTCGGTGTTTGCGGCGCAATACATCAGGATGCGCATCGCATAGTTGGTCTGGCGCGTGAGCCGCATGGTATCCTCGCGAAATATTAGCTTGGGCCGAATATGGCCCATAGTTTGGAACAATTCCAGACTGGACCGGTACATAGCTGAATAATCGTGTCAACTTTTTGTGCAAGCCGACGCGGATAGTCGCCGGATATCGCTCCTGCGCTTCGAGCGAGCGTTTTGGCGGCGCAGCCACTAGATAGATGCGGGTGCAAACAGGAAACGGCCTTTCCATGTCACAGTCAGCTCCGGCTTTCGCGCCGGTTCGATTCGACGCCGATGCCAAGGCGAAGCTCTCGGCGTTGCGGCGGACCAAGTTCATCGCCGCGGCAGTGCTCGCGCTGTGCATCCTCGTCTTTGCGCTCGCTAAGTCCTTCGAGGGCAGCCATCCGTGGCTCGGCTTCGTCGCGGCCTTCGCCGAGGCGGCGACGATCGGCGGGCTCGCCGACTGGTATGCCGTGGTGGCGCTGTTCAGACGGCCGCTCGGGCTACCGATCCCGCATACGGCCATCATACCGGAGAACCAGCACCGGATCGCCGACAATCTCGGCCGCTTCATCGAGGCCAATTTCCTGGCGCCCGAGCCGGTGCGCGAGAAGCTCGCCGAGGTCGATTTCGCCGCTTTGGTCGCCGACTGGCTGGCTGATGCCGAGCGCTCCGCCGCCCTGTCGCGATTCGTCGCGCGGCTGGTGCCGCAGACATTGACGGCGGTGGAGCAATCCGGCCTGCGCGACTTCGTCACCAGCCGCATGCTGGAGCAGATCGAAAAGGTGCCGCTGGCGCCGCTCGCGGCCGATCTTTTGTCGGCGCTGACCGACGATCGCCGGCACCAGAAGCTGTTCGACGAGTTCACCAGGGTGATCGGGCGTTTCCTCAACGACGAGCAGGCGCTCGAGACGATGCGCGAAAAGATCCGCGAGGAGTTGCCATCGCTGTTCAACCTGTTTCGCGCCGATGCCTATCTCTTGAAGAAGATCGTCGCGTCGGCGGGCTCTCTGCTCGATGAGGTGCGGGCCGATCCAGATCACCCCATGCGCGCCGAATTCGACCGCTTCGCGCTCGGCTTCATCGAGCGGCTCAGGACCTCGAAGCAATATGCAAGGCGCGCCGAGAAGCTGAAGCGCGATTTTCTCGGCCGTCCGGAGGTGAGGGCGCTGGCCGGCGATGCGTGGACAAGCCTGCGCCTGTTCATCGAGCAGGACATCAATGCTCCGAATTCGACGATCCGCGCGCACCTCGCCAACATGTTCGTCGAGGTCGGCAGGCATCTGGCCGACGACGCCCAGATCAGGGCCGACATGAACCAGGGTTTTGTCGTGGCGCTGGCTTCGTTCGTGGAAAGCCAGAAGAGCGGCGTGTCGAAATTCATCGCCGACCAGGTCAAGCGCTGGGACCTGGCGCAGCTGACGCGGCTGATCGAGACGAACATCGGCAAGGACCTGCAATATATCCGCTTCAACGGCATGATCATCGGCGGGCTTGCCGGGCTGGCGCTCTATACGGCGGAGCGGCTGTTTCTCGTCAATTGACGCCAGCCCGGCGCGCACTATTCTGCCTTGGGTCTTAAGCAATTCGGGGCGGAAAACCGCTACACACTTTTCCTGGAATTGCGTTTGAGGGCGCCGCGAACGCGGCAAAACGGGAGGCAGAGCATGGCAAAACAACCGGAATCCTATTCGTTCCTCGACATGTTCAGCAGGTTCGGTCGCGACCTCAAGCTGCCGAATGTCGATGTCCAGGCGATCCTGGATCATCATCGCAAGAATCTCGAAGCCCTGGAAAAGTCGGCAAGGGCGGGTGCGGCAGGGGCATCCTCGGTGCTGGCGAGGCAGCATGAGATGGTGCAGAATGCCATGCACGAGATCACGCGGATGGCGCAGAATTACCAGACGCCCGGCAATCCGCAGGACCTCATGACCAAGCAGGCTGAATTTGCCCGCAGGTCGTTCGAGACGACGCTGAAGAATGCCAGCGAAGTGGCTGGCCTTGTGCGGAAATCCAGCACCGAATCGGTCGAGATACTGCGCGAGCGGATCAGGGATGCGATGGCGGAGATCCGCGCCGGTTACGAAAAGAAATAGCCTATCCGGCGGTTTCGGACCCACCATCGACCGATATGCGATGCAACCGGCCCTGTCGCCCGAGCGTTCTCGGCTTGCCCCAAAAGCATCAACTCTACCGGCGAAAATCGCGGGGCGGCGAATTGACAGAAGCCGCCGCTTCATGGTCGGGAGACAGGCAAGAGTGATGGGAAAGCCGGAATGACGGAAGCACGGCCGAGAACGCCGCCGACCTTCGAACAGTTGCGCACGATGTCCGGGCAGGAACTCGGCGTGTCCGACTGGACGACGGTCGACCAGCAGCGCATCGACCAGTTCGCCGAATGCACGGGCGACCATCAGTGGATCCATGTCGACCCCGAAAGGGCGAAACGGCAGAGCCCGTTCCGCACCACGATCGCGCATGGTTACCTGACTTTGTCGATCATCGGCGCGCTGGCGCTGGAGATGGGCATCGTGCCGGAGAACACCCAGGCCGCCTTCAACTACGGCTTCGACAAGGTGCGCTTCCTGGCGCCGGTCAAAGCCGGCGCGCGCATCAGGCTGCGCACCACGCTGCTTTCCATGGAGGACCGTGGTCCCGGCCAGTATCTTATGAAGGCAGCCAACACCGTCGAGATCGAGGGCGAGCAGAAGCCGGCGCTGACGGCCGAAACGCTGGTGATGATGTACGAGCGCCGCAAGCGGGCAGGGGCTTAGTGCGGCGGGAACGGCATTACCCTTGATAGCCGAGGCAGATCGCGCCTAGAGCGACAACGCCGCAAGCCGCAATTCGCCTCGGCGTCAGGGTCTCTCCCAGGAAGAGCCGGCCGATCAGCGCCGCGAAAACTACGCTCGTCTCGCGTATGGCGGTGATCGGACCGGCCGGCCCGAGCGCGAAGGCTGCGACCACGGCGCCATAGGCTACCAAGGCGAAAATCCCGCCGCCGAGCGCCTTCAGCGCATCGGGCGAACGAAAGTCAACGGTGAGCTTGCCGCGGCAGATGATGAAGGTGACCGGCAGCAGCACGCCGTAGACCAACAGCACCCAAGCCGTGTAGGCGCCTGAACTTCCCGCCGATCGGACACCGATAGCATCGACCGTCGCATAGGCGGCGATGATCGTGCCGGTCGCCAGGGCATATAGGATTGATGTCGTTGCCGCGCGCCCTTTGCCAAGCGAAAGGCTCATGATGCCAAGCGCGGCGAGAACGACGCCAAGCGACTGATGCCAGCTCAGACGCTCGCCCGCCAGAACGAAACCGCCTAGCGTCACCAGAAGCGGCACCGAGCCGCGAACGATCGGGTAGACCTGTCCCAATTCGCCGTAGCGGTAGGCCGCCACCAGAAAGAGACTGTAGCCGACCTGAAGGCAGGCCGAGAGCATGACATAGGGCCAGGCCGACGCCGCCGGAAGGGGGTTGAAGATCGCCAACGGAATGGCGGCGATCGTTGCCGAGAAGCTCATGACCGTGACGGTCCAAAGCCTGTCGCTGCCGGTTCGCAGAAACGCGTTCCAGCCGGCGTGCAGGATCGCGGCGAACAATGCCAGGCTGATGACTGTCGCGCTCATTGCGGTCTCTCCCGCGTGGCGAGAATGGCCATTGCTGCACTGCGGGCATCGCGAATGGCGGCGTCGGGCTGGCCCATCCGGGCCATCAGCGTCGCGCCTTCAAGCAGCATCAGCAGGGCGGCCGAAACGCTTTCCGCCGCATCGGCGGGCATCGTTTCTTCGAGGATCAGGCGCATGCGCCGCTTCAGGCCGTTCTTTTGTCTGACGGCGGCCTGGAACACCGGGTGCGCCGGATCGCCGAACTCGGCCAAGGCATGCGCGAACAGGCAACCGTGGAAATCGGCGCTGCGGAACCAGCGCCCGTACCAGTCGAAGATTGTGCCGATCTTCTGCTCGGGCGTGGCCGCCTGTTCGGCGAGGCGGTCGAGCTGGCGATCGAACCGCTCTGCACGGTAGGCCAGGACCTCGACCATCAAATCGTCCTTGCTGGGGAAGTGACGATACATGGTCATCTTGGCCACGCCGGCTTCGGCGATGATGCGGTCGATGCCGGTGGCGTGAAAGCCGACGCGCTTGAACAGCCCGTAGGCGGTTTCAACGATGTGCTGGCGCTTGTCGGTCCTGGTCGGTTCGGTCATGGCAAGCGATTGGTGATGAGACAGGTCTGTCCCTTTCTATGCGGAAGACAAATACGTGTCAATTGCCGGCTACTCGTCGGGAAGGCCGGGCAAGCAAGGGCGGGAAATACGCGCAGCGGCGGTAGGCGGAGACGCCTTGGCATTGGGAGGCCTCTCCGCCTGTGTGGCCTTGGATCAGGCTGCTTCCGCTCGTTTGAGCGATACGCCGAGCGCGGCGAGCGTGATCGCCGCCATCAGCGAGCAATAACCGGCCAGCGGCCATGCCGTGTCGCCATCCAGGAAGATGATGAACATCGTGCCCGCCGCGGAAACGATCACGCTCTGCAGGCAGAAATAGAGCGCGACGGCCGTGCCGGCGACCTCGCCGAACGGCGCCAGCGCGCCGTTGGCCGTCACCGACGCGGTGAGGACGATGCCGATGGCGATGATCCACATCGGCATGACGAAGCTCGCGAAGGATGGCTCGGCGAACAACTGTCCTGCAGCCAGCAGGGCAGCACCCAGGAGCAGCATCGCCATGCCGCGCCTGACGCTGCCTTCGATGCCCCAGCGCGCGACGAAGCTTTTGGCGAAGCGGGTGGCGACGATCATCACCAGCGCCGCGCTGGCGAAGGCCAGGCTGAAGCCGATCTGGGAAAAGCCGGCCTTGCCGATGAGCACTCTCGGCGCCGTCGAAAAGAACACGAAGAACGAGCCCATGGCGGCGGCGAAGGCCAGCGTGTAGGTCCAGAAGCCGAAGCTGCGCAGGATCGGCCCGAAACCAGCCCGGGCAGGGCCATGGGTCAGCGGGCGCGTTTCTCGCCATCTTGGCCAGGCGTTGAGCGTGGCGGCCACGGCAAGAATGCCGAGCGCCACGAAGATCGCCCGCCAGCCGAAACTGTTGGCGATCAAAGCCCCGGCGATCGGTCCCAGCGCCGGCACGAAGGACAGCAGCGAGCCGAGCGTGCCATAGATGACGGCGCCTTCCGGCCTTTGCGCATAGATGTCGCGGACGGTGGCGAAGACAGCGACCAGCATGGCCGAGGCGCTCAGGGCCTGCGCGATGCGAAGGGCAAGGAAGACCGGTGAAAGCGACGTAAGGGCGAGCAGGAAGGAGGCGGCCGCGAACGACAGGGCGCCGCCGATCAGCACCGGGCGCCGACCGATCCTGTCGGAGATCGGTCCGAAAGCAAGTTGGCCGAGCCCCAGACAGATCATGTAGAGGCTGAGCGTCAGTTGCACCACGGCCGTCGAGGTGCCGAGCGCGCCCGGCATGATCGGCACTACGGGCAAGTAGATATCCATGGCGAGGGAGGCCAGGACGTCGAAGGGAGACAAAAGCAGCAAGGCTGCTGGCATGGACAAGGTCCATGTCGGCTGGTTCGGAGAAGACATGAGGAGAGTTCCGCTCAAATGGTGACATTCGGCGGCGATCTGCCTGAGTCTTTTCTGACGCAATTCCGGACGGAAGGCTACGACGCAGGGCCGAGCCTAACCGCTTTACACCTTTCCTGGAATTGCTCACGGGAATGACGGACAGACTGCCGCAACAACGAAGCGCTGTTGCGGCTTACTTGTCTGCTGACTTGCTGGATCCCATGGCTGTCGGTCCCGGTGACGATGCGCATGCCGGCTGGCATGCGTGCTCGCGTTTCACTACCAGCCGAAGATCGCTCGGGCAACCGACGGTCGCGCTTATGCCGCTTTGCGGCGGGACGCGGCGACTGCTCTTTCCAGGGCGGAAAAAATACGCCCGTCGGCACACTGGGCCACGTTGAAGCGCATGAAGCGGCCGGCGGTGTGCGACAGGCTGAAGGCATTGCCGGGCGCCAGCACGACATTGTCCGAAAGCGCATGGCGGGCGACGTCGGCGGCGTCGATGCCGTCGGGCAGGCGGCACCAGAGGAACATGCCGGCAGGCTGGTCGATCCAGGGCGTGATGCCCATCATTTTCAGTCTGCCGGCGGTCTCGGCCATGGCGCGCGACAGGCGCGTGCGCAATTGCTCGACATGTTTGCGGTAGCTGCCGTCCTTCAACAGGCTCAGCACCAGTTCCGAGGACAGCCGCGCACCGCCGAATGTCGTGGCGATCTTGAGATCGGTCAGGCCTTCCATCCAGTCGGATGGCGCGGCGATGAAGCCGCAGCGCACCGAGGCCGACAGCGTCTTGGAGAAGGAGCCGATCTGGACGACACGCTGCAGCCCGTCGAAGGCCGCGAGCCTTGGGGCAGGGCTGTGCTCGAAGTCGGCGAAGATATCGTCCTCGACGATGGTGAGATCCGCCTGGTCGGCGAGTTTCAGGAGCCGATGCGCGGTGACCGGCGACAGGATCGCGCCGGTCGGGTTGTGGATGCCGGAATTGGTGATGTAGAGGCGCGGCCGGTGCTCGGCGAGCGCCTGCGCGAAGAGCTCGATATCCGGACCCGAAGGCGTGTACGGCACGCCGATCACCTTGGCCTGGTGGGCGCGCAACAGGGCGTGGAAGTTGAAATAGCAGGGGTCGTCGACCAGCACCGCGTCGCCGGGCTCGAGCAGGAAACGGCACAAAAGGTCGATCGACTGGGTGCCGCAATCGGTCAGCATGATCTGGTCGGGCGAGGCTTCGACGCCGTGCTCGGCCATGCGCCGCGCCAGCAACTGGCGAAGCGGCGGCAGGCCAAGCGGCGTGCCGTAGTCCGCAAGCGCCACGTCGTCCGCTCGGGCCGCGGTCCTCAGTGCCCGGCGCAAGGCGGCCTGCGGCATCCAGGACGCGGGCAGCCAGCCGCAGCCGGGCTTCAGCATCTCCTCGCCCGCTTCCAGCGATTGCCTGGACACCCAGAGCGGATCGACGGCCCGGTCAAGCTTGGGACCGATCTCGGCAAGCGACAGCGGCGCGAGCTGGCCGGCGGCGTAGAAACCCGAGCCCGGCCGCGAACGGATCGCGCCTTCCGCCGCAAGCCGTTCATAGGCTTCGACCACCGTTGATTTCGACACCTGCAAGGATTTGGCGAGAGCCCGGATCGATGGCAGGCGCGCGCCGGGCGTCAGCGTGCGTGCCGCGATGCGATGGCGGATCGTCGCCATCACGCTTTCGACGAGCGTGCGCGAGCCGTCATTTTCAAGAGCGAGATCTGTCATCCGTACTGCCCGAAATACCATTACAGTTTTGTGGAATTGTACCCCATTGTCTCTGGTAACGCCATGATCTGCCTCGTACGGAAGCGCAAACGGAGCAGATGATGGAAAAGAGTTTTGACGGCTGGCTCAGCGGCTTCATCGGGGTGCTGATCTTCAGCGGGTCGCTGCCGGCGACGCGGGTGGCGGTGATGGATTTCGATCCGACCTTCCTGACGGCGGCCAGGGCGGCAATCGCTGGTCTGCTCGGGATTGCGATGCTGCTGCTATTCCGCGAGAGGCGTCCGGAGCGAAGCGACCTGATCTCGCTCGTCGTCGTCGCGCTGGGTGTCGTGGTCGGCTTCCCGTTGCTGACGGCGCTGGCGCTGAAACACGTCACCTCGGCGCATTCCATCATCTTTGTCGGCCTGCTGCCGCTGGCGACCGCGATCTTCGGCGTGCTTCGCGGCGGCGACCGTCCGCGCCCGGCCTTCTGGCTGTTCTCGTGCCTGGGAAGCGCTTTGGTCGCGGGTTTTGCCCTGTCGCAAGGCTTGACTGCCTCGCCGGTCGGCGACGGCCTGATGCTCGGCGCCATCATCGTCTGCGGGCTGGGCTACGCCGAAGGGGCCAAGCTGTCGCGCAAGCTCGGCGGCTGGCAGGTGATATGCTGGGCGCTGGCGCTGTCGCTGCCGGTCATGCTGGCGCTGAGCTTTTTGACGCTGCCGCCATCCTTCGCCGGCATCGGCTCCGGCGCCTGGATCGGCCTCGCCTATGTCTCGCTGTTCAGCATGTTGATCGGCTTCGTGTTCTGGTACCGGGGCCTCGCGCAAGGCGGCATCGCCGCCGTCGGGCAGTTGCAGCTGCTGCAACCCTTCTTCGGCCTGGCGCTGGCGGCGAGCCTGCTGCACGAAAAGGTCAGCCCGATGATGGTGGTCGTCACGCTGGGCGTCGTGGCCTGCGTGTTCGGGGCGAAGAAGTTCGCGCGGTAGGCGCCTACTGATTTGTTTTGACGCAATTCCGGACGGAAAACCGTTTCACACTTTTCCTGGAATTGCTCAGAACTTCGTCACCACCCCGATGCCGATGCCCTCGAAACCGCCCATCGCCATCAGGGCCGCGGGCGCTTCCTCGAGGCTGATCTTCTTGCCGACCAGCAGTTCGGGTTTCAGCTTGCCGGTGCGGATCATCTCCATCATCGCGGAGTAGCGGTAGGCCTGCATGCCGTGGCTGCCGAGGATTTCGAGCTCGAAGGCGATCACCTTGTCCATCGGCACCTGCGGCCGGGCGTGCTCGCCTAGCATCAGGCCGACCTGAACGTGGCGGCCGCGCCGGCGCAGATTGGCGATCGAGTTGAAGGACGTGGTCGGGTGTCCCAGCGCGTCCATCGACATATGCGCGCCGCCATTGGTGATCTGCTTGACCGCCTTGACCACGTTCGGCGTCGTCGCGGCGTTGATCGTCGCCACCGCGCCGATCTTCTTCGCAAATGCCAGTTTCTCGTCGGTGAGGTCGATGGCGATCACATTGGCGCCCATGGCGCTGGCGATCATGATCGCCGACAGGCCGACGCCGCCGCAGCCATGCACCGCCACCCATTCGCCGGGCGTCACCCGGCCCTGGTCGACAATGGCCCGGAACGAAGTGACGAAGCGGCAGCCGAGGCTGGCGGCGGTGGCGAATTCCATCTCTTCCGGCAGGCGCACGAGATTGGTGTCGGCGTGCTCGATGCCGACATATTCGGCGAACGAGCCCCAGGCGTTGAAGCCCGGCTGGGACTGATGCTCGCAGACCTGGTGGTTGCCGGAGGTGCATTCGAAGCAGCGGCCGCAGCCGACCGCGAAGGGCACCGTGACACGGTCGCCGGCCTTCCAGCGGCTGACCTGCTTGCCGGCGGCGACAATGACGCCCGCCAACTCGTGTCCGGGAACGTGCGGCAGCGTGATGCCGTCGTCATGGCCCAACCAGCCATGCCAGTCGCTGCGGCAAAGACCGGTTGCCTCGACCTTGATGACCACCCCGTCGGCGGCCGGCTTCGGGTCGGGAACGGTCTGGATCGTCGGCGCCTCGCCGAATTTCTCGAAGACGACGGCTTTCATCGGCAACTCCCACCATTGGTGCGTTTTGAGTTGACGATAGCCGATTCCACCGCTGGTCGACCGGAAATCGATTCTGCCAGGGCCGGGACTGGCAGACGGATCATTACTCCGCTTTCTGGCGGAAGTCGGCCAGCCGCGTTTCGCCGGGCGCAAGCTGGCGTCCGTCCTCCGCATGCTCCAGCCGCCGGATCGGCCTGCCGGTCCGGGTGTCGACCATGAAGGTGTAGGGCTCGCCCGGCCCGGAGAAATAGGTCTCGCCCCATTGGCGCAGCGCCATCAGGTCGTAGAGGGCCAATTGGTGACCGGCCTCAGCCTCTCGCTGATGGCTGCTGCCTGGCTGCCGATCGCCCTCATGGGGTCCTCGCTCTGGCTGCTGGTGCTGGGCATCGTCATGCTCGACCTCGCCATCCAGGCGGTGCACGTCACCAATCAAAGCCTGATCTTCGCCCGACGGCCGGATGCCCGCAGCCGGCTGGTCGGCGGCTATATGATCTTTTACTCGCTGGGCAGCGCGCTGGGCTCGATTGCCTCGACCAGCACCTATGGTGCCTGGGGCTGGACCGGCGTCTGCCTGCTTGGCGCCGGTATCGGTCTGGCGGCGCTGGCGTTCTGGGCCGCGACGGTGAGGGTAGGGCGCTAGTTATGGCGGCGGAGTATCGAGCAGCGGCTGCCGTTCGCGAAACCATTCATCAGCCTCGACATCCCACGGCCAAATCCCGGAGGTTGTCGGAAAAATAAGCTGCACGATCCGGAAATCCGGCCCGTCGTAGAACCATATGTCCCAACCGAAATATTCCGGGTAGTGATCGGGATGGACCGCACCGAACTGACAATCGAAGCCTCCTCCCAGGAAACCCGACGCCCGCGCACCGACGCTGAACCTCTCGCCGCCGCGCACGCGTCTGCAGTACTCGTTGATGATGGTTAGCGAAAGGTCCGGCTTGAGCCCGATAACGACCAATTCAGGGACGCCAAAATTGTGCTCTATCCCGACCGAGTATGCGAATGGCGGATGCTCGTCCTCCTCCAGCACATAGAGAATGTGGCAGCCGTACTCTTCGATGTCGGCGAGTGCCTTGGCCTCCTCGGCGTCTTTGGCTTCCCTACTCGGCATCGATCTGGTTCTGCGGCGCAGCCTTCTGGAACGCCGGCAGCGCCATGCAGGCGGCGTTGATGCGCGCGATCACCGGATAGGGGGCCATGTCGACGCCGAAACGGGCATTGTTGGTCACCTGGGCGGCGAGGCAGATGTCGGCCAGGCCCGGCGTGTCGCCATGGCAGAACGCGCCGGTCTCGGGCGACGAAGCCAGAATCTTCTCAAGCGGCTGGAAACCTTCATTCACCCAATGCCGGAACCAGTTGACGACGTCCTCGTCGCCGGCGCCGAACAAGGTGCGCAGCGAGGTCAGCACGCGCAGATTGTTCACGGGGTGGATGTCGCAGGCGATCATCTGCGCCAGCATCCGCACTCGCGCCCGGCCCAACGCATCCTTCGGTAGCAGTTGCGGCTCCGGCCGGATTTCATCGAGATATTCGATGATCGCCAGCGATTGGGTCAAAAGCGTGCCGCCGTCCAGAACCAGCGCCGGCACCAGACCTTGCGGGTTCACCGCGAGATAAGCGGGCTCGAGATGTTCGCCGTGGCGCAGATGATGCGGCACATAAGTGTAGTCCAGCCCCTTCATCACCAGCGCAATCCGCACCCGGTAGGAGGTGGAGGAGCGGTAGTAGTTGTGAAGGACGAGGTCGCTCATCGCCTCGGCTGCCCGATGGTCACCGTGATCTCGCCGATGCCGTCGACGCCGCCGGTGATCCTGTCGCCCGCCTGGACCGCTCCGACGCCGGCCGGCGTACCGGTGAAGATCAGGTCGCCGGGCCGAAGCTCGACCGCTTCGCTGCAAATCGAGACGATATCGGCGATCGGCCATATCAGCTCGGCAAGGTCGCCGTCCTGTTTCACCGCGCCGTTGACGGCAAGCCAGATACGGCCTTTTTCCGGATGTCCTGATTTCGCGGCTGGAACCAGCGGGCCGCAAGGCGCCGACTGGTCGAAAGCTTTCGACCAGTCCCAGGGACGGGCTGCTTTCTTTGCCTGATCCTGCAGGTCGCGGCGGGTGAGGTCGACGCCGACGCCATAGCCCCAGACATGAGCGAGCGCCTCGGCGCGCGGAATGCGGAAACCGGCCTCGCCGATGGCGACGACCAGCTCGATCTCGTGGTGCAGGTTCGAGGTCAGCGGCGGGTAGGGGATCTCGGCGCCGCTGTCGACCACCGCGTCGGCCGGTTTGGTGAAGAAGAAGGGTGGATCGCGCTCGTCATTGCCGAGCTCGCGCGCATGCGCGGCGTAATTGCGGCCGACGCAGAAGATGCGGCGCACGGCAAACCGCTCTGCCGAGTCCGCGACGGCAACCGAAGCAATCGTCGGCGGCGGAAGGACGAATTCTGGCATGATTTTTCTCTGTGCTGGCATGAATCGTTAGCACCTTCGGCCGATTTCGACCCGCGGGCAAGACTCGACGTCCCTGCACACCGACCTGTCGTTTCAGTGACAATGCGCCGTACCATTGGGCGTGTACTATTTGCCAATAATCTGGCCATGATCACGGGACTATCCTGTGCCGGCTGAAACCGAACCGAAGCCTGAACCCGTGCAATGACCTCCGTCAGCGATCGCGCCCGCTTCCTGATCATCGACGACCACCCGCTGTTTCGCGAGGCGCTGCACAGCGCCGTGCAGATGGCCTATCCGGATGTCGATACGGTCGAGGCGCGCTCGATCGCGGAAGCGATCGAGCTTCTTGCCGATGCCAAGCCGTTCGACCTCGCGCTGCTCGATTTGAGCATGCCCGACGTGCATGGCTTCGAGGGGCTGTTGCAGCTGAGGACCCGTTATCCGCGGCTGCCAGTGGTGATCGTGTCGGGCTACGAGGAGCCGAAGATCATCTCGGAGGCACTGTCCTATGGCGCCGCCGGCTTCATCCCGAAATCGGCCCGCAAGAGCGATCTCGCCGCCGCCATCCGCTCGGTGATGGATGGCGCGGTCTATGTGCCGGAAAATTACGAAGGCCAGCCGCCCGATCCCGACAGCACCGACCGCGCCGACATGGTGCAGCGCCTGGCCAGGCTGACGCCGCAGCAGCTGAGGGTCCTGCAGATGCTGCGCCAAGGCATGCTCAACAAGCAGATCGCCTACGAGCTGCAGGTGGGTGAGACTACTGTGAAAGCACATGTCTCGGAGATCCTGCGCAAGCTCAACGTCTACAGCCGCACGCAGGCGGTGATCGAGGTGTCGAAGCTCGACAATGCGGAGCTGTTTCGGGACCAGGCCGGGTTTTGAGGCGGCATTTCTAAGCCAGAAGATGCGCCAGCAGCGCACGCAATTGCGCAGGCTTCAGCGGCTTGCGCATCAGTTCGATGCCGGCTGCTCGCGCCGCTTTGGCGACGAGCTCGGAGCCGTCGGCGGTGACGATCAGCGCGGGCACCGGGCGGCCTAGATAGTCGCGCACTTCGGCTATCGTTGAGGTGCCGAGGTCGCCGCCGTCGAGATGCTGGTCGGCGATGATGATGTCGGGCACCCAGGCGGTGTCGCCGAGCAGGTCGAGCGCATCGTCGGTCGAGGTGGCGGCGCGGACCAGGCATTGCCAGCGCTCGAGCAGCGAGGTCATGGCCGAGAGCACGTCCACGTCGTTCTCGACCAGCAGCACCCTGGTGCCGAACAGGCCGTAACCGCGCGGCCGCTCCATGTCGGCGGCGGCCATCGCCGGCTCGGCCGTGGCCATGCCGACCGGCACGTCGATATGGAAGATGGTGCCGCGCCCGACCTTCGAGGAAAAGGTGATGGGGTGGCCGAGTGCCGCCGCCATGCGGCGCACGATCGCGAGGCCGAGGCCGAGCCCGCCGGCGAGTTCCGCATTGTTAAGCGTCGAGGTGCCGCGGTGGAATTCCTCGAACACCGCCTCACGCTGGTCCTCGGGAATGCCGCAGCCGGTGTCAGCGACGTCGATGCGGATGATGTCGCCGCGATGCCTGGTGCCGACCAGCACGCCGCCCGAGCGGGTGTAGCGCAGCGCATTGGAGAGAATGTTCTGCAGGATGCGCCTGAGCAGCGTGCGGTCGGAGCGCACCACCACGTTCACCGGCCTGAATTTCAGCGACAGGCTTTTCTTTTCCGCTTCGGGCAGGAAATCCGAGCGCAGCGAGGAAAACAGCGCCTCCAGGCTGACGTCGACGACTTCCGGTTGCACCACCCCGGCGTCGAGCTTCGAGATGTCGAGCAGTGTGCGCAAGAGGTCTTCCATCGTCTCCAGCGAGCGCTCGACCTGCCGGACAAGCTTCCTGCCTTCCTCGCTGGCCTGGACCTCGGCCAGCGCAGAGACCGACAGGTGCGCGGCGTTGAGCGGCTGCAGCACGTCGTGGCTGGCGGCGGCGAGGAACCTGGTCTTGGAGAGGTTCGCCAGTTCGGCGTTCTCCTTCGCCTCGCTGAGGTCGATGTTCGACTGTTCGAGCCGGCGCAGCGTCGCGTGCAGTTCCTCGGTGCGGTTGCGCACCCGGTTTTCCAGCGAGATGGCGGTCTGGAACAGCGAGAAGGCATTGCCCTGCTGGTCCATCGAACGCTCGACGCGGCTGACGAGGGCCGCGTTGATCTTCTTCAGCCTTTCGAGGTCATTGATGTCGCGAAGCGGCATCTCGCTACTCGGCTGCCTGGGGCTCGCCGAAGGCGATGCCGGTAAAGGTCTGGTTGAGGTGCATCGAGCGGTACTGCTCGCCATAGGTGCCGAAGCCGATGACCTTGTTGGTCCGGTAGAGCTCCGAAATGTCCCGGTAAACCTGGCGGTTGCGCGCATCGAGCCGGCGCAGAACGCAGTCGAAGCCGAGGATCATGTCGATGCCGCCGAGCTTGCGTTCGGCGTCCTGCAACGCGGCGCGCGTCGCTTCCACCATGTTCTTCGGCTGGGCGATGGACAAAACGACGCCATCGTCGATGGCGCAGAAGAACGACAGCGAGCCGTCGACATGCATGCGCTGGATGGAGCGGCAGTAATATTCGCCGGCCACTTTCACCACGACGGGATGGGAGGCGAAGCTTAGCGGCGTCAGCGCCTGCGCCACGGTGCCGACCGAGGCCGCGTATTCCTCCGCCGCGTTGGTGGCGTTGAATTCGCGCACGATGCGATGGTCCGGGTCGGACGACGTCACCACCAGCTTCTCGTCGGTCGGAATGAAATTGTCGGTCTTGAAGACGTGGAAGGGGATCTCGGTCGCGACCAGCACGATGATGGCGCTGTCGGACGTGACCTTGCCGTTCGAAATCAGGCTGGTCGTCTCGAATTTCAGGTCGTCGCCCGCGGAGCCGCCGATCAGCGGAATGTCGTCCAACCCCCAGTGGATGGCCGAGGTCACCGCTTCCTCGGCATAGGAAAGCCCGTCGATGAAGCAGAGGGCGAAGACGCTCTTCGCCCGCTCCTGGCCGGCGCGGCAGCGCAGCAGGCGCCGCAGCTCCACGACCTCGCCGGTGATCCCGTCCATGCCGGAGGAGGAGAGGTTCTCGACCATGGTGCTGACGGTCGAAAACGAGGCCGACGGCAAAAGCAGGGCAAGGGCATGCCCTTCCTCCAGTCCCTGCGGCGTGATTTCGCCGGCGGTCGAGCAGCCGGCATAGGCGAGCGACGGCGCATGGACCTTCAGCGCTTGCGCGAGCCCCGCCGCGTCGACCAGGCTTTGGGAGAAGAACAGAAGCGCAAAGCCGGCGTCGACAGCCGCTGCTTCGGCCGCGATGGCCCGCGCAAAGGCATTCGGGTCGGGCTCATCCGTGGTGAGCGCCGAAAGGCCCGATGCATAGCGTGTGCTCGAACTGGCCAGCTGCCGTCTCCGCAATTTCCTCCAACGCTGTTTTGTGCGTGTCTTTTCTTATGCGTGTCAGGCACGCTTCGCGTCGAAGGCATCTTTGCCTTCAATCCCGGTTTTGGCAATGGGGCCGGTTGCTGCGCTGCACATAGCTTTCGCCATGATCGAAAGTACAATGGAACCGGCGCTGGCAGCGCTGTTTTGCCCGTTGTACGCTACCTGAATAACGCACTGCCGAAGCACAAGCGCGGCATTCGGCAATGACCAAGGTTGATACCCAGGGAGGTTGCATGTCGGACGTGTCGTTGACTGTGAACGGGAGGCGGGTCAGCGGGAACGCCGAGGACCGAACGCTTCTGGTGCATTTCCTCAGGGAACATCTCGGACTCACCGGAACGCATGTCGGTTGCGATACATCGCAATGCGGCGCCTGCGTCGTGCATGTCGACGGCCGGGCGGTGAAGTCCTGTACCATGCTGGCCGCGCAGGCCTCTGGCTCGACCATCGTCACCATCGAGGGGCTCGCCGACGGGGCCGAGCTGCATCCGGTGCAGGCCGCGTTCAAGGAGCATCACGGGCTGCAATGCGGCTTCTGCACGCCGGGCATGATCATGGCGGCGACCGACATGATCGCGCGCCATCCCGAGGGCCTCGACGAGGCGACGGTGCGCGCCGAGCTCGAAGGCAATATCTGCCGCTGCACGGGCTACCACAACATCGTCAAGGCGATCCTCGCCGCATCGGAGACGATGGCGAAGGGCGCCAAGGGCAGGGCGAAGCAGGCAGCTTAGGGAGTAGGCAGTAGGCAATAGGGAATAAGGCAAACGGCGATACGACCGCGAGCCCCTCACTACTGCCTAACCCCCTACTGCCTATTCCCTTAATTCCGGAGGAATTTCCGCAAATGGGTATTGAAGGCGTCGGCGCCCGCGTGGCGCGCAAGGAAGACAAGAGGTTCATCACCGGCGGTGGCCGCTATGTCGACGACATGGTGGTCCCCGGCATGAAACATGCCGTGTTCGTGCGCAGTCCGCACGCGCATGCGCAGATCAAGAAGATCGATGTGAAAAAGGCGCAAGCGATGCCCGGCGTCGTCGGCGTGCTCACCGGCAAGGAGCTCAAGGCCGACGGGATCGGCAACCTGATCTGCGGCTGGATGATCCATTCCAAGGACGGCACGCCGATGAAGATGGGCGCATGGTCGCCTTTAGCCGTCGATAAGGTGCGCTATGTCGGAGATGCGGTGGTCATCGTCGTCGCCGACACCAAGGGCCAGGCGCGCGACGCGGCGGAAGCGGTCGACATCACCTACAAGGAACTGAAGGCCGTGGTCGACGCCACCAAGGCCATCCAACCCGGAGCGCCGCAGGTCCATGCCGAGGCAGAGAACAACCTGATCTTCGACTGGGAGCTCGGCGACGGCAAGGCGACCGACGCGGCGATCAGGTCGGCGGCCCATGTCACGCGCATGAAGATCGTCAACAACCGGCTGGTGCCGAATGCGATGGAGCCGCGCGCGGCGCTCGGGCACTACGACAAGGCGGAGGACCACTATACCTGCTGGACGACGTCGCAGAACCCGCATGTCGCGCGGCTGGTGATGAGCGCCTTCTACAATGTCGCGCCGGAAAACAAGCTGCGCGTGATAGCGCCCGATGTCGGCGGCGGCTTCGGCTCCAAGATCTACATCTATCCGGAAGAGATCGTCTGCCTGTGGGCATCGAAGAAGACCGGCGTTCCCGTCAAATGGGTCGCCGACCGCACCGAAAGCTTCCTGTCGGACGCGCATGGCCGCGACCATGTCTCGACGGTGGAGATGGCCTTCGACAAGGACAACCGCATCACCGGTCTGAAGGTCGACACAATAGCCAATCTCGGCGCCTACATGTCGCTGTTCTCGTCCTGCGTGCCGACCTATCTCTATGCCACGCTGCTGTCGGGCCAGTACAACATCCCGGCGATCCACGCCAATGTGCGCACCGTCTATACCAACACCGCGCCCGTCGATGCCTATCGCGGGGCAGGGCGTCCGGAGGCCACCTACGTGCTCGAGCGGATGATGGAAACCGCAGCGCGCGAGCTTGGCGTGCCGCCGGCGGAACTCAGACGCCGCAACTTCATCACGTCCTTCCCGCACCAGACTCCGGTGATCATGGCCTATGACGCGGGCGATTATAACGCTTCGCTCGATGCGGCGATGAAAGCCGCCGACTATGCCGGCTTCACCAAGCGCCGCGCCGACGCCGCCAAGCAGGGCAAGCTGCGCGGCATCGGCATGAGCTGCTACATCGAGGCCTGCGGCCTGGCGCCGTCGTCGGCGGTCGGCTCGCTCGGCGCCGGTGTCGGCCTCTGGGAATCGGCAGAGGTGCGCGTCAATGCCGTCGGCACGATCGAGGTGCTGACCGGATCGCACAGCCATGGCCAGGGCCATGAGACGACCTTCGCGCAACTGGTCACCCAGCGCTTCGGCGTGCCGATCGACTCGGTCTCGATCGTGCATGGCGACACCGACAAGGTGCAGATGGGCATGGGCACCTATGGTTCGCGTTCCGGCGCCGTCGGCATGTCGGCTATCGTCAAGGCCCTCGACAAGGTCGAGGCCAAGGCCAAGAAAATCGCCGCGCACCTGCTCGAAGCGGACGAGGGTGACATCGTCATCGAGAATGGCGAGGTCAAGGTCGCGGGCACCGACAAGAGCCTGCCCTGGTTCCAGGTGGCGCTTGCCTCCTACACCGCCCACAACCTGCCGGCGGGCATGGAGCCCGGGCTGAAGGAGACGGCCTTCTACGATCCGTCCAACTTCACCTTCCCGGCCGGCTGCTACATCTGCGAGGTCGAGATCGACCCCGAAACCGGCACGACAGAGATCGTCCAGTTCGTCGCGGCGGACGATTTCGGCAACATCATCAATCCGATGATCGTCGAGGGGCAGGTGCATGGCGGCATCGCCCAAGGCGTGGGCCAGGCGTTGCTGGAAGGCGCGCATTACGACTCAAGCGGCCAGCTTCTGACGGCAAGCTACATGGATTACACCATGCCGCGCGCGGGCGACCTGCCGTCCTTCAAGGTCTCGACCTCGAATACGCCATGCCCTGGCAATCCGCTCGGCATCAAGGGCTGCGGCGAGGCCGGCGCCATCGGTTCGCCGCCGGCGGTCATCAACGCCATCACCGATGCGCTCGGCGTCGTCGACATCGCCATGCCGGCGTCGCCCGCGACGGTGTGGGCAACCATCCGCGCGACGAAGCACTGAGGAGGAACGAGCATGTATTCCGTCAGCTACCATCGCGCTTCCTCCGTCGCCGACGCCGCCAGGCAACTCAAGAACGGCGACGCCAAGCTGCTCTCCGGCGGCATGACACTGATCCCCGCCATGAAGACGCGGCTCGCGGCGCCCTCGGACCTCGTCGACGTCTCGCGGCTGAAGGACCTGCAAGGCGTCAAGGTGTCCGGCAAGACGGTCACCATCGGCGCCGCGACGACGCATTACGACGTCTCCACCGACGACAAGCTGAAGAAGGCCTGCCCGGCGCTTGCGCATATGGCATCCCTGATCGGCGATCCGGCGGTGCGCTATAAAGGCACGATCGGCGGCTCGATCGCCAACAACGATCCGGCCGCCGACTATCCGGCCGCGCTGCTGGCTCTGGACGCGATGATCGTCACCAACAAGCGCGAGATCGCGGCGGACAAATTCTTCAAGGGCCTGTTCGAGACAGCGCTGAAGGAAGGCGAGATCGTCACCGCGGTAAGCTTTACCGCTCCGGCCAAGGCGGCCTACCAGAAATTCCGCAACCCGGCTTCGCGCTACGCCA
Organism: Mesorhizobium sp. B2-8-5; assembly: GCF_006440675.2. Taxonomy (NCBI): domain Bacteria; kingdom Pseudomonadati; phylum Pseudomonadota; class Alphaproteobacteria; order Hyphomicrobiales; family Phyllobacteriaceae; genus Mesorhizobium; species Mesorhizobium sp. B2-8-5. The sequence goes on from NZ_CP083951.1 coordinate 3,595,916, forward strand.
TCGTCGGTGTGTTCGTGACCAAGGGCAAGGACGGGGTGAGGGCGGCGGTGACCGGCGCCGGCGAGGACGGCGTTTTCCGCTCCAAGGAAATCGAGGCGGCGCTGGCGAAGAATTTCGACGTCGCGGCGCTCGGCGGCCTCAAAGTGTCGGCAAAGGGGCTGATGAGCGATATCCATGCCTCCGCCGACTATCGCGCCAATCTGATCGCGGTGATGGCCAAGCGTGCCGTGGCCGCCGCCAACGCCTGAACGCTCTCAGCCTGGGTGAAGGAAAGGGGCCCTCGCGGCCCCTTTTTCTTTTGTACTCGCAACGACTTGGCGGGAATTACCTGAGTATTCGCAGTTTCGCACTTGCACAACAATATCCCGCACTGCAAAATGACCGCGGCGGGAATACCAGACGGTCCGAGACGCGGGCAACGCTTCGCATCCGGACCTCGAGTTGCGAAGGCACGGTATGACCGACATCTCCGCAGCGTCCGTTGTCCTGCCGCGGGCCGCAATCGACAGGGAAGCCAGGACAAGACTGGCCTATCTCGACGGCTGGCGAGGCCTGTCGATCGCGATGGTGCTGATCGGCCATTTCTTTCCGGTCCCGGGACTCAATCTCGGCGTGCTCGGCGTCGAGTTCTTCTTCGTGCTGAGCGGCCGGCTGATGGGCGAAATCCTGTTCATCGAGCGCTTTCCGCTGAAGAAATTCTTCAAGCGCCGCTTCTCGCGCATCTATCCAGCGCTGCTGGTGTTCGTGATTGCCGCCATGATCGGCCTGACCGGGACCTTCATCGCCTTCAAGTGGAAGGCGGCGCTGACGGCGCTGACCTTCACCTACAATTACGCCGGCATCCTGATCACCCGCGCCGGCGCGCTCGACCACATCTGGTCGCTCTGTGTCGAGGAGCATTCCTATATCCTGCTCGCGCTGATCAGCGTGATGGTAACCGGAAGAACGAACGTCGTGCGGCTGCTGGTCGTGCTGGCGCTGCTGGCAATGGCCAACGGCGCCATTTCGTACGGGGTTCTCGGCATGGGCTACGAGACCACCTACTGGCGAACCGACGTGCATATCGCCTCGATCCTGCTGTCCGCCGCGATCTGCCTGCTCAAGGCCGACGGGCGCCTGCCGGCTTTCCTGCAAAGCCAGCATGTGGCGCTGGCGGCGGCGGTTGGCGGCCTGTTGCTGTTCCTCGATCCGGTGCCGACGACGATCCACTATCTTGTCGGCGTGCCGCTGCTTGCGCTCGCCGTCAACACGATCGACTTCGCGGGCGGCTACCTGACGGGGCCGTTGTCGTCGCGGCCCATGGTGATGCTCGGCCTGTGGTCCTATTCGCTCTATCTCTGGCAGCAGCCTTTCTACAAATTCGTCGATGAGAAGGGGAGCGCAGCGATTCCGATGCTGGCGGCTGTATTCGCCTGCGCGCTGGCCAGCTACTACATCGTCGAAAAACCCGCACGCGGCTGGCTCAACCGCAACTGGTGAGATCAGGTTCCTGCGGCGTGCCTTCGGGGATGTCCCAGCTTTCGTCGAAGCGGAAGACATTGCTCGCCATGATGTCGCCCCCAGCCAGCGGAGCCGATATATTAGCTGCGGCCTGTTTTCCTGGCCAGCAGCGTTCAGGCGGCGATGGGCTTCGCCCAATAGCGCACCGATTTCTTGCCGCCGTGGATCACCGCGTCGCCGACCTCGGCGAAGCCGAGCGCTGCGTGGAAGGCGTCGGAGGCCGGGTTGGGTGGATCGGCATTGACCTCGCAGGTGACTATGGTGTGGCCGGCGAGGCGAGCCTGTTCGAACAGGTCCTCATAAAGCCGGCGGGCGTGGCCGCGGCCGCGGGCGTCCGCGGCCACGACGACGCGATCGACATAGACGAAGCGCGGATAGCGCTCGCGAAACCAGAGGAAGTTCGGACTGTCGTAGTTTGCTTCCTGGTCGAAGCACATGATGAAGGCCTCGAGCGCGTCGATGCGGCGGGTGTAGAAAGCTTGCCCGAGCAGGAATGAGAGCCGTTCCGGCTCGAGCCAGGACAACTCCGCCGCATGCTCATTGTTGAGGGCAAGGATGGCGGCCTCATCGGCGGGCGAGACCTGTTCGATCGGCAACAATTCCTTGCTCATCGTCTTCGCCATCAGGTTCTCGCGGCTGCGATCGTCGCCGCCACCTTGGCTTGGTCGGTCACCGTGTTGCGGTATTCGCGATCGAGGTCGGCGCCGCCCATGCCGACATTCGGGTTGCGGTAGCGCATGGCGCTCGGCACGTCCGCTAGTGCTGCGAAATGCATCTCGGTCAGTCCGGTCCGCCTGCGCACCTCGCCGATCGTGTCGGGCGCGAGGGCGCCGCAGCCGAGGATGATGATGCGCCCGCCCGCCTGGCGAACGAGCTCCGCCAAAAGCTCGACGCCTTCGACCGCCGTATCGCGCTGGCCGCTGGTCAGCACGCGGCCGACCTTGCAGCGGATCAAGGCTTCGAGCGCCTCGACCGGATCGCGCGTCATGTCGAAGGCGCGATGGCAGGTGACGTTGAGCGGGCCGGCGGCCTCAACCAGCGCGCTCATGCGCGCCTCGTCGATGGCGCCGTCGGCGGTGAGGCAGCCGACGACGACGCCGGCCACGCCGAGCTCGCGAAGCGCTTCGACATCGGCGAGCATCGAGCGGTATTCGGCCTCGCTGTAGAGGAAATCGCCGCCGCGCGGACGCACGATGACATGAAAGGGAATGGTCGCGCTTTGGAGCGCGGCGCGCACCGTGCCCATGCTCGGCGTGATGCCGCCTTCGATGAGGCTGGCGCAGAGCTCGACCCGGTCGGCGCCGGCGGCCTGGGCGGCAAGCAGCCCGTCAATGCCTTCGACGCAGATTTCGATCAGGGGTTTTTGCGTGTCCGCCACGGGTTTCCATCCATGCTTTCGACGAGATGCGCAGCCCTAGCATCGGGCGGGCCGCCGCGAAAGCCGCAACGATCGGTCCAGTCATGGAGGTGCTTGACAATACATAACTGCAAAGTTATGGATAACTCATAACTGAAAAGTTATTGATTGGTGCGAGCCCTGTTGGCCAAGGAGATCGACGATGGAAGCAAGATTGAAGAACCCGGTGATGCTCATTCCCGGCGCACTGCAGGCGCTTCTGGCGCTCGACAAATCGACCGAAGCCGGCGACGTGCCTTATGTGACGCGCAAGCTCGTTCATCTGCGCGCCAGCCAGATCAACGCCTGCGCCGTTTGCGTCGACATGCATGCGCGTGAGCTGAAGAAGGCCGGCGAGAAGGACGAGCGGATTTTCGCCGTGTCGGCATGGCGGGAGACGCCGTACTTCAACGAAGCCGAACGCGCGGCGCTTGCGCTGACGGAAGCCGCGACGCGCCTGGCCGATCGTTCCGACGCGGTGCCGGACGAGGTCTGGGACGAGGCCGCGCGCCATTATGACGACAAGGCGCTCGCCGCCCTGGTGATCCAGATCGCGCTGATCAATGCGTTCAACCGGCTGAACGCCACCACGCGGCAACCGGTGGGCGCCTGGGGGTGAGGCGAGAGGCGGGTGCCCGCTTCGAAGCCGGCACTTCGCCGGCTACTGTTTCAGGATCGTGTTCTTGGCGCCTTGCTCGACCTGGTCGATCACCAGAAGCTTCACCGGATCGGCACCGATATTGGTGGCCTGGTGCCACTGGCCGATCATCTCGACGATGAAGTCGCCGGTCTTGTAGGTATTGGCAGCGCCGGTCTCGACATTGGTCACCTTGAGCGTGCCTTGCTCGACATAGGCGTAGCGCGGGAAGGGGTGCTTGTGCACAGGCAAGGTCGCCCCCGGAGCGATCTGGTAGGACAAGACCTGAACCTCGACGTTCTTCTGCGGCAGCGTGATCGGCTGGCCCGACGCGGTCGTGGTCTTCGAAGCCAACGTCGTTACCACGACCGGCGTATTGCTGCTGTCCAACGCGTTGGCCGCGGTCGCATGGACGGTGGCTATCGCCAGCAGTGCCGATATCGTGATGTTGCGCATGGTCCCCTCCAAAGTTGCCGCACCATCGCCCGACGGAAATTGACGCGCAAGCATCCTTTTGCATGCGCCGAATTTTCGGGCGTTGCGGTCTAAGCTGCTCTGGAAGACGTGAAAGGCCCCGGACATGCCGGGGCCTCAGCACTGTATCATCGCCTCAGCCGCTCGGCCGGCTGATTCGCTGTGCGATGGAAATCAGGGACGTGCCGGGAAGGTGATCCGGCGGATCAACTCGGTGCCTTGCCGCCGTTCTTCTTGCAGTCCGAGCGGAACTTCTCGCGATCCTTGCCGTGGAGGCCTTTTTGATCAGCGAGCGTCGAGCATTGTTTCGAGATTGCGGTCTTTTCGGGCGTCATGGCGGTTTTCGGCTTCTTTGTGGTTGGCGCCATGGTCGTTGTCGTGGTGGCGGCGGGCGTGGTTGTCGTTGTCGACATCGCCGCCATGGCTCCGGTGGTGACAAATCCCGCGAGAGCGAAAGAAGCAAGAAGACGTGCTGCGGCTTTCATTGCGATCTCCATTGTTTCGAGTTTCCCCCAAGCGGGGGGACTAGCATCGGACTGAGGCTCCACCGTGCCGAGCCGCAGCGCGGGGTGGACACTTTGTCGTTACCGGGAGTTGCGCTTGATGAGCACGCCATCACGTTGCGGTGAAACACTCCAAGCGGCTCTGTCAGACGGCGGGGCTGTCCTGCTGTTTGGCAGGATCGGGCTTCGGCGCCCGGAGCAGCAAGGTGAACGGCACGAGCAGCGCTGTCGCTATCGCGCAATAGAAGAAGACGTCGACATAGGCGAGCAGTGAAGCCTGGCGACCGATTTCCTGTCCGATCCAGCCGACGGCCTGTTGCCTGGCCTCGATCAGCGGCGAGCCCTCGGCGACGAAATGGTCCGTCACCTGGCGGAGAGTCTGCTGATAGGCCTCGCTCGACTGCGCCGTGTGGCCGACCAGCACCGACTGATGCAACTGGGCGTTCTGGGCGATGACAGTGTTAGACAGCGACACGCCGATGCTGCCGCCGATGTTGCGGGCGACATTGATCAGCGAGGATGCCTGGTCGGTCTTTTGCGGCGGCAGGCCGACATAGGCGGCGGTGGAGATCGGGATGAACAGGAACGGCAGGCCGATCATCATGTAGATGCGCGCATAGGCGAAGAAACCGAAGCTGGCGTCGGGCGTCAGCGAGGTCATGTGCCAAAGCGCGACCGCGATCACCGACATGCCCATCATGATGAGATAGCGCGGCTGAACGACACCGGCCGCAAGGCCCGAAATCGGCATCAGCATCAGCATGGCGATGCCGCCCGGCATCATCGACAGACCGGAAAGGGTGGCGGTGTAGTCGAAGGTGGTCTGCTGCAGTTGCGGCAAAAGCTGCGTGGTGCTGAAGAGCACGGCGCCCACCGCCATCATGACGAGGAACGACATGCCGAACTGCCGGCTGAAAAGCAGGCGGATGTCGACGATGGGGTCGCGCCTTGTCCACTCCCACGGAACAAGCAGCAGGAACGACACCGCGGAGATCACGGCGAAAGTGGTGATGAAGGTCGAGGCGAACCAGTCGTTGCGCTGGCCTTCGTCGAGAAAGACTTCGAGGCAGCCGAGCGCCATCGCCACCAGGATGAAGCCGATCCAGTCGACCTTCAGCCCCTTGCTCAACCGCTCGCGGCGCTCGCGTTCGAGAATGTCGGGCTCGATCACCAGCCATTGCACGAGCGCCAGCGACATGATGCCGAACGGCACATTGATGAAGAAAATCCAGTGCCAGGAGAAATTGTCGGTCAGCCAGCCGCCGATGGTCGGCCCGACCGTCGGGGCGACGATCACCGCGATGCCGTAGAGCGCAAAGGCCTGGGAGCGTTTCTCAGGCGGGAACGTGTCGGCCAGGATCGACTGCTCGCTCGGCGCCATGCCACCGCCGCCGAGCCCCTGCAGGATGCGGAAGGCGATCAGCGTCGGCAGATTGGGCGCCAGCCCGCACAGCAGCGACGCCAGCGTGAAGGTCGCCACGCAGATCATGTAGTAGCGCTTTCGACCGATGATGCTGGTAAGCCAGCCGCTGACCGGGATGATGACGGAGTTGGCGACGAGATAGGTGGTGATCACCCATGTGCTCTCGTCCATGCCGGCGGCCAGGCTGCCGGCGATGTTGCGCAGCGCGACATTGGCGATCGAGGTGTCGAGCACCAGCATGAAGGTCGCGATCGAGACGACGATCGCGATCAGCCAGGGGTTGCGCCCGCCGGCCGCCGACCGGCTTTCGTTACCCTGGGCTGCTGCGGCATCGCTCATCGTACCTTGACCGTCGGCACCACCGACATGCCGGGACCGAGATAGACGCCGGGCGGTTGGTCGAACACGATCTTGACCGGCACGCGTTGCACCACCTTGACGAAATTGCCTGTGGCGTTTTCGGCTGGAAGCAGGCTGAAGGCCGTGCCGCTGCCGGCCTGAACGCTGTCGACATGGCCATGGAAGGTCTTTTCCGGATAGGCGTCGATGGCGATATCGACGGGCTGGCCCGGTCGCATCAGGTCGAGCTGTGTCTCCTTGAAATTGGCTTTCACCCAGACGTCGTTGGGCACGAACATCATCAGCACCTGGCCGGGCTGCGCATAGGTGCCTTTCGCCACCGTGATGTTGGTGGCATGGCCGGCGACGGGCGCCGTGATGGTCGTGCGGGTGAGGGTGATCTTGGCTTGGTTCTCGGTGGCCTCAGCTTGCCGAAGCTTGGCCTCGGCGCTCTTGCCTTGTGCCTGCAGAACAGCCACCTGGCTTTTCGCCGCCTCGACATTGGCGTTGGCGGTATCGAGTGCTGCCTGGTCCTGGCGTAAGGTCGAAGCGGCCTGCTGTGCCTGCTGTTGCGTCGCCGTGCCCTTGGCCAGGAGCTCACGGTTGCGCTGGTCCTCGGATTTGGCGAATTCGAGTGCTGCCTGCGCCTGCGCCACCTGTCTTTCGGCCGCATCGATCTTGGCGTTTTGCGCCTCGGTCTGGGCCTGCACATTGGCAATATCGGCCCGCGCCGCAACCACGCCGGCTTGTGCCTGTTTGAGCGAGGCCTGATAATCGCTGTCGTCGATGCGCAGAAGCACGGCGCCGGCCTCGACCGGCTGGTTGTCGGTGACGGCGACATCGGTGATGCGTCCGGCAATTTCCGCGCCGATCGTCACCGTGCGGGCGTCGATGAAGGCGTCGTCGGTCCATTCATACTGCCGCGCGTTGATCCACCAGATGACCACGGCCGCGATGACCAACAGGATGAGGATGGCGACGATCGCCGCTATGTAGGGATGGCGTCTGATGAGGCCGGGTTCGTTGCCGTCCGACGGACTGTCATTCGACTGCGTGTCTTGCGCTCGCTCGCCGTCGCGCTCGTTATCCATGCGCTTTTCGGCGTCCGGCGGGCGTTGCTGCCGATCGGACCGGGGCTGAACCCGCGCTTCCTCGGCGGGAGCGGTTTCGCGCTCTTTTCTTTCAGTTTTTGCGTCCAAGGCAACGGGTCCCAGATATCGTTGGCCCCCTCGCAGCAGGGTCAACGGGCGGTTTCCGCAAAGGTTCCTGCCCCCGGATGCGGCCGTGGCCCGGCTGGCAGCGTCAGCCCGCCATCCAGCCGCCGTCCACCATCAGGTTTATGCCGGTGACATAGCTCGCCATATCGCTGGCGAGAAAGAGCGCCGCGCCCGCCACGTCGTTCGGATGCCCAAGCCGTGGCCAGGGCGTGCGGCGGCGCGAATAGTCGAGCGCATCAGGGTCGTTGGCGACGCCCGGCTTGCCGGTGATGATCTTGCCCGGAGCAATCGTATTGCAGACGATCAGGTCGTCGGCATGGTCGACGGCGATCTGGCGCGTCATCTGCACGATGCCGCCCTTGCTCACCGAATAGGGCAGGTCGCCGGGGCAGGCGACCATGCCGTGCTGCGAGGAGATGTTGATGATGCGGCCGCGCACCTCGTTGACCGGCGCCTGGATGAGCATCTGCATGACCGCGCGTTTGTTGCAATAGAAGAAGCCTGTCAGGTTGACGCCGATGACGCGGTCCCATTGTTCCGGCGTGGTCTCGATCAGGTTGGTGCTGGTGTAGATCGCTGCATTGTTGACCATCACGTCGAGCCGGCCGAATTGCGTGACCGTCACGCTGACCAGCGCGTCGACGGCGCTCCAGTCAGAGATGTCGGTTCTCACGTAGGTCGCTGTGCCGCCGGCCGAACGGATCATGTCGACGGTGCCTTGGCCGCCCTCGATCGGCTGCTCCGCCGTGTCGGCGACGACGATGTTGGCGCCTTCGGTGGCGAATTTCAGAGCGATCGCGCGGCCGATGCCGGAGCTCGCTCCGGTGACGATGGCGGTTTTGTTGGCGAGCAGGGCCATGGTGTTCAGCTCTCCCGGGTGACGATCTTTCCTTGCGCCGCGCCGACCAGTCGCCCGTCGCGCACGATCTCGCGGCCGTGCAGGAAGACACTGGTCAGCCGCGCTTTCACGGTCCAGCCGTCGAAGAGCGTATAGCCTGCCCGCGACACCTGATCGGCATTGGCGATGGTGCTGGACTGGCGCGGGTCGAGGATCAGCAGATCGGCGTCGTATCCGGCGGCGATGCGACCCTTGCGCCGGCCGAGGCCGAAGCGCTCGGCTGGATTGCGGGAGCACATGCGCACCAGATCGGGCAGGGCGATGAGCCCTTCGTGGACCAGCCGCAGCATGGTTGGAAGCAGCGTCTGCAATCCTGGCATGCCGCCCGGGATGTCGGCGAAAGCCGCGTAAGCCGCTGCCTTCTCGGCCGGCGCGTGCGGTGCGTGATCGGTGGCGACGATGTCGATCAGTCCCGCGCTGAGAGCGGCGCGCAATGCGTCGACATCATGCGGCGAGCGCAAGGGCGGCGAAGCCTTCAGCTTGGCGCCTCGCGTTTCGTAATCGTCGGCGGTGAAGAACAGGTTCTGCGGCGTGGTCTCGACGCTGGCGTCGGCGACGCCGCGCAGCCGGCTCCAGGTCTCGACACCGAGCTCGGAATTGATCTGCCGGACGTGAATCCGCGCCTCGGTCGCCGCTGCGGCGACAAGGGCGCGGGCGATGCCATTGGCTTCGGCGAGCGGCGGCCGGCTGTCCAGGAAGGCGGCGATGCTGCCGGAGCGATCCCGCGCCGTGCTGCCGGCCAGGATCGATTGGTCGCCGGGCGAGATGCCGATTGTCGTGTCGGCGCCGGCGAAAGCCTTCAGCGCCTCAGCGACATTGTCGAGCGAGGCAAAAAGGAAGGCGTCCGGCACGTCGGCCGTGAACAGTTCGAAGGAGACCGGTGCGAGGTCGAGCAGGCGAGGGACGATCGACAGGTCGCGGCTGACCACGGCCTGCAGGCCGACATCGACATGGATGCGGCCCTTCGCAATCGCCATCTTGTCGGCAAGTTGCTCGGGCGTGGCCGTCCATGGCTCATCGGTCGGCATGTCGAGCACCGTGGTCACGCCGCCGAGCGCCGCCGCATGCGTACCGGAGGAAAAGTCTTCCTTGTGGGTCAGGCCGGGGTCGCGCAGATGCGCATGCGCATCGACAAGGCCCGGTAGCAGGAAGCAACCCGCGGCGTCGATGAGCGTGCTGGCTTCGGCGGCTTCGCCAGGCGGGATGAGCGCCGCGATCCTGCCTGCCGCGATGCCGACATCGTTGCGGCTGAGGCCATCGGCGTTCACAACCGTTGCGCCGCGGATCAGCGTCTCGAACATGCCCTCAGCCACGCTGCTCGAAGCGCGCATGGTTCGCGTGCCAGAAGCGGGCAATGTCCTCGCGGCGCATGAAGGCGACGCCGTCGGATTTCTGGACATGCTCGATGACCTCGCGCAGGCCCGAGGCGCGGTTCGGCTGACCCGTCCAGCGGGCGTGGATGCCGATGGTCAGCATGCGGCCGCCGGTCTCGTCGGCTTCGCTAAGCATATAGTCGATGGCCGCGCGGCAGTCCTCGGCGAAGTCGCGCGGATTGCTGTAGCCCGGAGCCACCAGATAGCGGCTGTCGTTGAGCGTCTTGGAGTAGGGGACGACCAGGATTTCCGTGCCCCGGTGATCGAGGAAATAGGGCAGGTCGTCGTTGCAGGGATCGGAGTGGTAGAGGAAGCCGCCTTCCTCGACCAGCAGGTCGCGCGTGTTGACGCTCGGCAGCGAGCGGCAGTTCCAGCCCAAGGGCCGCTTTCCCAGCAGCTTTTCGTAAAGCGCGATCGCCTCGTGCAGATGGCGCTCTTCCTCGCCGCGCTCCATGGTCGTGTGGTCGATCCAGCGCAGGCCGTGGCCCATCAGGTCATGCCGGCGGTTCTTCATCCATTCGACCAAGGGCGGGTTGCGCTCCAACGCCACGGCGCAGGCGGAAAAGGTGACCGGGATGTCGTAGCGGTCGAACAATCTGGCCAGGCGCCAGACGCCGGCGCGGCTGCCATATTCGAAATGCGTCTCGGTGCCGAGATCGCGCACCGGCATGCTGCCGCTGAGATTGTATTCGCCCCAATTGTCGTTGCGGCCATCTTCGAGCCAGGAGTATTCCGAGCCCTCCTCATAGTTGAGCACGAGGTTGACGGCGAGCTTGACGCCGCCCGGCCAGGTGACGAAGGGCGGGTGCGGGCCGTAGCCGACGAAATCGCGCGGCTGCTGGAAATCGATCGGCATCTTGCGTTCTCCATCTCTTTGTTTTTACCCAATTCCGAACGGAAAACCGCTCACACTTTTCCTGGAATTGCTCTAGCTCTCGTTAGCGACAATCCAGTCCATGTAGTCGTGGAACGCTTCCTTGCCGGGACGCGGCCGCCATGCTGTGTCGCGCATGATGCGGGCGATGTCATAGGCGCCCCACATGCCGCCTTTTAGCCTCACATCCTGGACGATGTTGGCGTCGTCTCCAGGCGTCACCTCCGCCTTCAGGCCCGGGACGCGTTCCCTTGCCCAGCCGATGATCTCGCCGATGGTCTGGCTGGAACCGGAGCCGATATTGTAGTGGCGGTAATTGAGGCGGGGCGCATCGATCAGCGCGAGGATCGCGGCGGCGACGTCGGTCGAGGCGACATAGTCGCCGACGGGCTCCAGGCTGTTCGGCCTGATCGTCTCGCCGGCCAAAGCCATATGCGCGACGCGGTTGGGGACATGGCGGAAGTTGCGGCTGTCGGTGGCGCGATCCATCGGACCGTAGACGGAAGCGAGCCGCACCGAGGCCGCCGACAGGCCGAACAAATCGGCATAGCGGTTGGTGACCATCTCGGAGGCGAATTTCGAGATGCCGTAGAGCGTCAGCGGCGCGACATAACCGTCTTCCGGCAGTGGCTCGCCACCCCAGTCGGGTCCGTTGTGCCGATAGACGGAACCGGAGCTGACATAGACGAAGCGTTTCACGTCCGGCCTCTCGCGCGCCCAGTCCAGCATGCGCACGGTGCCCATGAGGTTGACGTCGACGATTCGGGCCGGGTCTGCGGCCTCCGGCTGGCGCTTTGCCTCCGAGGCGCTGCCGCGCGAGATCGGCGTGATCGTCGCGCCATGCACGATTGCCGTGATGCCTTGCTTGTCGAGCGTCTCGGACCAGGCTTGTGGGTCGAGGATATCGGCGGCAATCACGGTCAGCCGGTCGCGCACCGGAGCGAAATGTTTTTCGGCCGCCGCGTCGAGGCCCGACCGGTCGAGGATCACGGCGCGGGCTTGCGGATCGCGGTCCAGCCATGCGCGCGCGACCACGCTCATGACAAAGCCGGTGCCGCCGGTGACGAGCAAGGTCATGGAAACTCCTCTGGAAAGGTTGCTGCCTCAGCGCGTCGCATAGCCGCCATCGACGAGCATGTCTGATCCGGTGACGAAGGATGCGTCGGACGAAAGCAGGAAAGCCGCCGCCGCGGCGATCTCGTCGGGCTCGGCGATACGGCCGAGCAGATGGGCGGGACCAAGGCCGGCATTGGCGGCCTCGAAATCGGCAAACCGGCGCAGCAGCCGCGTCGTCGCCACCGCGCCGGGCGACAGGCTGTTGACGCGGATTTTGTCGGGCGCGTGGTCCACGGCCATCGCCTTGGCGAGGTGGATCAGGCCGGCCTTGGCGGCGCAATAGGCGACGGCCCTGGTGGTGGCGACGCGCCCGAATTGCGAGCCGATGAAGACGACGGAACCGCCGCCACTTGCCGCGATCAGCGGCACGGCGAACTTGCTCATCAGGAAGGCGCCGGTCAGCCCGACATCGATCTCGTGCCGCCATGCGCTTTCGTCGAGATCGACGACGGTGGCGCTGGTCGAGGGCGCCGCGGCATTGTGCACCAGTCCGTCGAGCCGGCCGAATTTTTGCCGGGCGAACGCGACGGCCGCCTCCGCGGATTGGATATCCGTCACGTCGCATTGGCAAGCGGCAGCTGAAGGCCCAAGTGTCTGGGCAAGCTCGGTGGCCGGCTCTGGGCCGTAATCGGCGCAGACGACGCTTGCGCCTTCGGCAACACAGCGGCGCGCTATCGCCGCGCCGATTCCGCTGGCGGCGCCGGCGATCAGGATGACTTTGCCTTCGAGACCCCTCATGTCTGGCGCTGTCATCAGGCCTGCTCCTCCAATGCCGGCATGGCCGCCAGCGTGACCGGACGGCGCAACAAATTGTAGCAGGCGGCTAAAGTCACCAGCACGGCGCCGCCGCCCAGAAGCAGGAACATGGCCGGCGCGCCCATATGCTCCATCAGGCCGGCCGAAATGCCCGGCGTCGCGACATTGCCGATCGAATAGAGCAGGAGCAGCGTGCCGGAGGCCCCGACCATGTGCCGGCTGTGCAATTGCGAGGCGCCGAACGCCATCGCCACCGGATAGACCGTCAGCGCCGTCGCGCCATAGAGGAAGAACAGCACGAAGAGCAGCGAGGCCGAAAAGTTGCCGAGCCAGGCGATCGCGGCGCAGAGCGTGACCGACAGGATGCCCTGGACAAGCAGTATGATCCTGCGCTCAAACCTGTCGGACAGCCAGCCGACCGGCGTCTGCGCCAGCATGCCGGCGATGCTGATGGTCGTGACCAGCCCGACCGTCGTTGCCGCAGACAGCCCGATCTGCGTGCCGTAGATCGGCGTCAGCACGAAGATGTTCATATTGGTGATGCCGCCCTGGAAGATCGCCACGACCGTTACCGGCGCCAGCCGGAAAAGCGCCAGCGGGCCGAGGCGCTTGACCGGTCTTGCCGAACTTGCGTGCTCCGGATCCGTGGCAGGCAGTGCCGGCCAGCGCCCACCGGCGAATTTGGAGATCAGCGCCAGCAGCACCGTCGCCGCCGCCACCGGGAACAGATGCGGCGATTGCGGGCCGACCATCGCGACCAGAACCTGACCGAGCAGCACGGCGATTGCCGTTGTCAGCATATAGATCGAAAACATCGCGCCGCGATTGTGGTGCTCGGCATAGAGGTTGATCCAGCTTTCGCAGACGACGAACAGCGATGCCATCGCGAGGCCGCCGAGCAGGCGAAAGCAGATCCAGCTCGGCAGGAAGTCGGTGAAGACGAAACCGGAAGCCGCCAGCAGGGCGACGACGACAATGGCAACGAAGGTTCGCTCATGGCCGTATTGGGCGACGGCCGGGCGGGTCACCAGGCATCCGATGAGGAAGCCCACGGGATAGGCCGTCAAGACGATCTGCACGACCTGGGGAGAAATGCCGGGCTTGCCAAGATGCAGCGACACGGCGGTGGTCAGCATGGCGCTGCCGATGCAGGCCAGGCAGATGCCGACCATGATCGGCAGCAGGGCACGGGACCGCTCTGCATTTTGCCAGAGCCGCGTCGCGGATTGAGCGATCGACCTCATGAATGCGGCTGCGGCGGCTCCCTGGCGGCACCGTTGACCGACGGCAGCCCGGGCAGAAGCTACACTTTGTGGCGATTGCCACAAACGAAGATTGGCGCGGCTATGGCTCAAATTTTTTTGGCCATGCTGGCGAGGGAAAGCGGCATCTCGGCGCGCTGTGGGCTTTACAGCGGTTTTGCACCCTCCTTACCATAGGCAAAAACCAAAATCTGGAAACCAGCGGAAGGGAACATCATGACGATCGAACGCCTCGAAAACGGCCAGCGCTTCTGCCGGGTGCTCCGCTATAACGGCACCGTCTATATCGCCGGACTGACCGCGGACGATCTTTCGGGCGACACCACCAGCCAGACCAAGCAGATCCTTGCCAAGATCGACGCGCTTCTCGCCAAGGCCGGCAGCGACAAGTCGAAGCTGCTCAGCGCGCAGATATGGCTCAGGGACATCGCCGACTTTGAGATGATGAACAAGGCTTGGGACGCCTGGATCGACAGGAGCGCCATGCCGGTGCGCGCCACGGTGGAAGCGCGGCTTGCCGGCGACCAGTATCGTGTCGAGATCATGGTGACGGCGGCCGTCGGCTGAGCCGGCCGGCGAGGGTACGCCAATGCATGAGCTGGTGATCAAGGGCGGCCGCGTGGCGCTCGACGACGGCTGGGCCGAGTGCGACGTCGGCATCGACGATGGCCGCATCGCCGCCATCGGCAAGGGTCTTTCCGGCGAGAAGGCGATCGACGCCGGCGGCCGCTGGGTGATGCCCGGCGGCATCGACGCGCATTGCCATCTCGACCAGCCGGTCTGGGGTGGAGCCGGCAATGCCGACGATTTCTATTCCGGCACGATCTCCGCCGCTTTTGGCGGCACGACCTGCATAGTCCCATTCGGCATGCCCGGGCAGGACATGACGACTGTCGGCGCCATGGACCGCGCGCTGGAGCGCGCGGCGGGACGCGCGGTGATCGACTACGGGCTGCATGCCGTGGTCACCATGGGCACCGGCGCGGATGTCGAGGCTCAGCTTGGCGCGCTCGCCCAGCGCGGCATCGCCTCGGTCAAGCTGTTCATGACCTATCAGGGTTTCGCCGTCGACGACGACCTCTTCTTCAAGGTTCTCGATACGGCAAGGCGGTTGGGCTGGATCGTCATGGTCCATGCCGAGAACGACGCCGCGATCCGGCGCACGCGCCAGCGGCTGATCGATCTCGGCCGCAGCGATATCCGCTATCATGTCGTTGCCCACAGCGAGACGATGGAGCGCGAGGCGACGCATCGCGCGCTGGCCTTTGCCGAGATGACCGGCGCGCGCATGACCATCGTGCATGTCTCGTCCTGGCAGTCGGCCGAGGAGGTGGCGCGGGCAAAGATGCGCGGCGTCGACGCTATCGCCGAGACCTGCCCGCAATATCTCTTTCTCGGCGCGGCCGATCTCGATCGCCCGGCAATCGATGCGGCGCGCTTCGTCTTCTCGCCGCCGCCGCGGTCGCCGCGCAGCCACGAGCATCTGTGGCAAGAGCTGATCAATGGCGGCATCGACCTGTGGTCGTCCGATCATTCGCCATATTATTTCGCCGACAAGATCGGGCACTCCGAAACACCCGGTTTCACCACGACGCTGAGCGGCATTCCAGGCATCGAGACACGTCTGCCGCTGCTGTTTTCGGAAGGGCTGCTCACCGGCCGCCTGACGCTCGAGCGCTATCTCGACCTCGCCTCGCGCAATGCGGCCTCGATCTACGGCTTCGCCGATCGCAAGGGTCGCATCGCCATCGGGCTCGACGCGGACCTGGCGCTGTGGGATCCGACGGCGCGCTGGACGCTCGGGTACAGGGCGCTGCACTCGCGCGTCGACTTCACGCCCTATGAGGGCAGGGTTGTCACCGGCAAGCCAACCACCGTCCTGGTGCGCGGCGTACCGGTGGTCGCCGACGGCAAGCTGCAGGCCAAACCGGGCTTCGGGCGTTTTGTGGCACGGACCGCCGCCGATCTGGCGCATCTCAGAAAACCAGTCGAGGATTGGACACCATGGCTCGATGCCTGACCATCGCCGTTTGCCAGACCGGACCGATCCAGCGCAGCGCCACGCGCGCCGAGACGGTCGGGCGCCTGGTGCATCTCCTGGAGAGAGCCGCTTCCGGCGGCGCCGAGATCGCGGTGTTTCCCGAAATGGCGCTCACCACTTTCTTCCCGCGCTGGCGCATCGACGACCAGGCCGAGATCGACGCCTTCTTCGAAGCCTCGATGCCGGGGCCGGAAACGCAGCGGCTCTATGATGCCGCCGCGCGCCTGAAGGTTGGCTTCGCGCTTGGCTATTGCGAGCTTGCGCAGGAAGAGGGCCGCACGCGCCATTTCAATACAATGGATCTGGTCGGGCCGGACGGCGCCTTCATCGGCCGTTACCGCAAGATGCATGTGCCGGGTTCGAGCGAGCCGGAGGCGGGCACGACCACGCATCTCGAACGACGCTATTTCGAGCCGGGCAATCTCGGCTTTCCGGTCTTCGACTATCGCGGCGTGCGTGTTGGGCTTGCCATCTGCAACGACCGCCGCTGGCCGGAAACCTATCGCATGCTCTGTCTCAACGGCGCCGAGGTGGCGTTGCTCGGCTACAACACGCCGCTTTTGCTCGACGAAGCGCCGGCTCTGGCGCATCTGAGAATGTTCCACAACCATCTGCCGATGCAGGCCGGTGCCTACCAGAACACGCTCTGGGTCGCCGCCGCGGCAAAGGCGGGTCTGGAAGACGGGCAGGCGCTGATCGGCGGCTCCTGCATCATCGCGCCGACCGGCGAGATCGCGGCACTGGCAATGTCGCTCGACGACGAAGTCATCGTCCATCGCGCCGATCTGGACCTGATCGAGACCTGCCGGAAAGTGAATTTCAACTTCGCGCTCTATCGCCGCCCCGATCAATACAAGCGCATCTCGGAACCGGTCTGAGACCGCGATGGGCCTCGTCGAAACAAGCCAACGCCAAGGCACACCGCCGCCCTCGACCGATCCGCTGACGCTCGGCGAGATCGTCGGAAACGGCCTTTGCATCGGCTGTGGCCTCTGCCGTTCGATCGCAGGTGCGGGCCACGTCGACATGGTGATGACGCCGGAGGGGCGCGAGCGGCCCGTGGCGTTGCAGGAATTGAACAAGTCGACACTGGCGAAGATCAACGCCATCTGCCCGGGAACGCGCATCGCCGGTCCGCCACCGGCGCAGATGAATGACGCCGCGTTGGCGGACACGGTCTGGGGATCGGTCGAACGGCTTGTGCTTGGCTCCGCTGGAAATCCCACAGTGCGGTATATTGGCTCCGGCGGCGGGGCGCTGACGGCGCTCGGACAGTTCCTGCTCAGTTCGGGACGGGTCAAGTTCGTGCTGCATGTCGCGGCCTCGCGTTCCATGCCGATGCGCACGGAACGCAAGCTGAGCTACGACGCCGCTTCCGTGCTCGAAGGCGCCGGCTCGCGCTATGGGCCGGCGGCGACGCTGGTGGATTTCAACGCCATTCTCGACCGCGGCGAGCCTTTCGCGCTGATCGCCAAGCCCTGCGACATCACCGCCGTGCGCAATCTGGCGCGGCTCGATCCGCGCGTCGACGAGCAGATGCGCTATGCGCTCGCCTTCGTCTGCGGCGGCGCCTCGGAGCTGACCAAGTCGGAACAGGTGCTGCAGCGTTTTGGCCTCGGCGAGGAGGAGCTTGCTCTGTTCCGCTACCGGGGCCATGGCAATCCCGGACTCAACCGCATCGAAACCAAAGACGGCCGCGCCTTCGAGATCAGCTACCGGCAGCTCTGGGAGGACGAGGACAAATGGATGATCCAGCCGCGCTGCAAGATCTGCCCCGACGCGATCGGCCAGGTGGCGGATATCGCGGTATCGGATTCCTGGCTGAATGGCGGACCGGCTGTCGAGGATGAGCCGCTCAACGGTATCATCGTGCGCACCAAGCGCGGGCGGGAGCTGTTCGACGCGGCTGTCGAGGCCGGCGCGGTGCAGATCAAGCGGGAGAGCGGGATCGCCGAGATCAGCGAGTTGCAGTCGCATCAGGTGCGCAAACGCCGCGCGGTCTGGGCGCGGCTGAAGGGCATGGAGATCGCCGGCAAGCCGGTGCCTTTCGTTACCGGTCTCGCCTTGCGCGAATGCGCGTCACAGAATTCAGCGGCCGAGAATCTGGCCGAGGGACGTGGCGCCCGCGATCGAGCCCGGCGCGGCCGCCTGGGCGAGCCGCCTGCGGTGCAGCGCGAAACAGTTTCAAAGGATGGGCAACCATGAGCGAGCAGACCGAGGTGATCGTCATCGGCGGCGGCATGGCCGGCGCCGGTGCTGCCTTCGAGATTTCACGCACTTCGAAAGTCGTGCTGCTCGAGCGCGAGAGCCATTGCGGCTACCACACCACGGGACGTTCGGCCGCAAGCTTCACCGAGAACTACGGCAATGGCGTCATCCGCCGCATCGTGCTGGCAAGCCGGGCGTTTCTCACCGAGCCGCCGACAGGTTTTTGCGATTATCCGCTGCTCAGCAAGCGCGGCATGATCACCGTGGCGCGGGCCGACCAGCTCGACCTGCTGCGCGAGGATCTGGAGGCGGCGCAGGCGCTGGTGCCATCGATCGTGGCGATGACGCCGGCCGAAGCGATCGCGCGCGTGCCGGTGCTGCGCCAGGACTATATCGCCGGCGCCTATATCGAACCGCATTCGATGGACATCGACGTCAACGGCCTGCATCAGGGGTTCTTGCGCGGAGCGCGGGCGCGCGGCGCCCGCATCGTCACCAAGGCCGGCGTGAGAGCCATCGGCAGGCAGGGCGGGCAATGGCGGGTCGAGACGGAAGCGGGAACATTCCTTGCGCCGTTGATCGTCAACGCGGCCGGCGCCTGGGGCGACGAGATCGCGGCGATGGCCGGAGTGCATCCGGTCGGCCTGCAGCCGAAGCGCCGCACCGCCTTCAACATTCCGGCGCCGGCCGGTCTCGACATTAGCGACTGGCCGCTGGTCAACGATGTCGGCGCGGAGTTCTATTTCAAGCCGGATGCCGGGCAGCTCTTCGTCTCGCCGGCCGATGCGACAGCGTCGGCGCCGATGGACGCCTTTGCGGAAGACATCGATGTGGCGATCGGCGCCGAGCGTCTCGAACGGGCAACGATGATCGAGGTGCAACGCGTTTCGCGTTCCTGGGCGGGTTTGAGGACGTTCGTCGCCGACGGCTCGCCGGTGGTCGGTCCGGACGACGAGTTTCCGGATTTCGTCTGGCTGGTCGGGCAGGGTGGCTACGGCATCAAGACCTCGCCGGCGCTGTCGCGCGTCTGCGCCAGCCTGATCGCCGACGGCAGCCTGCCGGACGATGTCGCGAGGCAAGGCGTTTCGCTTGCGGAACTCACGCCGCATCGGCTGCGCGGCACCGAGGACGAAGCTCGACAGGTCGCTTCATGAGCAAGGCCGCACTGGCGGCCGGTGGCAAACTGGCGGTACGCATCCTGGATGCGCTGGCCGAAGCTACGACGGACGCGCCGGGAATCACGCGCGTCGCTTACGGACCGGGCGAGCGCTTCGCCCACGATTTCGTGCGCAACGAGGGGGAAAAACTCGGCGCCGTCGCGCGCGTCGATGCCGCCGGCAATCTCTATTTGACGCTGAAAGGCCGTGACCCTGACCTGTCGGCGATCGTCATCGGCTCGCATCTCGACAGCGTGGCGCATGGCGGCAATTTCGATGGCGCCGCCGGCGTCGTGGCAGGGCTCGCGGTAATGGCCGAACTGGTCGAGCAAAATATCCGCTTGGCGCGCGATCTCATCGTGCTGGCAGCTCGCGCCGAGGAAGCGGTCTGGTTTCCGCTCTCCTATCCCGGCAGCCAGGCGGCGCTTGGCCTGCTCGATCTGCAGGCGCTGGAAGCCAGGCGTTCGGATAGCGGCCGCACGCTGGCCGACCACATGCGCGAGGAAGGTTTCGACCCTGACGCCGTCCGACGCGGCGTGCCAGGCATCGATGCAGGCCGGATCGCTGCCTTCGTCGAGGTGCATATCGAGCAGGGACCGCGTCTGGTCGCCGCCGGAGCGCCGGTCGGCATCGTTACGGGGATCGCCGGCGGCTTCCGCTATGTCGACGCGAAATGCCTTGGCGCCTATGCCCATTCCGGCGCCGAGCCGCGCTTCGCCCGCCATGACAGCGTGCTCGGCTTTGCCGATCTGGTTGCGGGCTTTGAGGCAGAGTGGGACGCGCTCGAACGCGACGGCCACGAGGCGACGATCACCTTTGGCCGCGTGCAGTCCGATCCGACACAGCATGGCGGCAGCCGGGTGCTGGGCGAGCTTGGTTTCACGCTGGATGTCCGCAGCGCCGAGCCGGCCGTTCTGGATCGCATCGAAAATCGGCTTCAGACCATTTTCGCCAAGGTTGGCGCCACGCGCGGCGTCACCTTCGAGCCCGGGCCGCGCTTCACCTGGGAACCGGCGACCATGTCGCTGGACCTGATCGGCAGGCTCGACCGTGCTGCCACCGAACTGCAAATGCGCGCCCCGCATGTGCCGAGCGGGGCCGGGCACGATGCGGCCACCTTCGCCGGCGCCGGCATTCCGACCGCGATGCTCTTCGTGCGCAACGAGAATGGCAGCCATAATCCGCATGAAGCGATGGAGATCGCCGACCTCGATCAGGCGATCCGGCTGCTCCTGCGTTTCGTCACGGATTTCGACAACTCACCGGACCAGCGATGAACCTCGCCAAGACTGCCTTGCTCGTCATCGACCTGCAGAATGAATACCGTCCCGGCGCGGCCTGGCCGGTCGTCGGCTACGACGCCGTGCTCGCCAACGCTGCCGCCCTGATCGAGGCCGCCCGCAAGGCTGGCGTGTCCGTCATCCATGCGCAGGCCTGGGTCAAGCCGGAAGAGCGTGAAGGCTATGCGCGGCAGGAAGAGATACTCACCGAGGAATTCCGCTCTGCCGTCGCGGGCAGCGACGGCGCCGCGATCTGCGCCGAGGTAGCGGCGCAGCCGGGCGACATCGTCATCCACAAGCACTGGCCGAGCGCCTTTCGCCGCACCGAGCTTTCGCAGCGGCTCGCCGTGCTCGGCATCGAAAACCTCGTCGTCGCCGGCGTGCTGACCGATAGCTGCGTGACCGAAAGCGTGTTCGATGCGGTTTACCAGGGCTTTCGCGTGTGGCTGGTGATGGAAGCCTGCGGCAGCATGACGGAGGCGATGCACCGCACCGGCATGCTCGACATGGCGAACCGGCTCTATGGCGGCGGTATATTGCATCTGCCCGAAGCCCTGAAGGCGCTGGCCGGCCAGTCCTTCGATGGCTGGCGCTGCACGCGGCCGGTGGAGTTCGCCTACACGCTGGAGAGCGTCGACCGGATTTACGAGGCGCTGTGATCGGCGCCGCAGCCGCACGCGCCTCTGACGACCGTCTTTGAAGCCGAGGGCTTGAGAACCGCCCCCGGCAGCGCTCCGGTCGCCCTGCCGCCGCGCCAGACCGATACGCCGTTGACGAAGACATGTTCGATGCCGGCGGCGGGTCGGCGCGGCTCCTCGAAAGTGGCGCTGTCGATGATCGTCTCGGGATCGAAGATGACGAGGTCGGCGAAATTGCCTTCCGCCAGAATGCCGCGCTCTTGGATGCCGAATTCACGCGCGGGCAGGCCGGTCATTCGGAATACGGCTTCCTCCAGGCTGAATAGCCCGATGTCACGCGCGTAGTGCCCGAGCACACGTGGAAAGGTGCCCCACAGCCGCGGATGCGGATGGATGTCGTGCGGCAGGCCGTCGGAGCCGATCATGGTGCGCGGATGCGCGATGATGTTGCGGACGTCGTCCTCGTCGAGCTGGAAATAGACAGCACCGGCCGGCAGCAGACGCTCACCGGCCTCACGCTCGGTGCAGTTCCATTCGCGGGCTATGTCGGCCATCTCGCGCCTCGCCATCTCCGGATGCGGTTCGGACCAGGTGACGAGGATCTTCAAGCCGGTGTCGCAGCGCTCCAGCCGGAGCACGGTCGAGCTCGCGGCATAGGGGTAGACGTCCATGCCGATGTCCATCGTCTCGCGCGCCTGGTCGATCCTTTCCAGCGAGGGCCGGCTCTTGCCGAAATTGGCGCGGCCGGTGCACTGGTGGTGCGAGATGAAGAGCTTGCCGCCAGCATGATCGGCAATGTCGATCGCTTCCTCGATCGCCTCGTCCATCGTCTCGAAATAGTTGCGCGTATGAGTGACATAGGGACCGCCGAGGCCGGCCGCCGTGGCGGCTAAGGCCTTTACTTCGTCGGTCGATGAGTTGACGGCAGGCGGATAGTCGAGCCCGGTGCTGAGGCCGAATGCGCCTTCGGTCATTGCCTCGGCGACCGCTTCCTGCATCGCCACCGTTTCCGCTTCGTTGGCCGGCCGATCGGTCACCGGCATGCAACGCTGGCGTAAGGTCGTGTGGCCGACGAGCAGGGCGGCGTTGGTGGCGATGCCGCGCCGCTTCAGCTCCGCGACATAATCGGCGAAGCGGTCGAAACGGAAGTTCTCGCGGCCGCCGACCAGCGTGAAGGGTGGCGGCGGCGTCCTGTCGAGCAGCAGCGGTGCAAGGCTGACGCCGCAATTGCCGGCGATCACTGTGGTCACGCCCTGCTGATCTTCGGATCCATGCCGCGCGGTGCCAGCAGCGCGCCGTCGTCATGGGTGTGCACGTCGATGAAGCCAGGTGCGACCACCTTGCCCTTTGCATCGATTTCCTCGATGCCCTGCGCGTCTTCTAGCCGACCGATGGCGGCGATCCGGCCCGTCGTGACGGCGATGTCTGCCTCGAAGCGGTCAGAACCGTCTCCGGAAATCAGCGTTGCGCGGCGGATGAGGAGATCATAGGGCATTGGGCGGCTTCCTAGCTTTCCGGGTTGGCGGCGATCTCCTCGCGGCGGCGCGCGACATAGGCGTCGAGCTCTTCGCGGATCGCGGGGTCCATCACCGGTTCCTCGTAGTCGTGCAGGGCCTGCTGCCAGAGCTCGGTCGCCCGCTCCAGCGCATCCTTGCCGCCCGCTTCCTGCCACGCGCCATGGTTCTGCCAGTTGGAAAGCATCGGCTGGTAGAAGGCGGTGGTGTAGCGCGACATGGTGTGCTCGGCGCCGAAGAAATGGCCGCCGGCCGGCACCGACTTGATCGCCTCGAAGCCGAGATCGTCTTCCTGGAACGGCAGCGGCCGCAGGAACTCCATCATGTTCTGCAGGATCTCGACGTCGAGCACGAGCTTTTCGTAGGACGCTGTCAGCCCGCCCTCCAGCCAGCCGGCCGCGTGGTAGATCAGGTTGGCGCCGCCGAGCACCGCGCCCCATGTGGCCATCTCGGTCTCGTAGGCCGCCTGCAGGTCGACCACGTTGGAGGCGTTCGCGTTGGAGGTGCGGTAGGGCAGGTTGTAGCGCCGCGCCAACTGGCCGGCGATGATGTTGGCCTTGGCGTTCTCCGGCGTGCCGAAGGCCGGCGCGCCCGACTTCATGTCGACATTGGAGGTGAAGGCGCCGTACATCACCGGCGTGCCGGGATTGACGAGCTGCGTCAGCACGACGCCGAACAGCGCTTCGGCGTTCTGCTGGCAGAGTGCTGCGGCCAACGTCACCGGCGTCATCGCGCCCATCAGCGTGAAGGGCGTGACGGTCACCGGCTGGCCGTGCTCAGCCATGGCGATCAGGCCTTCGGCCATCGCGTCGTCGAACAGCCGAGGCGAGTTGATCGAGATAATCGTTGTCACGCCCGGCGAGGCGCGCATCTCCTCGACGCTGATGCCGCGGGCGATCGCCATCATGTTGATGCCGTCCATTGCCCTGGCGCGGCCGATCGCGGTGCAGTGGAAGGAGAGGTCGCTGAGCGTCAGATTGGCGTGGTAAGTGTCGAGGTGACGCGCATTGGCCGGCAGTTCCATCGGCGCCACCACCTGGTTGCCGATGATGTGGATGGCGTTGAAGTGGTGCGCCAGCCGGATGAAGTTCTGGTAGTCGGGAAGATTGCCCTGGCGGCGGCCATTGATGCGGTCATGCACGTTGGGCGGGCCGGCGACCAGCCCGAAAACCAGCGAATTGTCACCGAGATGGACCTGCTTCTCCGGGTTGCGGCTGGTCAGCGTGAAGGACGACGGCACGTTGCGCAGGGCCTCGGTCACCAGGCTTTCATCGATCCTGATGGTCTTTTCCTCGCGATCGACGATGGCGCCGGCAGCGGCGAACAGGTCCATCACCTTCTCGCTCATGACGCGGATGCCGAGCTCCGACAGGATGCGCATCGAGGTCTTGTGCAGCTGTTCCATGCGCTCTTCGTCGAGAAGCTGCATGGGCGGGTAGGGGTTTTTCACGCTCTGCCAAGGCAGTTGCGCGATGCCACCACCGCTGCGCCCGAGTTTCGATCGGCGACCGCCGCCACGCCTGTCCTGTGACATAAGTTTGTTCCCTTCCGGCTTCAGTACCCGCGCTCCGGATTGACCACGTTTTCCAGCGGCCGGCCTTTGCGGTAGCGCGCCAGATTGTCGGCGAACATGCGCACCGACTTGATGTCCCAGCCGTCATAGACCGCCGCGCAATGCGGGGTGATGGCGACGTTGTCGTAGGCCCAGAGAGCATGCCCGGCCGGCAGCGGCTCGGTGGCGAAGACATCGAGC
Organism: Mesorhizobium sp. B2-8-5; assembly: GCF_006440675.2. Lineage (NCBI taxonomy): Bacteria > Pseudomonadati > Pseudomonadota > Alphaproteobacteria > Hyphomicrobiales > Phyllobacteriaceae > Mesorhizobium > Mesorhizobium sp. B2-8-5. The sequence continues at coordinate 3,620,275 of NZ_CP083951.1, forward strand.
GCCGCGCCCTTGATCCGCCCGCTGTCGAGCGCGCCGAGCAGTGCGGCTTCCTCGACGACGCCGCCGCGCGAAATGTCGATCAGCACGGCGGACGGCTTCATGGCGGCAAAGGCGGCCTCGCCAAGCAAGCCGCGCGTTGTGGGCAGCAATGGCACGCAGCAGACGATGAAATCGGCACGGCCAACCAATGCCAGTAATGCGTCGGGACCACGCACCTCGTCGAGCGCCGGCATCGCTTTCGGTCGCGCGCGGATGCCGAGCGTGCGCATGCCCATTGCCTGAGCGCGGCGCGCGACGGCCTCGCCGGTCTTGCCGAGGCCGAGGATGAGGACGGTCTTGCCCTCGATCGGCTCGACGCGGCCGCCGCCCCATTGGCGGGTCTGCTGCAGGCGCTCGAAACCGCGCAGGTCGAGCGAGAAGGAGAGCATTGCGCCGAGCGCATATTCGGCCAGCATGCCGGCGGCGACGCCAGCCGAGTTCGTCACCGTCACGTGCGCAGGATCCCAACGCCCGAGATGGTCGGTGCCGGAGCCGCCGATCGACACCCATTTCACCGTCGGGCTCTCGACGAGCGCCTGGCGCGGATAGCGCGGCGTGCCGTCGAAACGGATCGAATAGACCACTTCCGCGGCGGTCCGCTCGATCAGCGCGGGAAGGCCGGCATAAGTGTCGCAGGCATGGATATCGAGGTCCGGATGCGTTTCGGCGAGCACCGCAAGCGCGCCGGCCGGCTTGTCGGTGTGCAGGATGACGGTTGGGCGCGCCGACATCCCGACCTCACTTGCGGCCGATATGGTCGGCGGCGCTGCCGAGGGCGGCAAGCAGCGCCTGGCCGTTTTCCAGCGTCGCATTCTCATGCGGCGCGCGCAGGTTCAGCCAGCGCCGGTCGCCGGACTTGACCGCAAGCACCGCCTTCATCGCCGGGATCAGCCCGGCGTCCTGGATCACCTTCCGGAACGCCTTGATGGCGGCATCCGCTTCGGCGACGTCCTCGCCCTTCCGGGCCGCGTCATAGAGGTGGCGGATGGCGGCGGCGTTGAGATTGACGGTCGCCGAAATGCAGCCGGCCGCGCCGCTCGCCAGACCCTTGGTGAGCTGCGCCTCGGAACTCGGAAAGACCGAAATACCGGGCGCGGCGGCGATAACGGCGGCCGTGTTGTTCCAGTCGCCGGCGCTGTCCTTGTAGGCGACCACAGTGTCCGGAAATGCCTTGCTCAGCCTTGCCGTCAGGGCCGGGCTGACCGGCACGCCCGAGTTCTGCGGGATGTGATAGAGGATCACGCGCATCGAAGGTTTTGCCACCTTCTCGATCAGCTCGCTGTAGTAACGCGCCTGACCGTTGTCGCCGGCGCCGGTGTAGAAGAAGGAAGGCAGCACCATGACCGCGGCGCAGCCGAGGCCAACGGCATGGGCCGACAATTCGACCGTTTCCGGCAGAGCGGTGACGCCAGTGCCGGGCATCAGCCGGTCCGGCGCGATGCCGGCCTCGACCAGCCATTCCAGCGCCTGCATGCGCTCGCGCAGGGAGACAGACAGCGCTTCGCCCGTCGTGCCGAAGGGCGAGAGGAAATGCGCGCCCTGGCCGAGCACCCATTTGGCATGAGAAATCCAGAGATCGCGCGCGATGCGGCCGTCGTCTTCGAACGGCGTCAGGATCGGCGCGATGGTTCCTTGCGGGCGGGTCATGAATGTCCTCTATGCTGGTCTGTGTGGCCGGCCATCGCCGCGACGGCGCGGGCGAAGTAGGCCGAGGCGGTGATGTCGAAGAGTATGTCGAAACCTGCCGGCGAACGGAACGTCACGGCCTCGATATGGCCGACGCGCGTCTGTGCGATATCGTCTGCACCGAATTTTTGGGGTCTCAGGTCCGGCGCGCAAAGCCCGCTCATCGCTTCGGCAAGGCGAGGACCGGAAAGGCGCATCCACGCCCAGCCTTCCTCGCGCCATGACGAATAGCCTTTCGGCGCCGCCGCGACATGCCAGGTGTTTTTGACGTCGGCGACTGTCTCGCCGGCGTCCTCGGCGAGAAGCAGGATGTCCTCGTTGCCTAGGCGCAGGACCCGCATGCCGCGATGGTCGCCGATGCGATTGACGGCCGGGAGCGGAATCCCTTGCGCGGCGAGCCAGGCGGCGCTGCCGCCGCCTTTCAGGCCGAAGCGCGGCTTGTCTGTAAGATCGCTCAGCGCGACCGCGCCGGAAATCAGCTTCGTGCCGTCGGCCGCGCCGCCGGGCATGAAGGGGTAGACGCGTGTCGCGGTGCCGGCGGCCATCTAGATCTCCTGCCGCGCGTTGGTCGGGTCGAAGAAGGCGTGAGCGACGACCGGCGCCTCGACCAACTCGCCATTGCGGCACTTCACCGTCACGCGACTGCCTTCCGCCTGGTCGTCGACATGGACATAGGCGAGCGCGATATGGCGTCTGAGCGACGGCGAGTATCCGACCGATGTGATCTGGCCGACAGGGGCGCCGCCGCGCAGCACCAGGCAGCTCTCGCCGGGAATGTTGCGACTGCCGGCGGGGAATTGCAGGCCGACCAGCTTGCGGGTCTGCCCGAGCCTTGCGCGCATCTCGATGGAGCGCTTGCCGACGAAGAACGGTTTCTTCTTCGAGACCGCCCAGCCGAAGCCCAGCTCGTCGGGCGTGGTGATCGCATCCGTGTCCTGGCCGATCAGGATATGGCCTTTCTCCAGGCGCAATATGCGCGACGCTTCCAGTCCGTAGGGACGCAGGCCATGTGGTCTTCCCGCCGCGGTCACCGCGTCCCAAAGGCTGGGCGCCAGGCTCGAAGGGCAATGCAATTCGTAGCTTAGCTCGCCCGTGAAGCCGATGCGCATCACCCGCACCGGGACACCGGCGACGGTGCCGTCGCGGCCGCTGAGATAAGGGAAGGCGTCGCTGCTGAAATCGATGTCGCCGTCCAGCGCCTCAAGCACCAGGCGCGCCTTGGGTCCGGTGACGTTGAGGCCTGAGAATGCGCCGGTGAGGTTGAGCACATCGACCTTCAGGCGCCACTCGGCGTTCCAGAACAGCATGTCGGCATAGACGCGCGCGACGGCCCCGGTGGTCGCCGTCACATAGAACCGGTCCTCGGCCATCCGGTAGGCGACGCCGTCGTCGATCACCGAACCCATCTCGTTGAGCATCAGGCAGTAGCGGACGCGGCCGGTGGGCTGGTTGGCATGCGCCATCGTGTAGAGGCGGTCGAGAAATTCACCGGCGTCCGGCCCACGGATCTCCAGCTTGCCGAGCGTCGAGACGTCGAGCAGGCCGACGCCTTCGCGCACGGCGAGGATTTCCTCGCGGACCGCTTCCTCAGCACCGCCTGCGTCACCATAGTAATAAGGCCGCCACCATGCGCCGACCGGTTTCATCGCAGCCTTCAGCGCGACGTGCCGCGCATGCAGCGCGGTGCGGCGCTCCAGCACCTCGTGGTGGCCGGCGAGCACGCCGAGCGTTTCCGGCCCGACCGGAGGACGCGCCGTGGTGATGCCGATCTCGCCGACAGTCCTACCGGTTGCCTCGGCGACGATACGGGCCGTCGCCAGGGCCGAATGACGTCCCTGGCTCGGGCCCATGCCGACGGTGGTGAAGCGCTTGACCAGCTCGATCTCGCGATAGCCGTCCTTGGTCGCGTTCTGCAGGTCCTTGACCTGGAGGTCCTCGTCGAAATCGACGAAGTCGCGTCCCTTGGGATCGGCGGCGATCGGCTGCACATAGCGCGGCCGAACGCTCTTCGGCGTGACCGGAGGTTCTGCCGCCACAGCATGGCCAATCCGCGAAAGCGCGGTTGCAGCCGCATGCCGGCCGCTGGCGATTGCGTCCTGCAACTCGTCCGTTCCGGCAACGGCGCCGGCGAGTTGGACGGGACCTTCCGGGAGCATGATCGTCATCGTTTGCGTGCCGGCATCGTAGCCGACCTTGCCGCCGGCCTGACACGGCAATTGCCATGCCGGCGCCTGGCCGGTCGAAACAGCCAGCAGGTCGCAGGCGATCCAGCTTCCGCCGACACGGACGCGGGCAAGATGGCGGTTTCCGGCCATGCCTTCCGCCGCCTCGACAGTTGCGCCTTTCCGGATGGCGACACCCTTGCCGCGGAGTTCGGCCTCCAGCGGGCCGGCATCGCCGACCGGTCTCGGATCGACGAGCTCGACGACCGATACGCCTGCGTCCAGCAGATCGAGCGCCGTCCGGTAGCCGTCTTCATTCGCGGCCAGCACCACGGCGCTGTGACCGGGCCGCACGCCATAGTACCGGATCAGCCGCTGGGCAGCGCCGCCGAGCATGATTCCCGGCAGGTCGTTGTTGCGGAAGACAGCCGGCTGCTCGATGGCGCCGGTCGCCAGGATCACCTCGCGGGCACGCGTGCGATGAAGCTGATTGCCCTCGATCAGCGGCAGCCAGTTGTCTTCGTACCAGCCATTGCAAACGGTACCGGTCAGCACCTTGAGATTGGGCAGCGCCTCTAGCCGCGATGACAGGCCGGAGAGGGTGGCTGGATCGCAGCGGCCGTAGCTCAACGAGCCGCCGACCTCGGGGTTCTCGTCACACAGCACCACATCGGCGCCGGCCTCCGCTGCGGCAATCGCGGCGCTCAGTCCTGCCGGACCGGCGCCGACAACGAGCACATCGCAATGCAGGTGCGTCTTGTCGAAATGCCGATGCGGAGCCTTGGTGTCGACCACGCCCAGGCCTGCCTTGCGGCGGATGATCGGCTCCCACAATTTCAGCCAGCTGTCGCGGCGCGGACCCATGAAGGCGCGGTAGTAGAAGCCGACCGGCAGGAAGCGGCCGAACCTGTCGATCACAGCGTCGCGGTCGCGTTCGAGCGAGCCGTTGACGTTCTGAGCGCTGACCCGCAGCCCTTCGCTGATCGGCGTGCGCTCGGCGGCGGCGTTCGGCTCTGACGGCAGTTGCACCAGCGCATTGGCGTCGGCTCCGGTCATCGACAGGATGCCGCGCGGGCGATGGTATTTGAACGAGCGCGACAGTACCCATTGACCGGAAGCGGCGAGCGCGCTGGCGATGCTGTCGCCTTCGTAGCCCTCGAAGGGCTTGCCCTCGAAGGTGAAGCGGATGCGGCGGCTTCTATCGATCCGGCTTCCGAAAGGGGCGGGCAGCCGGTTCATGCGCGGTCCCGCTGCTCGGAAGCGTCGAAGGTGCGGATGATCTCGTTGCTGACGAGATCGCGCTCGGCCAGGAAGAAATAGTTGCTCGGCACATGCCGCCACCACTCGACCACGATGCCTTTGCGGTTTTCGGCGCGGAACAGGTGCCGCGACCATTCCCTGTCTGCGGTGTCGTTCGGATCCGGCCTCGCGCGCACCGGTCCGAAGGACTGGAACTCGTCGATGTTGCGCGGGCCATTCATCGGGCAGGTCAAAAGCTTCATCGTCAATGGCTCGCCGCGGTCGCGCCCATTTCGTTGAGCAGCCTGAAGGTCTCGAACCGCTCCAATGCAAATGGTTTCAGGATGTCGGGCACGCGACCTTCGGCGATGGTTTGGGCCATCCGCTTTCCAGCGACCGGCGTCGCCTTGAAGCCCCATGTGCCCCAGCCGCAGTCGAGCCACAGATTGGCGAGCGGGCTCGCACCCATGATCGGGCTGTAGTCCGGCGTCATGTCGGTGATGCCGGCCCATTGCCTGAGCAGGCGCACGCCTTGCAGGAAAGGAAAGAGGTGGACGGCGCCTTCGGCGAGGTGCTCCTTCATGTCGAGTGTCGAGCGCGTCGAATAGAGCTGGTAGGGATCGGAGCCGCCGCCGATGACGACCTCGCCGCGCGACGACTGCACGAGATAGGTGTGCAGCGACACCGACGAGACCAGCGTGTTGAGCCAGGGTTTCAGGGGCTGGGTCACCATCGCCTGCAGCGGATAGCAGCGGATGGGAAGCTCGACGCCGGCCATCAGCGCCACGTCGTAGTTCATGCCGCCGGTGGCGATCAGCAGCTGGCCACAGGCGATGCGGCCCCTGTTCGTCTTGACGGCCTGGACGCGATCGCCGACGACCTCGAAGCCCTGCACCTCGGTACGCTGGTGGATCTCGACGCCGCGCCGCGACGCTTGGGCGGCGTAGCCCCAGGCGACGGCGTCGTGGCGCGCCGTTCCGCCGTCGGCATGCCAGAGCCCGCCGAGGATTTCGAGCGGGCCGCCATAGTCCATATTCAGCAGCGGGCAGAGTTCCTCGACGCCCTTCTGGTCGACGACCTCGGTGCGCGTGCCCATGTGCTTGCCCATTTCGGCGCGCATGTGGAAACTGCGCATCGTCGCCTCGCTATGCGCAAGCGTGAGCTGGCCGCGCTGCGAGAACATGACGTTGAAGTCCAGTTCTTGCGACAGGCGCTCGAACAGCTCGACGCCCTCCTTGTAGAAGGCGATGCCTTCAGGCGTGATGTAGTTGGAGCGGATGGTGGTGGTGTTGCGCGCCGTGTTGCCGCCGGCGAGGTAGCCTTTCTCCAGCACCGCAACACTCTTTATGCCGTGATATTTGGTAAGATGATGCGCGCAGGACAGTCCATGCCCGCCGCCGCCGATGATGACGACATCGTAGGCCGGCTTCAGCTCGGGCGTGGCGGGGATGTCGCCGCTGACCGGATAGTCCCTGCTGAGACCGTATTTCAGAAGCCTGAGGGGCATTGCACGGCTCAGCTCAAAGTCTTGGGAGGATCGTAGAGCAGCGCCGAGAGATCGGAGAAGCGGCTGTCGCGGTCGTCGAGCGAGAGCACCGCGTCGCGGATCGCCGCGGCGCGGCCGGATCCGAGCACAGGTGCGGCGAACTCCATGTATTTGGCCTCGACGTCCTGCGCCGTCATCGGTGCCTCAGGGCCGCCGCGCGCATGCACGTCGCCCGACGCCAGCACGCGTCCGTCCGTCGTCGAGATGACGACGTCGGCCCAGCGGCCGGCCGGGAAGCGGGCGCTGTGGCGTTCGGATTCGGTCACCGCGATGCGGGTGAGCATGTCGGCGACCGCGGCGTCGGCGAGCCCGGTGCCGGAAATATGCTCCAGTCCGATGCGCCCATGGATGATGAAGGTAGCGACGGCGAAGCGCAGGCTGTACTGCGCCTTCGAGGTCGTGTCCGGCATGCCGTCGAACAGCGTGGCCGCATAATGGAAGCTGTTGACCTGGACGCCGGCGATGTCGGACGGAGCGAGATTGTGCGCCAGGCAGAGCCCGCGCACCGCGTCGATCGCCGCATGCGCCCAGCGGCAGATCGGGTAGGGTTTTACATATTGGTGCAGCACCTGCCAGAAGACGCCGAGATCCTGCCAATGCGTCGCGACGTCCGGCGCCTCCACCGTGATCGCCGGCGCTCCGGTGAAGCCGCGTTCGGCGAGCACCGCCGCCGAAACGCCGATGAGGGCGCCGGGACCGGAGCCGTCATGCAGCATCGTCGGCGTGGCGATCTCGCGCATCATCTGGCTGCGCGGGCCGTGATACTCGGCAATGCCGAGCGCCTCGCGCAATTGCGTTTCGTCGAGCCGCCGCAGGCGTGCCGCGACAGCGGCCACGCCCAAGGCATTCCACGCGCCCGAGGTATGGTAGTCGCTCACCGTCGCATGCAAGGCGATACCGGCCCGGCCGGCGACTTCGTAGCCGACGACCAGGGACGCCAGCGCCTCCGGCCCGGTAAGGTCGGGCCTCGCTTCCGCGAGCGCGGCAAGCGCCGGCACGACCGCGACGCCGATATGGCCCTTGGTCGGGCTGTAGCCATCGTGGCCATCGAGATTATCGGTCTGCGTGGCAACGGCGTAGGCCGCGCCGGCAATGCTGGCGCGGCGTCCGTCGAACAGCATGCGGGCCGAATATTGCGGATCGCTTGAACCATAGAGCAGTACGGCGGCGTCGCGCGCGATCCGGCCCGCGTCCATCGGCCCGGCCGCGATGGCGATGCCGAGTGTGTCGAGCAGCAGGTAACGCGCCTGTGCCAGCACCGGTTGGGGAAAGACGGAAGCGGGGCGCCGCAGCACGAAATCGGCGAGGCGCGTGAACGTATCGGAACTGACGACAGGCCCCTCACGCCGGTATGACGGCACAGCCACGCGCTTATCTCCCCTGTCTCTCCACAACATCAATAAATTGGGTTCATCGCGCAAGCACGCGATTAGTTTGGCGGCTTTGACCAAAAATATTGATGCCATGTCGCTTGTCTGCGATTGAATGGCCGGTTGCCCATGCGATAGCTATGGCGATCGTGGAGCAGGAGACCCGGATGAAGCCGCCGCCACCGTTGAATTATATCCGCTCGTTCGAGAGCTCGGCCCGCCATTTGAGCTTCACCACGGCGGCCAAGGAGTTGGGCTACACGCAAGCGGCGGTCAGCACGCATGTGCGTGCCCTTGAACATTATATCGGCCGGCAGCTGTTCATCCGCTATCCGCGCAGCCTGAAGCTGACCGAGATGGGGGAGGCGTTCCTGCCGACCTTGCGCCAGGCGCTCGACCAGATCGACCAGGCGACCGAGGCGATCGTCGCGTCCTCGCGCAACCGCACGGTGGTCGTTTCCTGCCCGATGAGCCTTGCCGAGAACTGGCTGGCCGGTTGCATGGCCGCCTTCCGCAAGAAGCACCCTGAGATCGAGATCGTGCTGCACGGCACGATCTGGGAAGACTTGAGCGAGCAGATCGCCGACATCACCATCTCGACGCGGCGCTTCGACGACAGGCCGCCTTCGGCAATCCCGCTCTGGAACGACGAACTGGTCCTGCTTTGCGCTCCCGCCGTGCTCGAGGGCGAGCATGCGCTGAAGACGCCGCAGGATATGCTCAAGGTGGACTGGATCTTCGTGCATGGCCGCCAGGAATATTGGCAGGTGGTGACCGATGCGCTCGGCGTCGACCTGGAGGACCACGACAAAGGCCTGTCGACCAATGCTTCCAACATCGCGCTCGAGCTTGCCGCCATGGGGGCCGGCCTCGTCGCCACGCAGCGCTCGCTCGCGCATGCCTATATGCGCCGAGGGCTGCTCGTCGAGCCGTTTCCGGTCCGGCCGCCAAGCCCCTGGAACTACTATCTGACCGAGAGCCAGCTTTCCAAGGGAAACATCGCGCGCACGGTCAAGGAATGGATCCTGTCCAGGGCCAGGGAAGACGCTGCCTGAACGCGGCAGCGTCATCGCCTTCAAAAATTTGACGGGCCAATGGCATTGTTTTTTTAGGCCTTTACGGCCGGCTTTCTGCGGTTTGTGAAATGACAAGCCCTTCCGGGATTTTTGCATCGCCCCTAACATGCGTATCCGCAAGGGGAATGTAACGGGCGGAAAAGCCCTGAACCGGAGAACAACGATGACAATGTTCAAGAGCAACGGTGACCGCGTCCCGACGGTCATCGAAAGCTACGCAGCCGAAGTCAAAAGCGGCCGGATGGACCGCCGCGAATTCCTGGCCATGGCGAGCGTGATGGGCGCTTCCACGGCGCTCGCCTACTCGATGGCGGGGATCGAGCCGGCCAAGGCCGCCGCGATCGTGCCCGGCAAGAAGGGCGGCATCCTGAAGATGCAGATGATCATCAAGGACATGAAGGATCCGCGCGCCTGGGACTGGTCGGAAATCGCCAACGTCATGCGCCAGTGCAACGACTACATGATCCGCTACACCACCGATTTCACCTTCGAGGGCCATCTGGTCGAGAGTTGGGAGGTGAGCGACGACGCCACCGAATACACGCTGCATCTGCGCAAGGGCGTGAAATGGTCGAATGGCGACGACTTCAACGCCGACGACATCGTCCATAATATCGAACGCTGGTGCGATAAGGCGGCCGAGGGCAATTCGATGGCCGGCCGCATGGGCTCGCTGATCGATCCCGCCACCAAGAAGGCCGCCGCCGGCGCCATCGCCAAGCTCGACGACCACACGGTGAAGCTGAAATGCAACCAGTCGGACGTCACCATCATCCCGGGCTTCTCCGATTATCCGGCGGTCATCGTCCATCGGGACTTCGACAAAAACGGCGCCGACATGCTCAAGACGCCCGGCACCGGCCCGTATGAACTGATCTCCTACAAGGTCGGCGAGTCGGCTTCGGTGCGGCGGCGCAAGGACTTCACCTGGTTCGGCGGCGAGCCCTATCTCGATGGCGTCGACTGGACCGACTACGGCTCGGATGCGTCCAACCCCGCCATCGGCAGCGCCTTCGAGGCCGGCGAGATCGATTGCAACTACCAGACCGTCGGCGGCACCGTCGACCTCTATGACAGCATGGGCCTGGTCAAGGAGCAGGTGGTCACCGCCGGCACGATCGTGCTGCGCACCAACGTGACCAACAAGCCCTACGACGACAAGCGGGTGCGCAACGCCATCCAGCTCGCCGTCGACAACGAGACCGTGCTGAAGCTCGGCTATAGCGGCCTCGGGCAAGTTGCCGAGAACCACCATGTCTGCCCGATCCATCCGGAATATTACGCGCTGCCCAAAGTTCCGCGCGACTTGGCGAAGGCCAAGGCGCTGATGGCGGAGGCTGGCCAGACGGACCACGAGTTCGAGCTCATTTCCTATGACGCCGACTATGTGAAGGATCCGGCCGACGTCGTCGCTGCGCAGATGCGCGACGCCGGCTTCAAGGTCAAGCGCACCATCATCCCGGGCTCGTCCTTCTGGAACGACTGGACGAAATATCCGTGGTCGACCACCGACTGGGGCATGAGGCCGCTCGGCGTGCAGGTGCTGGCGATCGCCTATCGCAGCGGCGAGGCGTGGAACGAGTCCGGCTACGCCAATCCGGACTTCGACAAGAAGCTTAACGAGGCGATGGCCATCGCCGACCCCGAGAAGCGCAAGGAACTGATGAAGGACGTCGAGTTCATCCTGCAGGACTCAGGCATCCTCGTCCAGGCGTTCTGGCGCTCGCTCTACCGTCACCACGCCGCCTATGTGAAAAACCTTGGCATGCATCAGACGTTTGAACTGCAACTGGACAAGGTCTGGCTGGACAAGGCCTGAAGCGGTCAATCGCGACAAATATCTCAGGGGCGTGTTGCGCCCCTGAATTCGCCGGCGACTGTGATTGCCCAGTCGGCTAAACCAACTCGCAGAGCGTTTCGAAAGAACGCGAGACAAGTCGCCGAACAAAGGGAAGAAACCTCGATATGCGTACTCATGCACAAGCCGTTGTCATTGGCGGCGGTCTGATCGGCTGCTCGATCCTCTATCACCTCGCCAAGTTCGGCTGGACGGATGTGGTCCTCCTGGAGCGCAGCGAGCTGACTTCCGGTTCGACCTGGCACGCGGCCGCCAACATCCACGGCCTGCATGATTCAACCAATATCAGCCGCCTGCAGCATTACACGATGGCGCTCTACAAGGAGCTGGAGGCCGAGACCGGCCAGGGCTGCGGCATCTTCCAGCCGGGCTCGCTCTATCTCGCCCAGACGGAGGCGCGCGAGCATCAGCTGAGGCTGCAGGAAGCCAAGGCGCGGCGCTACAAGATGAATTTCTACGAAGTCGGCCGCGATGAAGCCGAGCGGCTGCATCCGCTGGTCGATTTCGACGGCATTCGCTGCATCATGTATGAGCCGGAGGGCGGCAATGTCGATCCGTCGGGGGTGACGGCGGCCTATGCCGCGGGTGCCCGCCAGCGCGGCGCCGAGATCCATCGCTTCACACCGGTCACGGCGACCGAGGCGCAAGCGGACGGCAGCTGGATCGTGCGCACGCCGAAGGGCGACATCCGCACGCAATGGGTGGTCAACGCCGCCGGCCTGTGGGGCAGGGAGGTCGCCGCCATGGCCGGGCTGCAATTGCCGCTGATCCCGACCGAGCACCAGTATTTCGTCACCGAGACCATTCCCGAGATCGCCTCGATGGGCCGGCGCCTGCCGTCGGTCGCCGATCGCGACGGCGAGTATTATCTGCGCCAGGAAGGCCTGGGGCTGCTCATCGGCGCCTATGAGCGCAACATGAAATTCTGGGCCGAGGACAGCACGCCGATGGATTTCGGCCACGAGCTGTTTCCCGACGACCTCGACCGCATCGAGGAAAACATGATGCGCGCCGTCCAGCGTGTCCCGGCCGCCGCTACCGCCGGCGTCAAGAAGGTGATCAACGGCCCGATGATCTGGTCTCCCGACAGCGCCGTGCTGTTCGGGCCGGTGCCGGAGCTCAGCAACTATTTCTGCTGCAACGGCATCATCCCGGGCTTCTCGCAATCGGGCGGCATGGGCAAGCTTGCGGCCGAATGGATGATCGAGGGCGAGCCGACGCTCGACATGTTCGGCTGGGACATGGCGCGCTTCGGCCATTGGGCCGGCAAGGCCTTCACCAAGGCTCGCGTGCAGGACCAGTACAGCCATCGTTTCAAGATCCATTTCCCGAACGAGGAGCGCGCCGCCGGCCGTCCGGTGCGGACCCGTCCGGTCTACGAGATGCAGAAGCAAATGGGCGCGGTATTCGGCCTCAATTTCGGCTGGGAACATCCGCTGTGGTTCGCCGCCGAAGGCGAGCCGCGCGAGGAGACGATCGGCTTCACGCGCCAGAACTGGTGGGCGCCGGTCGGCCGCGAAGCCCGCATGCTGCGCGAGCATGCCGGCATCATCGACATCTCCAATTTCGCCAAATACGAGGTGAAGGGGCCGGACGCGGAAGCCTGGCTGAATGCGGTCTTCGCCAACCGCATGCCGAGCAAGGTCGGCAACTCCTGCCTGACGCCGCTGATCGGCAAGCGTGGCGGCATAGCCGGCGACTTCACCGTGACGAGGCTGGTGGACGACGAGTTCATGGTGATCGGGTCGGGCATGGCCGAGCGCTTCCACCAGCGCTTCTTCAAGTCCGTGCCGCTGCCGGCGGGCACGACCTTCCGCTCGCGCACGGAGGAGCTTGGCGGCTTCAACGTCGCCGGGCCGAAATCGCGCGAACTGCTGCAGCGGCTGACCAATGACGACCTGTCGAACGAGGCCTTCCCGTTCATGCGCTCGCGCCAGATTGCGGTCGCCGGCGTCGATGTCGTGGCGCTGAGGGTCTCCTTCACCGGCGATCTCGGCTGGGAGCTGCATTGCCAGGCAGCCGACCAGGTCGAGCTCTATCGCGCGCTGCTCAAGGCAGGCGCGGAAGTCGGCGCCGGACCGGTCGGCTCGCGGGCACTGATGTCGCTGCGCGTCGAGAAGGGCTACGGCAGCTGGAGCCGCGAATATTCGCCGGAATACTGGCCGCAGGAGGTCAAGCTCGACAGGCTGATCAAGACGGACAAGGAATTCCTCAACCGCGAAGCCTATCTCGCCGTCGCCGACAAGCCGGCGCGGGACGAACTGATCATGCTTTCCGTCTCGGCCAAGGATGCCGACGCCACCGGCGGCGAGCCGATCTTCCTGCCGGACGGCACGCCGATCGGCCAGGTGTCGTCCGGCGCCTATGGCTATTTCGTCGATCAGTCGCTGGCCATGGGCTACGTCAAGGCCGGAACCGCCAAGGCGGGCGACAAGGTGACCGTCGCCATTCTGGGCAGGCCGCATGACGCGGTGCTGCTCGCGCATCCGCCGTTCGATCCGGAAGGCAAGCGGCTGCGGTCGTAGTGGCCGCTATTGCTTGAGAATTGGTCGGCGGCGACCGTGCCGCCGACGGCTCAGCCGCAGAACCGGTCCAGCCAATGGCGGGCGAGGTCGGAGCGGCGGCAGACCCAGATGTCCGGATTCGACGTGACCTTGTCGAGGAAGCGCTCCAGCCCGATCATGCGACCCGGCCGCGCCGCCAGCCGGCAATGCAGCGACACCGTCATCATGCGCGGGGTCTTCTGGCCTTCCTTCAGAAGCCAGTCGACGCCGTCGCTGACATATTCGAAGAACTGGCTGCCCGTCTCCAGGCCCGAACCGCGCGAAAAACGGCTGTCGTTGTTGTCGAAGCTGTGCGGCACGACAAGGTGCCGCCTGGCGCCGACGTCGACGAAATAGGGCAGGTCGTCATTGTAGTCGTCGCAGTCGAACAGGAAGCCGCCATGTTCGACCACCAGCCGCCTCGTGTTGAGGCTTGGCCGGCCGGTGTACCAGCCCTGCGGATCGATGCCGGTGACCTTGCGGACCGCATCCACCGTCATGGCTATATGCTGGCGCTCTTCCTCTTCGCTGAGCGGCGCGTAGTCGATCCAGCGCCAGCCATGGCAGACAATGTCGCTGCCAAGTGCCGTGATCGCCTTGCCCGCGGCCGGATTGAGCTCCACCGCGCGCCCGACGACGTAGAAGGTCGGGATCACACCCTTGTCCTGGAACAGCGAGATCAGCCGCCAGACGCCGACGCGCGAACCGTACTCGTAAAGCGATTCCATGTTGCGGTTGCGCAGACCGGGTGCGGCGGGCGCCACGGCAAGGTCGGAGAGGATCGCTTCGGAGACGCCGTCGCCTTCGCCGATGCTGTATTCGGCGCCTTCCTCATAGTTGACGACGATGTTGAGCGCCAGTTTCGCGCCGCCGGGCCACTCAGCCTGCGGAGGCTGCTCGCCATAGCCGATGAAATCGCGGGCAGGCAGATACGGCATATGTGACGTCACGTCTTGAAAATCCCCTCCGATGGAGCCCTACCAGCATTGCCGGCCGCGCATGGCGGTCAGGGCGCGCAGCGTGCGGTCCATGACATCCTGCGGCCCGACCGTGATGCGCAGGCAGTCGGTCAGGCCGTAACCGGAGAGGCCGCGCGTGATGATATCGGCGCCGCGCAAAGCGTTGTCGGCGGTGGTGGCTGCCGCCGCGTCGGCAAAGCGGACCAGGACGAAATTCGTCCGGCTTTCGGGAACCTCGTATCCGGCGGCCCGCAAGCCCTGCGCGAAGCGGTCGCGGATATCGGCGGTGCGCGCCACGATGCCGCGCGTATAGGCCTGGTCCTCGACCGCCGCGACACCCATGGCGAGGCTGACCGTCGAGACCTGGTTGGAATTCTGCATCTTGCGCACTTCGGCGGCGACCTGCGGCGCGAACAGCCCCCAGCCGACGCGCGCGCCGGCCAGCCCGTAGGCCTTGGACAGGGTGCGCAGGACCACGGTGTCGCCGCGCCCAGCCAGCGCAAAGACGGCTTGCGGATCCTGGTCGTCGAATTCGCCATAGGCCTGGTCGATCACCAGGAGAACGTTGCCGGGCAGCGCCGCGCGCAGGCGCAGCAACTCGGCGTTCTTGATGCGCGTGCTGGTCGGGTTACCCGGGTTGCAGACGAAGACGACGCGCGTTGCCGGCGTGAGAGCCGCAAGGATGGCATCGATCGACACCTCGAAGCCGCGCTCCGCAGCCTTGACGTAGGTCGCCCCGACGCGCGCGGCCGCCGAGGCGGCGAAATTATAGGCATAGTCCGTGCCCAGCACTTGCGTGCCCGGACCGGCGAAGGCCGCTAAGGTGCAGGCGATCAGCTCCATCGAGCCCGCGCCGCACAGGACAAGATCGCGATCGACCCCATAGGCCCTGGCGATCGCATCGCGCAGCAAGGTCCAGTCTGGGTCCGGATAAAGGTGGCTGCGCGCCACGGCGTCGCGGCCGGCCTCGATCGCCTTGGGGCTGGGCGGGAAGGCGCTCTCGTTCTGGGCCAGCGTCGGCCGGTCATACCCGCCGAAATTCGCCAGCGCGAAAGCGGACATGGCCTCGATATGGGCGGTGGCTTTCAGGGGCACGGTATACAGATCCGGCTATCAGCTTGTCGGCAAGGTTTTCCGCAATGAGGCTAAGGCAGGGCGGCCAACCCGCAAAGCAAAATTCGCCGGCACAATGACTATGGGAATTTGGCCCATGCGGGGTGGGTGGAGGCGGCGCCGGACCAGGCTCTGTTTCGTCAATTAGCGGGGCCAGCCAGCTTTATTCGCTATCAGCGCGATCGAGATTGTCATCAAAAGCACGATCGATGTCCAAATCACCATGTTTGCGGACAGGCGCCAGCGGCGACCTTGTCTCATGCGTTTCGCCAACGATCGGCTTGATTGGCGCCCTCGCATTTCCCCAAGCTATCCCCACAGCCGCAGCCTATCGCAAGCAGGAGCGATTGTAGCTTGCTGCACGGAGGCGGAATAATGTGAAGGAATGAGGCGGACCCACTGGGCGCCTCGCGAGTATTGGCCGCTGGTTCAGATTTCCCCCCATGTGCTGCTCAATGTTTTTGCCAGAGATGGTTACATGTCGTATCGGGGGACCAGCTTCGGCGATCGCAGTTCCTGGGCCATCTTTGCCGCTTGGAAGACCGTCATAAGAACGTAGGTCGTTTCACCTTCGGTCGAGTTTATGGCCAAGACCACGCGGCCAATCTCGTCACTCATGGCGCACGACCAGTCTTTGACTGCAATTGCCCGTTTTCCCGCCATGTGCCCCTGCCTTCCTTTCGGAAGGTTATTTGGCGTCGTGAAGACCAGCAATTTGGACTGAATGCCCATTCCGTTGGGCCTAACGTCGGTCTCTACCCTTGTTTGTCTTCAACTCATGAGCAATCGAAATGCCCGTCGTCGGATTGGCGAATTGCGGTGGCTAATGATCAAAGCCAGCGCTCCTGGATTCAGCAATCCGAGGCCGGCTGCAAAAGGAAAAGGTGCAGTGTCACCGTAATTCCCTCAGCCTCGCGTGCCGGCTCTTTCGTCCCGAAACGAGACACATCTGAGGCGAGTGTTGCCGCAGAGCTACAGCGCAGCATCCGGATTTTGTTCTACAAACGAGGTTGCGTAGGGTTTCCTGGACACGGCGGACCGTCTGGAACTAGGGGCGCAAGCATGAGGGAGATGGCCCGCCGGCTTCGGTCGGCGGGTCTTTCTTTAGCTATCGATCTCCAGTGGGCTTATGCCCCGGCTGCACATGTCAGATGACTTGGCGATTCGAGAGCGGCTTTGGGAACAGGGTGCAGGGCAAGACCGGCGCGCCGCCACCCAAGTGGCTCGCCAAGGAAGGGCGAGGAGATGCTGCGCCACGCCTCACTGCGGGATTCCGCGAAGATTAGCCGGGTCACCGCTGAGAGAAATGGCTGGCGTGGAAAAGGTCCGCACCAAAACGCTACGCAGGTGCGGACCCTGCTCTTTTCCGCTGAACGCGGGCTCAGGCGAGCCGTAGTTCCCGCGCCCGGAAGGATGTTGATGATTGCGCGCCCCGGAATATGCGTCACTTCCTTCATTGTGAGTATCTGATGCATCTTTCCGACGAAGCAGCCCGACAGCCTGTTGGGGTAGGAAGCGGACGGGCCGCCGGGCCTAACCGGCCAAGGGCTGGAGGCCGGCTGAGTCGTAGCGTAATATTAGCGGCTGCGCATAAAAACCCTGGGCTGCCATTTTCCCCAGTTTTAGCCGCTGTCAGAAGTGCGGCAGCCGAGAGTGGATGAGCGCGCAGCTATTTCACGCGACCGGCGAGCAGGCCCATACGATCCGCTTTCGGCGGCTTGTCGAAATCCGGCGGGAGAAGCGGGTGATCTGGCGCGATGAGCAAAGGACAGCAGGAGCGGCCCGGCAGGCTGGCAGCTGCCAGCAAACGCCGGGCCTAGCCGATGGGTCTCGGGGGCGAGACACGGCACCGGCTAACGACAACCAGCGCGCTAATTCCCGCGCCGTCTGGCTCTTGATCCTGGCACGGTTTCACACGGATTTTCGGCCAATCTGGCGAGCCGCCGATCTCTCAGCCACAGGGATTTCTTGCTTTCCCGTCTCTCATGGCGAGCATCAAAAGCGGCCGATTGGCCTTGCATCGATGCGATGGCATAGTCGGCTCTGTTGGTTCGATAGTCTTCCTTTTGGATGGTCATTGGTATTCCTCCCGCGGGGGCTTTCCCTCCATAAAGCGGATCGAGGCCAATGGCCGCCAATAAATCGCAGGAGTCTACAAATTGAGGATTGTATTAAAATGATACACACCCGCGCTGGCAGCAATCTAAAGCGGGTGGCTGCGGCTTCATTCCTGTGATGAAAAGGGGCCGGAGCGAGACGATGGCCCCTCGGCTATCGCTTTAGCAAATCGCGATTGATGGTGATGGTAGGTGGCCTCCACCCGCCCGGCATATCCAAGGATGCCTCACGGAAACTTCGCTCGACGTCGGCGGTATAGGTGCCGTCGTTTTCGAAGCGGTCCCAGAGGATGAAGCCAGTGATGAACGCGGTCACGATAAGGGGCCAGCGCATCGGAACCTCCCTCAAAGTCCCGAATGGCATTATCTGCCTGCGGTAGGACAAATATAAGCAGTTGCTAATGTTCAGCCCGCGAAGGCGTGGACGGTGTTGAGGCCCAAGGTTGAAATAGCCACGATCTGGCATCTTTCCTGCATTGGACCCTTTCGAGAGCGGAAAGGGATGACGAGATGCGGATACATACTCGGCCGAGCCGAAGGGCTGGCGCGTCGAAATGCATATTTTCGGGGCCACTACCGATCGATAGTGTGCAGGTGGAAGAGGAAGGCGTTGTTATAATCTCTGTGACTGCTGATGACATCTACACAAAGAAATCCAAGCAGCGCTACGAGATAACCCTGACAAGTGAGGAACTCAGACTGCTTGCCGCTGCCGCGCTCGAGCTGCCCCGAGATCGGGCGTCATGAACTGAGCCGCCTCAAAATAGGACGGGGTGTGGGGGCGTGCGGCCTGTGGCTGGCGGGTAAGCGCCTATGTCATCAAACGGGATGTGCGGGAGGACAAATTTCAAACTGAGACACTACCCATCGTCTCTGGATCATGTCGGCTTGTCGACCAGTGGCGTCTTTCTCTTCGGCGGAACGTAGGCGGTCACCAGTCTGACCTTATCGGCGTTCACAGTGACCGGCACGCCGAGATTGACCGTCGCTTTGCCCTCATCGATGCGGGTAAACGTTTGGTCAACCACCACCGTGTATTAGAATTCTCTAATGCGTTTCACCCTGGTGCTCTTTTGTTGGGCTGCATTCTTCGGCTGGGATTTGGCCGCCAACGATGGTGAATTCGTGCTCGCGATCGGCCATGGGGTTTTTCGGCTCATCCGTATGACGGGGCTGGTCTGACTGCCGGTAGCGGCGCATCCCAGAAGCTGAAGGACTGCCACGCAGCGATCAAGGCAGACAAAGGAGCGAGGGCTGAAATCGTATTTGCTTCGTCAGCCCAGGGCTAGACCGACCGAAATCCCGACGCCGATCGCGATGCCGGTTGTCAAGTTTCCGGCCAAGCGGAGCGCGCAGGATATCGCGGCGGCGCGCCAATTGCCTCTCGGCAGAGTTCTCTGCAGGTTGATCAGCTCGTCGAAAACGTGGTCCATCGGAATTTCTCTCCTTCGCGTAGATCGGCGCCTAGCGGAGTCGAGTTGTGTAGATATGCTGTAGATCAGCCATTTTTCGGCCAATCCTGAAAACTCTGTATCCCTTGGAAAACTTGGCTCCCCGGGCCGGATTCGAACCAGCGACCAACCGGTTAACAGCCGGTTGCTCTACCACTGAGCTACCGGGGAACGGAGGCTCTGACGTGAGTGGCGCAGCCTATAGCAAACACCTTTCGGCTTTGCAAAGCAGCAATTCGCAATTTTTCTCCAGTTTTTAATGCGGCTATTTGTGCCATCGTTCAACATGCCCACATATGAAGGGCTTCACACCGGCACGGAACAAAGCGGCCGGTTGGCCTTTGACATGGCATTGGCGGCAGATGGGATTTGATTTTGAATGACGGCAGCTGACGACGACAGTGCCCCGGCGCGGAAGATTTCGGTTTTCGGCCGCGAGTTCACCATGCCGCGCTCGCGCGGCTGGCGAATCGCGATCGGCATGCTGCTCACCCTTGGCGGGATTCTGGGCTTTCTGCCGATTCTCGGCTTCTGGATGGTTCCGCTCGGTCTCCTGGTGCTGTCCTACGAATTCGCCATGATCCGGCGCCACCGGCGGCGTTTCGTCGTCTGGTGGGAACGCCGGCGCCGGCCCGACTGAGCGCCTGCGGCGGCTCCGCCGCGGCGATGCCGGACCCATGACAACCGATTGGTAATCACCACTTTGGCTGCTCCATACGAAAGCGTCGGGAATGACGCGCGAGCGCTTGACGACCTTTGAGCGCCAACATAATGAGTTCGCTCGGAACGCCGGGAGCATTGCGAGGCCTCGTGGCGGAGTGGTTACGCAGAGGACTGCAAATCCTTGCACCCCGGTTCGATTCCGGGCGAGGCCTCCAGATGCTTGCGGGCTCCAGCGCAACCGCGCCGGAGCAGGGGTTCCAGTCGAAGTTTTGGCCGTGCGCCTGGCGCGGGGAGCGGATTGTTGGGACATGAACGCTGATTTCTCCGAACGCCGCGTGAAGATGGTCGACGGCCAGGTCCGCACCACCGATGTCACCAGCGCGCCGCTCATCGAGGCGATGCTGACCGTCCCGCGCGAGGCCTTCGTCGGCGCCGGACAGCGGGATCTGGCCTATATCGACGAAGACATCCGCATTTCCGATGGCGCGAATGGCGGCGGCGCACGCTACCTGATGGAGCCGTCGCCGCTCGCCAAGCTTTTGCAACTGGCTGAAATCGACGCGAGCGATTCGGTGCTCGATGTCGGTTGCGGCACCGGCTATTCCGCCGCGTTGCTGTCCAGGCTCGCGCGTTCGGTCGTCGCGCTTGAGAGCGATCCCGCGCTGGCGGATGCCGCCAAATCCACGCTTTCCAGTCTTGGCTGCCAGAACGTCACGGTGGTCACCGGGCCGCTGCCGCAGGGGCAGGCCGCCAAGGGGCCCTACAACGCCATCTTCATCGGCGGCAGCGTCGAGGAAGTGCCGCCGGCATTGCTCGATCAGCTTGCGGAAGAAGGCCGCCTGGTTGTGGTCGAAGGGCGGGGCAACTCTGGCGTGGCCCGTCTGTTTTTCAAGGCAGGAGGGGTTGTAACCGGAAGAAGGGCCTTTAATGCGGCAATTAAGCCACTACCGGGCTTCGAACGTGCTCACGCGTTTGAATTCTGAGCGTTTTTGCCTTGCAGCGAATGCGCTGTCATGATCGCTTGCGCCTGACAATCGTTGCTGATTTGGTTAACCGGGTGTTTTCGGGAAGCCGTCAGCGGGGGAACGATAAACAACGCGGCGCCGGCCGATCCGTATGGGTAGGCTGACGTGGCGTGGTTCCCATGCAAAACGAATGAGGGAAATAACGTGCCGCCTCTACGCAAGAGTGTTTTAGTAGCTATCCTTGTTTCGGCCACCGCGCTTTCGCCGTTGGCCGCCTCCGCTGAAACCATTACGGGCGCGCTCGCCAAAGCCTATCAGTATAACTCCCAGTTGAATGCTGCCCGCGCTGGCGTGCGCGTCACTGATGAGGGCGTAGCCATTGCCAAGTCGGGCTGGCGTCCGACCGTCACCGGTTCGGCCAACATCGACTACACCAACATACATGGCTTTGGCACCAGCAGGAGAATAACGACGGGCAGCTTCGGCGTGCAGATCAACCAGACGCTGTTCGACGGGTTTCAGACCAAGAACAATGTCGCCGCCGCCGAATCGCAGGTGAAGGCTTCGGTCGAAACCCTGCGCAACACCGAAGAGAACATCCTGTTCAACGCGGCCAGCGCCTATATGGACGTGATTCGCGACCGTCAGATCGCGGTGCTGACCGAGCAGAACCTGCAGTTCCTGACCGAGCAAGCGCGCGCCGCCCGCTCGCGCTTCGAGGTCGGCGAGGGCACCCGCACCGACGTCGCCCAGGCCGATGCCTCCCGCGCGACGGCCGTGGCGCAGTTGAGCGCCGCCCGCGCGACGGCGCTGGCAAGCGCCGCAACCTACCACCAGATCGTCGGCGACGAGCCGGGCAAGCTCAAGGCAGCCTCGCCGCTTGGCAAGCTGCTGCCAGGTGGGGTCGATTCGGCCTTGGCCATCGCTTCCGCCGAACATCCCGCCATTCTGGCCACACAGCATCTCGTCGATGCCGCCGCCTTTTCGGTGAAGTCGTCGGAAGGCGCGCTGCTGCCGCAGGTGACGGCCTCGGCCGGCGTTTCGGACGACTACAGCCACACCGTTCCCGGTTCCATCAGCAGCCCCAACGGTAGTTCGACATCAGCCAATATCGGCGCTTCGCTCACCATTCCGATCTATTCGGGTGGCCGGACCTCGGCGCTGGTGCGGCAGAGCAAGGAATCACTGGGCGAGGCGCGCATCCAGGTCGATGTCAGCCGCGACCAGGTGCGCCAGGCCGTGGTCTCGGCCTGGACGCAATATGTCGCCGCGCGCCAAAGCGTGGATGCCAACAGGCAGGTGATCGATGCCGCGCAACTGGCGCTCAACGGCGTCATCGAAGAGCGCAATGTCGGCCAGCGCACGACGCTGGATGTGTTGAACGCGCAGAACGCGGTCATCACCGCCAAGATCAACCAGGCCAGCTCCGAGCGCGACGTGGTCGTGGCGAGCTATGCCATCCTGTCGGCGATGGGCCGGTTGTCGGTCGATCGTCTTGGCCTGGCGGTCACCAAATACAGGCCCGAAGAGCATTACAACGCCGTCAAGGACAAGTGGTTCGGACTGCGCACGCCCGACGGACGCTGATTTCCGGTATGCTTCCAGCAAGCGCCGCGTGTCCGATGGACGCGCGGCGTTTTTCTTTGTCGATGGCACGGGCTCGTCGGGCCGCGAACCGCCTAATCTGTTGAAATCCAACAAGTCCCCAGATTGGGGATTCTCGGATGACGATCGGTCGGTTACGCTGTCGCCATTGATTCGAATTCCGACCCGGGCAGGAACGGAATTCCTGAATGGGTCAAGTTCTTGAACGGGTCAGTTCTTGGACAGGGTCGAGTTCTTGGGCAGGTCACTGGGGCGGCGGATGTGACGATGGCGACGGCAAGCAGCGCGCAGCGCGAACCTTCCATGGAAGAGATACTGGCTTCCATCCGAAGGATCATCGAAGACAGCGACACCGGGCGCAAGCAGCCGGCCGAGGCCGGTGAACTGCGCCAGGATCTGGAGCCGGCCGCGGTTAGCGTACCCACGGTCGAGGTCGACGCCTTTCGTTCCGAATTGCATGCCGACGCCGGCCCGCGCAAGCCAGCGACGCTGGCGGAGGTCCAGGCCCAGCTGGCCGCGGCCGATCCGGCGGTCGCACGCGTCGAGGCTCGTCGAGAGCCGGTCAAGGCGGCTCCGGCCGCGGTCGATCCCGAGGGCGCCGAGCCGAGCGCGCAAGCGGCCACGAGCAGGCCGGCCGCGGCAAATGCGACGCAGTCGGCCGAGACCATAGTCGCCGATTGGCGGCGCGAAATAGCGGCGGTCGGCGGCAGCACGGTTACCGCGAGACCGGCCGTCCGGGTCCCGGAAGCCGCGCCGAGGGTCGAGATCGAGAAGCAAGAGCCGGCGTTTGAAGCTGCCGCGCAGGCCAGCGCTCCCCGGGCATCCGAACCGGAGGCACAGCCGGCCCGGCCGGCGATCCTTTCCGAGCATACGGGCCGGCAGGTTGCCGCGGCCTTCGGCGAGCTTTCCGATGCTTTTGCCAGCCGCGGCAAGAAGAGTTTCGACGAGATGGCCGAGGAGATGCTGCGGCCGATGCTGCAGGATTGGCTCGACAACAACCTGCCGACGCTGGTCGAAAGGCTGGTGCGCGAGGAGATCGAGCGCGTGGCGCGCGGGGCGCAGTAAGCTGCCGCAACACGCACGCTGAAAAGCGCCGCCTTCGGGCAGCGCTTTTGCTTTGGGACCCGCTGCGCCCTTGCAGTCGACATGCATCAGGCGAGCCGCCATTGCGGCACCGGCCGGGATTGTCGCCGGTCGCGGCATGCCTATCTGTAAGAGCGATCGCAGTTCTCGCGGTTGACTCGGCCAAGACCTTCCGATTTACACCGGACGCTTGTTCCCGACAGTTCGGACCTCCTCCATGCTTGATAAGACCTACGACGCCAAAGCCGTCGAGCCGAAGATCGCCAAAATCTGGGAAGAGGCCGATGCCTTCCGCGCAGGCGCCGGCGCGGAAGAGGGGGCCGAAGCCTTCACCATCGTCATCCCGCCGCCGAACGTCACCGGCTCGCTGCATATGGGCCATGCGCTCAACAACACGCTGCAGGACATTCTCGTGCGCTTCGAGCGCATGCGCGGCAAGAACGTACTTTGGCAGCCCGGCATGGATCACGCCGGCATCGCCACGCAGATGGTGGTCGAGCGCCAGCTCATGGAAAAGCAGATCCACCGCCGCGATCTGACGCGTGAGGAGTTCATCGAGAAGGTCTGGGAGTGGAAGGCCGAATCGGGCGGCGCGATCTTCAACCAGCTGAAGCGGCTCGGCGCCTCGGCCGACTGGTCGCGCGAACGCTTCACCATGGATGAAGGCCTGTCCAAGGCGGTGCTGGAAGTCTTCGTCACGCTCTACAAGGAAGGCCTCATCTACAAGGACAAGCGCCTTGTGAACTGGGACCCGAAGCTGCTTACCGCCATTTCCGACCTTGAGGTCGAGCAGCATGAGGTCAACGGCAATCTCTGGCACTTCCGCTACCCGATCGAAGGCGAGGCGTTCGACCCGCAGAACCCGAAGACGTTCATCACGGTGGCGACGACGCGTCCCGAGACGATGCTCGGCGACACCGCCGTGGCCGTGCATCCGGACGACGAGCGCTTCACCGATCTGGTCGGTCGCCACGTCGTGCTGCCGATCGTCGGCCGCAAGATTCCGATCGTCGCGGACGAGTATTCCGATCCGGAGAAAGGCTCCGGCGCGGTCAAGATCACGCCGGCGCATGACTTCAACGACTTCGAGGTCGGCAAGCGTCACAAGCTGCCGGCGATCAACATCCTGACGGTCGAAGCGGACATCAAGCTCAAGGACAATGAGGATTTCCTCGCCGGTCTCGAGGTCACGCCGGAGCGCCAGGCCGTATGGGACGAGCTGGACGGGCTCGACCGCTTCGCGGCGCGCAAGAAGATCGTCGAACTGATGGAGGCCGGCGGCTTTCTGGAAAAGGTCGAGCCGCATCGCCATGCCGTTCCGCATGGCGACCGCGGCGGCGTGCCGATCGAGCCATTCCTGACCGACCAGTGGTATGTCAACGCCGCCGAGCTCGCCAAGCCGGCGATTGCCTCGGTGCGCGAAGGCCGCACCAACTTCGTGCCGAAGAACTGGGAGAAGACCTATTTCGACTGGATGGAGAACATCCAGCCCTGGTGCATCTCGCGCCAGCTCTGGTGGGGGCACCAGATCCCGGCCTGGTACGGGCCGGACGGGCATGTCTTCGTCGAAAAGACCGAGGAAGAGGCTTTAGCAGCGGCGATCGAATATTACCTTGCGCTGGAAGGGCCGTGGAAGGCCTGGGTCGAGGACAAGCTGGAAAACTTCCAGCCGGGCGAGATCCTGACCCGCGACGAGGATGTGCTCGACACCTGGTTCTCGTCGGCGCTGTGGCCGTTCTCGACGCTCGGCTGGCCCGATCAGACGCCGGAGCTCAAGACCTATTACCAGACCGACGTGCTGGTGACCGGCTTCGACATCATCTTCTTCTGGGTCGCCCGCATGATGATGATGGGCCTGCACTTCATGGACGAGGAGCCGTTCCACACCGTCTATGTGCATGCGCTGGTGCGCGACAAGAACGGGCAGAAGATGTCGAAGTCGAAAGGCAACGTCATCGATCCGCTCGACCTGATCGACGAATATGGCGCCGACGCGCTGCGCTTCACGCTGACCGTCATGGCGGCGCAAGGGCGCGACGTGAAGCTCGATCCGGCCCGCATCGCCGGCTACCGCAATTTCGGCACCAAGCTGTGGAACGCGACGCGCTTCGCCGAGATGAACGAGGTCGCGCGCGACGACGAGTTCTGGCTGAACGACGCCAAGCTGCCGGTCAACCGCTGGATCCTGACCGAGCTGACGCGGGCGGCGCGCGCTGTCACCGAAGGCATCACCAGCTACCGGTTCAACGAAGCGGCGGGCGCGGCCTATCGGTTCGTCTGGAACCTGTTCTGCGACTGGTACCTGGAACTGTTGAAGCCGGTGTTCATGGGCACGGACGAAGCCGCCAAGGCCGAGAGCCGGGCATGCGTTGCCTTCGTGCTGGACGAGATCTACAAGCTCCTGCATCCGATGATGCCGTTCATGACCGAGGAACTGTGGGCGCAGACCGCCGGCGAGGGCAAGCAGCGCTCGTCGCTGCTTTGCCACGCCGCCTGGCCGTCGCCCGACTTCGGGGACGAAGAGGCCGCCGCCGACATCAATTGGCTGGTCGACCTCGTTTCGGGCATCCGCTCGGTGCGTTCGGAAATGAATGTGCCGCCGGCGGCGATCGCGCCGCTGATGGTGATCGGCGCCAACACGCTGACGCAAGAGCGGCTGGAGCGTCACGCCCAGGCGATCAAGCGGCTGGCGCGCATCGGCGATATCGCGCTCGCCGATGCACCGCCCAAGGGCTCGGCCCAGATCGTGCTCAACGAGGCGACGGTGAGCCTGCCGCTCGGCAGCCTGATCGACCTCCAGGCGGAGGCCGCGCGGCTGCAGAAGGAACTGGCGAAGGTGACCGAGGAGATCGCCCGCCTGCACAAGAAGCTGTCGAACGAAAAGTTCGTCGCCAATGCGCCGGAAGAGGTGGTCGAGGCCGAGCGTGAGAAACTCGCCGAATATCGCGAGGCGCAGGAGAAGCTTTCGGTGGCTTTGACCAGGGTCCGCGACGCCGGCTGAAAGGCAAGACTCGGCCTCGCTCCAAAGGTGCTTTCCGGTACGTTAGCTGCCTCGAAAATGGGCGTGCCGCTACGTTAATTTTGACGTAAACGGAAAGTTTGCGCCCCATTGTTGCCATAATGTAACAATGCGGCCCGCGAGCGCTAAAATCGGCTGTTTTTGCCCTGTTTTGGGTAGTTTCTTCGGATTTTTTCGACCGTTCGACCCCGGTTGGCGCGATTCAGGCGCCGATTGCGGTGCCAGCCACCATGGCGAAAATACGTGCTGTCAAGATGTACATGTACAGCTCCTGAAATCGTTGTTGCGTCGTTAACCCGAATTGGTTCTAGCTTTGAGCCACTTGTATTTCGGGGAGGGATTTCCATGAACATCTTGCGGCTCAAAGCTCTGGCGGGGGCAGGCTGCTTTTCGATCGCGTTGATCGGCGCGGTGATGCATCCCGCGCATGCCGGCGGCCTGGAGCGCGGCGGCTACGACATCGACCTGCTTTTCGATCCTTCGCAGGTCGCGACGGAAGCTGAAGCGACCTATGTGATGCCGGATCGCAAGTACAAGAATGCGACTGGTCCGGGGGGCTTCAACTTTTTCAGTTCCACGGCAGATGGGGCCGAGCCCTATTGGGTACCGCGCATTGGGGTCAAAGCCCAAGTTGTTCAAGGCGTCGACTGTATGGTCGACTATTCACAGCCTTGGGGCGCCCACACCGCCCCTGGCGCGTCGTGGAATGGCGCTTTTTCGAACGTCGAAACGGATATTAAGAGCAATAACTACGCCGGTACATGCTCCTACAAGTTTGATGCCGGTAAGGGCCAGCTACGTTTTATCGGCGGCGTGTTTTATCAGGACATTTCAGGCTTCAAGGAAAGCTTGGTGGGTTTCAATCCATTTGGGCCGTCACCGATTGGTCGCGTCGACCTGGAGGCCAGCGGCTGGGGCTGGCGAGCCGGTGTTGCCTACGAAATCCCTGAGATCGCGCTTCGGGCCAGCTTGGTCTACAATTCGCAGGTCAAGCTCGACAACATCTCTGGAACGCTGACTTTGCCGGACGGCTTGGGAGGGACCACAGCCACGCCAATCTATGGCTCGACGCAGTACATGCCTGACTCGGTCGAGTTGAAATTGCAGTCGGGTATCGCTCCCGGCTGGCTGGCCTTTGGTTCGATCAAGTGGGTTAACTGGAGCACTCTGCAAAGTGTTCCGATCTGTTCCGAACAGACCAAAGGTTTGGCTGCGTGTACAACCGTTTCTCCTCTTCCGGTTCGGCTTACCTCTCTTGACCTGATGTATCGCGACGGCTGGACTGTTTCCGGCGGCATAGGTCACAAGTTCAATGATGAATGGAGCGCCGCTGGTCAGCTTACCTGGGATCGCGGCACGTCGCACGGCTATGGCGTCCAAACCGATACCTGGACGCTCGGCGGCGGTGTTGCCTACACGCCTCGGCCAAACATCGAGCTACGCTTGGCTGGTGCTATCGGCGTCATGACCAGCGGCCATTCTGGCACGCTTACCGACGAGAATGGCTATACCGCGGGCGAAGACGCTACCTATGACGTCGGCAATGATCTGATCACGGCGATTTCAGGCGGAATCAAGATCAAGTTCTAAGTTTCTGAAAATTCATCAAAAAGGCCGGGCAGTGCTCGGCCTTTTTTGTTGGGTCAATGATGCTTCGGCTTCGCCCCTTCAACCCGCTGTTGCAGATTCGTCGCGAACCGGCGCCCGATGCGATTGTGACGTTTCGGCAACACTTTCTGAACAACCCCTGCTGTAGAAGTCTGACAGAGGGAACTGCCCATTTCCCGCCATAAACCCGGAGCACCCGAGATATGTCCCGGGATGCGTGCCAGGTTGGCGCGGCGAGGGGACCGGCCGCGGGGTGTGCGGCAAGGACGATGATGGACGCCAAGGCAATCTCCAAGGCCAAGCTGCCCAGCCGCCACGTGACCGTTGGTCCGGCGCGCGCGCCGCATCGTTCGTACCTCTATGCCATGGGCCTGTCGGCGGCCGAGATCGCGCAGCCTTTGGTCGGCGTCGCCAGCTGCTGGAACGAAGCGGCGCCCTGCAACATCTCGCTGATGCGCCAGGCGCAAGTGGTCAAGAAGGGCGTTGCGGCCGCCAACGGCACGCCGCGCGAGTTCTGCACCATCACCGTCACCGACGGCATCGCCATGGGCCACCAGGGCATGAAGTCGTCGCTGGTGTCGCGTGAGGTGATCGCCGATTCGGTCGAGCTCACCATGCGCGGCCATTGCTACGATGCCCTTGTCGGGCTCGCCGGCTGTGACAAGTCGCTGCCCGGCATGATGATGGCGATGGTGCGCCTCAACGTGCCCTCGATCTTCATCTATGGCGGCTCGATCCTGCCCGGCAGCTATCGCGGCCGGCAGATCACCGTGCAGGACGTGTTCGAGGCGGTCGGCCAGCATTCGGTCGGCACGATCAGCGATGCCGAATTGCTCGAGATCGAGCAGGCGGCCTGTCCTTCCGCCGGTTCCTGCGGCGCCCAGTTCACCGCCAACACCATGGCGACCGTTGCTGAAGCGATTGGCCTCGCGCTGCCCTATTCCTGCGGCGCGCCGGCGCCCTACGAAATGCGCGACCGCTTCAATTTCGCTTCGGGCGAAAAGGTGATGGAGCTGATCGCCAAGAACATCCGGCCGCGCGACATCGTCACGCGCAAGGCGCTGGAGAACGCGGCGACCGTGGTGTCGGCCACCGGCGGCTCGACCAATGCGGCGCTGCATCTGCCGGCGATCGCGCATGAGGCCGGCATCAAGTTCGACCTGTTCGACGTAGCGGCGATCTTCGAGAAGACGCCCTACATCGCCGACCTCAAGCCGGGCGGCAAATATGTCGCCAAGGACATGTTCGAGGCCGGCGGCATTCCGCTCCTAATGAAGACGCTGCTCGACCATGGCTATCTGCATGGCGACTGCATGACGGTCACTGGCCGCACTTTGGCCGAAAATATGGAGCACGTTTCCTGGAATGAGAGCCAGGATGTTGTGCGTCCCGCCAATCGGCCAATCACCAAGACAGGCGGCGTTGTGGGCTTGAAGGGCAACCTTGCCCCCGAAGGTGCGATCGTGAAGGTCGCGGGCATGTCGGAACTGAAATTCTCCGGTCCGGCGCGTTGCTTCGATTCGGAAGAGGAGTGCTTCGAAGCGGTCACGCAGCGCAACTACCGCGAAGGCGAGGTTCTCGTCATCCGCTATGAGGGGCCGCGCGGCGGTCCGGGCATGCGCGAGATGCTGTCGACGACGGCCGCGCTCTACGGCCAGGGCATGGGCGGCAAGGTAGCGCTGATCACCGACGGGCGCTTCTCCGGCGCCACGCGCGGCTTCTGCATCGGCCATGTCGGGCCGGAGGCGGCGGTCGGCGGGCCGATCGGGCTGATCAAGGATGGCGATTTGATCTCGATCGACGCCGTGAAAGGCACGATCGAAGTGGCCCTGTCGGACGCCGAACTGGCGGCCCGGGCAAAGAGTTGGAAGGCGCGCAAGACCGACTATCAGTCCGGTGCGATCTGGAAATATGCGCAGGCCGTAGGGCCGGCCCGCGACGGCGCGGTGACCCATCCGGGCGCCGCAGAAGAAACGCACTGCTATGCGGACATCTGAGGTGTTGAGGTCGTCTGTCTTTTCGGCACTGGTCGTGATCGCCGGTCTTGGCGCGACCTTGGGCGCCGTCGGGCAGGCCATGGCCTTCGACGACAAGGTGTTCGACGACAAGACCGGAGTGAAGCCGCAGTCGAGCCCCTGGGCGGTATTCCAGTTCGGCTTCTCCGCCTACAAGAGCGGCCATAAGGAACAGGCGGTCGAAGCCTATAAATACGCCGCCGAGAACGGCCAGATCGGCGCCACCTGGAAGCTTGCGCGCATGTATGCCGAAGGCGACGGCGTGACGCGCGACGACTACGCCGCCTTCAAGTTCTTCTCGGAAATCGTCGATCAGGATGTCGAGCCCGGCTCGCCGGAAGAGAGCTATGTGTCGGACGCGCTGGTGGCGCTGGGCGACTATCTGCGCAAGGGCATTCCCGGCACGCCGGTCGAGGAGAACGACGTCGCGGCGCAGGAATACTACATGCGCGCCGCCGCCAACTACCGCAATCCGAACGCCCAGTTCGAGATCGGCCAGATGTTCCTCAAGGGCGAGGGCGGCGTGAAGGCTAGCGTCAAGCAAGCCGGCCGCTGGCTGCAGCTCGCGGCCGAGAAGGGCCATGCCGGCGCGCAGGCGACGCTCGGCAACCTCCTGTTCCAGAGCGGCAAGGTGGTGCGCGGCCTGGCGATGATGACGGCCGCACTCGAGCGGGCTCCGGCGGCCGACCAGCCCTGGATCCGCAACATGCAGGAAGAGGCGTTCGCCGCGGCCGGCGAGGCCGATCGCCGGACCGCGATCTCGCTCGCCGACGATATCCTGACCAAGGGCAACAACGGCGACCAGTAAGCGCAGGTTGGCGATAGCGTGCATGGCAGCTTGGCGCATGCATTGTCTTATGTAGCGCTGGTCGACCCCCACTCCGTCTCGGCTTCGCCGAGCCACCTCTCCCCCGATCGACGGGGTAGAGGAAAGGCGCCAAGCTTTTTTGCCGTCAACGCCCGTCCGGCAACGCTCCCTTCCTTTCCCTCCGGAGGGGGGAAAGGTGGCGCTGCGAAGCGGCGACGGATTGGGGGAACCACCTGGCAATCAAGCCTCGGCCTGATCAGTCGCGCCAGTCACAGAAGATGTGTGCATAGTGTAACCTGGATGGTGGGGAGATCAACGAAGCCTCAGTTCTCGGTCGGCTCCGTCGGCGTCTGGCCGGGCGTCGGGGTGGAAAGCGACGTCGGGTGCGGCTTTGGCGCTTCGCCCGGACATTCGTCCTTGATCCTGGTCCAGGACGTGTTGTTGAGAACCATGTCGCAACGGGCGAGGTAGCTCTCGCCGGCCAGCATCAGGCACGCCGTCTCGCCGACGTTGAAGGACTTGCCGTTGGCAAGACAGGTTGGCGCCGCCAGCAACGGCGTCGGCGCGGCAAGCGCCAAGGCAAGGCCGGCTGGCCAGAAAAGAAATCGGATCGCCATTCAACCCCCACAGCAAGCCGCATCAAAGACGGGATTTGTGGCGATACTGGGTCCGGGAGCCTGGCAACGTCTCAGGCGGGCTGAAGGCTGAGGTCGATAGCGACCGGCACGTGGTCGGACGGTTTTTCCCAGGCGCGGACATGTTTTTCCACCGAGGCCGACGCAAAACGATTGGCGGCTTCGGGTGACAGCAGCAGGTGGTCGATGCGGATGCCGTTGTTCTTCTGCCAGGCGCCGGCCTGATAGTCCCAGAAGGTGTAGACGCCGGCCGAGTCGGTCACGGTGCGCACCGCTTCGGTGAAACCGAGATTCTTCAGCCGGCGGAAGGCTTGCCTCGTCTGCGGCTGGAACAGCGCGTCACCCAGCCAGTTTTCGGGAAACCGGGCATCGGCGGGTTCGGGAATGACATTGTAGTCGCCGGCCAGCACCAGCGCCTCCTCGAGCCGCAGCCGTTCCTGCGCCCAACGCTCCAGCCGCGCCATCCACGCCAGCTTGTAGGAAAACTTCCTCTCATCGTCGATCGGGTTGCCGTTCGGCAGATAGAGCGAAGCGACGCGCAAGGCGCCCTGGTCGGTGGAAAAAACGCCTTCGATGAAGCGGGCATGATCATCCGCATCGTCGCCAGGCAGGCCGCGATTCACCTCGTCGAAGGGAAGCTTCGACAGGAGAGCGACGCCATTAAAACTCTTCTGGCCGTTGGTCTCGACATTGTAGCCCAGCGCCTCGATCTCGGCGCGCGGGAACTGGTCGTCGACCGTCTTGATCTCCTGCAGGCACACGATGTCCGGCGCGCTTTCGGTCAGCCAGTGGGTGAGGTTGCCGATGCGGGCGCGAACGCCGTTGATGTTCCAGGTGACGATCTTCATGAGGACCTCAATGCTCTTCGGACGGCAGGCGTTCGACGAGGCCGATCGTATTGCCTGCGGGGTCCTTTAGAAAGGCCATCCATTCGCTTTCCCCCGCCGGACCGAACTGCCCCTCGGTGTCGCGGTGGACGAGCGTCGGCGAAGCGGTGAAGGGAATGCCCGCGGCTTTCGCTTCCGCGTAGAAGGCTTCGAGGCCGGTGATGTCGAAATAGACGGTTCCGGCCGGAACGCCGTCGGTGAAGAGCAGGCGTACATCACCGGCCATAATGAAGGCAATACCGGGCGGGTCGTAGCGGGCGTGCAGGTTCAGACTGAGCACGTCGCGCCAGAAAGCAAGCGTCGCATCGAGGTCGCGGCCAGCCGAGAGCGCGACCTGACGGACCGCGCCGATGGCAGGCATTGGGCTATATGGAGAAGCTGGTGCCGCAGCCGCAGGAGGCGACAGCGTTGGGGTTCCTGATCTGGAAGGACTGGCCCATCAGGTCATCGACGAAGTCGATCACCGAGCCGCCCATATAAACCAGCGACAGGTCGTCGATCAGGATCGTCGCGCCATCCTTCTCGATGGCGACATCGTCATCGTTGCGGCTGCCGACGAGATCGAATTTGTAGGAAAAGCCAGAGCAACCGCCGCCTTCGACGGAGACGCGCAACGCCGTCTTGCCCGGTTCGCCGGCAACGATCCTGGCGATCCGCTTGGCCGCGGCATCGGTCATTTCGACCTTCATGGCAGTCTTGGCATCCGCGCCCATCGGCGTCACCTTGCTTTCGGTTTCACATGATAGGTATGAAGCGGGCGTGGCCAAGTCAACTGGTGGATCAATGGACGAGCGGCAGGGCAAGGATGCTCTCGGCGACATCGGGTTCGGCTATCGGCCGCGCGCGGTCTATGCGAGCGATCCGGCGCGCTCGCGCGGACGCCTGTTCGAGGAGGCCGAGAGTCCGACCCGCACGCCGTTCCAGCGCGACCGCGACCGCATCATCCATTCCACCGCATTCCGCCGACTGAAGCACAAGACGCAGGTGTTCGTGGCGCATGAGGGCGATCACTTCCGCACGCGGCTGACGCATTCGATCGAGGTGGCGCAGATCGCACGAGCACTGGCGCGGGCGCTACGCGGCGACGAGGATCTCGCCGAAGCAGTCGCCCTTGTACATGATTTCGGCCACACGCCCTTCGGCCATACGGGAGAGGACGCGCTCAACGAGAAGATGGCCGCCTGGGGCGGCTTCGACCACAACGCCCAGTCGCTGCGCGTGGTCACGCGGCTCGAGCGGCGCTATGCCGAGTTCGACGGTCTGAACCTCACCTGGGAAACGCTGGAAGGGCTGGTCAAGCATAACGGCCCGTTGACCGATGCGAGCGGGAAGGGGCTCAAGGATCCGGTGCCGCAGGCGATCCGCGACTATTCCGAACTGCACGACCTCGAGCTCGACCGCTTCGCCGGCATCGAGGCGCAGTGCGCCGCGATCGCCGACGACATCGCCTACAACACCCATGACATCGACGATGGCCTGCGCGCCGGCCTGCTGACGCTGGACATGCTGCAAGGCGTCGGCCTGCCGGGCTCGATCCTGAACGGCGTGCGCGCCAAATATCCTCAGCTCGACGATGTCCGCACCGGCCACGAACTGTTGCGCCGGCAGATCACGCTGATGGTCGAGGATGTCATTACATCGACCGCTGCCAACGTCGAGCGTCTCAAACCGGACAGCGCCGATGCGGTGCGCGCGGCGGGCGAGACCCTGGTGACCTTTTCGCCAGGGATGGCCGCGGCCGAAAAGGAATTGAAGGCTTTCCTCTACAAGCATCTCTACCGGCACCCGGAAGTGATGCGGGTGCGAGCCGAGGCCGAGCGCATCGTGCGCGAGCTGTTCGACATCTATTTCGCCGATCCGCGCGCCATGCCCGACGGCTGGCGCGAAGGGCTCGACAGGGCCGAGGATCGCATCAAGGCGCGCAGCGTCGCCGACTTCCTGGCCGGCATGACCGACACCTATGCGCTCAAGGAACATCGGCGCCTGTTTGACCATACGCCCGATTTGGGCTAGGGCGAGCCTCGATTTTGCCGGCCAGGCTGCCGGTCGTCTCTTAAAGCCCAGAGCATATCCAATGAATATCTTCGCCGATTTCAACGCGCGGATCGTAAAGGCCGTCGAAGCCCTTGATCTCAAGGACAAGGAGGGGGCCGCGCTCGACCTGTCGCGTGTCGCGGTCGAGCCGCCGCGCGATGCAAGCCATGGCGATCTCGCCACCAATGCGGCGATGGTGCTGGCCAAGCCCACCGGACAGAACCCGCGCGCGCTTGCCGAAAGACTGACCGAAGCGCTCCGCGCCGATGCAGACGTCGCCTCGGCCGAGATCGCCGGGCCGGGCTTCGTCAATCTCAGACTCAAGGACGCGTTCTGGCACGCGCATCTGACGACGTTGCTCGGCGAGGGGCGCAACTATGGCCGCTCGACCATCGGCGGCGGCCGCAAGGCCAATGTCGAATATGTTTCGGCCAACCCGACCGGCCCGATGCATGTCGGCCATTGCCGGGGTGCCGTGGTCGGCGACACCTTGGCCAATCTGATGGCCTTCGCCGGCTACGACGTGACCAAGGAATATGTCATCAACGACGCCGGTTCGCAGATCGACGTGCTCGGCCGCTCGGCGTTCCTGCGCTATCGCGAGGCGCTCGGCGACGACATCGGCGAGATCCCGTCCGGTCTCTATCCGGGCGACTATCTGGTCCCCGTCGGCCAGGCGCTGGCCAAGGAATTCGGCCGCGGCCTGCTGCAGATGCCGGAAGAGGAAGCGCTGGCGATCGTCAAGGACCGCACCGTCGACGCGATGATGGCGATGATCCGTGAGGATCTGGCGCTGCTCAACGTGCATCACGACGTGTTCTTCTCCGAGCGCACGCTGCATGCCGACAACGCCAAGAGAATCCGGGCGGCGATCGCCGACCTGACGCTGAAAGGGCACATCTACAAGGGCAAGCTGCCGCCGCCCAAGGGCGAGAAGCCGGACGACTGGGAAGACCGCGAGCAGACGCTATTCCGCTCGACGGCGGTCGGCGACGACATGGACCGGGCGCTGGTCAAGTCCGATGGCTCGTTCACCTATTTCGCCGCCGACGTCGCCTATCTGAAGGACAAGGTCGAGCGCGGCTTCGTCGACCTGATCTATGTGCTCGGCGCCGACCATGGCGGCTATGTGAAGCGGTTGGAGGCGCTGGCGCGGGCGGTTGCCGGCGACACGGTCAAGCTCACCGTGCTGCTTTGCCAGCTCGTGAAACTGTTCCGCGACGGCGAGCCTGTCCGGATGTCGAAGCGGTCCGGCGATTTCGTCACCCTGCGCGACGTGGTGGAAGAGGTCGGCCGCGACCCGATCCGCTTCATGATGCTTTATCGCAAGAACGATGCGCCGCTCGATTTCGACTTCGCCAAGGTCACGGAGCAGTCGAAGGACAATCCGGTGTTCTATGTGCAGTACGCGTCGGCGCGCTGCCATTCCGTTTTCAGGCAGGCGAGCGAGCAGCTCGGCGAGGCGAATTTCGACCGCAACCGGCTGGCGGCTTCCGTGGCTGCGCTGACCGACGAGGGCGAAATCGCGCTGATCCGGAAGCTGGCTGAATATCCAAGGTTGATCGAATCCGCGGCGCTTTCGCTGGAGCCTCACCGGCTCGCATTCTACCTCTACGATCTGGCTTCCGGCTTCCATGCACAGTGGAATCGCGGCCACGACAACCAGGACTTACGTTTTGTTAAGGTTAACGACCGAGAATCAACCTATGCCAGACTAGGGCTGGTGCAGGCTGTTTCGGATGTTTTGACCTCCGGCCTGACGCTGATCGGGGCAGACGCGCCCACTGAAATGCGTTAGGTTTAACTAAAAAACCTGTCACCTTTTGCCCACATTGCGCTGGTAAGGGCCAACCCTGCGCGACGTCCATGGCGTCCGACTGTGTGCGAGTTCGGGAACAATAATGGCAGACAGAACCCCGCTGAAAGTAGCCGACCACAACGACATCGCCGACGATGATCCGTTCGCGGAACTGACCCGGATCATGGGTTTCGACCCGCGCCAGCCGGTGAGGCAGCCGGCTCCTGCGGCCGAGAAGGCCGCGCCGGTCAATCAGGCTCCGGCGGCGGACGATTTCGACATCGACCTCGAAAAGGAGTTGATGGGAGAGTTCGATTCCGTCGAGGAAAGCGAGCCGGTCGCTCAGCAGGCTGCCCTGCATCAGATCGGCTATGAGCGGGCTTTCGAGGCCGCAAGCGCCGCCGCGAATGACGACGAGCTGACTGCGTCCTTCGAGCAGGACTTCGTGTTCGACGACGCGGCGGATCATGCCGATTTCGCCGTGGCCCATGTGCCGGAGGCGGATTTCGAGCCGGAGCCGGATTTCGCGCCGGAGCCGGAAGTCGCGCCGGAGGCGCATTTTGCAGCTGAGCCGCATTTCGCGCCGGAGCTACAAGAAGCTCCCGAGCCGGAAGTCGCTTTTGACGATGATTTCGACAAGGCCGTCGCCAGTTCGCTGGATGTCTCGCCGCTCGAAGACGAGCTTCCGATCGATCAGGAAATGGCGGCTTCGCTGGACCAGGATTTCCAGCTCGACCAGCTCGACCATCACGAACCCGCCAACCTCGACTATCACGAGCCGGCTGAGGCCCGTCAGGCCGCTGTCGAGGCCGTGCAGGCCGCGAGTGAAGAGGCGTTCAACGCCGATTTCGACAATGCCGTTCAGATGTCGCTCGAAGACGAGCTGTCGTTTGAGAGCCACGAGCTGGAGCAGCAGGCGCAAGCCGTCGAGCCGGTCGAAGTCTCCGCGGCCGATCCGCTGATTTCCGAGGACGATTTTGCCGGTCACTTCGACCAGACGATGACCGATGTCGATGTCAATCTCGGCCAGGCTCAGGATTTTCAGGAGCAGGAGCCGGCAGTTGACGACGACCCGGCGCCGATGGTCGAGGCAGCGACCGAGATGGCCCATTTCGCCGCCGAGCCGGAGTTCGCCGCGCCTGAACCTGCCGCGGCGCTGACCCTTGATGACGATTTCGAACTGAGTTTCCGCGATGCGCTGAACGAGGAGCCGCAAGCTCCGGCCGTCGAGCCCGCTGCCGCGGTCGAGCCGGCTCCTGTCGTCGCCGCTCCGGTTCCGCCTGTCGCCGCCGCGCTGGTTTCGCCTGTCGCCGCCGTCGAACCGGCGAGGCCGGCGGCCAGCGAACGAAGCCTGGAAGACGAGCTCAATGCGCTGCTCGGCGCCATGACCGCGCGACCGATGCCCGCGGTCAAGGAGCCCGCTCCCGCGCCACGTCTGGTTGCGGAACCCGCAAGCTACGCTGGCGGGAAGGCGGCGGCTGATGATCTCGACTGGGATCTCGACGAGCACCAGTCGGCGCAAAACGGGCAGGGCGCTCAGCCGGCAGAAAGCGACATGGACGACCTGCTTGCCAGCGAACTCGATCGCCAGGATTTCTCAAGCTCGGCCAAAACCGAGGCCGATGTTGATTTCGATGACGATTTCGGCGCTGCTTTCGCCAAGAGCATCGAAGCTGAACAGGCAGCTGCCGCCACGGCAAGGTCTCCGGTAAACTCCTCCGATTGGCTGCATTCGACGCCTACGGAATCAGGCAAGTCGTGGAGCCGTTCGACCCCGACCTCGGCTCCGCCGGTGCAGGCTTCGTTTGCCACGCAGCCGGCGCCCTCGGCTCCGGCGCAGATGGCCGCGCCTTCAGCGCCAGTGCAGGTGGCGGCGCCAGCCTACCGCAGCGAACCGGCAACGGATTATTCCGCCTATGCCATGCCGGCGCAGCCGTTTGCGCCTTCGTCGCCGCCTCGCCAGCACGAAGATGTGCCAGATGTCGAGACGGTCGATGTGCCGGAGCGCGTGGTCGCGCTCGCGGACGACCTCGACATTCCGGAGCTCAGCTTCGAGGAAGACCAGCCGGCGGCGCCCGCTTACGACGATCTCGATGCGGAATTCGCCAGCCTGCTCACCGACATGAATGCGACGGAGATCGCGCCGGCGCCCGCGCAGAACCGGGGCTATGATGACGAATCCTACAGCGCCGGCTTCAACGGTTATGACCGTCGCGACTTGCGCACCGAGGCTCCGGCGGCTCCGGTGGCCCCGGCTTCGTTTGCCGTCGCCAACGATTACGACGCCGACGACCTGCCCGGCAGCCGGCCGGTTTCGCAGGCGGAGGATTTCGCCGCCGATGAGCTCGACTACGATCCCGAGCTCGAGGAAGCGATGGCGATCCCCGGGCTTGCCGAGCGCGAGGCGGCGCAGCCGCGCCGGCGCGGCGTGATGATCGCGGCGCTGGTCGGCGCCGTGGTGGTGCTCGGCGGGCTTGGCGCGCTGGCCTTCTCGTTCGGCGGCAAGGGCGGCAGCGAGGCTCCGGTTATCGTCAAGGCCGACAATTCGCCGATCAAGGTGAAGCCCGAAAATCCGGGCGGCACGGTGGTGCCGAACCAGGACAACAAGGTTTATGACGCGGTGGCCAAGGGCGGCGGCGCGGCCAAGCCCGCCGAGCCGGTGCAGCAGAAGCTGGTGAACACCACCGAGCAGCCCGTGGACCTGGCATCGAAGGAACCGCCGCCGAGCCGGGTCGTCGATCTCGCGCCCAACGACAACGACGCCGCGGCCGGCACTGACGCCGCCGACGATTCAGCTGCAGCCCTGCCTGGCGTCGCGCAAGCGACCGTGCCGCAAAGCGCGCAACCTGCCGCGCCGGCAAGCGCGCAGCCCGCAGCGCCGGCGCCGAAGGCGGAAGACCGCATCGCCCAGGTGCTGCAGCAGGATGCCGACAACACCGTCAACAACGACGTCGTCGCCGTCGCGCCGCGCAAGGTGAAGACCATGATGGTGAAGCCGGACGGCTCGCTGGTGCCGCGTGAAGACCCGGCCCCGGCCGCGCCGAAGGTCGCGGCGGCCGAGCCGAGCGATCCGGCGCCGCAGCATGTCGCGCCGGCCTCCGACGGCCAGCAGACGGGAACCGTGGCTTCCGACGCGGACCAGGCCGATGCGCCTGCCCTCAAGCCGGCGAAGCCCGCGAAGAAGGTTGAAGCCAAGGCTCAGTCGGCCAACACGCCGGCGGTGGTGCCGGTGGCGCCGGCGCGTCCGTCCGACCAGCCGGTCGATATCGTCGGTGAGGTCAAGCCGGACCAGGTCGCTTCGATCGATCCGGCGGTAGCTGCCGGCGGCGGCTCGTGGTCGATGCAGATCGCCTCACAGCCGACGGTCGAAAGTGCGCAGTCGACCTATCAGGACCTGCAACGCCGCTACGGCAGCGTGCTCTCCGGCCGCACCGCCAACATCGTCAAGGCCGAGGTCGCGGGCAAGGGCACCTTCTACCGCGTTCGCGTTCCGGCCCAGTCGCGCAACGATGCGATCAACCTTTGCACCAGCTACAAGGCGGCCGGCGGCAACTGCTTCGTATCGCGCTGACAGGTTTCAGCTTCCAAAGCCGGCGCCGCCGCAAGGCCGCGTCGGCTTTTCGTTGTGGACGGTTGTGGGCTTTGGCTGGTCGGAGGGCAGGGGTGATTCCCTTTGCCCGCCCAAAGCCTTAAGCTTTGGTGCATGAGCGAATCAAAATCCATGATCCTCGGCTGTGCCGGGAAATCCCTCGCCGAAGACGAAATCCGCTTCTATCGCGATGAACGTCCCTGGGGCTTCATCCTGTTTGCGCGCAATATCGGCGAAGCCGGGCAGATCCGCGACCTTGTCGCCTCGATGCGCGACAGCGTCAGCCGCCCGGATGCTCCGGTCTTCATCGATCAGGAAGGCGGGCGGGTGCAGCGCCTGCGCCCGCCGCTGGCGCCGAACTATCCGGCCGGGGGCGCGCTTGGCGCGTTGTGGCGCGACGATCGCGAGGCCGGCCGCCGCGCCGCCTGGCTGATGGCGCGGCTGCATGCCTTCGATCTCTCGCGGCTGGGCATTACCGCCGACTGCCTGCCGGTGCTCGATGTGCCGGTCGAAGGCGCCAGCGACGTCATCGGCGCGCGCGCCTATGGCAAGGAGCCCAATGCCGCGATCGAGCTTGGCCGGGCTTCGGCCGAGGGGCTCATGTCCGGCGGCGTGCTGCCGGTGATGAAGCATATTCCCGGCCACGGCCGCGCCTTTGCTGACACGCATTTCGCGCTGCCGACCGTCGATACGCCGCTGGAGGAGCTCCGCCGGCATGATTTCGCCCCGTTCACGGCGCTTAGGGAGCTGCCGATGGCGATGACGGCGCATGTCGTCTACAGCGCCGTCGACCCCGACAATCCGGCGACCACATCCGCCCAGGTCGTCGACCAAGTGATCCGCGGCGAGATCGGTTTCGATGGGCTGCTGATGAGCGACGACACCTCGATGAAGGCACTTTCTGGGGATTTCCCGACAAAGGCGGCCTCGATCCTTGCGGCCGGCTGCGATCTCGTCCTTCACTGCAACGGCGTTTTCGAGGAGATGTCGGGGATCGCCTCGCGCACGACGGCGCTGTCGGGCAAGTCCTTGGCGAGAGCCGAGCGGGCGCTGACCTATATAAAGGATCGCGACGTCGCCGACGAAACGGCGATACGCGCAGAATTCGCCACCTATTTCGAAGCGGTGGCCTGAACCGAAGGGACGAAAGGCAAGTGGCGGAGACATTGGAAGGCAAGGCCGCGAAGGCCGCACCGATGGACCGTCTGTGGGCCGAGAACGACGATTCACGCCTGACAGGCGACCCGTCGCTGGTCGTCGACGTGGCCGGCTTCGAAGGCCCGCTCGATCTTCTCTTGCATCTAGCCCGCAACCAGAAGGTGGATCTGGCGCGCATTTCGATCCTGGCGCTCGCCGAGCAATATCTGGCCTTCGTCGAGAAGGTACGGGCGCTGAGACTCGAGCTTGCCGCCGACTATCTGGTGATGGCGGCGTGGCTCGCCTTCCTGAAATCGAAGCTGCTGATCCCGAAGCAACCGGGCGAAAAGGGTGAAAGCGGCGAGGAACTCGCGGCGGTGCTGCAATTCCGGCTGAAGCGGCTGGAAGCCATGCGCGACGCCGCGGCGCGTCTGGTCAACCGCAACCGTCTCGGCCGCGACGTCTTTTCGCGCGGCCTGCCGGAAATGGTGATCATCGAGAAGCGCAACAGCTTTTCGGCCTCGCTCTACGATCTGCTCACCGCCTATGCGCAGCAGCGCCAGAAGCAGGCGATCAACAATGTGACGATTGCCCGGCGCGCCGTTTGGTCGTTGAAGGATGCGCGTGAGGTGCTGGCGCGGCTGATCGGCTCGGTCGGCGACTGGACGACGCTCGACAGTTTCCTGATCGAATATCTGGCGGCGCCGGAAGAGAAGCGCACGGCGATGGCCAGTTCCTTCGCGGCGACGCTGGAAATGGTGCGCGAGGGCAAATTGGACATGCGGCAGGACCAGGTGTTCGCGCCGATCTATCTGCGCGGCCGCGCGCAAGGGGTAAGGGCAGTCGAGGTGGTATCATGAGCGAACGCGCCAACGCTTCGGTCATCCCGTTCAAGGTCGAGGACGAACCGGAAGACGAGATGGCGGAGCAGGGTTCCATCGAGAACCCGGCCGAGCGGCTGCAATTGTCGGAAGCCGTGCGCATGGCAGAGGCGATCATTTTCGCCAGCGCCGAGCCGGTCAGCGAAAAGCAGCTTGCCGCGCGCCTGCCGGAAGGCGTGAACATTGCCGCCGCAATGGCGGATCTGCAGGAAATCTATGCCAAGCGCGGCGTAAACCTGGTACGGGTCGGCGATGCCTGGGCTTTCCGCACCGCAGGCGACCTGGCTTTCCTGATGAGCCGGGACTCGGTCCAGCAGAGAAAGCTTTCGCGCGCGGCCCTCGAAGTGCTGGCGATCATCGCCTATCACCAGCCGGTGACGCGCGCCGAGATCGAAGACATCAGAGGCGTCGAGACGTCGAAAGGCACACTCGATACGCTGCTCGAAACGGAGTGGGTCAGGATGCGCGGCCGCCGCCGCACGCCCGGGCGGCCTGTGACCTATGGCACCACCGACGCTTTCCTGGATCATTTCGCGCTGGAAGAGATCCGCGATCTGCCCGGCATGGAGGAGCTGAAGGGCGCTGGCCTGCTCTCGACGCGCATGCCGGCCAATTTCTCGATGCCGGTGCCGCCGGCCGATCCCGATGCGCTCGCCGAAGACGAGGACGCGCTGACCGATATCGACCTCGAGGAACTCGGGCTGTTGACGCCGCGCGTCACTGACGAGTGACCATCAAATCGCCGCGAATGGTCTATTAGCAGAGGCTGCGCGGATTGGTAGCAAGCCGCTCACGCCGAAAGTGCGTGACATCCGCTAGCCATTTTATCAACTTCCTAGCGGTTGTGTTTGAATCCCCGAGCGAAAACGCATAGATCATCGCCAGGGAAAACATTCGAGAGAGAATAGCAATGGGTTCATTTTCGATTTGGCACTGGATGATCGTGCTGGTCATCGTGCTTCTGGTGTTCGGCCGCGGCAAGATCCCGGAACTGATGGGCGACATGGCCAAGGGCATCAAGAGCTTCAAGAAGGGCATGGCCGACGACGACGCCGACGACAAGCGTACCGTCGAACATCGCGCTGACGAGACTGTTTCGCCGGCCAAGGAAAAGGTCAGCAAGAGCTGATCCCGGTTGTTGGTTTGAGCATGCCGTTGTCCCAAAACCGCTTCGCATTTTTGGGCGGCAGGCACTCGTCGGAATAGATTGTCATGTTTGAAGTCGGTTGGAGCGAACTGCTGGTGATCGCGGTCGTCATGATCGTGGTCGTCGGGCCTAAGGATTTGCCCAACATGCTACGCACCTTCGGTCGCACCGCGGCGAAATTGCGCGCCATGGCCGGCGACTTCCAGAAGCAGTTCAACGAGGCGCTGAAGGAAGCAGAGCTCGACGACGTGAAGAGTTCCATCGATAGCTTGCGCGGCCTCAATCCGCTGAACGAGGTGCGCAAGCAGCTCAATCCGTTCGAGCAGGCCGCGGCCGACGTGCGGGCCGGCGTCGATACGATGATGAAGCCCAAGCCGGCCGCCGATCCGACAGCACCGGCGGCAGAGACTCCGCAGGCCGCCGAGCCGCTCAAGAACGGCGCGACGGATATGCCCGGCGCCAACGGAACCGAGGCTGCCTCAGCCACCCCGATCTTCCCTGCCATGACCGACGCCTCCGTCACCGCACCGGTTTCCGAGACCGACGCGCCGGCCCGGCCGGCGAAAAAGGCTGCGACCGTCAAGGCAAAGACGACTGGCGCCACCGCAAAGGCAGTTGCGGCAGCGAAGGCACCGGCCGCAAAGGCGCCGGCCAAACCCTCATCGGCCTCGGTTAAAGTCGCCGCGCCCGCCAGGAAGGCGGCGCCCAAGGCTGAGGCAAAGCCAGCCACGGCGAAGAAGGCAACCGACAGCAAGAAGATGGCGGGCGACACCAAGTGAGCGTTTCGGACAAGGAAAAGGAAGAAATCGAAAAATCGTCCGCGCCGCTGATCGAACACCTGATCGAGCTGCGCCGCCGGCTGATCTGGTCGCTGGGCGGCTTTTTCGTCGCCTTCCTCGTCTGCTTCTTCTTCGCCAAGCGATTGTTCAACCTTCTGGTCGTCCCTTTCAAATGGGCGACGCAATGGGCAGGGCTCGACCCGCACAAGGTCGAGCTGATCTACACCGCGCCACAGGAGTTCTTCTTCACCCAGGTGAAGCTCGCCATGTTCGGCGGCATGGTGA
Organism: Mesorhizobium sp. B2-8-5; assembly: GCF_006440675.2. Classification (NCBI taxonomy): domain Bacteria; kingdom Pseudomonadati; phylum Pseudomonadota; class Alphaproteobacteria; order Hyphomicrobiales; family Phyllobacteriaceae; genus Mesorhizobium; species Mesorhizobium sp. B2-8-5. The sequence continues at coordinate 3,664,372 of NZ_CP083951.1, forward strand.
TCGCCTTCCCGCTGATTGCCACGCAGATCTACAAGTTCATCGCGCCGGGCCTCTACAAGAACGAGCGCAGCGCCTTCCTGCCGTTCCTGATCGCCTCGCCCATCCTATTCCTGATGGGCGCCTCGCTGGTCTATTTCTTCTTCACCCCGATGGTGATGTGGTTCTTCCTGGCCATGCAGCAGACCGGCACCAACGACCAGGTGCAGATCTCCCTGCTGCCGAAGGTGTCGGAATATCTCAGCCTGATCATGACGCTGATCTTCTCGTTCGGTCTGGTGTTCCAGCTGCCAGTGGTGACCAGCCTTTTGACGCGCGTCGGCATATTGTCGTCGCAGGCGCTGGCCGAGAAGCGCAAATGGGCGATCGTCCTTTCCTTCGTGGTCGCCGCGGTGCTGACGCCGCCCGATCCGATGAGCCAATGCGGCCTCGCTATCCCGACCATCATCCTCTACGAGGTTGCCATCTGGTCCTCGCGCATGATCGAGCGCGCCCAGGCGCGCGACCGCCTGGCGCGCGAGCAGGCGGAGGCGGGGAGTTCGGTTTCGAGCGACACGCCGGACACCTCGGCCTCCTGACCTAAACGGCGCCGCCTGGGGCAGGAAATCGCAGCGGTCCATTTACCCGCCGTCTTGCATCGACGACGGATGCGGTTTACGCCCTCGATCCTTAAAGCGCGTCGCGTCGAAACGGATTCACGCGACGCGCTTTAGGTCGTTGCTTGATGCATGTCGTTGTCGCAAAACCGAGGTCACTTTTGCGCGACATGCATTAAAGCGCGCGACGCGGTTTAAGTCTCTATTTTCATGCATGTCGTTGTCCCAGAACCGCTGCACACTTTTGGGCGACATGCATTAGTTTGAGGATCGACCATGCTTGATATCAAATGGATTCGCGACAACCCGAAGGCCCTTGTCGAGGCGCTGGTGAAGCGCTCGTGGTCGGCGGGCGAGGCGCAGTCCACGGTCGGCGATCTGGTCGCGAAGGACGAGGCGCGGCGTTCGCATCTCAGTGAGCTGCAGGTCAAGCAGGAGCGTCGCAACGCCGCCTCGAAGGAGATCGGCAACGCCATGCGTTCGGGCGATTCAGCCCTTGCCGAGAAGCTCAAGAGCGAAGTCAGCGACATCAAGGTGTTCATCCAGAATGGCGAGGCGCGCGAGCGCGAGCTCGACAAGGCGCTGGACGACGCGCTTGCCGTGCTGCCCAACGTGCCGCTTGAAGACGTGCCGATTGGCAAGGATGAGCACGACAATGTCATCAAGCGCCTCGTCGGCGACATACCGACACGCCCGAACTGGGTGAAGGAGCATTTCGAGATCGGCGAAGCGCTCGGCATGATGGATTTCGAGCGCGCGGCGAAACTGTCCGGCTCGCGCTTCACGGTGCTGAAAAGCCAGCTGGCGCGCCTGGAGCGCGCGCTCGGCCAATTCATGATTGACCTGCACACCACCGAGCACGGCTATGAAGAGATCATCCCGCCGCTGATGGTGCGCGACGAGGTGCTTTTCGGCACCAACCAGCTGCCGAAATTCGAGGAGGACCTGTTCTTCACGCCGCATGGCGACAGTCGCCTCGGCCTGATCCCGACGGCCGAGGTGCCGCTGACAAACCTCGTGCGCGAGGAGATCACCGCGCATGAGAAGCTGCCGCTGCGCTACACCGCGCTGACGCCGTGCTTCCGTTCGGAAGCGGGTTCCGCCGGCCGCGATACGCGCGGCATGCTGCGCCAGCACCAGTTCTACAAGGTCGAGCTGGTCTCGATCACCGACCAGGAAAGCTCGATCGCGGAGCACGAGCGCATGACGCAATGCGCCGAAGAGGTGCTGAAGCGGCTCGGCCTGCCGTTCCGCACGGTCACGCTGTGCACCGGCGACATGGGTTTCGGCGCGCGCAAGACCTACGACATCGAGGTCTGGCTGCCGGGGCAGAACGCCTATCGCGAAATCTCGTCCTGCTCGGTCTGCGGCGATTTCCAGGCCAGGCGCATGGATGCCCGCTACAAGGACAAGGACGGCAAGGGCAATCGCTTCGTCCATACGTTGAACGGCTCGGGCACCGCGGTCGGCCGCGCTCTCATAGCCGTCATCGAAAACTACCAGAATGAGGATGGCAGCGTAACCATTCCTGAAGTGCTGCGGCCTTACATGGGTGGTCTTACCAAGATCGAATCGAAGTGACCGCATGCGCATTCTCCTGACCAACGATGACGGCATCCACGCTGAGGGGCTGGCGTCGCTCGAACGCATAGCCCGCACGCTGTCGGACGATGTCTGGGTGGTCGCGCCCGAGCAGGACCAGTCCGGCTATGCGCATTCGCTGTCGATTTCGGAGCCGCTCCGGCTGCGCAAGATCGGCGAGAAGCATTACGCCGTGCGCGGCACGCCGACCGACTGCGTCATCATGGGCACGAAAAAAATCCTGCCCGGACCGCCTGACCTGATCCTGTCCGGCGTCAATTCCGGCGCCAACATCGCCGACGACGTCACCTATTCCGGTACCGTTGCGGGCGCCATGGAAGGCGCGCTGCTCGGCGTGCGCTCGATCGCGGTCAGCCAGGCCTATTCCTATGTCGGCGAGGACCGCGTCGTTCCTTACGAGACGACCGAGGCGCTGGCGCCGGCGCTGCTCAAGCGCCTGGTGGAAACGCCGCTGCCCGAAGGCGTGCTGCTCAATGTCAATTTCCCCAACTGCGCCCCCGATGAAGTGGAGGGCACCGTCGTCACCGCGCAGGGCAAGCTGGTGCACAGCCTGTGGGTCGACGAGCGGCGCGACGGGCGCGGCCTGCCTTACTACTGGCTGCGTTTCGGCCGCGAGCCGGTCGAAGGCAAGAAGGGCACGGACCTCCACGCGATGCGCAACCGGCTGGTGTCGGTGACCCCGCTGCAACTCGACCTCACCGCCCATGAACTCCGCGACCAGCTGACCAAGGCACTGTCATGAACAAGGCGTTGGCATGAACAGGGTTTTGGCATGAACACGGTTTTGGCATGAACACGGGCATCGACGACCGCGAAGGTTTCGCCGCTTTCCTACTCAGGCTGCGGGGCAGGGGCACGGCGCCGAAGGCGCTGGTCGCGGCCTTCGAGGCGACGCCAAGGCGTAGTTTCCTGTCGGCCCAGTTCCATGTGATCGCCTGGTCGGACGGGATGCTGCCGATCGAATGCGGCGAGGCAATCGAGGGCGCAGATCTGCAGGCGGCGGTGATCGCAGCGCTTCACATCGAGCCGGGCAATCGCGTGCTCGAGATCGGCACCGGCTCGGGTTACACGGCAGCCGTCATGTCGCGGCTTGCGGCGCGCATCATCACCATCGACCGCTACAAAACCCTGACCGAGCAGGCCAAGCAGCGCTTCGAGGCGCTTGCCATCAGCAACGTCATCACCCGCCAGGCCGATGGCTCCAACGGCCTGCCCAATGAAGGGCCGTTCGACCGCATCGTCGCCTGGGCGGCCTTCGAAAGCCTGCCCCGCTTCCTGCTCGACCAACTGTCGAGCGGCGGCATCGTCATCGCGCCGATCGGCCCGGAGGAGGGCGAGCAGGTGCTGGCCAAACTCACCAAGGTGGGCAGCCGCTTCGAGCGCGAGGACATCGGCATGGTCAGGCTGCAGCCGATCCTGCGCAGCATCGCCGCGGTGATCTAGCTTTTCTCAACCGTTCCAGTGGAAGTTCAGCCGCAAGCCGACCAGATCGACGTCCTGGCCGATCCGATCCGTGCCGAACGGAAAGGGCAGCCCGACTGCCGCGAAAGCAGTGGTCTTGTCGGGCATGAACAGGTGATCGTATTCGATTGCGAGTGACCAATTCGGGGCGAAGCCGTATTCGAGGCCCGCGCCCAGCGCGCCTCCCCACCGGGTCTGATCGCCGGTCTTGCCAGCGGGAATATCCGGGGGAAAGAGGACCTCAAAACGGTCGTGAGTCACGGCCGCGCCGCCTTTGACGTAAAAGAGAGCGTTGTCGACGCTGTATCCGACCTGGGCCGTCAGCAGCCCAAACCAGTCGACGCGGGAACGATCTATAAAAGGGGGAATGAATTCGCTGACATTGGAGCCGTTCAGATCGGCCCAGTTGCCTTGCGCTTCGAGCCCGAACACCCAGTCGTTGCGCTGCCAGCGATAGCCAAGCTGTGCGCCGACGGTGCCGCCGGTGGCATTGTGACAGCCCTCACTGAAAGACAGGCCGGCAAGTTGAGCGTCCCAGCATGAGTGGCTCGATCCCCAGCCGCCATTGGCGCCGATGTAGAAGCCACTCCAGTCATAGCTCGCGGCGACAGGCGTTTCGGTGAGATCGGCGGCGGATGCAGGCGCAGCCGCGGCCAAGGCAGCGGCAAACGCCGCGGCGACGAGAAAACATTTCATTGAAGGACCCTCCCAAGTTCCCTGACGGTATCGGAACCCGATCCGGAAATCCCGTTACCTGGAAGCAACACTCGGGAATATTTGAATCCGAACTATACTTGGATAGGAGACTGCGGCGTCCGGGGCCGATCACTTCGATGTTCGGCGATTGAACTTTGTTCCCGGCCCGGCAAATGAAGCGAAGCCCGCGGTCCCGAGAACCAGCCGCGAATGCGCCGGAAAGCCGGGATGTCCGCGTCGCCGTCGCCCGGATTTTGGCCGCGCCAAAATTTCCGCCAATGTTTTAAGAAAATTTTCGCCGGATTCTAATGGGTTAACCGGCCAGTAACATTAACGCGCTTTAATTACAGCCAGTTTGTACCGGGTCTGTGCGGGTTAGTGCGATGCAATTCAATCACTTGAAGGCAAACAGACGCAATCTGGCGCGCGGTTGCGCTGTCCTGATGATTGCCGGCGCGGCGGCCGGGTGCAGTTCCCAGTCGATGCGCTTCAACGGTGTCGATGATGTCTTCACATCCTCCACCAACAATCAGCGTGCCATCATCAACAAGCAGAATGTCGACCAGCCCTATCCGGGCGACAATGTCGCGCCTGCGCCGGTCGACGGCACCCACACCCAGTCGGTGAGCCGCTCCAGCCTCGAGCCGGTCACCGCCCAGCAACTGCCGCCTCCGTCGGCGCCGGCTGCGGCAAAGCCGATGCGTACCGCTTCGGCTCCCGCTCTCGCGCCGGCTCCGGCGCTTGCTCCCGCGCCGCATCTCGACAGGACCGGCACGGTTGCCGCGGCCAAGCCGTTCAAGACCGCCGAGCCCGATGCGAGCGCTGCGCCGCACGCGACCGAAATCGTGGTGCGGGACGGCGAGACACTTTCGGGCCTGGCAGCGCACTACCATGTGCCGGCCGATGCCATCGCCAAGGTCAACGGGATCGATCCGAAGAAGGGCATTCGCAGCGGCCAGAAGATCGTCATTCCCGCCTATGCCTATTCCAGCAAGACGGAGCCAAGGGTCGCCGAAGGCAAGCCGACGAACACGCCGAAGCAGCCCGTGCCGGAAAAGGTCGCTGTGCTGCCGCAGCAGCCCAAGGTCAAGGACGGCAAGTCGGCCGCTCAGGTCGATGCATCGGCCGCGGCCAGCGGCTCGAAGAACCCCAAGCCCGCGCCGCGGATGGCCGAGGCCAAGCCGGCTGGCGCCGGCGGCTCTTACACCGTGCAGCAGGGCGACTCGCTGTCCTCGATCGCCAGGAAGACCGGCGTCAGCGTCGTGGCGCTGAAGCAGGCCAACGGCATGCAGGACGGCCTCCTCAAGATCGGCCAGACGCTCAAGGTTCCGGCCGGCGGCACGGTCGCTGTCGCAGCGGCCAAGGGTGCCGCTACCACCGCCAAGCCGGCGGTCGATCCGGTGACCACGGCGACGACGCAGCCGCCGGCGAAGACGACGCCGTCGCAGACGCTCGCTTCCTACACGCCGCCGAAGAAGGACGCCAAGGTCATCCAGCAGGCCGAGGACGACGATGCGGTGGCGCCTGACGCGACCGGCATCGGCAAGATGCGCTGGCCGGTGCGCGGCCGCGTGATCTCCGGCTTCGGTTCCGGCAAGGACGGCGTCGACATCGCGGTGCCGGAAGGAACGCCGATCAAGGCGGCCGAGAACGGCGTCGTCATCTATGCCGGCGACGGTCTCAAGGAATTCGGCAACACCGTGCTGGTGCGGCACGAGAACGGCCTGGTCACCGTCTATGGCCATGCAAGCTCGATCGAGGTGCAGCGCGGCCAGAAGGTCAAGCGCGGCCAGGAGATCGCGCTGTCCGGCATGAGCGGCACGACCGACTCGCCCAAACTGCACTTCGAAGTGCGCAAGAATTCGGCCCCGGTCGATCCGACGGGCTATCTCGAATAGAACAAGAACCGTTTTGCGGGCCGCCTGACCTCCAGTCCGGCCCGCCGTCTTCAGCCCGCTCCGAAAGGAGCGGGCTTTTTCAGTTTTTGTTTTGGCTGCGAGAACCGAAGGTTCGGTTTGCGATCATGGTCAAGCCTAATCCTTCAGCGGCTTGCCAAGCCGGCCGGCGAGGTCCTGGGTGAACTGCCAGGCGACGCGGCCCGAACGGCTGCCGCGCGTGGTCGCCCATTCCAGCGCCTCGGCGCGCAGCTGCTCGGGGTCTGTCGCCAGGCCGTGATAGCGGACATAGCCGTCGATCATGTCGAGATACTCGTCCTGCGAGCATTTGTGGAAGCCGAGCCACAGGCCGAAACGGTCGGAAAGCGAGACTTTTTCCTCCACCGCTTCCGAGGGGTTGATGGCGGTCGAGCGCTCGTTGTCGATCATATCGCGCGGCAACAGATGCCGCCGGTTGGACGTGGCGTAGAAGATGACGTTGGTGGGGCGGCCCTCGACGCCGCCTTCGAGCGCCGCCTTCAGCGACTTGTACGACGTGTCGTCATGGTCGAAGGAGAGGTCGTCGCAAAACAGGATGAACCGATAAGGCGCCGCCTTCAGGAGACCCATCAGCTTGGGCAGCGTGTCGATGTCCTCGCGGTGGATCTCGATCAGCTTCAGCGGCCGGTCGAGCTTGTCGGAGGCGTTAACGGTGGCATGCACGGCCTTGACCAGGGACGATTTGCCCATGCCGCGCGCGCCCCACAAAAGCACGTTGTTGGCCGCATAGCCGGACGCGAAGCGCTCGGTGTTGTCGAGCAGGATGTCGCGCACGCGGTCGACGCCGCGGATCAGGCCGATGTCGACGCGGTTGACCTTGCGCACCGGTTCCAGAAAGCCAGGGTCCGCCTGCCAGACGAAGCAGTCGGCAACGCCGAGGTCGGTCTGCGGAACCGGCGGCGGGGCAAGGCGGGAAACCGCCTCGATCAGGCGGTCGAGTTTCTTGTTCAATGTATCCAGGCTGTCGGTCATATCAGGTCTTTTTGTTGTGATATTTCAGCATGTGGGAGCAGCTTCCACGGCGTCGCTGCAAGAACCAGGTCCAAGCTTTTGTTGGAGCATGATCTTTTCGGTGGCCTCGAAGCGGCTTCCGCTGCGACGCTCTAGCACGCCGCAAACGGCTGGAAAAGCAACGGATTGGCCTCGCAGCGCAGTTGCATTAGCAAGTTTACCGACTATATTCCGGCCAAATTTTCGCGGGGCCGCCCCGGCGGTATTTCACCATCCAGGAGTTTCTTGATGTTCGTTACACCGGCATACGCCCAGGGCGTCGGCGCTTCGCCAGACATGCTTATCTCGATTTTGCCGTTTGTCCTGATTTTCGTGATCATGTATTTTCTGATCATCCGGCCGCAGCGCGCACAGCTGAAGAAGCGCCAGGAAATGCTTTCGGCGGTGCGCCGCGGCGACACGGTGGTGACCGGCGGCGGCTTCGTCGGCAAGGTGACCAAGGTGATCGACGACAATGAGCTGGAGATCGACCTTGGCGGCGGAACCAAGGTGACCGCGCTGCGCTCGACGATCTCGGACGTGCGCGTCAAGGGCGAACCGGTGGCGAACCAGAACGCCAAGAAGTAGGCGAAATCTCAGCGGTGATGGCCGCGGGCAGGGTTCTGACGAACGGCGGCATATGGTCTATCTTTCGCGCCTGAAGGTCATTTTGATCGGGCTTGCCCTGATCTCGATGGCCTTCGGCGCGCCGAATGTTCTCGCCGCGGTGCCCGGCGCGCATATTTTGTTTCGCCTGGATACCGACCAGGTAAAAAGCCGCCGGCTGGAAGCAATGCGCGACCAGATCAGGACGCTGCTTCGCGACGCCGAATCCAGGATCAGCTACAGCGGCCTTGCCGTATCGGGCCACACGGTTCAATTGCGCATTGGCGATCCCGCGCAAGTCGAGGCCGCCAAAGCGGCACTCAAGGCGGTGATCGATCCCATTGCCGGCAAGGAAGGTCCGGTCCAGGAGTTTGCGCTGGACGATAGCGAGCGCGGCCTGTTGAAGTTCACCATGACCGATGCCGGTGCGAAGTATCGAACCTATGCCGCGCTCGCACAGTCGATCGAGGTCATCAAAAATCGCCTCAATGAACTTGGCGTGGCCGATCCCGCGGTCCAGTTGACGGATGACGGCATACTGGTTCAGGCGCCAGGCGTCGCGGATTTGCACAGCCTGGCGCAAACCCTTGGGCGGCAAGGCCGACTGAGCTTCCAATTGGTCGATACGTCGACGCCTGTGAACGATGCGGTCAACGGCCAGGCGCCTGCCGGTTCAAGCGTGCTTTACACGCTGGATGATCCGCCAGTTCCCTATCTGGTCGAAGACCGCGTGCTTGTCTCGGGCGACAGCGTGCTGGACGCGGAAGCGATCCGCGACAGTTCGACAGAACAGTTTGTCGTCGCATTCCGGCTCGATTCCAAGGGTACGCAACGTTTCAAGTGGGCAACCACTCGGAATATCGGCAAGCCATTTGCGGTGATTTTGGACGGTCAGGTGATTTCGGCACCTATGATCCGTGAACCCATCGAGCACGGCACCGTGCAGATATCGGGAAATTTCACGGCCGACAGCGCCAAGGAGCTTGCCCTGTTATTCCGCACCGGCGCGCTGCCGGCGAGATTGACAATCGTCGAGGAAGCACGATAGGGCCGACCGTGGTTGGAACGAAAACCATAGCTGATAATCTAGCCGATGGCGGAACGCTGCCGCTTGTACGCCTGAACGGATAAGAACGAATGCTCTATTTCTCGCGCCTCAAGATGATCCTGATCTGGCTCGCCGTGGCCATCACAGTGATCCTCGCCGCGCCCAACCTTTTCCCGGCAAGCACACTGGCGCAACTGCCGAGCTGGGTGCCGAAGCGGCAGATGACGCTCGGCCTCGACCTTCAGGGCGGCTCGCACATCCTGCTGCAGATGGATCAGAACGACCTGATCAAGGATCAGCTGCAGACGACGCGCGACGAGATCAGGACGCTGCTGCGCGACGCCAAGATCCAATATACCGGCCTTGGCGGAACAGGCCGAACCGTGCAGGTGCGCATCAACGATGCGAGCCAGCTCGACGCCGCCAAGACCGCGCTGAAGCCGATAACCAACCCGGTCACGGCCGGTCTGTTTGCCGGTGGTTCCGTGCAGTCGATGGCGCTGGACGATTCCGAGCCTGGGCTGTTGAAGTTCACCGTTACGGATGCCGGCATCAAATATCGTACCTCGACCGCGCTCTCGCAGGCGATTGAAGTGGTGGAGCGACGCGTCAACGCGCTAGGCACGACCGAGCCGATCGTGCAGCGGCAGGGCGACGATCGCATCCTGGTCCAGGTGCCGGGGCTCCAGAACCCGCAAAGGCTCAAGGACATTATCGGCCAGACCGCCAAGCTGACGTTCCAGATGGTCGACACGTCGGTGCCGGTCCAGGACGCGATGAAGAATCGCCCGCCGGCTGGCGACTCGATCCTTTATTCGCAGGACGATCCTCCGGTTCCTTACCTGGTCGAGAACCGCGTTATCGTCTCGGGCGAAGACCTGTCGAATGCGACGCCGACTTATAATTCACAGACCAATGAGCCGGTGGTTTCGTTCACCTTCAATTCCCGCGGAGCGACGCGGTTCGGCCAGGCGACCCAGCAGAATGTCGGCAAGCCGTTCGCTATCGTGCTCGACAACCAGGTGATTTCGGCGCCGGTGATCCGCGAGCCGATCCTCGGCGGTAGCGGGCAGATCTCCGGCAATTTCACGGCCGAGAGCGCCAACGACCTCGCCGTCTTGCTGCGCGCCGGCGCCCTGCCGGCCAAATTGACCATCATCGAAGAGCGTACCGTCGGCCCCGGCCTTGGTCAGGACTCCATCCACGCCGGCAAGGTGGCGGGTGTGATCGGCTCAATCCTCGTCGTCGCCTTCATGTTCGTCGCCTATGGTTTCCTCGGTTTCATCGCCAATATCGCTTTGGCCGTGCACGTGGCGATGATCGTCGGCGCGCTGTCGCTGCTCGGCGCTACGCTGACCTTGCCCGGCATCGCCGGTATCGTGCTCACCATCGGCATGGCGGTGGACTCCAACGTTCTGATCTATGAACGCATCCGCGAGGAGCGGCGCAACGGCCGCTCGGTCATCCAGGCGATCGACACCGGCTTCTCCAAGGCGCTTGCGACAATCGTCGATTCCAACGTTACCTCGCTGATCGCGACCGTCGTGCTGTTCTTTCTGGGCACCGGTCCCGTGAAGGGCTTCGCCATCACCTATGCCATCGGCATTCTGACGACGGTCTTCACCGCCTTCACCTTCACCCGCATGCTGGTGTCGATCTGGCTGCGCCGCGCTCGTCCGAAGGAATTGCCGCGCGCGCCGGTCACCTTCATTCCGCCGGGCACGAAGATCCCGTTCATGGGCATCCGCCGCTGGACATTTGCTCTCTCCAGCACGTTGTCGATCCTGTCGGTCGTCGGGTTCCTGACTCTTGGCATCAACTACGGCATCGACTTCAAGGGCGGCTCGCTGATCGAGGTGCAGTCCAAAAAGGGCGATGCCGATCTTGGCGATATCCGCAGCAGGCTCTCCGAGCTCAACATCGGCGAGATCCAGGTGCAACAGTTCGGCGCGCCGAACGACGTGCTGATCCGTGTCGGCACGCAGGACGCCGGCGAGAACGCCGAGCAGACCGTCATCGACAAGGTGCGGGGCGAATTGCAGGACCAGTATGATTTCCGCCGCGTCGAAGTGGTGGGTCCGACGGTTTCCGGCGAGCTCGCCAAGCAGGGCACCATCGCCATGCTGATCGCGCTGGCCGGCATCCTGCTCTATGTCTGGTTCCGCTTCGAATGGCAGTTCGCCGTCGGCGCCATCGTCGCCACGGTGCACGATGTGGTGATGACGATCGGCTTCTTCGTCCTGACTGGGCTGGAGTTCAACCAGTCGTCGCTGGCGGCGATCCTGACCATCATCGGCTATTCGCTGAACGACACCATCGTCGTCTATGACCGCGTGCGCGAGGATCTGCGAAAATACAAGAAGATGCCGCTGCCGCAGCTCTTGAACAACGCCATCAACGAGACGCTGTCGAGAACCACGCTGACCTCTGTCACCACATCCCTGGCGCTGTTGGCGCTGGTGCTGTTCGGCGGCGAGGTGATCCGCTCCTTCACGCTGGCAATGCTGTTCGGCGTGGTGTTCGGCACCTATTCGTCGATCTTCATCGCCGCGCCGCTGCTGATCCTGTTCCGCTTGCGGCCGCAGGCCGCGACCGAAGAAGAGAAGAAGCCGGTGAACGGCAAGGCCGTGGCGACCTGACGCCGTCAGAGCCGGATGATTTCAGGTCGAGCCAACCTGAAAATCATCCGGCTCCAAATCAAAGAGATAGAGCATGATGTCGTCCGAAAACCGCTCCACACTTTTCGGCATCATGCTCTAGACCCATGGCTAAAGGCATCATCATCCGCGAGGCGCATTTCCCGGGCAAGGCGCCGATCGAGGCCTATGGCAATGGCGGCTTCCGTTTTGCCGACATGTCGCATCGGGGCTCGCTGCTCGTCCTGCCGTCGGGCATCCATGGTTGGGAGCCGGCCGATCCGCTGGCGCTGAAGGCCTCGGATTTCGACAGGCTGTTCGCCGAGGCCGGCAGGGTGGAGATTCTGCTGGTCGGCATGGGCAAGGAATTGCGGCCGCTGCCGGCGGCGCTGCGCGCCGCCCTCAAGGAGGCCGGGATTTCGGCCGACCCGATGTCGACGGGGGCGGCGGTGCGGACCTACAACGTGCTGCTCGCCGAAGACCGCGCGGTGGCCGCTGCGCTGATCGCCGTCGACTGAATGGCCGGCACGTCCAACATCGTCAAGAATGGCGACGTCGTCATGGATGCGGTGCGCGCCGCCGACCATGACCGGTATCTGTCGGCGCTCTACGCGCCGGCCGAGAGGCGCGACATGCTGCTCGCGCTCTACGCCTTCAACGCCGAGATCGCCGGCGTGCGCGATCGCATCCACGAGCCACTGCCGGGCGAGGTCAGGCTGCAATGGTGGCGCGACGTCATCGCGGCGGACGGGCCGGGAGAGACCGGTCATCCGATCGCCGATGCCCTCAAGGCCGCGATCGTCGGCAATCATCTGCCGAAATCCGCTTTCGACAATATGCTCGAGGCGCGCATCTTCGATCTCTATGACGATCCGATGCCGTCGCGGACCGACCTCGAGGGCTATTGCGGCGAAACGGCCGCTGCACTGATCCAGCTTGCGGCCATGGTGCTCGATCCGGTCGTGGCGCCGCGCTTTGCCGAACCGGCGGGCCGGGCCGGTTGCGCTCAGGCCATCACCGGCCTGCTGCTTCTGCTGCCGCTGCATCGTCGGCGCGGCCAGTGTTTCGTGCCCGCGGACGTCCTGGCGGCCGCCGGCACGACGCCGGAAGAGTTCATCAAGGGCGAGGGCGGGGCCGGCGCCGAGCGCGCGGTCGCTGCTATGATCGCGCTGGCGCGGGACCATCTCAACGCCTTCGAGAAAGGCGCGCCGGCGCTTCCTGTCGCGCTGCGGCCTGCTTTCCTGCCGTTGGCGCTGACGCGCGCCTATCTCGACAAGATGGAGAAGGCGGGCGGGTCGCCGCTCGGCTCGACGACGACGCTCTCCACCCTGCGCCGCCATTGGCTGCTCCTGCGTCATGCGATGCGGGGCTGGACGCCCCTTTGACGTAAACGTCAATCATGCTAGGGATTCCGTCTATGTGGACTCGCGTCGAAGAAATGCGGGCCGCCGGAGGAGTAGCCTTTCCATGAGCCTGCCAGTCCTGGTCGTTCTTGTCGTGTTCGGCATCGCCTTGTCCGTCGCCGCCGTGCACTTCACCGGCGGTACGACGACCGCGACGCTTGCCGGACCGGATCAGGCGCTCGCACGCTTTGCCGAGGATTTTCCCGACGAAAAGCCGGGTGTCGTGCGGCTGACGGCCGACAGCCATGCCGCGTTTCTCGATCTTGGCCCGCAGCGTTGCGGCATCGTCCAGAGCATAGGCGACTGTTTTCTGACGCGCATCGTCAGGCCGCGAGACGTTCTGGCGCTGGCCAGGGAGGGGAATGTGGTGTCGATGCGGTCGAACGATTTCACCTGGAAGGGCGGCACGTTCGTCTTTGCCGACGAGGCCGGCGCGCTGGCCGTGGCGGCGGCGCTGCAAGGCCGTGATCAGATCCGAAAGGCTGCGTGATGGATGAGTATAATTTTCCGCAGGTCACCCAGCTTGCCATTCCGTTCTTCGTCGCGGCGATCCTGATCGAGCTCTGGCTGGTGCGCAGCGGCCGTGCCAAGGGATCGTTCGAAACGCGCGATACGCTGGCCAGCCTGATGATGGGGACCGGCAATGTCGTCGCCGGACTGCTGCTCGGCGTCGTATCCTACTGGGCGCTGTTGTGGCTCTGGCAGTTCCGGTTCTTCAATCTCGGCCTGTCGATCTGGGTGTTTTTGGCCGCCTTCCTGCTCGATGATCTGCGCTACTATGTCTATCACCGCATCGCGCACCGGGTGCGCTGGGTGTGGGCCGAGCACGTCAACCATCACTCCAGCCAGCACTACAATCTCTCGACGGCGCTGAGGCAAAGCTGGACCGGCCTGTTCACCTTCACCTTCATCCTGCAAGCGCCGCTGGTGCTGCTCGGTTTCCATCCGGCGGTGATCGCCTTCGTCTTCGGCTTCAACCTTGTCTGGCAGTTCTGGATCCATACCGAGACGATCGGCAAGATGTGGGGCTGGTTCGAATTCATCTTCAACACGCCCTCGCACCACCGCGTCCACCACGCCACCAATCCGCGCTATCTCGACGCCAACTATGCCGGCACGCTGATCATCTGGGACCGCATGTTCGGAACCTTCGTCGAGGAACTGGAGCAAGACCGGCCGCGCTACGGCATCGTCAAGAACATCGGCACCTTCAATCCGCTGAAGGTGGCGTTCCACGAATGGATCGGCATGTTCAACGATGCGCTGGCGCCGGGGCTGACGCTTGCCCAGCGGTTGAACTATCTCATCCAGCCGCCAGGCTGGAGCCATGACGGTTCGCACGATACATCCGAGACGCTGAAGGCGGCTTATGTGCGGAGGAATCCGGGAGAGGCAGGAAAGCCGGGATTGCCAGGGATGGGTGCCGAGCCGGCGGAGTAAGACCCCTTCAGGATGGAGCGCTCGACCCACCGTCTCGAATCAACGTCTCGTAGTCGCGACCGCCGTAGAAGATGTTGATGATGCGAACGACATCGCTTTCGACAACATAGGTGATGACGGCAGAATGCTCGAAAGGGACGGTTCGCAAGCCTAGTACGATATCGTCGCGAGTTCGGCCGCCGCGAGGGGCGTTGCCGATGTTCTGGCAGCGGTCTTCGATGCGCAGAACGAATTTCAACGCGACGTGAGGGTTTCCGCTAGCCTCGACTATGTGTCTGAAAATATTAGCGAGATCATCTCTCGCGCTTTGGCTGTATTCGACTTCAAGCCGCTGAATCATCGTCGGGGCTCGAATACTCGGCAAACAGCCCTTGAAGATGAGCGCGCACCTGTTCTCCTGAAAGGTTCGGCCTCTTGTCCTCGATCGAAGCCTTCACCCGCGCCCGGATCGATGCCATTCGCTCGGCATGCTCTTCCTCTTCGCGCTGGAAGGCGCGGAGCGCTGCGCGGACGACTTCGCTGGCGGAGCCGAAAGACCCGTCCTCGACTTTCTCGCGGATCATGCGAGCCATGGCAGGCGTGACGGTGATGGATAGTTTCTCGGCAGATTCCATTGACATCGCTCCATGCATATAAAGTGGGATTATATCCTACTTTATATGCATGGCCAATGGGACAGAAAAGCTTATTCGGCTGCCTCAGCTCTGCCCGGCAGCCCCAACCATGCCCTGCATTCAGCCAGGGCGCGGGAGGTGATGGCATGCCTTTTGGCGACGGTCTTGTCCTTGCCGCGCAGGCGCTTGCCTTCGGTCTTCGGTGCTTCCACGGGTGGGAACAGACCGAAATTGACGTTCATCGGCTGGAAGGAGCGTTTGCCCGGCTCATCATCCGAGACGATGTGGCCGCCGGTGATGTGGTTGAGCAGCGCGCCGAAGGCGGTGGTCGGCGGCGGCAGGGCGGGCATCTGGCCGAGCCGTTCGGCGGCGGCGAAGCGGCCGGCGAGCAGGCCGATGGCGGCGCTTTCGACATAGCCTTCGCAGCCGGTGATCTGGCCGGCGAAACGCAGGCCCGGCCGCGATTTGAGCTGCAGCGACGGATCGAGCAGCGTCGGCGAGTTGATGTAGGTGTTGCGGTGCAGGCCGCCGAGACGCGCGAAGTCCGCGTTTTCAAGGCCGGGGATGGTGCGGAAGATGCGCACCTGCTCGGCATGCTTCAGCTTGGTCTGGAAGCCGACCATGTTGTAGAGCGTGCCCAGCGCATTGTCCTGGCGAAGCTGCACCACCGCATAGGCCTTGACCGTCGGATTGTGGACGTTGGTCAGGCCCATCGGCTTCATCGGCCCGTAGCGCAGCGTCTCGACGCCACGTTCGGCCATCACCTCGATCGGCAGGCAGCCGTCGAAATAGGGCGTGCCTTCCCACTCTTTGAACTCGGTCTTTTGGCCGTCGAGCAGCGCCTGGACGAAGGCGAGATACTGGTCCTTGTCCATCGGGCAGTTGATGTAGTCCTTGCCGGTGCCGCCGGGGCCGACCTTGTCGTAGCGCGACTGGAACCAGGCCGTGTTCATGTCGATCGTGTCGAAATGCACGATCGGCGCGATCGCGTCGAAGAAAGCGAGCGCATCGGCGCCGGTCGCCTCGGCGATCGACTGCGCCAGCGAAGGCGCCGTCAGCGGGCCGGTGGCGATGATCGCCTGGTCCCAATCCTTGGGCGGCAGTCCCGGCACTTCCTCGCGCTGGATGGCGATCAGCGGATGCGCCTCGATCTTCGCGGTGACCGCATCGGAAAAGCCGTCGCGGTCGACCGCCAGCGCACCGCCGGCCGGAACCTGGTTGGCGTCGCCGGCGCTCATGATCAGCGAGCCGGCAAGCCGCATTTCGGCATGCAGCAGGCCGACCGCATTGTTTTCGGCGTCGTCGGAGCGGAAGGAGTTCGAGCAGACGAGCTCGGCCAGACTGTCGGTCTTGTGGGCGTCGGTGCCGCGCACCGGGCGCATTTCATGCAGCACGACCGGAACGCCGGCCTCAGCGATCTGCCATGCAGCCTCGGAACCGGCGAGGCCGCCGCCGATGATATGGACGGGATTTTTGCTCATGAGCGCCGGAATAGTCGCTTGGCGGCACGATTGCAATTGCCGGCCAGCAACGGGCGAAGTGGGAAGCCTGCGCCAAAAACAACAACACCCGCCGGGGGAGGAGGTCCGGCGGGTGTCGTTTTGGGGGTCGATCCTCGGGAGGAGGTGAAGATCGACCTTATTCGCCATTGCCGGGGAGGAGGTCGGCTTTGACGAAATTCCTTATCGCCCTTGAGGACGAAAATTCTTCTCGCCTTTGAGAAGGGGCGAAGCTTTCGAAGACGAACTACGTTCGCTTCGGGAACAACGCCCGCCGGGGGAGGAGGTCCGGCGGGCGCCGTTTCAGTGGTCAACCCTCGGGAGGAGGTGAAGGTTGACCGTATCCGTCAGGGTCGGGGAGGAGGTCGACCCTGGCGAAATTCCTTAGATCGCCTTGCGGGCGACCATCTTGATCTCGTCGCGAACGATGCCGAGATCATGGAGCTGGCGGTTCGAAAGCCGACCCAGCTCGGTAACGGTGTCGCGATAGACGCGCCAGTTACGATAGCTGCGGATCAGGTTCATTGTCGTTACTCTCTTCAAAACTGGTTCGGACCATTTGCGGTCCGAAGCGGATTAGACCGCCTTGCGGGCGACGTAGTGGATGTCGCTGCGGCTGATGCCGAGGTCGGTCAGTTCACGGTTCGACAGGCGGCTCAGCTCGGAGACGG
Source organism: Mesorhizobium sp. B2-8-5 (assembly GCF_006440675.2). Classification (NCBI taxonomy): domain Bacteria; kingdom Pseudomonadati; phylum Pseudomonadota; class Alphaproteobacteria; order Hyphomicrobiales; family Phyllobacteriaceae; genus Mesorhizobium; species Mesorhizobium sp. B2-8-5. Next base: position 3,681,565 of record NZ_CP083951.1, read on the forward strand.
TGTCCCGGTAGCGGCGCCAGTTGCGGTAGTTGCGGATCAGGTTCATGGTACTTCTCGTTTCGTCTTTGGTTCGGATCATTCCGTTTGCGTACGAACAGGAAATAGGTGGGATCATATCGGTTTAAAAGTGCCGTTGGCGCATGGCAGCAATGCAAATTGTGCAATGCAACATTAACGGCCATTCACGCCTACGTCACAAAGAAGACCGAATCGGAAAATGCCGCCGCGTCAATGGCTTGGCTGTTCCCGGCTAAGGAAATGACCAGGCTTTGGGGGAAAGCATGGCGGGCTATGCAACACAGGTTAGGGCGGATATCGCGCGATGGCGGGAGGCCGGGCTGATCGATCCCGCCACGGCGGAGGCATTGACACGCGACGTCGCCGCCAACGAGCGGGCGTCACTGAGTTTCGGCTCCATCCTGGCGATGATGGCGGCGCTTTTGTTCGGCGCAGCGATCCTGATTTTCGTCGCCGCCAACTGGGAGGCCATCCCGCGCCTCGTTCGCGTGGCGGCCCTGTTTGCCGTCATCCTCGCAGGCTATGTCGGCGGTGCGGTGCTGAAGACGCGCGACCATGCCGCGGTCGGCGAGGCGCTGTGGATCGTCGCCGCCGCCGCCTTCGGCGGCTCGATCGCACTCATCGGCCAGATGTACCACCTCTCGGGCGACGAGGCCTCGGCGCTGTTGACATGGTGCGCCGGCACGGGGCTGGCGGCGGTGGCGCTGCGTTCCAACCCGCTGACCGTGGCGGCGGTCGGCATCGCCGACGCCTGGCTGGTCCTCAAGGGGTTCGGCTTCTACTGGCGCGCGGAGATCCCGCATCTCTTCATCGTCATGGCGGTCGTGCTGTTCGCCATTTCGTTCTGGACGCGCAGCCGGGCCGCGCGCCACCTCATCATTCTGTCTGTCGTTCTCTATCTGGTTTTGCTGGCGACGGATCGTGACACGCTGCCGGTGGCGGTTTCGCTCGCCGTCATATCGGCGCTGCTGTTTGCCGCTTCGGTCTTTACGGGCGATCCGATCGACAGGATCCTTCAACTCGGCGGCCGGCTGCCCTTGCACGCCTTGTTCGGCTTCCTCACCGGCATGGCGATCGTCCAGTTCGAGCTGGCGGATGAAAGCACCTACAACAGCGGTTTCGCCGTCGCCTCGATCGTGGCGCTTGCCGGCATCGTGGCGGCGATCATGCTGGCCGGCCGCGAGAGCAGGGGGCTGCGCTGGCTGGCCTATGCCGGCTTCGCCTTCGAACTCGCCATCATCTATGGCGTCACCTTGCGGTCGATGCTCGATACGGCCGGATTCTTCCTGGCCGCCGCCGTGCTGCTCGGTATCCTGGCGCTGATCATCATCCGCGTCGAGAAACGCATGAGGGCGCCCGCCAAGGCAGGAGCAACGCCATGACCGGCAAAAAACTGATCATCGCGGCGCTGGTGCTGGCGCTTGTCCAGATCGGCTTTCTCAGCTGGATCATCGCCGGCCGCGCCGCAATCCTGCGCAACGGCAAGGAAGTGCTTCTGAAAGTCGAGCCCGTCGATCCGCGCGATCTCATGCGCGGCGACTATGTCTCGCTCAACAACAACATTTCGCGGATTCCGGTGAAGCTGATCGCCGACATTCCACAAGGCGCTTTTTCCAGCGACGACGGTTCGATCGCGGTGCGATTGAAGAAGGGCGCGGATGGTTACTGGCAGCCGACGGCGGCCTGGTTCGGCAAAGCGCCGGCCCCGACGGGCGTGGACGAGGCGGACATCGTCGGACATGTCGCCGCGGGCTGGGATCTTCGCAGCCCCGACATGACGATCGCGCCGGACTACGGGATCGATCGCTTCTATGTGTCGGAAGGCGAAGGAATGGCGATCCAGAACGACATGCGCGTGCGGCCGTTCGGCATCAAGCTCGCGCTAGCACCCGACGGCACGGCACAGATCAAGGCGCTGATGGACGGTGACAAGACGCTGTTCGAGGAGCCACTTTATTAGATTAGAGTGTATAGGAGGCTTGAGGTCAGTGTCCGCGCTAACGGTGTTCCGGTTATCGCTGGACACCCCCTGTCTCTGCGATAATTTTGGGATAGGGACCGATCAAAATCGTATAGCTAAAGTTTGCTGCGCCTTTTTCCTGCTTGTGTTTCGAGGGGCTGCGCACAGCCCAGTCGTAGACGCCCGAGACCATGCAGCGATCCTTAGTGCAGGTGACCACGATGCTGTCATTGCGGACGCTATATCCGCGTTCAGGCCATCGCCGGTAATAGTTCCTCTTGTTGTCAATGATCGACCTCAAGTTCGTCAGCTTGCCATAATAATCGACCGTGGGAGCGTAGGACGCCTGAATTTGGGCAAGAGCGAAATCGTCGTTGTCGCCATGATGCTCGATGAGATCCCTGACGAAGGCGACCGCAATGCTTTCCGGCTGTCTTGCGTTGGGTGCAGGAGCGGACACGGGCGCAGGATTTGGCCTCGTTAACACCTGTGAAATATCTGCCGGCGATTGGTTCGCTGCGGCATTGGTCACGTGCAACTCAGCCATTTCGCTGGCCGATAGATATCTTATGTCATGCTTACCATAGCTCGAAGCCAATTCTATCAGCTTGGGGTCCACTCCCATCTCGACCACATAGGATGTGATTGCAGCCGTTCCGAGCTGGACGCGGGCCTTCGCTTCTTCGGTGGACATCCCGTCAGCCGGTTTGAGAAACGCCCGGTGAATGCCGATGGAACTTGGTTCGGCAATACGGTGGATGCCACCCAGGAAGGCCAGTGAGCAGGCTGAAGCGCACTGCAATTGCCCAACCTGAAGCGTATCCAGCCCTGCTGCGCGGATCATACGCCCCAACCGGATAGCACCGCCGACGTTGCCACCAAGGGAGTTGAATACAATCACCTTGGCCCCGCTGCTCGCAACGGCGCGGCTAAAGCCGTTCAAGGACTCATTGGCGCTAAACTCACCGGAGACAATGAGCATTGGCCGGTGACCTGGAAGAGAAGCCGGAGTGTACTCCAAAGCTTCAACCTGAGACGCCGCCGCGAGAGCTGACCCAACCCCCACAACTAGAGAAATTACACGCACAATCTGACAGAGCTCCGACCCGCCTATTGCAAGTAAGAACCTGTTAAAGGGCTATTTCAAGTGCATCGGATGCGCAAAGCGGGATGGGCTCCGAGAGCGTGAGAGCCTTGGTTGCGCCGCCAGGAGATAGCTGCGGTCCTTCTTTGCCAAGGCTTGGGAGAGACCCCTATGTCCACTCATCTTCAGAGTGGCCTGCCACCCGAAGAGCGAAGGATGGTGCGGATGAAGGGACTCGAACCCCCACGCCTTTCGGCACTGGAACCTAAATCCAGGGCGTCTACCAATTCCGCCACATCCGCTTTCCCCGGCAATCCCATGTAGCCATCATTCTGTCAATGTCGGCGCCCAAGTCATGCTATCCGGTTAAAGCGCGTCGCATCGAAATGGATTCAGGTGACGCGCTGACGTCTTTTGATGCATGCCATTCGCCAAAAACGCCGCGCACTTTTGGGCGGCATGCATTGAAGCGAAGATAGTTGAAAATTAGCCTAGCCTGTGACAAAAGGCGTGTCGAATGTGACGGAATGTGAATTTCCGCCTCTGCAAGGTGCGAAAAGTTATAGTAAAAACAAGAACTTATTCGCATTTGGCAAGGCGCAGTTCAGGAGGATTTGAACCGCATTAGCGGTCAAATCGCCAGGTTCCGTCCCAAAAGCCATTTCCGGCAAGATCATACCGGCAGGCTGTAAACGGCTAAGAACCGTTTGGCAGTCTCATTGTTGAAAACAAAGGTTCTAGGATGCAGGTCACCGAAACGCTCAACTCCGGTCTCAAGCGCGAGATCAAGATCACCGTGCCGGCCGGTGACATGGAAGCCAAGCTGATGGCGCGGCTGACCGACGCCCGTGACAAGGTGCGCATCAACGGCTTCCGCCCGGGCAAGGTGCCGGTGCAGCACCTGCGCAAGATGTACGGCAAGTCGTTCATGGCCGAGGTCGTCAACGAGATCCTCAACGACTCGACCCGTTCGATCATCTCGGGGCGCGGCGAAAAGGCCGCCATGCAGCCCGAAGTGATCATGACCGAGGACGAGAAGGAGGCCGAGAAGATCCTGGCCGGCGGCGCCGATTTCGAATTCAGCCTCAACTATGAAGTCATCCCGCCGATCGAGATCAAGGATTTCTCCGACATCAAGGTGACGCGTCAGGTCTATGACGTGCCGGAATCGGAAGTCGACGACCAGGTCAAGCGTGTTGCGGAATCGGCGCGCAGCTACGAGCCGAAGACCGGCAAGGCCGCCGAGGGCGACCGGGTCAGCATCGACTATGTCGGCAAGATCGACGGCGAGGCTTTCGCCGGCGGCGCCGGCACCGACCAGCCGCTGGTGCTCGGCTCAAAGGAGTTCATCCCCGGCTTCGAGGACCAGCTGATCGGCGCGAAGGCCGGCGATGAGAAACAGGTCACCGTCACGTTCCCGGAAAACTACCAGGCGGCGCATCTGGCCGGCAAGGAAGCCACCTTCGACGTCACCGTCAAGGAGGTGTCGGCGCCCGGCGCGCTCGAGGTCAATGACGAGACGGCCAAGAATCTCGGCCTGGAATCGCTGGAGCGCCTGCGCGAGATCGTGCGCGGCCAGATCGAGAACCAGTTCGGCTCGATGACCCGCCAGAAGGTGAAGCGCCAGCTGCTTGATCAGCTCGACGCGTCCTACTCGTTCGAAGCGCCCTCCAAGCTCGTCGAGGCCGAGTTCAACAACATCTGGGCCCAGGTCAACCGCGACCTCGAAGCCGCCGGCCGGACCTTCGCCGACGAGGAGACGACGGAAGAAGAGGCGCGCGCCGAATATATGCGTCTTGCCGAGCGTCGCGTGCGCCTTGGCCTCGTGCTCGCCGAGATCGGCGAGAAAGCCGGCGTCACCGTGTCGGACGAGGAACTGCAGCGCGGCCTGTTCGAGCAGGTGCGCCGCTTCCCGGCAAACCAGCAGCAGGAAGCCTTCGAGTATTATCGCAGCAACCCGGAAGCCATCAACGCGCTGCGCGCGCCGATGTTCGAGGAGAAGGTCGTCGACTACCTGCTCGGCCAGATCTCGGTCGACGACGTCAAGGTCGGCAAGGACGAGCTGATGGCCGACGACGAGGAGGCCGAGACCGCGACCAAGGCGAAGCCGGCCAAGAAGGCCTCTTCGAAGAAGGCCGAGGCAAAGGCGGGCGAAGCCGCCGACGAGGCGGAAGAGCCGAAGAAGAAGGCCGCGCCGAAAAAGAAAACCGCCAAGGAAGCCGAGTAACAGCTTCCAATCCATCGATTTCGAAAGGCCGCCTCCGGGCGGCCTTTTTCGTTGTGAGGTACTCATTGTGGCGGCGCGGCAACACTGACAACTTGTCTTGATGGCCCACCGCTGGCGATACGGAGCGTTGAACATTATCTGCGCTTCATCGCATCCGCGGCTGTTTGGAGGCATCGGTGAGGCTGGGGTTCATGATGAGGGACGTGGTCGTCGCCGCGGCGCTCTTGTTTGCCGCGGGCGCAGCTGTCGCCCGCGCCGAGCCGGATCTCGGCAACTGGAGCGTTGGCGCCGGCGACGACGGCCAGATCACGGCATCGCTGCATGCCAGCAACAAGCTGATCACCGGCGGCGGGGCCTTGGGTTACAGCCCGGTGCTGACCCTTGCTTGCCGGCCCGGTGGCGAACCGCGCTGGAGCGAATGGCTGCAGCTCAACGATGCCGTTTCCGCCAGCCGCAAGATCACCATCTCCGTCGTGGTCGACGGCGGCGGCAAAACCGATGAAAGCTGGTCGGTCGGCCCGCGCGGCAGACAGCTGGTCAGGGACGGGAACGACGGCATCAAGCGTCTGGCTTCAGCGAACCGGCTGACGCTGTCGTGGCGCTTCGGCCTCCTGTCCGGACGCGGCGAGGCCGATTTCGAACTCGCGGGCCTCTCCGAAGCGATCGGACAGATCGCGGCAAGCTGCAAAACCGATCCGCCCTGATCCCACCGCTTAAAACAGGCTTTCCAGTTCTGCGGTCGTCATCACGCGCCCGAACACCTTGCCGATGATGGCGAGCGTCGCGTTGTGCGAGGCCTCGTCCAGCCCGCCATTGGCATCGCTGACGAAAGCCACCTTGTAGTCGCGCATGAAGGCGCTGCGGGCCGTCGATTCGCAGCAGATGCTCGTCACCGTGCCGATGATGATGACGGTGTCGACCTGGCCGGCGCCGCGGATGTTGCGCAGCACCGTTTCTAATTGGCTGTTGTGGAACGCATCGTAGCGGTGCTTCTTGATGATCACCTCGCCCGGCAAGGGAGCGAGTTCCGCCACGATCCTGGTGCCGGCGCTGCCTTCCCGCATGCCTTTGGCCTTCAGCCTTGGCTGGTAGGCGGTCTCGAGCGGGGAGATGTTGAAATGGTCGCTCAGCACATGCTGCGTGTAGACCACCGGGACACCAGCCGCGCGGCACAGTTCGACCACCTGCCGCATAACGGGAATGCGATGCCGCGCCATCGCGACTTCCATCACCGCGCCTTCATCGACGAAGTCGCCCTGCATGTCGATGACCAGCAGGGCGGCGCGTTCTTTGTCGAACGGCCATGGTTCGTTGCCGTGCTGAGGCATTGCTGTCTTCCTGTCGTTTGATGGCCGCCAGGTGCCCTTTATCATAAATCTGGTCGAAATGGCCGTGGGCCATCCGCCTGTCGCTCATGGCCCAAAACCTTCGCAAAGGCCGGCTTTTCTATCCATTGGGCTCATTCTGTGGTATGCAGGTGCCGCAATTCCACTGAAGAGACGCGAACAATCCGCTGTACCGTCCAGGGCACAACAGCGCGAGGCCGGTGTGGAGCGGATCCGTCCGACGTAAATGACCATCAGGGAGGAAATGCGATGCGTGCAATTGCGCTTTTCATCGTGTTGTCCGCGACGACCTTCTTCGTGAGCCCATCGCAGGCGCAGGACGCCGCCGCGGGTGAGAAGGTCTTCACCAAGTGCAAGGTCTGCCACGTTGCGGACCAGGACCAGAACAAGATTGGCCCGTCCCTGCACGGTGTCATCGGGCGCGTCGCGGGCACACACCCCAATTTCACCTATTCCGCGGCCATGATCGCGGCCGGAAAATCCGGCATCAAATGGGACGAACCCACGCTCACCAAATATCTCCACGATCCCAAGGCGATGGTCAAAGGGACGAAGATGGCGTTCCCCGGTCTGAAGGATGACCAAGACATAGCCAACGTCATCGCCTACCTGAAACAGTATTCCAAGTAGCGGCCGTTGCGGGCCCCATTAGGTGGTCGCCCGCTGAAGGAAGAGGGTCGGCAATTGCGCTGTTGAGATGTCGCGCGCCGTCTCGCTACGCCGGCAGCGCAAAGAACCCCAACAGCAGCAGGATGGCTATGCCAAGGCCGAGTATGAGAAGCGTCCGCGTATCCATGACGTTCACCTTCGCATCTTGAGAATACCGAAAAAGAACCTGTGGAGCCAGCACGCTGCCGCGGCTGGCCATTGGCCGGCGTCGGGTAGTGTCTCAGTTTGAAATCCGGCGGCCTTGACGCCGCTGTCGCGCCAGCCGGCGAACTCCTATATGCTTACCGGAAAGCAGGGAGGATAAGACCATGCCATTATACCTGACCCGGTTCAGCTACACGCCGGCCACATGGGCTAAGCTCATCAAGAACCCAGAGGACCGCCGAGAGGCGGCGAAGCAGTACATTGAATCGGTTGGCGGAAAGCTGCACGGATTCTGGTACGCCTTTGGTGAGCACGACGGCTATAACTTGTGGGAGGCTCCGGACAACGTGTCGATGGCGGCCACGGCGCTCGCGATCGGCTCGGGCGGAGCGCTGAGTTCCATACAGACGACCGTCCTTCTGACCGTGGAGGACACGCTTGCAGCATTGCAAAAGGCATCGTCGATTAAATATCGACCGCCTGGAGAACAAGCCTAGATGCCCACCGGACCTAAAGGCCAGAAGCGCCCGCCGATGTGATCGGCAATGCCGTCCGCGTCATGCGCATTGCGACCGGCGAGGAAGCCGACACTGTCAGGCGCGGCCCCTACAAAAAAGCAGCCGCCGAAATTTCAAACTGAGACACTACCCGGCGTCGACAGAGGGCGACAAATCGGGCCTAAAGGAGTATGTTGGCGCAGGTGCAGGTCGCGGTTTTTGCGTGGCCAGTCACGCAGAGCGTTAGCACCGTGAAATCCGCGACCTTGCCGGACCTGATCTGGAGGAACGGTCATGGCAAGCTTTCACGTGATTGCAGGCGCCAGCGAAACGCTGGAGCATACCAAAGTGAGAAAGATCGGCGTTTCCGATCTTTTCGATGCGCTCAGGCGCGGTGTCGACGACTTCATGGTCAAACCCTCGCACATCGTGTTTTTGTGCATGATCTATCCGCTCGTTGGCGTGGTGCTTGCCACCTGGACATCGGGAGCAAACACGCTGCCGCTGCTATTTCCACTGGTGTCAGGCTTTGCGCTGATCGGGCCACTCGCGGCGATCGGCCTTTATGAGATCAGCCGCCGGCGGGAAGCCGGGCTGGATGCTTCCTGGAAACATGCTTTCGAGGTCAGGAATTCTCCGGCGCTGCCGGCCATCGCCGCCGTCGGCATCATGCTGTTTGCAATCTTCATCACATGGCTTTTGACCGCAAAGCTTTTCTACGAGTATCTGTTCGGGCCCGAGCCGCCGGCGTCACTGTCCAGTTTCATAGCCGAGATATTCGCCACCGGGAGCGGCTGGACGCTGATCGTACTGGGTCATGCGATCGGGTTTGTATTCGCTGTGGTGGTTTTGTGCACCACCGTGGTCGCTTTCCCGCTGCTGCTCGATCGCGACGTCGGCGCCTACGAAGCCATCCACACTTCGGTGCGCGTGGTCCTGGCCAATCCGATCGTGATGGCCGTCTGGGGACTTGTCGTCGCCATTGGGCTGATCATCGGCTCGCTGCCTGTGTTCGCGGGGCTGGCGGTCGTGCTGCCAATCCTTGGCCATGCCACCTGGCACGTGTACCGCAAGGTGGTGGAACCGCAGGCCGCCCCAAGACCGGCGAACTGAGCCAAGCCTATCATGAGCACCGGCGACAGTGCCGGTGCGCTCAGTAGGCCGGGTGGCTGAACCGCGCCTGACGCGCGCCCGCCGTCAGGTTACGGAAATCCTTGCCGCTGACATGCACGAGCGTCTTGTGGTCGCCGCCCTCGAAATAGATATCGGCGGCGTCGCGCAGGCTTTCGTCCAGGATGACCGGCACGTCATAGGCCGCGCCGATCGGCGGTATGGCGCCGATGTCGCAATCATCGAAGAGCGATACCACCTCATCCTCGGAAGCGAGCCCGAGGCGCCTGTCCATGACGTCCTGCAGCTTGCCGAGTTCGATCCTGTGGGTGCTTGGGACCACGGCCAGCGCATAGCCGAGCTCGTGGTGAACGACCACGGACTTCGCCATGATGCCGCCGGGCACATGCGCGGCGATAGCGGCCTGCCGGCTGGTGGCAGTTCGATGGTGCGCGACGGTGTCGTACGGGATTTCCTTGCCGTCGATAAAATCCTTCAGTCTGTTTGCCATCGTCATTGTCCGCGTCCTTTGCTTGAGTTCACGGCGCATGCGCCAAACCAAATGGACCGGCGTCCTGCTGTTTCGAGGCACCCGCCACTGCAGTTCCGGTTGGCCGCGCTGCGGACGAGTTCGAAATGCGTATCAGGGGCCGGGCCCGAAAAACGCGATACGTGTCAGCAGCGTATAATCGGCCTCAAAGACCATCATCGTCACGAAGACCAGCACCAGTATCGGCGGCAGGATTATCGCATACATCATCGCCAGCCGCTCCCAGGCCATGTGCATGAAGACGGCGACGATCAGTCCCGCCTTGAGCATCATGAAGATCAGGATCAGCGACCATCTGAGATAGCCCTGGATGCCGAAATAGTCGACCAGGTAGGAGCAGGTGCTGAGGATGAACAGCCACGCCCAGACGACCAGGTAGAGCTTGATCGGGTGCTCCTGATGAACCTCGGCGTGAGCGACCGCTGTCGCGGCCGCATCCTGCGCATGGGCGGTGTGCAGCGCGTGTTGTCCGAGACCGTTTGCGGTTGCTTCAGCCATAGCTTCCTCTCAATAGGGACTGCCTCTCACCAAAGATAAAAGAAGGCGAAAATGAACACCCAAACCAGGTCGACGAAGTGCCAGTAGAGGCCCATGATCTCGACATTCTCGTAGCGGCCCTTGCGGCTGGTGAAGAAGCCGGGACGACCGGTGTCGAAGTCGCCACGCCAGACTTTTCGCGCCACGATGATGAGGAAGATCACGCCGATCGTCACGTGCGTGCCGTGGAAACCGGTGATCATGAAGAAGCATGAGCCGAACTGCGCGGCTCCCCAGGGATTGCCCCAGGGCCGTACCCCTTCGGTGATCAGCTTGGTCCATTCGAAGGCCTGCATGCCGACGAACGTTGCGCCAAGCGCAGCGGTCAACAGCATCAGGATCGCGGTCTTGCGGCGGTCGCGGCGGTAGCCGAAATTGACGGCCATGGCCATGGTGCCGCTGCTCGAGATCAGCACGAAGGTCATGATGGCGATAAGGATCAGCGGGATCTCCTGGCCGCCGATGCGCAAGGCAAAGACCTCGCTCGGGTTCGGCCAGGGCACGCGTGTCGACATGCGGGCGGTCATATAGGAGAGCAGGAAGCAGCCGAAGATGAAGGTGTCGCTGAGCAGGAAGATCCACATCATGGCCTTGCCCCAGGACACGTTCTTGAACGCGCGCTGATCCGAGGCCCAGTCGGCGGTAATGCCGCGCCAACCGGCGGGCCGAGGCTCCATCTGGCTGGTATGTGTCATGGTCGTCTCGGCCATCGCCGGTCTCCTAGGTCAGCAATTGTCGGCAAATTTCGATGAACGTCGCCGCCCAACCTGCCAGAAGGGCGAAGATGCCGAGCCAGACGAAAAGCAGGAAATGCCAATACATGGCGCAGAGCTCGACGCTGAGACGAATTCGCTCCGGCCGCGCTCCGCTCCAGGCACCGATGCTCGTCCTGCCAAGGCCGAACAGACCGCCCAGTATGTGCAGGCCATGCATGCCGGTGATCAGATAGAAGAAGCTGTTGGCCGGGTTGGATGCCAGCAGATAGCCGTCCCCGGTCAGCTGCCGCCATGCCATCAACTGCCCGACAAGGAAGGCAAGCGCGGTGAGCCCTGCCGTGGCAAGGCCTAACCGGACGTTGTCGATCTGGCCCTTGCGCGCGGCAACCACCGCGCATTGCAGCGCGACGCTGCTCAATACCAGCACGCCGGTGTTGAGCCAGAGCAGGCGGGGCAGCGGCAGCGGCTGCCAGTCCGGCAGGCCCATGCGCATGAAATAGGCGCTGGTGAACAGCGAGAACAGGCAGCCGACGACGGCGAGGAAGACGCCGAGACCGATCTTGGCGGTGGGCAGGGACGACCGGCCGGTGCCGGCGAAATCCCCGGCCAGACCTTGCTCCAGCCATGGCTTGGATGTCAGCCGCTGGTGCGAAAGCCACCAGCCGGCAAAGCCGGCGATCACAGCCAAGAAGACCAGGATGACGCTCATGCCTGCTCCCTTGAGGGGGCGAAGGTGCCCGGCACGTTTTGCGGGATGAAGTCCTCCTTGGCGCCTGGCACGCTGTAGTCATAGGCCCACCGATAGACGATCGGCAGTTCCTTGCCGAAATTGCCGTGCGCCGGCGGTGTCTGCGGCGTCTGCCATTCGAGTGTGGTCGCCCGCCACGGATTGCCGCCGGCCTCGCGGCCATGGCGGATGCTCCAGATCAGGTTGAACAGGAAAACCATCTGAGCGAAGCCGACGATGAAGGCCATGATGCTGATGAACGAGTTCAGATGACGGGCCGATTCCGTCATTATGGTCATGTCGGTCAACTCGGCGTAGCGCCGCGGAACGCCCATCAGGCCGAGATAGTGCATGGGGAAGAAGATCAGGTAGGCGCCGAGGAAGGTTACCCAGAAGTGGAACTTGCCGAGTGTGTCGTCCAGCATCCGTCCAGTGACCTTCGGATACCAGTGATAGATTGCGCCGAAGATCACCAGGATCGGCGCGACGCCCATGACCATGTGGAAATGGGCGACGACGAACATCGTATCCGACAGCGGCACGTCGACAACGACATTACCGAGGAACAGTCCGGTCAAGCCGCCATTGACGAAGGTGACGATGAAGGCGAGCGCGAAAAGCATCGGCGGGGTGAGATGGATATCGCCGCGCCACAGCGTCAGCACCCAGTTATAGACCTTGATCGCCGTCGGCACGGCAATGATCAACGTCGTGGTAGCAAAGAAGAAGCCAAAATAGGGGTCCATGCCGCTCACATACATGTGGTGCGCCCAGACAACGAAGCTCAGGGCGCCGATGGCGATGATCGCCCAGACCATCATGCGGTAGCCGAAGATGTTCTTGCGCGCATGGGTGCTGATCAGGTCGGAGACGATGCCGAAAGCCGGCAGAGCGACGATGTAGACTTCCGGGTGGCCGAAGAACCAGAACAAGTGCTGGAAAAGGATCGGGCTGCCGCCATTGTGCTGAAGTTGCTCGCCCATCTCGACAATCGCCGGCATGAAGAAGGAAGTGCCGAGCACGCGGTCAAGCAGCATCATCACGCACGCGACAAACAGCGCCGGGAAGGCGAGCAACGCCATGACGGTGGCGGTGAAGATGCCCCAGACGGTAAGCGGCAGGCGCATCAACGTCATGCCGCGCGTGCGGCCCTGCAGCACCGTCACAACATAGTTCAGGCCGCCCATGGTGAAGCCGACGATGAACAGGATGAGCGAAGAGAGCATCAGTATGATGCCCCAGTCCTGCCCACCCGGCGTTCCGGACATGATGGCCTGCGGCGGGTAGAGGGTCCACCCGGCGCCTGTCGGCCCACCCGGCGCGAAGAAGCTCGACACCAGAACGAGTACTGCCAGCAGATAGATCCAGTAGCTCAGCATGTTGACATAGGGGAAGACCATGTCGCGGGCGCCGACCATCAGCGGGATGAGGTAGTTGCCGAAGCCGCCGAGGAAGAGCGCAGTGAGCAGGTAGATCACCATGATCATGCCGTGCATGGTGATGAACTGGTAGTAGGCCTCCGGGGTGATGAAGTCGAACGTGCCGGGAAAGCCGAGCTGCAGGCGCATCAGCCAGGAGAGAACCAGCGCCACAAGGCCGATCGCCGTTGCCGTTGCCGAGTACTGGACCGCGATGACCTTCGCGTCCTGCGAGAAGACGTACTTGGTCCACCAGTTGTGCGGATGGTAGAGTTCCACTTCCCCAACTTCGGCGGGCGGAACGGCATCTGCGGGTGTGACGTCGACCATCGGAGCACCTCCGTGCCCTATTCTGCGGACCTCGAGAGTTTCGAGTTTGCCGCGACGTCCAAACCGGACGCCATCGTCTTTCCTGACGATTGGCTCGCCCAGCCTGTTTGCTTGGGCGTCGACAACTGCGCAAAAGTCTGCTGCTGCCCGAGCCAGGACAGATAATCCTGCTCGGCGTCGACCATGACCACGCCATGCATCAGCGGATGTCCCTGGCCGCACAGTTCGGCGCACAAGACCTGGAAAGTGCCGGTCCTTGTCGGAGTGAACCAGAAATAGGTGACCGACCCCGGGATCATGTCCATCTTTGCGCGAAATTCCGGGATATAGAAATCATGCAGGACATCGATCGAACGCAGCAGCACCTTGACCGGCTTGCCGACCGGCAGATGCAGGTCGGTGGCCTCGACCACGATATCGTCCTGGCCGTTGGGATCTTTGGGTGCGATGCCTAACGGATTGTCGGCGGTGACGTCGCGGGTGTCCGAAGTACCGAGCTTGCCGTCCTTGCCGGGCAAGCGGAAGCTCCACTGCCACTGCTGGGCGACGACCTCGATCTCGGTCGCATCGCTTGGAACGGTGACGAAGCGGCTCCAGACGAACAGGCCGGGAACCAGCAAGGCAGTGACGCCTGCCGCAGTGACGACCATGAGCCACCATTCGAGCCGCTTGTTCTCCGGTTCGTATGCCGCGCGATTGCCTTCCCGATGCCGGAAGCGGAAGACGCAATAAGCCATAAAGAGGACGACAGCGGCAAAGACGATGCCGGTGATCCAGAAGCTGATGATGATGGTGTGGTCGATATAGTCCCAGTTCGAGGCAATCGGAGTCCACCACCATGGGCTCAGGAAGTGGAACAACACTGAGCCCACAACGATTAAAACGAGTACAAGCACAACGGCCATGTCCCGTTCCTCCGGTATTGCCGGGCGCACGAAGCGTCCGAATTACCAAAGCGCATCATGCTCGATTTCCGGTTGAAATTCCAGAGCCGACTATCTTGATCGGCAAAACGTTGCTTTTGCGCCCGGATCCTCGGGCGATCGGCGGGGGGCTTTAAAGCGCGTCGCGCTGAAGCGGATTCAGGCGACGCGCTTTAAGCCTTTGTTTTCATGCATGTCGTTATCGCAAAACCGCTGCACACTTTTGCGCGACATGCATTAGATCAAAAGCAGGCCCTTCATCGAGGCGTTGCTCTTGCGGCCGATGATGATGTGATCGTGCACGGCGATGCCGAGCGGCTTGGCCGTATCGATGATCTGCTTGGTCATCTCGATGTCCGCGCGGGAAGGTGTGGGATCTCCCGAAGGATGGTTGTGGACCAGGATGACGGCGCTGGCGGAGAGTTCGAGCGCCCGCTTCACCACCTCGCGCGGATAGACCGGCGTATGGTCGACGGTGCCGGTCTGCTGCACCTCGTCGGCGATGAGCCCGTTCTTCTTGTCGAGGAACAGGACGCGGAACTGTTCGCGGGCCTCGAAGGCCATGGCCGAACGGCAATAGTCGAGCAATTGCGTCCAGTTGGACAGGACTTCGCGGCCACGCACCTCGCCGCGCGCCATGCGCTGGGCGGTGGCGGCGATGACTTTTAGATCGGTCGCGACGGTCGGCCCGATGCCTTTGACTTCTTCAAGCAAGGGTGCCGGCGCGCCGAGCACTTCGGCCAGCGAGCCGAAGCGGGCGATCAGCGCCTTGGCGATGGGCTTGGTGTCGACGCGCGGGATCAGCCGGAAGAGCAACAGTTCGAGCAGTTCATAGTCGGGCAGGGCGTCCGGTCCGCCGGCGACGAAGCGTTCGCGCAGACGGTCGCGATGGCCGTGATAATGGGGCTTTTCTGCTGCCGTGGCCTTTTTCGGCGCCGTCCTGGGCGGCTCGATCCAGCCTTCGGAAAAGAACGCCCGCTCGTCCTCGACTTTCCCCATGCTCGCCCGCTCCCCTCAGGCCTCGGCTGAAACTAGGCTGGCAGGCCGGGGCGGTCGAGCTTTTTCGGCGACAGCGTGAAGATCTCGCAGCCGGTGTCGGTGACGCCGATCGTGTGCTCGTATTGCGCCGACAGCGAGCGGTCGCGCGTGACCGCCGTCCAGCCATCGGACAGCACCTTCACATGCGGGCGGCCGAGATTGATCATCGGCTCGACCGTGAAAATCATGCCCGGCCGCATCTCGACGCCTTCATTGACGGTGCCGTAATGCAGGATGTTCGGCGCGTCGTGGAAAAGCTGGCCGACGCCGTGGCCGCAGAAATCGCGGACCACCGAGCAGCGCTCGGCCTCGGCATAGGTCTGGATCGCGGCGCCGATGGCGCCGGTGCGGGCGCCGGGCTTGATCGCGGTTATGCCGCGCATCAGGCACTCATAGGTCACCTCGAGCAGGCGCTCGGCGGCGCGCTTGATCGTGCCCACTGGATACATGCGCGAGGAATCGCCGTGCCAGCCGTCGAGGATATAGGTGACGTCGATGTTGACGATGTCGCCTTCCTTCAGCGGCTTGTTGTCGGGAATGCCATGGCAGACGACATGGTTGATCGAGGTGCAGGACGACTTGGTGTAGCCGCGATAATTGAGCGTCGCCGGCAGCGCGCCATGGTCCATGCCGAATTCGAAGACGAAGCGGTCGATCGTTTCCGTCGTCACGCCGGGCTTCACCATCGGCACAAGCTCGTCAAGGCAGCGCGCCGTGAGGTCGCAGGCCTTGCGCATGCCGGCAAAACCTTCCTCGCCATAGAGGCGGATCTGGCCGGTATTTCGAAGGGGGGCCGTGGAGGCGTCGAGATAGGTAACCATTTTTGTCCGTTTGCCGGCGTTGGCTCCAAAGGAGCCGAATGCGAAAATCTGCTCCAGATTTGGCACCGGAAGCCGCAAGGTTCAAGGACGAAGTGCGATTGCGGCGTCCATTGCGGCTTTCCTTCGGCCATTCCATCGGTTAGGTCCGTCCTGATGTCCGGAGATTGCCTTGACGGCACCTGAACGCGAAAGACCGATGCTGTTGCCGGTCAGGACCGCCTGCGCGGGCCTGATGGCGCTGCTGATGCTCGCGCTGCTGGGCTTCGCGCAGGCCGAAATCTCCGCGTCGGCCGTTTCGCTCCCGGGCGGTTCCAGCGTCAGCGCCGCTCGCCAGGGCGACACGATCGCGCTGCTCAGAACGACCGGCAAGGCGCAGGCGCTTGAAATCCGGGCCGGCCGGCCACTGCCGATAAAGCTCGTCAGCGGCAATCCCGGAGCGCTCGCGCCCGCATCCGATTTCCTGCTTATCGGCCATGTATTGCCGGCCGAAATGGGCGTCGCGCCCGTATCGGCAAGCGCAGCAGCTTCGCGCACCAACCAGCCACGCGCGCCGCCTGCCGCGTAAGGCCGGGCCGCAAAGCGGCATTCAAATCAAAGACATTCCTTCGCGTCGCGATCCGGCGACGGCCGTCGGCCGTCCGCCGGTTGCGTGCGCGTCAGTTCGGATTCCGTTCAATGCAACGCATCAAGACGTTCAAGACGCTTACCCGCGCGGCTGCCGCGGCCTCTTTTCTGGCAGTCCAGGCGGTAATCTGCATCGGCACCGTCTACTGGGCCGTTGCCGCCACCCTTCGCATGGAAGGAACGGCGGCGATCATGCTCGGCGCCATCTTCGCGCTGCCGTCGGCCTATGTGCTGATGGTGGTTACCCGCATGGCCTATGATGCCGAGACCGACCCGGCCAACCAGTAGCACCTGTGATACGGAGCAGGGGCAAGGCAGGGCGATGCGAGTTGCGTTGCCCTGTCACACAATGGTTATCCTGCGGCCTTACTCAGGTTTTCCAGCCCCGGCGCCTGCCGGACCTCGCCCAGCCTTGATCAACAACAGGTATTTCCATGCGCCAGATCGTTTTCGCCGGCATGTTGCTGGCATCCACCGTAGCGGGAGCCGCCGCCGCCGACAGCACGCTGGTGCTCTACACCAGCCAGCCGAACACCGATGCCCAGCAGACCGTCGACGCCTTCATGGCGAAGAACCCGGGGATTAAGGTCGACTGGGTGCGCGACGGGACGCCGAAGATTCTGGCCAAGCTGCATGCCGAGATCGAGGCCGGCCAGCCGCAGGCCGACGTGCTGCTGATCGCCGATGTCGTGACCATGGAAGGCCTGAAGAAGGAAGGCCGGCTGCTCGCCTATCCGGAGGCCAAGGTCGACGGCCTCGACGCGGCGCTCTACGACAAGGACAAGACCTATTTCTCGACCAAGCTGATCACCACCGGCATCGTCTACAACACCAAGGCGCCTTTCGTGCCGACAAGCTGGGAAGACCTGAAGAAGCCGGAAGCCAAGGGCCTGATCGCGATGCCCAGTCCGCTGACCTCGGGCGCGGCGATGATCCACACGGTGACGCTGACCGGCAAGCTGCCGGAGGGTTGGGACTATTATGGCGCGCTCGCCAAGAACGGCGCGCAGGCCAGCGGCGGCAATGGCGACGTGCTGAAGGCCGTCAGCGGCGGCGACAAGCTGTTCGGCATGATCGTCGACTACATGCCGATCCGCGAGAAGGCCAAGGGCGCGCCGGTAGAGTTCGTCTTCCCGAAGGAAGGCGTGTCCGCCGTCACCGAACCGGTCGCTATCCTATCCACCGCCAAGAACAAGGAAGCCGCCAAGGCCTTCGTCGATTTCCTCTTGTCGAAGGACGGGCAGGAAGTGGCGGCCAAGATGGGCTACATCCCGGCCCGTGCCGACGTCGCGCTGCCGGCCGGCTATCCGGACCGCGCCTCGATCAAGGTGCTCGACTATGATGCGGCGGCCGCGCTCGCCAATGATGCCCAGAACAAGGAAAAGTTCAGCGCGGTGATGAGCCAGTAAGCGGCCCGGAAGGGAAACTTTGGCCTCCGCGGAACATCACATCGCCAGGCGGGGCGTGGCGTCGCCGCGGGCCGACGGCTTCATGACGTCAGGCCCGATATTCGGCCAGCGTCTGTCGGCGCTGGCCGTCCTGCTGGTCATCGCCGTGCTCTGCCTGTTGCCGATGGCGCGTCTCGTGCTTGCGGCGATCGCGCCGGGCGGCGAGACCGATTTCGCCGCCTTCGCCGGGCGGCTTGCCAGCTCTGCCGCGCTCAAGGCGATGTGGCACACGCTGGACACGGCTTTTTTCGGCGCGCTGCTGGCGCTTTGCCTCGGCATTCCGTTCGCCGTCGCGGTGACGATGACCGATCTGCCGGGACGAAAGATCCTCGGGTTTCTTCTGCTTTTGCCGCTGATGATCGCGCCGCAGGTCACCGCGCTCGCCTGGCTGCATCTCTTCGGCCCATCGAGCACGCTGCTCGGTATGCTTGGGCTGGCGCCTGCGCCCGGGACCGGCAATCCCATGCTTGGCCGTGGCGGCATCATCCTTCTCTATGGCGTCCAGCATGCGCCGATCGTGTTCATCACCATGCGGGCAGGGCTGTCGCGCGTGCCGCGCGATCTGGTCGAGGCGGCGCGCTCCTGCGGCGAGCGGCCGCTCGGCGTATTGCGGACCATCGTACTGCCCGTCGTGCGGCCCTATGTGGTGGCCGCCGCGGCGCTTGCCTTCGTCTCGGGCGTCGGCAATTTCGGCATACCGGCGCTGCTCGGCATGCCCGTCAACTATCTGACGCTGCCAACTTTGATCTATCAGGACCTGTCGAGTTTTGGCCCGAGCGTGTTGCCGCAGATCGCGGCGCTGTCGGTGCTGGTCGGCGCCCTGGCGCTGGCCGGCATGGTCTTCCAGTCGCTGGCGCTGCGCGGCACCGGGCATCGCATCGTTGCCGGCACGCCGGCGCAATTCGAGCTCGGAGGCTTGCGCATGCCGCTCGCCGGCGCGGGCTGGCTTGTCATCGGCCTGATCCTCATTCTGCCGGCCTGCGCGTTGCTGGCGACGTCGCTGGTGCCGTCCTTCGGCGTGCCGCTCAGTCCGCGGACGGCAACGATCGCCAACTATGTGGAAGTGCTTGTCCGGCAGGCGTCCACGGCGCGGGCCTTCCGCAATTCACTGCTCTTTGCCGGCGGCGCGGCGCTTATCCTCGCCCTTGGCGTCATTCCGATGGCCGCGCGGCTCGAACGTTTCGACAAGCGCTGGCGGCGTGTGCTCGGCGGCATCGTCGACCTGCCTTACACGATCCCCGGCGTGGTGCTGGCGATCGCCTGCATCCTTTTGTTCTTGCGGCCGCTGCCGCTGATCGGCAGCCTCTATGCGACCGCGTCGATCATCCTCGTCGCCTATGCGATGCGCTTCCTGACGCTGGCAATGAAACCGGTGACGACGGCCGTCGGGCAGATTCCGCGTGATCTCGAAGAGGCGGCGGCGGTGTCCGGCGCTGGTCCGTTCCGGCGGCTCGCAACGATCACCGCGCCGCTCGCGGCGCCCGCGGCCGTTGCGGGCGGGCTGCTGGTGTTCATGAGTGCTTTCAACGAGTTGACGGTCTCGGCGCTGCTGTGGTCGAGCGGCAAGGAAACGCTCGGCGTCGTGCTGTTCAGCCTGGAAGAGGCCGGGCTCGGCACGCAGGCAGCGGCAATCGCGGTATCCACGATCATCGTCGTGATCGCGCTGCTTCTGGCGCTTGATCGGTTCGGGCGCCGCTTGCCGGCCGGCGTGTTGCCCTGGCGCTAAATCAGGCGCTCGGCACCACCCAAGCGTCCGACACGGCGACATGCACGCGCTGTCCCGCCGCCAGTGCCTCCGCGCTGTCGACGAGCAGGTGCTGGCCGGGCTCGGCGAGCGCCAGCCGCACTTCATGCACCGGCCCGCGGTAGACGCTGTCCAGCACCGTCGCGGGCAGTCCCTCGGCCGCGATGCGCAAGGCTTCCGGGCGTAGCAGGACCTTGACCGCACCGGCCGGTTTGTCGTGGCTGCGCGCCGTGAGCCGGTGGCCGGCGATATCGATGATCGAGGCTTTGTCCGAATGGCCGACGGTGTTGCCTGAGACCAGGCTGCCGCGACCGACGAAACCAGCAACAGCGGCGTCGGCGGGAGAGCGATAGATTTCCCGTGGGGGTGCTGCCTGCAGCAGTCGGCCTTTGCTCATCACAGCGACGCGGTCGGCAAGCGCCAGGGCCTCGGCCTGGTCATGCGTGACATAGACGATGGTCGCGCCGGTGCGGCGATGGATATCGCGGAAGGCGTCGACCATGGCCGCGCGCAGATGCATGTCGAGATTGGCGAGCGGCTCGTCGAACAGGATGATGCCTGACTCGGCGACCAGGCAGCGGGCCAGCGCGACGCGCTGCCGCTGACCGCCCGACAACTCGTCGATGCGGCGCTTGGCGAAACCGCCGAGGCCGACGATATCGAGGACCGAAGCGACGCGGGCAGGGATGGCGGCGGAGGGAACATGCCTGGCCTTCAGCGGATAGGCGACGTTTTCGGCGACATCCATATGCGGCCACAGCGCGTAGGATTGGAAAACGACGCCGACATTGCGCGCCTCCGGCGGCAGCTGCCGCTTCGGGTCGGCGACAAGCGCATCGCCAAGGAAAACGCGGCCTTCGCTCGGCGCCTCGAAGCCGGCGATCAACCGCAGCATCGTCGTCTTGCCGCAGCCGGAAGGGCCGAGCAGCGCCGTGAAAGATCCCTGCGGAAAGGCCAGCGAAACGCCGTCCAGCGGGGTGGTGCCGCTATAGCGCTTGACCAGAGACTCGACCCGGATTTCGCTCATTTTTTCGCCCGCGGCAGCTGTGATGGCCGGCAATACGGTGGAAATCCGGCATTGGCAATGCAGCCGGTATCGATCCGGACTGACGCCGATCCGCCGCACCGACTCTTCATCGCACTGAGGTCACATTTGCGAGTCAGAAGGCCGCAAAAGCAACTTTTCACATCGAGCGGCGTTGCTCCGGCTACGCCAGTTCGGGAGACAGGGAATGGACAGATTGCAATTCGAGGTGCCGGTGCGCATCACGCCCGCGCCCGGCCTGCCGGTCGAGGAAATCTACAGCGTCGAGCAGGCGCTCGATTTCCTGCAGGATTGGCCGAAGCGCCGGCAGGGCAAGGTCTACGAAGCCGCGTTCAACGCCTGTTTCGGCGCGACGGTCGACGTGGCCAGCGCCGAGGAAGCCTGCCGCGCGTTCGCTGCCTTCTGCCGCGTCAGCGGATTGCTGGCGAGGGACGCGATGTTCCCCGGCAAGCGTGGCAGCGCGACAGGGACGTATCGCGAGGCGCGCGCTTAAAGCGCGGCGCGCTTTGAGCCTTTGCAACTGGTTCAGCCGCCGAACGACACGCCACGATAGCGCATCCCCACCTGCACGCCGCGCACGATCACACGCGACAGGATTTCCATGTCCAGCGGCATTTGCGGACGCCACACGTCGAGGAGGAGAGCGACGCGGGGCTGATCCGAGTTGTTCATAACCTCGTGCTCGAACGTGTCGTCCCATAGCATGCACTCGCCGTCGGCGATGCGCCGTTCCTCGTGATCGATCATCATGATCGTTGCCGGACGGCCGTCCGGCTGTTTCGGGATGACCAGGCCAAGATGGAACCGCATGATGCCGCGAAAAGGTCCGCGGTGCGCCGGGATGTGCTTGCGCGGGGCCAGGAATGAGACAGCTGCCGATTTGACCTCCGGGCACTCCGCAAGCAGCCGGCTCAGGACCGGCATGCGCGCGAGGTTTTCCGGGACCGTCATGTCATAGGCCTTGAGCACGAACATGCGCCAGTCGAGACCGTCGTTGGCCGAGATATCGGCCTGCTCCGGCATGATGTCGTGGAAGCGCGGCGCGTTGTTCAGCTTCGCCGCCAGCGCCTCGTCGCGGATATCCCGCCAGGCGGCGGTGAACTTCGCGGCATTGGGAAAATGCGTGCCGGCATCAAGAATGGCCGGTGCATCTATGCGTTTCTCATAGATACGGCGGACCAGATTGGTTCCCAGATCGTAGGCGCCTGACATCTCATTACCTCAACGACGCTGTTATGTAGTGGGTATATAGTGGGATATTGCTTGCGGGCATGGCTCACGGGAATTTGTTCGGGCCGTTCGTGACGGATAGGCAGCACGGCTCACCGGTCATTGCGTCTTCGATGCCAGCCGCGGACCGGTGCGGACATCGATGATTTCGGGCCTGGCGGTGTCGATCGCGCCGTTCCAGCCACCGCCGAGCGCCTTGTTGAGGGCTATATAATCGGTGGCGATCGAGACGCGGCTTTGCAGGACGGAGTCGTCGGCGGAATAGGCCGACCGCTGGGCATCGAGCACATCGAGAAGGCTGGTCTCTCCAGCCTTGTAGAGCGTTCCTTCAAGCCGCGCGGCATCGCCATAAGACTTCGCGGAGGAGGCGAGCTTGCCGTTTCTGATGCGCTCCTGCGACAGCGAAACCGTGGCGTTTTCCACGTCTTCCAGAGCCGTCAGCACGGCGGACTTGTAGGCCACGAAATACTGATCGCGTTGGGCTTTGGCGACGTCCACGGCCGCCTGCAGCTGGCCGGCGTTGAACAATGGCACGCTGAGCGTGGGGCCAAAGGACCAGCCGATGGTGGAGTTCTTGCCGAGATCGCCGAGCTTGAGGGCCGTGGTGCTGATGTCGCCGGTCAGGCTGACGCTCGGATAACGCGCCGCCTCGGCCTGGCCGATCTTGGCGGTGGACTGCGCATATTGCCGCTCGGCCAAGCGCACGTCCGGACGGGTGAGCAGGATGTCGGCCGGGATGCCGGTCGGAATCGGCAGGCGCGGCGCCGGGATCGGTCCGGCGCGCTTCAAGCGCTCGGTGAGCGCCGCCGGCGGTCGCCCGGTCAGCACGGAAAGGCGATGCACAGCCTCGGCATAGCTCGCTTCCAGGCTCGGAACGCCGGCTTCCGTGCCGCTGGCCTGTCCATCCGCCTTGGCGACATCCGCCGCGGTCGCCGAGCCGGCCAGAGCCATGGTGCGGGTGAGCTGGGCGGTTTGCCGCTGCGACGCCGCAGAGCGCCGGGCAAGCGCTATACGGGCCTGATAGCCGCGTGCTTGGACGTAGTTCGAGGTCACGTCGCCAATCAGCGTGAGAAGGGTTGAACGCAGTTCTTCTTCGGAGGCGTCCAGTCCGTAGCTCGCCGCCTCGACGCCCCTGTGGTTGGCGCCGAAGAGGTCGAGTTCCCAGCTGGAATCGAAGCCTGCCTGATACTGGCTGTAGGTCTCGCTGGCCGTCGTGCCCGCGGTGGTGGCCGA
Organism: Mesorhizobium sp. B2-8-5; assembly: GCF_006440675.2. Taxonomy (NCBI): domain Bacteria; kingdom Pseudomonadati; phylum Pseudomonadota; class Alphaproteobacteria; order Hyphomicrobiales; family Phyllobacteriaceae; genus Mesorhizobium; species Mesorhizobium sp. B2-8-5. The sequence continues at coordinate 3,705,004 of NZ_CP083951.1, forward strand.
GACCCTGTTGCGGGTGGCCGAGGCCGAACCGTCGGTGGATGGAAGCAATGTGCCTACCGACTGGCGGTAGCTCGCCCGCGCCTCGCGGATCTTGGCCTTGGCGGTGGCGACATCGAGATTGCCGGCAACCGCTTCGTCGACAAGCGCGTTCAGCTCGGGGTCGCGCAGGCGCTGCCACCATTTCGACAATTGCGCCGGCTTGGCCGGGTTCGCCGCTTTCTGCCCGCTCCAGTTCGCCGGCATTGCCAGCAGAGGCTTCTGGTAATCCGGACCGACGACGCATCCCGAGAGCAGGGCAGTGGCAAGCGCGGGCAAAAAGAGCCCCTTCGCGGTCGCGAAACCGCGTTCAAAATCAAACATTTGAGAGAAACCTTTATTCCGGAGTGGCTGTGGCTTGTGTCCCGCCTATATCCTGCTTGGCCGCCTTGCCCCTGAAGATGCGGCGCACCGTGACGAACAACAGCGGCACGAGGAAGACGCCGATCGCGGTCGCCGCGATCATGCCGCCCATGACGCCGATGCCGACCGAGTTCTGCGCGCCGGAGCCGGCGCCGCTGGCGATCGCAAGCGGCGTGACGCCCAGGATGAAGGCCAGCGACGTCATCAGGATCGGCCGCAGGCGTTGTCGCGCCGCCTCGAGCGTCGCCTCGACCAATCCCATTCCGGCCGACTGCCGCTCAATGGCGAACTCGACGATGAGGATGGCGTTCTTGGCGGCAAGACCGATCGTGGTCAGCAGCCCGACCTTGAAATAGACGTCGTTGGTCTGCCCGAACAGGCTTGCCGCCGCCAGCGCGCCGAAGATACCGATCGGCACCGACAGCATGACGGCGAACGGGATCGACCAGCTCTCGTAAAGCGCGGCAAGGCAGAGGAAGACGACCAGCGCCGAAATCGCGTAGAGCGACATCGCCTGGTTGCCGGAAAGCCTCTCCTGATGCGACAGCCCGGTCCATTCATGCGAATATCCGGCCGGCAGTTGCGCGACCAGCCTGTCGATCTCGTCCATCGCCGCGCCGGAGCTTTGGCCCGCCGCCGCCGCGCCCTGGATCTCCACCGCGGCCGAGCCGTTGTAGCGTTCGAGGCGGGGCGATCCGTAGGTCCAGTGGCTGGAGGCGAAGGCCGAGAACGGCACCATGGCGCCGCCGGAGTTGCGGACCTGCCATTTGTCGAGGTCTTCCGGCTGCATGCGGAAGTCCGGGTCCGATTGCAGATAGACCGGCTTCACCCGGCCGCGATCGATGAAGTCGTTGACGTAGTCGCTGCCCCAGGCGGTCGACAGCGTGTTGTTGATGTCGGCAAGGCTGATGCCCAGCGCGCTCGCTTTTTCCTGGTCGATATCGACCGAGAATTGCGGCTGATCCTCCTGGCCGTTGGGGCGGGTGTTGGCGAGCGGCGTGCTCTTCGCGGCCAAGCCCAGCAGCTGGTTGCGCGTCTGGATCAGCGCTTCATGGCCGGCGCCATTGACGTCCTGGAGGTAGAAATCGAAGCCGTTGGTGTTGCCGAACCCCTGGATGGCGGGCGGGGCGAGCGCGAAAACCTGCGCGTCCCTGATCTTGGAGAAGGCGCCCATGGCGCGGCCGGCGACCGCCGATGCGGCGAGAGCCGGCGTCTTGCGCTGGTCGAAGTCCTTCAGCCGCACGAAGGCGATGCCGACATTCTGTCCGGCGCCGCCGAAGCCGAAGCCGGAAGCGGTGAACACGCCTTCGACCGCGTCCTTCTCCTCGTTCAGATAGTGGTTGGTCACCTCGGCCAGCACGCGCTCGGTGCGATCCTGCGTCGCGCCGACCGGCAGGGATGCGCTGGTGATCAGGATGCCCTGATCCTCGTCCGGCAGGAACGAGCTCGGCAGCCGGGCGAACATCCAGCCCATGGCGATGACGATGGCCAGGAACACGGCCAGGAAGCGCCACGACCGGTTGATGATGCCGTGCGAGCCGTCGCGATAGGCGATCGTGCCGCGATCGAAGACGCGGTTGAACCAGCCGAACGGACCTTTCTGCGTCGCGTGGTTCTTGGCCGGCCGCAGGATCGTGGCGCATAGCGCCGGCGTCAGCACCAGCGCGACCAGCACCGAGAGCACCATCGCCGAGACAATGGTGACGGAGAATTGCCGGTAGATGATGCCGGTGGAGCCGCCGAAGAAGGCCATCGGCACGAACACGGCCGACAGCACGGTGGCGATGCCGATCAGCGCGCCGGTGATCTCGTGCATCGATTTGCGCGTCGCCTCTTTCGGCGGCAGGCCTTCCTCCTGCATCACGCGCTCGACATTCTCGACCACGACGATGGCGTCGTCGACGAGCAGGCCGATGGCCAAAACCATGGCGAACATGGTGAGCGTGTTGATCGAATAGCCGAAGAAGGAAAGCACGCCGAATGTGCCGAGCAGCACCACCGGCACCGCGATCGTCGGGATGATGGTGGCGCGCAGGTTCTGCAGGAAAAGCAGCATCACCAGGAAAACCAGCACGATCGCTTCGGCGAGCGTCTTCACCACTTCCTCGATCGACAGGCGCACGAAGGGCGAGGTGTCGTATGGGTAGACGACCTCGACGCCTTGCGGGAAGGTCGAGCTCAGGCGATTGATCGTCGCGCGCACCGCCTCGGCGGTGCTGATGGCGTTGGCGCCGGTCGCCAGGTTGACGGCGACGCCGGCGGCAGGCTTGCCGTTGTAATGGGCCTGCGTGGTGTAGCTTTCGGCGCCGATCTCGACCTTGGCGACGTCGTTCAGCCGAACCAGCGAGCCGTCGGTATTGCTCTTGAGGATGATGTTGCGGAACTGTTCGGCGGTTTGCAGCCGGCTCTTGGCCGTCACCGTGGCGTTGAGCTGCTGGCCCTTGCGCGCCGGCAAGCCGCCGAGCTGGCCCGCCGAAACCTGCGTGTTCTGCGCTTCGATGGCGGTGGCGACATCGTTCGGCATCAGCGCGTATTGCGCCAATTTGTCGGGGTCGAGCCAGATGCGCATGGCATAGCCGGAGCCGAAGAGCTGCGTCGAGCCGACGCCTTCGACGCGCTTCAGCGTGTCGTTGACGGTGCTGTCGACATAATCGGCAAGGTCGGTCGAGTTCATCTTGCCGTCGCTGGAGACGAAGCCGATGACCATCAGGAAGCCGGTCGAGGATTTGGAGACGGTGATGCCGTTGCTCTGGACGACCTGGGGCAGCTGCGACTGCACCAGCTGCAGCTTGTTCTGCGTCTGAACCTGGGCCGTATCCGCGTTGGCGGCGCTGGTGAAGGTCAGCGTGATCGAAGCCTGACCGGTCGAGGTCGACGTCGCCATCATGTAATCGAGATTATCGATGCCGGTCATGCCCTGCTCGATGACCTTGGTCACCGAGTTCTCGACGGTCTGGGCATCGGCGCCGGGATAGGTGGCGCTGATATTGACGGTGGTCGGCGCGATCTGCGGATATTGCGAGATCGGCAGCGATTGCAGCGCGAGCAGGCCGCCCAGCATGATCACGATGGCGATCACCCAGGCGAAGATCGGCCGGTTGATGAAGAAACCCGACATCGCTTTAGTTTCCGGTTGCGCCGGAGGCCGGCTGCTTTGCGGCACCGGCGGCATTGCCGCCGGCGGGGGCGGCTGAGGCGGAGTTCTGCTCGCGGTCCTTGATCTCGCCGGTCGTTTCGTCGATCGTCACTTCGACCGCCGTCGCGTCGCCGCCGGCGCGCACCAGCTGCAGGCCCTCGACGATGACGCGGTCGCCGTCGCCGACGCCGGAATCCACGAGCCAGTTGTTACCGACGCTGTTGCGCACGCTCAGCGTACGCTGCTCGACCTTGCCCTGGGCATTGATCACCATGGCCGTCGCCTGGCCCTTGGGATCACGGGTGACGCCGCGCTGCGGCACCAGGAAGCTGTTTTGGGCTACGCCTTCCTCGACGATGGCGCGCACGTACATGCCCGGTAAGAGCAAGCGGTCGGGATTGGGGAACTGGGCTCTGAGCGCGAAGGTGCCGGTGGACTGGTCGACATTGGCGCCGGCGAATTCCATCTTGCCGTCCTCTGCGTAGATGGTGCCGTTGTCGAGCTTCAGCTTGACGCTGACATTGGCCCCGCTGAACTTCAGCCGGCCTTCGTTGATCGCCTGGCGCAGATTGAGCAGGTTGGTGCTCGATTGCGTGACGTCGACATTGATCGGGTCGAGCGAGCGAATGGTGGTCAGCACCGTCTCCTGGTTGGCCGTGACCAGCGCGCCCGGCGTCAATGACGATTTGTCGATCCGGCCGGCGATCGGCGCGGTGATCGAGGTGCGGTTGAGGCTGATCTTCGCGGTCTCGACGCTGGCCTTGGCCGACGCGACATCGGCTTGGGCCTGCGCCAGCGTCGCGGCGGCATCGTCGTAATCCTGCTTCGAGACCACGTTCTGCTTCAGCAGCCCGGAATAACGATCGAATTTGGCCTGCGCGGTGGGCACCGCGGCTTCCGCCTTCTGCTGGGTGGCGACGGCGCTATCATAGGCGGCCTGATAGCTCGCCGGGTCAATAAGGTAGAGCGGCTGTCCCGCCACCACCTCGGCGCCTTCCTGGAACAGGCGCTGCTGGATGATGCCGTCGACCTGCGGGCGCACCTCGGCAATGAGAGAGGCCGCCGTGCGGCCCGGCAATTCGGCGGTGATCGCAACCGATTGCGGATGCAGCGTGACGACGCCGACCTCGGGCCTGCCGACGCCACCCATGCCGGCCGGCACCTGGCTCTTTTCCTGCGAGCAGGCCGCCAGGAGAAGCGCGGCGCACAGAATTCCCGCCCAGGGAGACAGGCGGCGAGGCCTCGCCAGCAACAGAGAGCGGTCAGGCTTGATATGCATTGGCTGGATCTTTCGCTGGAGTTGCGGTTCCCGCTTGGCCGGTCGCGCCGGGCGCTTCGACCAACAGCTTGCCGAGGTGGCGGACGAGGAAGCCCTGGATGTCGTCCATGAAGGTGTAGACCACCGGCACGTAGACGAGGCTGAGCACGGTCGAGGAGATGAGCCCGCCGATCACGGCGATCGCCATCGGCGCCCGGGTCTCGGCGTCGGCGCCGATGCCAAGCGCGATCGGCAGCATGCCGGCGCCCATGGCGATCGATGTCATGACGATTGGCCGGGCTCGCTTGCGGGCGGCGTCGAGCAGTGCCTCGAAGCGGCTCATGCCATGCTCCTTCTCGGCGACCAGGGCATATTCGACGAGCAGGATCGAGTTCTTGGCCGCGATGCCCATCAGCATCAGTATGCCGATCAACGGCGAGATGCCAAGTGCCTTGCCCGTGACGAGCAGGAAGCCAAGCGCGCCGCCGACCGACAGCGGCAGCGCCACTAGGATGGTCACCGGCTGCACGAAGCTGCGGAACAGCAAAACCAGCGTCAGGTACATCAGGATGATGCCGGCGGCGATCGCGGTGGCAAAGCCCGTGAACAACTCCTGCATGCGCTGGGCATCGCCGCGCGCCAGCTCGTGCACGCCCTGGGGCAGGCTTTTCATGATCGGCAGCGCGCGAATGGCTGTGGTCGCCTGGCCAAGCGTCAGGCCGGAGAGGTCGGCCTCTATCGTCGCGCTGCGGCTGCGGTCGACGCGCGTGATGCTGTTCGGTCCGGCGCTGAAGCCGATGTCGGCGACGGCGCCGAGCGGCACCGTGCCCTTGCTGCCGGCCAGCGGCAACACCGCAAGCTTCGCCGGATGGTCGATGGCGCCGTCGGGCAGAGTGACGACGATCGACACCTGTCGATCGCCGAGATTGAATTTCGCCAGGCTGGTGTCGGTGTCGCCGATGGTGGCGATCTTCACCGTCGCGGCGATCTCTGTCGGCGTGACGCCAAGCTCGGCAGCCCTGGCGCTGTCGGGTCGCACGATCAGCTCGGGCTTGGTGGTGGCGGCCGTCGAGGTCGGGTTGATCAGGCCCGGCACGGATTTCATCTGCTCGATCAGCGCGTTGCTCGCTTTTTCGAGAGCCGCGCCGTCGTCGCCGACCAGTGTGATCGACACCTTGGCGCCGGCGAAGCCGTCGGCGCCGAACTGGATGCGGGCGCCTGGAATGCCGTTGAGCTTCGGCGAAGCCTCGGCCTCGAATTGCTGCTGGCTCATGGTGCGCTCGGCGCGCGGCTTCAGGTTGACCGTGACGGTCGCGGTCCGCACCTCGGCCGAGCTCGAGCTTTGGTTCGGCCCGCCGCCTGACGAGGCGGCCGTGCCGATGTTGGCAAACACGCTGTCGACGGCCGGCTCCTTCTGAAGCCGTTTGTTGATCTCCTGCACCACAGCCGTGGTCTGCTCGATGGTCGAGCCGGGCTGCAGCTCGACCGAGATCATCGAGCGGCCGCGATCCGCCGCCGCCATGAATTCGGTCGGCAGTTTCGTTGCCAGCGCCATCGAGCCAGCAAAGAAGGCAATGCCTGCCAACAGCGTGATCCAGCGGTGGTCGAGCGCCTTGCGCAGCAGCCACAGATAGGTCGGCACCCAGGCAGGCAGATCGTCCTCGTCGTGGCCGCCGGCGCGCACCAGATAGGCGCCCATCAACGGGGTGAGCATGCGCGCCACCAGCAGCGAAAACAGCACGGATACGCAGACGGCGACGGCAAAGGAGAAGAAGAATTTGCCGGGAATGCCGGGCATGAAGGCGACCGGCAGGAAAACGGCGACGATGGTGGCGGTGGTCGCAACCACGGCGAGGCCGATCTCGTCCGCCGCCTCGATCGCTGCCTGGTAGGCGCTAACGCCGGTCTGGCGCATGTGGCGCACGATGTTCTCGATCTCGACGATGGCGTCGTCGACAAGGATGCCGACGACCAGCGACAGCGCGAGCAAAGTGATGTTGTTGAGCGAGATGTCGAAGGCCGCCATCACCGCGAAGGTCGGAATCAGCGACAGCGGCATGGCTACCGCCGACACCAGCGTTGCCCTGATGTCGCGCAGGAACAGCCAGACCACGCCGACGGCGAGCAGAGCGCCGAGCCAGAGCGCCTCGAGGGCGGCATCATAGCTTTCCTGGACGAAGCCGGACGAGGAGGTGACTTCGGTGAATTTCGCCGTCGTGGTCCTGGCCCCCAAGTCGGCGATCGCGGCGCGGGCGGCCTTGACCACGTCGATCTCGCTCGAACCGACCGATCTGTAGACATTTAAGGCGACGACCTGCCTGCCGTCGAGATAGGCGGCCTGGCGCGGCTTTTCCCAGCTGTCGACGACGGTGCCTAGATCGGACAGCTTGACGTCACCGGCGCCATTGAGCGCGATGCGGGTGTCGGCCAGCGCCTCGACCGTCGTGGCGCTGGCGAGCGTGCGCACGGACTGCTCCTGGCCACCGATATTGGCGCGGCCGCCCGGCTGGTTGACGTTGTTGGAGGCCAGCGTCTGGCTGACATCGCCGGCGCTGATGCCCAGCGCCGCCAGGCGGTCGGGATCGAGCTCGACGCGGATGACCCGGTCGACGCCGCCGGAACGGGTGATCTTGGAGACGCCATCGACACCGAGCAGCACCTTGGCGACGTCGTTGTCGATGTACCAGCTCAGCTGATCCGGCGACATAGCGGGCGCCTCGACGACAAAGGTCAGCACCGAATTGCCGGTCGCGTTGACCTTCGCCACGACCGGCGTCTGGGCTGCGGCCGGCAGGCTGGACTGCACACCCGAGACCGCGTTGCGGACATCGTTGGTGGCGGTCTCGGGATCGGTGCCGAGGGTGAATTCGACCGTGGTGACGGACGAGCCCTCGCTGATCGAGGTCGAGACGTCGTCGACGCCTTCGAGGGTTGCCACGGCATTTTCGATCACCCGCGCGACCTGGACTTCCATTTCGCTCGGCGCGGCGCCCGGCTGCGCCACTGTGACGGTGACGGTCGGCAGGTCGATGTCGGGCATGTTGTTCGTGCGCAGCTGCATGAAGCCATAGACGCCGGCGATGGCCAGCGACAGGAACAGCACGATGGTCGGCACCGGATTGCGGATCGACCAGGAGGAGATGGCGTTCATCGCGTCTGCTCCGCCGCGCTTGCGGCATCGGCAGCCGTCGCTTCGCCGGCGGCGACGCGCACGAGATTGCCGTCATTGAGGAAGCCGGCGCCGGCGACGACGACTTGTTCGCCTTCCGACAGGCCGCTTTCGATGGCGACCCGACCGTTCTGGCGCGCGCCGGTCGCGACGGGACGCGCGCTGACCTTGCTTTCACCGTCAATGACGAACACGGCCGGCTTGCTGTCATGCCAGACCAGGGCCGTCTCGGCGACGGCAAGCCGCCGGGACGACGCCGTCTCGATCGTGACGCGGGCAAACATGCCGGGCTTCAGCCCGGAACCTTCGCCGACCGCGACATAGACGGTGGCGAGCCGGGTGGTCGCATTAACCGTCTCTGCTATTGAGGAAACGCTGCCGGAGAAAGCGCGGCCCGAGGCGTCTATGATGTTCGCCGCCTGGCCAACCGAGATGGCCGCCAGATCCTTTTCCGGGACGAGGACGCCGACCTCCAGCCTGCCGTCGCGGATGATCTTCATCAACTCAGTGCCGGCCTGGACGATGGAGCCCGTCACGGCCGGCTTGCTGGACACGATGCCGTCGAAGGGTGCGCGGATAGTCGTCCTGTCGAGCTCGGCCTGCAACCTGTCGGCGGCGGCTTCGGCCTGCTCGACACCTGCCTTGCCGGTTTTCACCGCGGTCGCCTTTTCCTCGGCGGTCTCCGCGCTGACGGCATTGCTGGCGAGCAGCTTATCGGCGCGCGCGGCGGCTGACAGCGCGGAGTCGAGTGTCGCCTGCGCCTGGGCGACAGCCGCCTTCTGCTCGGCAAGCTGGGCCTTGAGAAGCGAGTCGTCCAGCCGGGCGATGACATCGCCGGCCCTCACACGGTCGCCCTCGGCTGCCAGGACCTCGGTCAGGCGCAGGCCGCTCTCTTCCGCGCCGATCGTCGCTTCCTGCCAGGCTGCCACCGTGCCGGTGGCGCTGACGGAAGATGTGACCGCCTCGGGATGGACCCGCTCCACCGAAACGGTGAGCGTGGCAGCCTGAGCAGGCGCGGCTTTCCCGACGTCCGGCTCCGGCGCGCCGCGGCCATAGGCCTTCAGCATCGCGGCGACAGCGGCCGCGACCAGTATGGCGACGAGGAGAAGATGGCTTTTACGCAATTTTCTGGTCATGATTTTCGGTGTTCGAAGGCGAGATCGGAAGCGACAGGCGGTAGGCGGCGAAGCTCAGCCGGATCGCCCCCTGCAGCACCTGCTTCGACAGGATCTGCTGCCTGGCGCCGGCGCCGGGGCGGGTCGTCAAGGGCGAGCCCAGGGAGGCAAGCAGCCGCAGCATCATCAGGGCTTCCCACATCATAATGCGCTCCATGCGAGTTGGCGGTCGCGCGGACGCGTCCGCCAACTCGCAGAAAGTACCGGCCGGCCCTTGAACGGGTGGGTCAGGGGGCCGGCCGGTGCAGCCGGTCAGAGTTGCTCGCCATTCCGGGGTAGGGGTGGAGGGAGCTGTCCGCCGTGATCGGGCAGACCTCCGGGGCCGGCTGCATCCGTCGGATCACCCCACGGGCCGGGGGGCGGGCCATGCGGCCGATCCGCCGAAGCGAGGATTTCGAGCTGTTCGGGTGTCAGCTTGGAGCGGAGCGCAGCGATCGCGTCCTTCAGCTTGGCCGCCGAGGCGGCGCGCGTCGTGACATCGTCGGCCAGCTTTTCCTGGAATGCGAAGGGATCGCGGGCAGCACCTGGCGCAGGTCCGTCGGGACCCGGACCGCCGGTGCCGCCCAGGCCGAAGTCCGGTCGTGCCGGCGGCGCCAGCACCGCCTGCAGCGCGCTGGTGTAATCGCGCCAGGCGTCGAGCTGTTCGGAGCGGATGCCGATGCGGGTCTCGAGCAACGAAAGGTGCGCCGCGAGCATTTCGGGCGGCGGTCTCATGCGACGAGGGCCGAAATCCCCCGGTCCATGCCGCATCGCCCAACGCTGTCCGTGCCAGCGCATCGGGCCTGGACCCGCATCGTCCTGCCGATCGAAGGCCGGCGGCTGGTCGCCCGGTGCGCCGGGCTCGGGCTGGGCGGCCAGCACCGGGTGGATGGCCGCGACCGAGAACAGGCCGAGCGCCAAAAGTCTGCTTCGCATGACGTTATCCTTTCCTGCATGCTTCGGATGCAGGGAGGATAGGAAGCGACTTTTGCCGCTTCGCGTCGGCGTGTTGCCGAAGGTTTCCGCAAAAAGGAGATTTGTTTCCGAACGTTTCCGGCGCCTTGCGGGAAACGTTCGGTTGCAATTTTTCGTGCCGTTGGCGCGCGGCACTTCCTATAATCAGGGACAAGCAGTGATAGACGGGCAACGATAACGGGCAAGGTGAAACGGGCCGGGTATGCAGGCACAACCCCACATCCTCGTCGTCGACGACGACCGCGAGATCCGTACGCTGCTCGGGCGCTATCTGGACGGCCAGGGCTTTCGCGTCTCGGTGGCGGCTGACAGGCGCGAGTGCGAGCAGAAGCTGGGCGCCGGCCAGTTCGATCTTGTCGTGCTCGACGTCATGCTGCCCGATGGCTCGGGTCTCGACATCTGCAGGAGCCTGCGTGACCGCAAGCCGCACATCCCGGTCATCCTGCTGACGGCGCTGAAAGAGGATGTCGACCGCATCATCGGGCTAGAATTCGGCGCCGACGACTATCTCGGCAAGCCGTTCAACCCGCGCGAGCTGTCGGCCCGCATCCGCGCCGTGCTCAGGCGCTCGGCGCCCGAGGAGGCCGCTCCGCCCAAGGTGCGCGTCTACCAGTTCGCCGGCTACCGGCTGGAGCCGGACACGCGCAAGGTAATGGATGCCGATGGCGCCTTGATCGATCTTACCGGCGCCGAGTTCGACCTGCTGCAGGTTTTCCTCGACCGTCCCGGCCGGCTTTTGTCGCGCGACCAGCTGCTCGACCTGACGCAGGGCCGCGAGCGCGATCCGCTGGAGCGCTCCGTCGACGTGCTGGTGAGCCGGCTGCGCAAGAAATTTGCCGAAGCGGGCGAGGCGGCGCTGTTCAAGACGGTGCGCAATGGCGGCTATCAGCTGACCGCGCGCGTCGAGACGATGGAGTACCGCGCCCCGACGACGGAGGCGGGCACATGACCTCGCTGCGCCGACGGCTGATCATCCTTCTCGTCGTTTCGATCCTCGGTGTCGTGGGCCTCGCGACATTCGTTGCCGTCAAGGTGCTCGGGGGTCCGTCGCCCGAACTGATCATGGGGCCGCTGGCCCACCAGATCCAGTATATGGTGCAATTGGCTCCCGGCCACGCGCAGACCGCGCGCGACGCGCCGGTCACCGTCAGCGGCAGTCCGGCCCCCGGTATCGAGGACCGCAAGCACACGCGCGTGCTGAACGATATCCTGCAGCATGACGGCGTCGATGTTTCGGCTGTCGTCACCCGTAACGTCGGCGGGCCGGGCATGGTCGCCTCGGTCGCTCTGCCTGGCAATCGCTGGATGATCGTCGACGTTCCCGATTTCGGTCCGCCGCGCGATGTCTGGTATGGGCTGGCGGGCTGGATGGCGCTGATCGTGCTCGGCGCCACGCCGGTCTCGATCTACTTTACCGGTGTGCTGGTGCGGCCGCTGGAGATGCTGGAAGCCGCCGTCAGCAAGATCGGATCGGATGGGGTGCTGGCGGCTGTGCCGGAGAAAGGACCCGCCGAAGTCAGGGCGACGGCGCGTGCGCTCAACGAGCTGTCGGAAAGGCTCAAGACCGCGATGGAAAGCCGCATGCGCCTTGTCGCGGCCGCGGGTCATGACCTGCGCACGCCGATGACCAGGATGCGGCTCAGGGCCGAGTTCCTCGACGAAGACCGCGAAAAATGGCTGAGCGATCTCGACGAGCTCGATCGCATCGCCGACAGCGCCATCCGCCTGGTGCGCGAGGAGGTCAACCAGGACGCGATCGAGCCGGTGGAACTGGACAGGCTGGTCCGCGATATCGAGGTCGAGATGATCTCGCTTGGCCACGCGGTGACGATCGACCACCTTGATCACGTATCGGTCAAAGCCGGCGCGCTTGGCTTGCGCCGCGCGCTGCGCAACCTGATCGTCAACGCCGCCACGCACGGCAAGAGCTGCTCCGTCGCGCTTGCGGGGCGGGGCGGCCAAGCGGTTCTCACCATCGCCGACGGCGGCCCCGGCATTCCGCCCGACCTGTTGAGCAAGGCCTTCGAACCGTTCTTCCGAGTCGATCCGGCGCGCACGCAATTCATTCCGGGCGCTGGGCTGGGGCTCGCGATCGCGAAGGAGATCATCGAGCGCTACGGCGGCACGATCACGCTGGAGAACAGGCAGGGGGGAGGGTTGCTGCAGACGGTGGTGTTTGCAACAACCTGACGTCGTTCGTCCTCGGGCAATTCCAGACCCTTGGCGCGGGCTTTCAAACGCTTTTTCAAGGCTTTGCTCGCTGCATCGTGACCGCACCGCTGTTGCGGAGCGGCGTCGCAAGATGCGAATTTGGCGATACGATGTTTTGCGAGGATGCCACCATGCCCATACGCAAGATTGCGTTTTGCGCGGCAGCGATGATCGTTGCCGCCACAAATTTCGCCGATGCGAGGCCCGACACGCGCAAGATGACCTGCGCGCAGACCCAGGCGCTGATCCAGAGCCAGCATGCGGCGGTGCTGAGCACCGGAGCGAACACCTATGATCGCTACGTCCGCCAGTTCGGCAACGAGTGCGATGCTCCCTACGTGCCGATGGTCGACTATGTCCCGGCCAGTGACGGTCGGTGCATGGTTTATCGGTGCGAAGAGCCGGCGCCCATGGTTCCGGATTGATCGGCGACCAGCGCCGCTTTCCCGGCTTGCACGTAATCCCAGACGCCGGCTGATGCCATTTACTTGACCTTTTGGATCTCCGGGGGAGGCGTCTGGTCAGTCGCCGGAGCCGGCGTGCAATCCGGGCCCTTGCAGTCGAGGACCGGATCCTCGGCCGGGGGCAGGCAATTTTGCCCCTCGCAATGAATTGCCGGCGACGGTTCCGTCGCTGGCTGGCTATTCGGCTGGACAGGTTGATCGTCGGCGCGAACAGGCGAAGCGCCTGCCAGGCCAATCATCGCCGCGCACGGCAGCGCTATCCGAAGCAAGTTCATTCTTGCCTCCACGGTTGGGAGCGAGGAGAAGCTACACCTTCGGTTGGGAGCCTACACCCTGTCAGCCGTGAATGGCGTTAACGGCGGGTTTCTGCCCCCGAGAGCCCATTGTCGCGCCGACTGCCGCAATGAACCAGACCTGGCCGCGCTCCATGACGCCTCCTGTCGGTTGCCAATCCGAAGCGAACAAGACGTCCGAGGCCTGTTCCGTCGAGAGGGAGTACAATGGGCATCTCTCGGCCATCTGTACGTGCAATTTCACTCCGCAAGCGGAACGAGAGTGCGGGTTAACCAGTTACGTCGATATGCCTACCAAGGTCAAAGAACCGCAGCCGAAGTCCGACCAGAAAAAGGGCCCTGTTCCCGATCAGGAAGGATCGCCAGAGCCTGAACATGTCGATAAGCCACCGCGAGACGTACGAGAGGCACCGGCACCAAATCCCGACGGCGACAAGAAGTCCTGATGAATTGCGCAAGTGAAACGATGGCCCCGCTGCCATGTGGCCAGGCCTTTGCCAACCCAACCTCGGATGTAACCCAGGAGGGTTTCTCGCTGCTTCATCAATTGCATGAAGGTCCGATCCGGAGTGAAATTTCCAGCCGCGCCGCCTCCGGTGAGGCTATCCAAAGGCTCATCGAAGCGATCGCACACAGAAATGAAACTGTCGATTTGGCTGTTGAGCGGATCGGTCGGTAGCTTCTGCCTCAGATAATCCTCAAGCGTTAGGCCCCTGATCGCCGCTCGACGGTCCTCACATGTCTTTGAAAAGACTGGTACGCCCAAGGGGAATCGAACCCCTGTTACCGCCGTGAAAGAGCGGACTTTTCGCCTTATGCGGATCGCTGATCGTCTACTCGTGTCTATCAGCGTATAGCGTAACTATTTGTATTCATTGGATAGTTAGAGTGGCATATCTAGGGTTGTCTTCTCGCGCCCGCGGGTGTATTTCGGGACCGATTTCGGGTCAACTCTCGAGGCGGGACAGGCCACATGGCGCGAACCAGGACAGAAGCGGCGATAACGACGCGCAATGCGCGCAAGCAGCTCAAGCCGCGAAAGAAGCCCTATTGTCGGTCACTCGGGCCAACCGTTGCTGTCGGCTACCAAAGAAAGCCGCGGGGAGGGGTTTGGCAGGCGATTGAATCGCTCGGTAACAAACGTTACCGCGTTGAGCAGATTGGCATTGCGGATGATTTTTTGGACGCGGATGGCGTCAACATTTTTGACTATGAGCAGGCCAAGAGCGCTGCCCTGGCGAAGATCTCCTCGTGGCACGCAGGGGAGATAGCATCCGCGGAAGGCCCTGCGCCGACAGTGCGTTCGGCCGTGGAGAACTACATTGAACTGCAAGCGACGCGGGAACGTGCGGTGGCGGGCAAAGGCAGGTTGCGGGGCGATGCACGGCTGAGGCTTTCCCGACACGTGTTGTCGGATCCGGTCTGTGATGTCGCGCTCCATGATTTGAAAGAGGCTCATTTTGACCAATGGAGGAGCCGTCGACCGCCCGATCTTTCAGTGTCGACTGTTCGCCGGGTGGTCAACGATCTCAAGGCCGCCCTCAACGCCGCGGCTGTCAAAAATCGTTCCCGCCTTCCGGCTGATGTGGCGGTCGTCATCAAGAATGGGTTGTCAGCTGGCGAGGCCGCGCCACCTATTGCTCGCGACCAGGCCGCTCTGCCCGACGCAGATATCCGCCGCATAATCGAAGCGGCGAGGGTGGTCGATATCGACCAGGGCTGGGACGGCGACCTTTTGCGCATGGTGCTGGTGCTGTCCGCGACCGGAGCCCGCTTTTCGCAAGTCGCTCGGATGACTGTAGGCGATGTTCAGATACCACAAAGCCGATTGATGGTGCCGACGAGCCGTAAGGGCAGGGGTACAAAAAAGACGACGCACGTCGGTATAAGAGTTGGCACCGATGTCATCGATCAGTTGCGCTCGGCGATTGCAGGAAAGCAGCGTAGCGAAGGCTTGCTACAACGATGGCGCCATGTTCAAACAAAGGCCTCTGACATTCGGCCGCCCCAATGGGTTCGCGATGCTCGTGGTCCGTGGGTTGCAGCGAGCGAACTCGCCCGGCCTTGGCTCGACATCATCACCAGCGCCGGCCTCTCGCGCGAAGTCGTGCCTTACTCTTTGAGGCATTCCTCCATAGTTCGCCAGCTTCGAGCAGGTCTTCCTGTTCGGCTCGTGGCCGCCCTGCATGACACCAGCACTACGATGATTGAACGCCACTATGCGTCGGCTATTGTCGACCTGCTCGACGAGCTATCTGCAAGCGCAATCGTTCCGCTGATGGCTGACCAACCGGGAACGGACGTGGTGCCGCTTCGCGCCGATCAGTTGTAAACAGGAGATCAACCGCGCCGAACGACGTGAGGAAACCCGGCGGTGACCCCCTGTGAATATCGGGGAAATCTTTCCAAAACAAATGCCTGATCAATGTACGCAATTGAACGCGCATGAACGAGCCGAGGACTCGTGGAACCCGTAGTAGCTGGCTTTTCAGCCGGCCTGAGCATCGATTTATCCAGAATTTTGTCTTGTTTACACCCGTCTAGGCGTGGGCATAAGTGGCTGTTGGCTCAATTTTGATATGAGGCAACACCATGTCGTTCCAGCATCTCACGAACAACGATTCAACCAGCCTAGCACCAACCCGCCCCCAACTCGCGACCGACGTCAAGGGCGCGGTGATCTACACTGGGCTGTGCCGTGCGCAGCTCTACAAGGACATGCGCGCCGGCCTGCTCGTTGTTCGCAAAAAGGGCTCCCGCACGATCCTGCTGTACGAGGAGTTGGATCGCTACCTCAAAGCCATGCCCGAGGCGAAGTTCAAGCCCCTAGGCAATAACGCCTTGAACTCGTAGTTCCTCACCTCCCAACAAACAATCTTGACCAAGATCGTGCTGCAGAGCCCGATCTGCGGAAGGACTTTGCCATGGGACGCCGCTCCGACTTCCCCCGCATCGCCAAAGATCTCTATAGCACGCCCGCAATGGCGCTTCCGCCCCTGCTGTTCCATCTTCCTCGCTCTATTCGCTACCTTGAGCCAACGGCCGGCAAACGGTGCTCTGATCCGCGGCTTGACCGAGCATGGCCATATCTGCGAACTGGCAATTGACCTAGATCCCGGTGATCCGCAGATCGTCCGCCGTGACGCGCTGTCTCTGACGTCAGCCGATATCGTCGGCATAGACATGATCATCGGCAACTTGCCTTGGTCATGGTCTTCATTTGAACCGCTTCTAAAGCACCTGCTGACGCTCGGCCTCCTAATCTGGGTTCTGCGCGACACGCCATGGCTATTCAACCTGCGCTCGTCTGCACTGGTTGACCGCTGCGCGCTTGTGCAGCCGACACGCCGGCTGCGCTGGATACCAAACACGGAAAACACAGCAAAGGACGACTCCGCCTGGCACTTTTTCCCGCCCGGGCACTATGGCGGGCCGCGTATCAATCTGCGCGTCGACGCGCGTCTCCTCTCGCGGAACTGACGGTGAGCAAAGTGAGGGACAGCGGGTCGCAGAACCCTGAGGTGGCACCGACCCGACAGCCGCCTGCTCAGATTGAAGAGGCTGTGCGCTGGCTGGCAGCGACCACCGAACTGCCACGTCCTCTGGTTCCGTATCTGCGCACGACGTTCTACCTCAGCGCTGTTGAAGCCATCCAGGCCATTCGACTGGCGAATGCTCTCCGGCGGCTGCCATGAGCTTCAACGACATCAACTTCGTCCACGAGCTCTCGATCCCAAAGCAGGAGCCAGAGGAGCCAGCAGATATCGAGCGGGCTAAGCACGTCCTGCTCTATATCGCGACCCGCGTCGGTAATGGAGTGGGGTGCTGGGCTTCACAAGAAACGATGGCAGAGGAAATGGCGATGCCGCTTCGGGCGGTCGAGCGAGCGATCCAACTGCTCAAGCGGTTGAAACTGATCAAAACCACTCGGCGTTCGCGAAAAACCAGCATCATAAAAGTGAATACAAGCTGGGTGCCGCCATATAATGCCCCGCCAGTAGGTGACGGATCATTGGCGGCGCCCATTCCGTCATCTGTTGGCGGATCAGAATTGTCGGCCGATCCGCCAACAGGCGCTGCCCGAACCGCCAGCCAGGCGGCGGACAAACATAACGAACACGCCGGGCGCTCGCGCCGGACTGGCGTGGAGGCTGTTGAGCAAGGGTTTGGTTCAAAGCTAGATAAGCCGGCATCTGTGTCCTTTGAAGAGGAACCGATTTCCGATCCTCAGCCGGCCACACTGATCGGTGCTTCCTTCATCGAAATCCCGATGCTCGGGCCTTCCTTCGAACAGAAAGCCAAAGGCGCTGAACTGGCGACACCAGGCTCGGGCAGCCACCTAGACGGTGGCTCGCCCGGCGCGCCTTCGCTAGTAGCGCGCCAACCGTCATCGCCAGCACAACGGGCCCGCGACAGCAAGCAACACGCGCCGCCCATCGCCCCGATTGGTCGAAAGCCCGTCCTGCCGCAAATCGAAGACCAAGAACTCTACAACCGCCTCACCAAGCGGTCACCCCGGTAATCCCAACCGACGTCCGGCGAATCCGGCAAACTATGGAGATAGTTATGAAGTGCACCACCCCCCGGATGAAGATAGCAGGTGCTCAGAGGCGGAAAGGTCCTGAGCGGGCGGCAAGAGTGTCCGCAGAGATCAACCTGTTCAAACTCAGGACCATCATCCCGGATTTCGCGGGCTGCAAGGACGTCTCAATGCGTTGGGTCGTCTGGGGGCGTAAGCGACCACCTGCGCCGTATCCCGACCTGATTGCAAACTACCGGCCAGACGATGTGTACGCACAGTGTTGGATCGATGAATTGTTCACGACGGACGAGGCCAAGAAATTGATCAGCTATCTGGAAACTCACCATCCCCAACGCAAGAACAGCATCGAAAAGGTCAATCTCCCGGCATCTGGGGATTTGTTCCCGATCCTTGCCCTCTCCGTTGGTGGTCCCACGGGCCATTATGAACTGGCGTGCGAGGAAACTTACGACCTACCGTTCTGGGTGTTGGGCGCGTACGATCTCGAAGAGCATGAACCATTGCTAAATCGCGAATCTGATTTGATACGGCGGAAAGCCTTTGCGCGGAGCACGTTCTACGTCATCAACGGCAAAGTCTTGTGCGCTGCTGATCTCGAAGAAATCGACCGGCTCCATTGACACGCCACACTGTCAATGGGCTGAAGGTCAAGGTATTATGATACCGCCATGAGCGCTGATAAGCTGAATACGCGACAGGAACGTTTCTGCCTCTGGTTGGCCGAGGGCCTTCCACAATCTCGGGCGTACGTCGAGGCTGGATATTCAGCGCGTGGTAATGCCGCTGAAGTCAGCGCTTCCCAGCTTCTAAGAAATCCTAAGGTCGCCGCCCGGCTTGCCGAGCTGCAGGCTGGGGCTGCAAGGCGTTCGGAGATCACGGTCGATGAGTTGGTCGCCGAGCTTGAAAGCATGCGCAAACTCGCTATGGCATGCAAGAACCCGGCCGCAGGCGTAGCTGCGGTTATGGGCAAGGCCAAACTGCTCGGTCTGATCGTCGACAAAGCCGAAGTCGCCACAACAATTCGCAAGCCACTCCGCGAGCCCAGCGATACTGAGCAGATGAGCCTTGAAGAGTGGCAAGCCAAATTCGCGCCAGGAGGGCTGCAATAGGCCTGTTCTCGCCATGGCGACCGGGCCCCCCCATTTGACCCCTTCTTCCAAATCCCATGTTGACTTTCCGGCTTGGAATTATCAAATGCTGAAGCAAATGATATCGAAGCGTGGCTCGAAGTCATGAACAGCAAAGCTTTAAAGAAGGTAGTGGCCTATCTTCGCACCTCGTCAGCGGCCAATGTCGGTTCTGACAAGGATAGCGAGAGGCGGCAGCGCGAGGCAGTCGATCTATACGCCCGATCCGCTGGCCTGGAAATTGTCGAAACATACTATGATGCGGCCGTCAGCGGCGCAGACGCGGTGACCGCCCGACCTGGCTTCTCGGCGATGTTGGAGCGCCTGCTCTCGAACGGTGTGCGTGTCATCTTAGTCGAGACAGCTTCACGGTTCGCACGAGACCTCATCGTTCAGGAGACGGGATACGAGATGCTCAAGGCGCGCGGCATCGATTTGATTGCCGTCGACAGCCCTGAGAGCTTCGTGGCCGACACGCCGACGGCAAACTTGATCAGGCAGGTTCTGGGTGCGGTTGCCGAATTTGAGAAGGCGATGCTCGTGGAAAAGCTGCGAGGGGCCCGCGAGCGCAAGCGGATGGCGACCGGTAGGAAGGTTGGCGGCCGCAAAAACTATGCAGAAATTGACGGCGGACCGAAAATGATCGCGCTCGCAAAAAAGCTGCATCGTTACTCGGTCCATGGCAAGCGGCGGACCCTCGCTGAAATCGCGGAAGCCCTGGAATACGAAGGTTTCGTGTCGACCGCCGGAACGCGGTACACTCCGACCGCAGTATCAAGAATGCTTGCCTCCAAGAGCAACAAGCTAACGACTCGACATGAAGCTGATCCCGAGCCGTCGCCAACGCTGGCCCCGGATACGTGTGCCCGACCAGATGCGCCCGACGTGCCCACCATGCGAACTCCGCTTGGTTCGCGATGGTAGCGAGGGCGACTATGGCGGAAATAGTCTTTCAGCGCGTTGGCGATTATCTCTTGGCGTTCAACCAGGAGGCGATAATCGTGGCCGACATCCTCCGCTTAGTGTTAACGCGGGCACCAGAAGATGACGCCGATATGGTCGGCATACCCATCCACGCACAAACGGAGAGCTTTGCGGCTCTTCATCCTGCCGGGCATAAGCCACACCTGATCGCGAAGCCCGAGGCGCTCGACGAGGTCTGGCAACGCACCCATGCAGACTTTAAGGGCATGGTCGAAGGCAAACGCACCGTAATGGTGTTTCGCCGTGATGGCCCGACGCTCGTTGCGCTCGCCCATCTCACGCCGGCTGAGACGGCTCGGCTCTATCCGAGGAACGTGTAGCGCGCCGGTACCCGGCATGCCGGGGGTTTGCCGACGACAGGGGGCGGGATCGATTGTGGGGCCCCTATGAGACGCGCCTTACCGAGCGTCGGGCGACGGAGATCAAAGGACCAATCCTGAAAGCCGCCATTAGGTTCATTGTGCCACGATGCCTATTTGGCACCCCAGTCGAGTCCCCACGGTGCGATCCAGCGCCTGTCTCAATTCGACCATGGTGTTGCTCATCAGTTCTGAAGACGTCAGCCCTAGTATCTTGAGCACCTCTGCCCGAAGCTTCTGAACGTATATGAGGAACTGACGGTTCCTGGGCGAAGCCGCAACCGACGCATCGATTGCATCCAAGCTCCACAGCACCGTGGTCCAACTCTCAAGGAAGTCGATCGGCATCTCCGTGTATTTGCGTGAAATCATGAGGCGAGTGACAGGCGGCCCCTTTCCGCAGAAGAACGCGGCGATTACACGCAAGGCCATCCTCGGCCAACCCGTCTCTTCGACAGTTGCCTCGAGGCCCATCGGCAATTTTGCATGTCGCGCCTTTTGCAGCAGCAGCATCAGCCAGAACCTCAGTCGGAGCACGTCGCTGGAGCCGAGCGGTCCCTTGTTGGACCTGATATTGGAAGCGTACGCCTGCACCATCCTCTCGAACATCCTGGCGTCGACCGCTGCACCCACCTCGTCGTCGGGAGCATCCGCAGCCTTGACTTCAGCCTTTCGAGTCGTCGCGTCGAGTTCCCGATCCTCATCCTCATCGCCGAGTTCCATCCATCCGTGATCGCCGGACGGATCGTCGACTTTCGCGCCCTCGGCCGCTCGACCGACGAGCACGTTTAAGAAGCCACGAATACTGTCCGAGTGCATGCCCACTAGGGTGCTGTCGCGTTGGCCGTCACCCCGGTTGTCTGGTGACCGGGTCTCCATAAACTCTTCGTAGGTGAGATGAGCGAATTGCTGCTCCGGAGCTACGCTGGTCGGTCGGGGGCGAGATGCGGTCACATGGACGTGTTTGCGGTCAGTGAGGTCGGCGCGCGCCAACTCGTCGAACGCCTGGTGCATCCGGAGGTCGAAGTCCTCGCCGCGGTCGAATATCGCGACGGCCTTTGCAACGGCGCCGCTGGCGGCCTCACGCCTGCGTCTGCGAAGCATGGAACGATGGGTCACGTGGGCCGGATTAGAGACGAACCCTTCCGCTGTGACGACAACGAAGCTGATCCGTTCCGGGTTTTCTATTGTGGCCCGGAAGGAGCGCGGCGCTTCGCCGTCGATGGGGTCGAAGGGTATCGCCCCGATCTCCACCGCGTTCGTATCGAGAAGGCGCAGCGAGCCAGACCCGCCGATGCCGGCCAGATGCGACCAAACAAGTCTGTCCCCCTCGAGTTCGAACGAACCGGGTCTCAAAGATGCGATTTTCTCGAGTGGAATGGGCGGAGCGGCCTCGCCCTGTTTTATGTCTTCCGCATCGAGTGGATCGTCCTCCAAGCAGGCGTCCAGACCGAGAGCTTCGACCGCCTTGTTGCGTGGAAGCCTCCTATAGATGCAGGCTTCGGCGTTTGTGCCGACGGCCCGGCCGCGCCCCAATGCCGCTTCTGTGCAATTGGCACTGCCGACAAGTACGTGATCGTGCGTGGCGGTCGTAGCGATTGCGACCTTGGCATGAGCAAACCGTCCGTGCAGTTCCCTCGGCAACTCCCGGAATTGGAGGTCGGATGGCGCGGAGGCGTCGATCGGGAACTCATGCTGACTTAAGTCGAGAAGGATCGAAGTGGTCTCAGCTTCGAGCGACCTCATAAGCGCGCCTAAGGCGGAAAGGCCATTGTCCCAGTACGGGCTGGCAACGACGAGCCGTTCGACCGCTTCATTCCCTACCAGGTCGGCGAAGCGTCTCCCGATGCCTTCGTTGCCATCATTCGAGAGGAAAGCGATGACCGATCCGTCCTCCAACTGCTGGATGGGATCGGGCTCCGGGCCGAGGAGCCACGGCGCACGGTCGAATGCCCAATCGATAGCGTCGCGCGCTGCCCCGACGTCGCTTGGAACAAGGCTCTGAAGATAGCGCCATGCCGAGCGTACAATCTCCCGCTCTGGACCGGCCTCGTCTTGGCATTCGAGCTCGATTATGGCCTCCACGTTGCCCGCCAAGCCTGCAGCGGTGATGTTCGCCGATCCAACGAAGAGCCGGCCAGCCCGCCGCCCAATCTGCAGCACGATCTTCGGATGGAAGACTCCCGCCGTGACCGGAGGAGAGAACAGTTCGTAGTCGCGCCCCAACTGGACCGGCAACTGGGAGCCGTCGGACAGCGACATCGACACCATCCGCTCGTCCGCGATGACGAGGAGGTTGGTAGCGCCGCTGGTCATTAGCTGCGGAAGCATGATCTGCTCGTAGGCGGCGAACTCGATCGAGAAAGTGATCGATATCACGGTGTGGAACGGTCGCGAACCGGTGCCCCGCCGTCCCATGCGATCCGGGTACTTCACGGGGTTGCTCCGAGCAATGCATGGGCTCGAGGCGTTGGACCATTCTCGTCGATTAGGCCGATGTCCTCGAGAAATTGCACGGCGGGGCCAAGCCGAGGCGTGGTCGGCACTGGTGCGTATCCGCTGCGCCGGACCAGGCGGCCGTCCCCCACCTCGAACAGGAAGGTGTAGTCGCGTTGTTGGCGGAGTTTTTGCATTGCGACCCAGCTGTGCCGTCGGACGACACGCTCTACAACATAAGATGCGATCAATTCTCCTACTGGCTCATGTTCGCGCCGTGCGATCCAAGCGAGTTCGGTCAGAATCGAACGTCCGTTGCCATGTCCAGCCAACTCGCGTCGAGCCGCCCCATAGAGATCGGAGCGCGCCGTGATCCGCCGATCGAGAGCAGCCATGAGCCCGATGGCATCCCAGACCTTCTGTTCCGCGGTGCCGCGGCGGCTGGTGAGTTGCGACCATGCTCCCAGGTAGTCGTAATCGTAGGGATCGACGTCGATCCTGAATTGCGACCATGACACGTCGGCGTCACGCTCCACTGACGCGGCGAGCCGCTCCCGCACCAGGGCCTCTATCTCCGCCAGCGTGCGCCCGGCATCGGCCTCACCCATGAGGTCGGTCGCCCACTCCAGGAGCGAGGCAGCCGCGATCTGCAACAGATCTTGGCAATGGTACGCCTCCCAGCGAGCCTGTTGCCGACTGAGAGCTTCGTCGTCGGCCGACGGGGCAGCGAACAGATGCCACCGGATCGCGGCGGCGTCGGGGCGAGCGCGCAATGCCCGCGCCGTCATGAGGATAAGTCTCAGTGAAGCGGCCCGGCTCGCGTCGCTTTCCGTGGCCTCTAGCGGCGAGAAGAGCAGCCGCTCATAGATATCGCGCTCCGAGGAGTGTTCCGGAATTTCGGAAGGTCTGATGGGATTAAGGCGATCCAACTGCGCGGGTGTTACGCGAGCCGATTTGATTGTTTCAAGGAGCAGCCTCTCGACCTTTGGGCCTATTGAGGCCCGGAAGGCAGTGGCCGCCGCTCTGCCGGCCCCGTTGGTCGCCCGTTGGATGCCGTGGTTGCCCTGGCGAAAAAGCCCGACCTCGACCATCTGGGTGTAGTAGGCGCCGCCGAACACACCGAGCGACTGGCGCAGGTAATGCACTGCGTTGGCATCGTTCGACGCCGCCTCTGCAAAGTCGATGACATCCTCTTCGAAAGCCAACCTCCGATTCGCCCAATCCACGCCACCCACACCGCCTTCGCCAGTCGCATATGCAGATACGAGCGCGTAAAGGGCCTCGGCTCGCCGCACCCAGGTGCGCCACGTGGCAAAATCGTTCGACGCATCCGTTCGGGCGTAGGTGTCGCTCACCCAACAATAGTAGCCGTAGTACCTCATCCTCAACGTCACGTTGCTGATCCCGGGCAGCAGCGACTGATAGAGGGCGACACCCGCATTCTGCATGCCAAGGGGGTCAAGGCCCCGCTTGTCGGCACGCTCTGTCCATTCTGGGTCAGCGACCACTTTAACCCCCCATCCTATATTTCCCCAGTATTCATATACCGGCTCAATAATGGAGGCCAAGACCAATTGTTACGGAAACTTTAGGAACCCAATCACGTCTCCAGGCCTGCCACGGAACGAGGTAAAAAAGCATCTGTCGAGGTCAAAAGCAGGACAGAGAAGTCTTGCTTGCTGGGGGGGCGTGGCCATGCCAACGCGCCTGTGCTCGCTTTGACTCACCTTTGAATCGTGCGTGAGCGGTTGCCCAGAGTCAGTTTGAGCGGCGGCGGTCTAGTGGGCTTTTGAAAAACTGCGTGGCTTTTTCACAGGCTCCTCGATGAGCATTTATGATACCATTTTCGCGGGGGAAATTACGATTTAATGTAGCCAAACGGCTTTCGAGTTCCTATGCATTAATGCCGACCAATGGCTCATGTGGATGGTATTTTGTGGCGCTGGTGATTACGGCTTGTACGAACCGCAAACGCAAACCGGTCACGGGCAACCTCCGTGTGGCGTCCCTTCCGCAAGCGAATTTGCCCGACCTGGCGAGCCGATGGTGTGATCGTCTTGCGACGGCCAAGCCTAGATTCCCGGCCGCGCAACTTTATGGGGGGCGAGCTTTCAAGGAGGCGACTGCGGCAGCTGCAGCCATGGACGCGCAGTTGTACGTGGTCTCGGCTGGTCTGGGCTTCATCAGTGCCTCGACTGAAGTTCCGTCTTATGCGTGTACGGTCTTGCTCGATGCCGACGACAGTATCGCGGCGCGTGTCAAAGGCAGCTTTGTCCGGTCTGTATGGTGGAAAGAACTGAGCCGGTTCTCGCCATTTTCAGAAGTTTTGCGGCACATAATTTCGCAATCGGACGGTCTGGTGTGCGCAGCGCTTTCTGACGCTTACCTTGATATGATTAGCAGGGAGTTGGTGGAGTTGTCGGCGACAGATCGGTGCCGGCTTCGAATTTTTACTCACACACCATTAGAGCGAATTGCACCCGCGTTGCGAGGCTTCGTGATGCCGTACGACGATCGGCTCGATGGACCTGATAGCACGATGCGAGGCACGCGCAGTGACTTTGCCTCGCGGGCCCTTCGGCACTTCGTTGAGCATGTACACATTGCTTTCGATAACAATGACGCGGCAACTGACTCCCTGAACGTCACTGCCATGCTACGGGATTGGCGATATCCGACAAGGGTTCAGCGGGACCGCTGTGACGATGACGCGATACGTCGTCTGATCAATGAACATTGGATTATGGCAAACGGTAGCACTGCGCGCCTTCTGCGGCTGTTCCGAGACGAGCTAAATATCGCCTGCGAACAGGGCAGATTGGCAGGGCTGGTGCGCGAAGTTGGTGCGGAACGTTCATGACTGCAGTGGACCATCTAAAAATTCGGGCCGTTCGTGCGGAACAAGGTGGGACCGGGGTTTTCGCGTTCTTTCTTCAAGGCTCTGACATCACTCGCATCGCCGATATCAGTCGTATCCGCCGCGAGGAGCAAGAACTCAAGGGATTCCAGCGCGGCGTGATTCGTGAACATGTGAAGCAGATTACCGCCTTTCTGGACAGCGGTGCGGTGCTCTTTCCGAATGCCATTATTCTCGCAATGGCGCCCGAGGTGGAATTTGCGTCGGCGCGCGGGCGAGCACCCGGAAACATTTGTGAGGTGGGTGACGCTGGCACGCTGTCGATACCGATATATCCGGAAGGACGACGAGCGGCGTGGATCGTCGATGGTCAGCAACGCTCACTTGCACTTGCGGAGGCGAGGGATCGGTCGATTGCGGTCCCGGTCGTCGGTTTCGTGTCGGCACACCTGGCAACGCAACGAGAGCAATTCATTCTGGTCAACAAAGCGAAACCGCTTCCCACTCGTTTGATAAATGAGTTGCTTCCGGAGGTCAGCGTTCTTCTACCGCGTGACCTCGCAGCGCGTCAGTTGCCAAGTGCGCTTTGCGAGGCGCTCAATACAGATCCGAGTTCGCCATTCTACGGGTTGATCCGCCGCGAATCTGACGGCAAGGATAAGGTCGGCATTGTCACCGACAATTCGCTCATCGAAACGATGCGCATGAGTCTCAAAACGCCAGCTGGGGCGCTCGGCCAATTTAAACATAACGGACGCGGCAACGATACAGAGGCAATGTATGAGGCTCTGTTGCTCTACTGGTGTGCGGTTCGGGATACGTTCCCTGACGCTTGGGGAAGGCCTCCGGTTGAGAGCCGTCTTATGCACAGCGCAGGTATACGTGCAATGGGCGCCTTGATGGACCCTATTATGCTTCGGACCGATGGTGTGTCCGATCGCGTAGCGGCGGTTCGTGCTACGCTCGAGCGACTCGCCCCGCATTGCGCGTGGACGAGCGGTTCTTGGAAGGGCCTCGGCATGGACTGGAACGATATCCAGTCAACGTCTCAGCACATCAGCAAACTCAGTGATCACCTGATGCACCTCGAGCGTGACCTCGCGCGAGGCGTTGCATGAAGTTTATTTTTGCTGACAGCCTGGACTATGTAGACCCTGCGTTCGACTTCATAGCGGATCGCAGTCCGGCAGAGCGACAGCCCTATTGGGACGACGCTTATCCGCACGAGATCTTGGGTTATGCGCCTTATGATGGAGTGCTGGTTTCGCGCGGTATTGTTGGAGACCATCGTGTGAAGGGCAAATACACGGCGAGCCAGGCGCGGCGCTTTGGCTTGGTTGGTGTCCGCAAATTTCTCCGCCTCGACAGGCCAGAGTTCACACACCTCGACATATTCGGCGACTGTGGCGCCTTCACTTACGTCAACGAAGACCGTCCGCCGTATACGCCGGCAGAAATGGCCGAGTTTTATGACGAGTGCGGCTTCACTCACGGCTGTTCCGTTGACCATGTCATATTCGACTTCTACCCCGCTGTCGTCGGGATGGAAGGCGGGTCCGTTGATGCTAAGCAACGGTTCGACATAACGCTTGAGAACGCCGATCAATTTCTTCGTGAAGTTGAACAGATAGGTGCGAGTTTCACGCCACTGGGGGTCGTTCAAGGATGGTCACCAGGCAGTATGGCGGAAGCCGCGCGACGGCTCGTCACGATGGGATATGAGTATCTTGCAATCGGCGGCATGGTTCCGCTCAAGTCACCAGAGATCAAGATTTGCCTAGAGGCTATTCGCGCCGCCGTGCCAGCCTCAACCAAGCTTCATATTCTGGGTTTCGCTAAGGCTGACGATATCGACAGCTTCCATGGTTACGACATCGCCAGCTTTGATACGACATCGCCGCTGATACGAGCGTTCAAGGACGCTAAGAAAAACTATTATCTACCGGGCGACGGTCTCGCGTTGCGGTACTTCACGTCGATCCGAGTGCCGCAGGCGATCGAAAATCCTAGGCTTCAGCGAAGCGTGAAAAGGGGAACGTTCCGCGCCGAGGATTTGGTCCGAATGGAAGTGGCGGCGCTTGGATCGCTCCGAGCCTTCGATCGGGGCGAAGCCGATCTTGATGAGGCGCTACATAGTGTTCTTGTTTACAGCGCCCCGCTGTTTGAAGAAAAGCCTTTCGAAGACTGCCAAAACAGTCCAGCACTTTTGCAACTTGCGAAGCGCTATCGGGAAACCTTGTCGGAACGGCCATGGCGGCAATGTCCTTGCGCGATATGCGCGGCCACATCGGTCGAGGTAATCATATTCCGCGGCAGCAATCGCAACAAACGCCGCGGGATTCACAATCTCGCTGTCTACAAGAATCATATTGAACGATTGGATTTGAAGCGTGCTGTCAAACGAACCGATGAAATATCTCGCCGTCTGTGCGCAGCAGAGTGCTGAGCATCAGGTGCTCACCTTTGCAGCTAGGGCGACTGACGTTTTACGCTTTGCGTCGATCGAGCGCATTGGCCGCAACGAGCAGGGTGAACTCAGTGGGTTTCAGCGGCCACAGGTTGCAGCCCACATTCGAGAAATTCGCGACTATCTCGAAAAGCCAAATGCTGTGCTCCCCAACCCGATTGTGGTCGCGTTCACTGATCGCGTCGAAATTGATGATCTTGGCAACGGGGCCGCTCAACTCACAATCGATGTGAGTGTGGGTGCACCAGGGCTGGTCGTAGATGGCCAGCAACGACTGTCAGCACTTGCCCAAGTTGACCGCGACTTCCAGGTCTTTGTTTCTGCACTCATCTGTCGTGATGATGCAGAACTACGGCGCCAGTTCGTCCTCATCAACAACACGCGACCGCTACCTAAGTCCCTTATCTACGAATTGCTGCCGACAGTGGACGACTTGCCGCCGCGCCTTAGCCGGCGGTCTATGGCAGCGAACCTGACTGCGCGCCTCAACTTCGAGAATACCGCACTGAAAGGCTACATCAAACAGCACACATCCCCGGGCGGGATCATCGCCGACACGGTTATTCAGAAAATAATCATGGAATCCCTCGCAAACGGCGTGATGCGCGAACTGATTAAATCGCATGACGGTGAAACGAGTTGTGTCCGACTTGTCTCGAATTTCTTCGACGGAGTGAAGCGAGCGTTTCCCGAAGCCTGGCATGGCCATAACCCCAGTTCGTCGCGCCTGTTACATGGCGCTGGCATTCAGGCGATGGGCGATGTCATGGAAGTGTTGGCGCAGCGCGGGAGCGCTCGCACCGTCAGCGACTTTCAAGATGGCCTCCAATGTCTCAGGGGCAAAACCGCTTGGACCGAAGGTAAATGGGAGTTGGGCGGGGAGGTTCGAGGCTGGAACGCTCTCCAAAACGTCAATCGCGATATCTCACTCCTGAAACATTATCTCGTCGGCGTCGTGAAGGCGGATCAGCGCCAGAGGCGCAAGGCGGCGCCGACCCCACTCCTCGATAGGGCGGCAGGCTAACGATGAGCTACGCAGTTAAGGAAATTTTCTACACTCTCCAAGGCGAAGGCCGTCAGGCCGGCCGCGCGGCCGTTTTTTGCCGTTTCACCGGATGCAACCTTTGGTCCGGAAGGGAGGCCGACCGCCCGAAAGCCATATGTCAGTTTTGTGATACCGACTTCGTGGGCACGGATGGCGACGGCGGCGGTCGTTTTGCAACATCCCATGACTTGGCAAGCGCTATCGAGGCGAAATGGTCAAACTCATTGTCGCAGCGAAGGTTCGTCGTTTTAACAGGCGGCGAACCACTCCTTCAAGTCGACCCATCTCTCATCGGCGCGTTGCACCATAAGGGATTCGAGATCGCGGTCGAAACCAATGGCACGCTCATGCCACCCTCAGGGATCGACTGGGTCTGCGTCAGCCCAAAGGCAGGCACTGAAATCGCGATTAAGAGCGGAAATGAACTCAAGTTGGTATTTCCGCAGATGGGTGCAGAGCCCGAACGCTTCGAAGCTCTGGCCTTCGACCATTTCCTCCTCCAGCCAATGGATGGGCCTGATCGCATCTCGAATACGCACGACGCGGTCGCCTATTGCCTTGCCAACCCGCGCTGGCAACTCAGCCTTCAAACTCACAAACAACTTGGAATCAGATGAAGATAACTCAGGCATTCACATTCGAGGCTGCCCACAGGTTGCCACATGTGCCGTTGACACACCGCTGCCACCGCATGCATGGCCATTCCTATAGAATTGAGCTCCGCCTCGAGGGACCCGTTGACGATCACACCGGTTTTGTCGTCGACTTCTTCGACGTGGAGGCCGCCTTCAATCCATTGCTCCTTCAACTCGACCATTATTGTCTCAACGATGTCGAAGGCTTGGAAAACCCCACTGCAGAAAACATTGCAATTTGGATATGGAATCGCATCAAGCCTGCGGTGCCGCAGACGTCTGCTGTTGTCGTCTACGAGACGCCTGACTGCTGGGCTGAATACGAAGGGTGAGATGGCATCATGGAAGAGTCAAAGGCAATCGTCCTGTTCTCCGGCGGCCAGGATTCAACTACGTGTCTTGCTTGGGCATTAGAACGCTTTGAATATGTCGAAACGATCGGGTTCGACTATGGTCAACGTCATCGCATCGAACTCGATATTCGTCCTGAGGTATTGACAGCAATTCGCCAAAGTTTTCCGTCTTGGGACAAGAAACTGGGCGAGGATCGTGTGATTGACGTCACTGTTCTTGGGCAAATCAGCGACACGGCGCTCACACGCGATGTCGAAATTGCGATGCTTCAAAATGGCCTTCCCAACACGTTTGTCCCGGGGCGCAATCTGCTTTTCATGATTTTTGCGGCAGCGGTCGCTTACCGCCGCGGGGCACGCCATATAGTAACGGGTGTTTGCGAGACAGACTACTCTGGCTACCCCGATTGTCGCGACGACACCATGAAGGCGATGCAACTCGCGCTCAATCTTGGCATGGACCACCGCTTCGTCGTTCACACGCCGCTAATGTGGATCGACAAAGCCGAAACCTGGCGGATGGCAGATGTTCTTGGGGGCAAAGTTTTGGTCAACCTCATACTTGATAAAACACATACCTGTTATAATGGTAACCGAACAGAGCAGCACGTCTGGGGCTGGGGCTGTGGAAACTGTCCTTCTTGTGAGCTTCGCGCCAACGGTTATCGCCAATTCAGCTGTGAGCTTGCGGCCTAGCGCGGTTCTACGCGAGAAATTCTGCTTGCTCTGGCCGAAGGCTGGGGCAGTCGGTCCGGCAGCCTGACGCGTCCAATCTGAGCACCCGGTGGGCCCGATCGTGCCGGCGCTTCCGCCAGAGGGCGCGCCATCGCGGGCCCAGTAACTGCCCCAGAGAGCTGGTATAGGCGGAAAGGCCAACGCGTCGCGTGGCTCGACAGTCCGCCCTAAACGAGCATCACCTAGCTAGGACTTGTGGAGGCAAATAACGCTGGTTCGATCCGAGCGAGCCATTTCTAACGAATGGTTTGAACACGGTTGTGACCCATGCTCATCCTGTGAATTGCGCGGGGCGTTTTTCAAATTGAATATGAATATAGCTAGTTGAGACGATAATATCTCATCCATCAATAGCGTGGGGGGGATTCGGTGTTCGTGAGGGTGCTCCGGGGTGAGCGTGCTGCACTTGGTGTTGGGAAGGCAATCGGTCGGAGCGGCGACATTTGCTCAGTCGAATTTTTCGACGCGCCCTGGAACCCGGCAATCTCAGTCGACGTAGGTGTCGCCGATCTTGAGGCGGTCACGCTTCCCGAACAGACACGGATCTATCACTACAACGCCGCACTTTCCTCTTGGGAAATCGGGCGACTGCTCGATGATCATGGTATCCGCCAATATTGCAGATTCCCCAACGGATCCGACCGATGGCTCTCGGTTGCCCACGTGAACGTTCGATGGAATCACCCAATCGTCGATCCCACAGCTTTCCTCGCCGCTAAGATCAATGAAACGCCACGCTTTTCCGATGGTCGCAGCGGGTTCGTCCGCTCGGTCATGGCCCAGCGAGGGGTAACTATGGGGATGTCCGCGTTAATATCTTCTGCGGTCGAACTCGAGGCCCACCAGATCGAGGTTGTTCGCCGTATTCTCCAGGACCCGGTGCAGCGCTATTTGCTTGCCGACGAAGTTGGACTCGGCAAGACAATCGAAGCCGGCATATTGATCCGCCAATGCATCCTTGACTGCGGCGATAGCGCCTTCATTTTGATTATCGTTCCCGACGCACTCGTTTCTCAGTGGCGCCACGAACTTGACGAAAAATTCTTCCTCGGGGCCGATTTCGACCGCCGCATCCGCGTGATTGGACCCAGTGATCACGATGCCATTCGTCCACTTCTCGCCCGCGCCACTATGCTGGTGATCGACGAGGCTCATCATCTGACGGGTAGGAGAGCAGAATCTGACTATGATCTATATGCGGACATCGCGGCCACGGCACCGGCGATCGAACGTGTCCTGTTGCTCTCCGCCACGCCGGCTCTTCACAATGAGGGTGGTTTCCTCGAAATGCTCCATCTACTCGACCCCGACACCTACGCGCTCGATGACGAGTCTGGGTTTCGTCGCCGGGTCGCCAGCCGTCAAATGCTCGCGCAGATCGTTGCGGGCTTGGCGCCGGAAAACGTTCTCTATCTCGACCGTACACTCGACCAACTCGCCGAACATTTTGCCGACGACCATCTGCTGCAGACCCATGTCGCGGCTTTACGCATCATCGTTGATGGGTTGCCGGACGAATCCGATCCCGAATTGATCAACGCGATCGGCCGGGTGCGCGCGCACATCAGCGAGGTTTATCGCCTCCACCGCAGGATTTTGCGCCACCGACGGCGCAACATCATCGGTCTTACCCCAGACCGGTCGGGCACGATCCGAGTGGACTACGGCAGTTCTGCCACCGCGCGTGTATACCACGCGGCTGAATATTGGCGCTTCGAGGAAGCGACAACAGTCAATGGCGAGCCAACGCGGACCGACCGAACACGCATCTTCTTCCAGACGCTTGAGCGGATACAGGAATATGCATCTTCGGGCGCTGGCGATGTCGGTTTTCTCGCACGCCAGACCCTTCTCGTCGGCGACAGCGCGCGTTTCGCTGGCATAGTGGAGGGGTTATCAGGCGAGGAGGCGTTCGACGATCGGGTATCCGCGCTGGTTGCGGCGATCAAGCCCTTGCTCGGTCCCCGGCAGCAGTTTGTCATCTTCTGCACCGACAGCGAGACGGCCGACCGGCTAGCGAAGACGCTTACCAGTGATCTAGGCCTGCCGGTCGATCGGCATGATCCCGAGCACGAAGACTGGATGGCGTTCAATCGAGATCCGGCGCGGCCAATCCTGGTGTGCGATCACCGTGCTGAAGAGGGTCTTAATCTTCAGGGCGGACGAAAGATCGTCATCCATTATGATCTGCCGTTCAATCCCAACCGGATCGAACAACGCTTGGGGCGTGCCGACCGCTATGGGGCCGGCGACGCGGTGCGCTCGATTGTCCTCGCCTGCCGCGACAATCCCTATGAGACCGCCTGGGTCAACTACCTCGATGAAGCCTTGAGGATCTTCGATCGTTCGGTCGCGAGCCTCCAATACATCATCGAAGAGATGACTCGGACCTTCGCGTCATCGCTGTTTCGCGAAGGCCCCGAGGCGATCATCGATCTCATCGCCGAGAGCCGGGGTGAAGACGGCAGGATCGAGCGTGAAATCGCCGCCATTGATCAGCAGGACGCGCTAGATGCGCTGGGCGCTCCATCCTACGACATGCTGGATGCCCTCAGCGACATCGACGAAGGATGGCGAGAGATTGATTCTGCTGCCTCGGCCTGGATCGAGACCAACCTAATGTTCGCGCGCGACCCAGGACAGGGCGGTCGCGAGGAGCAGGCGCCTGGCACACTTCCCTTCTGCTATCGCTACGTGACGGGGCAACCGCATACGCTGGTTCCGCTTCAGACCTTTCTGAACCGCTTTTCCGCCACGATGGACACCTCAGTCGAGGCTCGTCTCACGCGCACGGTAAAAACCTACCCAGTGACGTACCGACGTCGCACCGCGCTCGGACGCGAAGGCAGGGCCGCACAAGCCCGTTTGTTGCGCTATGGGGAGCCCTTCATCGACGGCATGTGGGACCTCTCGCAGATCGATGATCGTGGACGGTCAAGCGCGATGTGGCGGTACTTTCCGGGGCATCAGGGCGAGGGTACCGTCGACCTCTATTTTCGCTTCGACTTTATCGTCGAGCCCGACCTCGCCGGTGCGCGCTCAGTGCTGGCGGCAGCGGACCGACTGAGCGCCGCCGGCGAGGCAGCGGTCACGCGCCGCGGTGATATGGCGCTACCACCCTTTTTCCAGACGATCTGGCTCGATCAGGAGATGGAGCGGGTGACGGACGCGACGCTGCTTGTCAAGCTCGATCTACCCTACCGCCCGGTTGCGGCAGAACAGGCTGGTCGCGATTTCAACCTTAACCCGAAGCGATGGAACCAGCTTGGTCGGCTGCGCCTCCCCCAGATGACCGACTGGCCTGCGATCTGCTGGCAGGCGCGCAGTCAGGCCGAGATAGCGTTGCGCCAATTGCCGGCGCTCGTGGACGGCCTCGTCGAAGCCCGTAATAGGTCGACCGCAGTCGACTATGGGCGTCTCGGCCAATTGCGTGCCCGTGCCGACCGTCGGAGCGATCCTACCGCCGAAACGGAATGGCAAATCGAGCGCGATCTTGCCGATGCGCTCGACGCCGGAATCAGCGCACCCTCGGTGCGCGTCGACGCGGTCATCGCCTGCTTCCTGACCGGCGATCCAGCGACGACCGCCGCAATCGACGGACGGGTCTGATGGACAGTCTCGACTTTTCATCGTTGCACGATCTTCTCGATAAATGGCCAACTGTAGCCGTTCCACCTAAAAGTGCCGACGGCGTGTTCGAGCGGACCCGCCAGATACTTCAGTCCGCTCAGGCGGTGGCTGTCTTTCACGAGTGGAGCGACCTAATGGTGCTACTGCGCCATGTGTTGCGCCGACATTCGTTGCAGTCCGGATCAACCGCGCGCCTCCGGGTGCCGTCCAATAGCGACTGGCCCAATCGAGATCAGTGGTCGCAATTCGGCGTCCGCGCCCAACGCGTCGGTAACCACTATCTACTCGACGCCGTCCCGTGGTCGCCGGACTGGGTGGACGACATTGATGCGCCACTTTTCGAAGACGCATTCGCCGAACGCGATGTGCGGCTCGACGGGCGTCGGCCGATCGATCCCTTCCTGGAAGAGGTGAGCGGCTTCGATTGCTATATGTCACCGGGGCAGCGTGAGGCCGTCCGCAGCGCATTCCTGCTGCCGCCGGGCAAGACACTGATCATTG
Source organism: Mesorhizobium sp. B2-8-5 (assembly GCF_006440675.2). Classification (NCBI taxonomy): domain Bacteria; kingdom Pseudomonadati; phylum Pseudomonadota; class Alphaproteobacteria; order Hyphomicrobiales; family Phyllobacteriaceae; genus Mesorhizobium; species Mesorhizobium sp. B2-8-5. Next base: position 3,739,735 of record NZ_CP083951.1, read on the forward strand.
CGCTCCCCACTGGCTCTGGCAAAAGCTTCGTCGCACAGGCCCCGGTCCTCGTGCGCGGTCTCGAAGGGCCCGTGACAATCTGTGTCGTGCCGACCACCGCGCTTGCGCTCGATCAAGCACGCCAGACCACCAACCTGCTAAAGGCGCGTTTTCCCCGTCGCGAAGTTCCCATCTTGGCGTGGCATGCCGGCCTTAGTGGTGAGGAGCGTTTCGGTGTCAAATCGATGATCCGGCAGGGCACTCAAGGCATACTCTATTGTTCGCCGGAAGGGGTGACGGGAGCCTTGCTTCCCGCCCTTTACGACGCGGCGGAAGCGGGATTGCTCGCCTATCTTGTCATTGACGAGGCTCACCTTATTAGCCAGTGGGGCGACGGATTCAGACCCGCCTTCCAGATGTTGGCGGGGATCAGGCGAGGGCTGCTCGCCAAATGTGGCGACAGACCGTTCAAGACGGTGTTGATGTCGGCGACGCTAACGTCCGAAACCGTCACCACTATTGATACGCTGTTTGGCCCTGCCGAGACCGTCCAGATGGCCGCATCGATCCATCTGCGTCCCGAGCCCCAATATTGGATCCACCGCGAGGGCGATCCCGCCGTAAAGACGACTAAGGTGCTCGAGGCGCTTCGCCATGCGCCGAGGCCGAGTATCCTCTACCTCACCAAGCGTGAGGATGCCGAAGAATGGCTGGGCCGGCTGCGCCGGGCCGGGTTTGCGCGCTGCGCGACCTTCCATGGTGATACCAATGACACCATACGCCGGCGCATCATCGACCAATGGGCGGACAACGAACTTGACATCATCGTGGCTACTTCAGCTTTCGGCGTTGGCATCGACAAAGGGGACGTCCGGACAATTATCCACGCTGCGGTGCCCGAGACGCTCGATCGTTTCTATCAAGAAGTCGGGCGAGGCGGCCGCGACGGGCGCAACTCGGCGTCACTCATCATCTATTCCGATGTCGATCGCGAGATCGCCGATCGACTGGCGGCACCGTCGCTGATCAGCGATGAATTGGGGTTCGACAGATGGTTGGCAATGTCGGCGTCCGCCACCCCTCTAAATGCCATGGGAACCCTACTTCAGATCGACTTGAATGCGGTGCCAAAACGGCTTTACCGCCAGACCGACTATAACGCTGCCTGGAATATGCGCACACTGATAATGATGGCGCGTGCCGATATGCTCAAGCTTGAGTCGCGGCCGCCAGACCTGATAGCGCGAAACGAAGATGAAACTGATGCCGATTACGAAATACGCAATGAAGAGCATTGGTCACAATATTTTATGCAGGCTGTGGTGAGCGTGTCCGAAATGGGGCACCGCAATCAAGCAGTCTTCGACGACCGCATAGGCGGCGAGCGGACGAGGTCGCTCGCCGCGGCCTCGTCAGGCGGCCGCCTTCTGGATGCCTTGCTGAACGGCAAAACCGAAGTGTCGGATCTCTTACATGATCTCTATACGAGCCATAAACCTCGGCGCACCGTCCTCGTGTCACGCGCGTGTGGTGGTTGCCCGGCCGATCGGCGTACTCACCGCGCTGATCCCTTCTACAGCGAGCCTAACTCGTTCGGCATTGAGGATGTCGAGGCGCCCGACACCAGCCTGTTCCGGCTGCGCTTCCCGCACCTGTCGATCACCTCCCCGGTGATCATCGCATTACCCGAGGAGGTCAGGTCGGCGCAAATCGTCGACATCTTGGCAGATCTCGTCTCGACGTTTGGGATTCGCGAGATTGCGGTCCCTGATGCGATGCGTGAGTTCGACGGCATCAGGCAGTTGCATCGGCGAGCGCCCGACCGCATACTGCTGGTCCAGTCGCTTGAGGAAGAGGCCGCTTCGCAGCCAACCGTCTATCGAGTGGCTCGCGCCTCCGTCATTGGCGACCATGTTTCGGCCGAGCCGCTCATGCTGCTCGTCCGGCCGCTCCATATCATGATCGCGACAGCCTCGACGGCCGATCCCTTCCACCCGGGTCGGCGACTGATTGAGACAGGCAACAACGTCCTCACATTCGACCAGTTTAAGGCAGGGGCACGGCGATGAGCATCCTGAACATGCCAAGCGACGGGCTGTTCAACGTCGCGATTGTCCTCGCCCGCGCACTGGTCCGCCTCAGTACAACGAGCCGCGAAGACCTGCTTGGCGCATGCGGCCTCGGCGTCGATGGCCTGGATCCAAAGCATTTGACCCAGACGCTCAACCGCTGGACCGAACTAGGCCTTTTTGCGATCGAGGACAAACTAGTCAGCCTGCGCGAACCCTATCGGACGGTCCTTGGCAAGAATCCCGATATTGCCGAAAGCCGTCTGCCGAAGGTGCTACGGACGATCGCGCTCGCGCCAGAGAACAACCTGCGTTTCTTTGAAGCCGAGGAGAATAAAAGCGCCGATCTAAATCGCGGCCTCTCGTGGATCCTCGCCCAGGACATTTACACGATCGACACCAGTTCACATGCCAGGATTGATGCCCTTGAGGGCAGTCAGGTCGCCGACAAGGCAAAGAGGATGCTCCAGAACGATACGCGATGGAACGGCCTGCGGACGTGGATGATCTATCTCGGCTTCGCGCGAAACGGGTCGCCGGTCACCATCGATCCGACTCAGGCCTTGCGCGAAAGCCTAGACGAGGTCTTTGGCACGGAGCAAACGCTTCCTGCAACACTGTTCGTCGATCGCATCGCCGAAGTGCTCCCCGTCCTCGATGGTGGGTCCTATCGCAAGCACATCGAGGATCTCCTCAAAGGTTCGACTTGGACTAGGCCACCTTCGAACACCCTCTCAACTGCACTGTCGCGTGCGATCCGGCGGCTTGGGTATGAGGGCGCGATCGCGACTGAACAGCGTAGTGACACCGAAGCGGGCGTAAACCTGGTGGGTGCCGAGCAGCGGCTTTGGCTCCGGATGACGCATGTCCGACGCATCGCCCCAAGGAAGGGCAAATAATGCTCGAAAGCTATTGGCCCGATGCCGATGCAGTGAACGCTTGCATCAAGAATGAAGCGGAGACCGCCGATGCAGCGGTGCTGCTCGCCGTTCACCAGCCCGTTGCGATCGTGCGGCGCGCCGAAGGTAGTGAGGTCACAACGCCGGCGACCGAGTTGGATCTGCTTGAAGCCTTCACCACCGAAAATGTTCCCGGCGGCTACGTGCTCCTGCCCATCACCGGCGTCTCCGGAGTGGGCAAGTCACATATTGTCCGCTGGCTTGATGCCCAATTGCAGCGTTCTGCGAAGCGCGATCGCTATCACATCATCCGCATCCCCAAGAGTGCGAGCCTGCGCACCGTCGTCGAACTGATCCTTGCGCCGCTCAAGGACAATCCCCAATACACCAAGCCTTGGCAGGATCTCACTCGCGCGGTTGCAGAGGTGAACCTGGATAGTGCCGTCGTCACCTTTCGCGCCCACCTCGAAAATGCGCTTACAGCGCGCCGCGCTGAGTTGATCGCCGAGTTCAAGCAAAATCCCGACCGAAGCGACCTACGCCAACTGATCGGGTATTCTGGGGATTTGCCGAAGCTCTTTTCGGACGCAGCGCTCGCCGAGCATTTCAAGACCATCCTCGCCCGAGTGTTGTCTCGCGCGCTGAGTGGGCGATCGGGCGAAGTCGAGCAGGCAGATACGCTGTCTCGTTTTGTCGCGTCCGATCTAATCCTTCCCAAGGAGGTGGATATCAGCAAGGCCGCCCAGAGGGTCCGCGACTATTACAAGGTCAACATCGCCATGGTCGGGCTCGAACGGCTCGAGCCAGCGGTCGACTTGCTGAACAAGGCGATTGATCCGGCGATCAGCAATGTCTTTCAACTCGAGCAGAGCACGGGCGGCATTACGCTGCAGGAGATCATCCTCTCGGTTCGCGAGATCCTGTTCCAGGAAGGCAAGGATCTGGTCCTTCTCGTCGAGGATTTTGCGGCGCTTGCGGGCATTCAGGAGGTACTGCTTAAGGTCTGCATTCAGGAAGGCGAATATGCCGGCGAAAAAGTGCGCGCGACCATGCGCACGGCGCTCGCACTCACCGACGGTCATCTGAATTTCCGCGATACGATCCTGACCCGCGCCCGCTGGGAATGGGTTATCGGGGGCCGACTGCAGGGCGATGACGAAATCAAGGCAAGCGTCGTGGATATGGTCGGCGCCTATCTCAATGCCGCCCGCTGGGGGAGCGCCGATCTCAAGCGCCTCTTCAGGCAGCGTGGGCCGGAACAGTCGCTCACCGACTGGTTGCCGTTGTGGCGCGACGAGGATCTTAACGAAGCCGACAGCGACGCTGTCGCCGCATTTGGAAGCGCGAGCAATGGCGCGCCGCTCTTTCCGTTCAACCGCGAAGCAATCGATGCGCTTGCCGGCCGCATTCTGCTCAAAGGTGGGAAGCTCGAACTCAATCCGCGGCGCGTCATCAACCAGATCCTGCGGTCGACTCTGCTATTGCGCAAGAGCTTCGAAGCTCACAACTTCCCGACGCCCGAGTTCCAGGGCTTTCGGCCGAACGCCACTCTCGCAAGCTGGATCAAGCAGACCCATCAGCCCGATTCGGTCAGCGGCCGGCTTTCAACCCTTCTCGCGCTCTGGGGCGGCAACCCGCCCGACGTAGCGGCGATCAAGCATATCTCGCCGGCGATTTTTACGGCCTTTCACCTGCCACCGCCGAGCGAACTTGCCAATATTGGCTTCGTCGCGCCACCGCCTCCTGCACCTCCCACGACAAGCGAGGGCAAGACCGAGGGTGGTGGGGCCGAAGTCGCCACGCGTGTTGTGGACATGGCCACCGAGGATCCGCGCGTTACCGACCTGCGCGTCAAGCTGGAGAAATGGTCCGGTGGTACTGCTCTTGAGCAGCGGGATGCCAACGAGTTGCGCAAGGCGCTGATGGACATGGTCCGCGATGCTATCGACTGGCCGGCTCTCCGAATGCGCTCTGTCGATCTTCCGCCAAACTGGATAGAGATTCCGCAGGCGCGCGGCAACCTGAACACGAAGATTTCAGTCGCCGACGACGCAAAGGACGCCGATGGCTCGGTGCGTGCGGGCCTGCTGGCCGCCTTCCGCTTCGCCACCGTCAACAACCGCCGCTGGTCATATGCACAAGCGGACGATGACTATATCGCAAGTGCTACGATCGTTGATCGGCTAATCGCCCAACTCAATCCGATTTTGGTACGAGCCGCGCACGATCAGGCGGCCGCCCTTAGCCGCGCCCTCATCACCCAGTCGAGGATCATCGGGCTCGAACCCGCACTCAAGCCCACAACATCGGAATCAGCGCTAAAGGCGCTCTTTGCCAAACCCGAGCCGAAGGCAACACAGATCTTCGAGGAGAGTTGGGATCGGCTCCGGTCGAACGCCTCGGCAGCGATCGACGACAAGCCGGGACGCGAGCGGCTGCAGACCGAATTGCTCGAGCGGACGGCGGCTTTCCAAGGGACTGGGCGCACAGCTTTTGGGATCGACATCGTCCGCCTGATCGACGCGCTCGGCGATGACGCCGCCGCACGAGGGGGGGGTGACCAGCTGCCCCAAGACGTCAAAGACTTCATCCGTCCGATTGCCGAGGTGCGTTTAAAGAATCAACTCAGCCCGGTAGTCGCTAAGCTCAAATCGTTCAATGCGCAGATTAGCGCCTATATCGACGACAGCTTCGACAAGGCAGCGTTCGTTGCCGATCTCCATGACATCGGCCGCCTGCTCGCCATGACTGGCACTCATATCAATCTGCTCATCACACTCAAAGAGTTCGAGCGCAGACTGATCGAATTTCAGGCCAGTGCGATCAAGGATCTGGTGAGCAAAGTTGCCACGATCGTCGACGGCGACCTCGATCAGATTCCCAAAGCACTCAATAGCCTCGGCGCGCTCGACTTCGGGCTGATCGATCGAACCATGACCTTTCTCGGCCACACGACAAGCCTGATCAAGGCGGCG